>CAZWGA010000024.1:0-78354 GCA_964633285.1 uncultured Solibacteraceae bacterium | reverse complement strand
CCGGACATTTGCAAAAGTGAATTCGTCGGCGATGATCGCGCGCCATCCGGATGTACCGAACTTGATTTTCGTCATATAAGGATCATATCAACAACATGACCGGCAAAATCATCGTGTTTGTCACATGCGAATCGAAAGAACAGGCCGAAAATATTGCCCAGACCCTTGTCAGCGAAAAACTGGCGGCGTGCGTGAATGTACTGCCGGGAATCCGATCCTGTTATGTCTGGGAGAAAAAGCTTACCTGGTCGGATGAAGTGCTTTTGTTGATCAAGACAACACAAGGGCGCTTCGATCCGTTGAAGGATCGAATCAAGGCAATGCACAGTTACTCGGTTCCGGAGATTGTGGGTGTGCCGATTGCGGAGGCCTTTGACAAATACATCGCATGGATTGAGGAGTCGGTTGGAGGCTAAAACGCCTTTTCCAGGTCTCCAATCAAATCTTCGATATCTTCGATTCCCACCGATATCCGCACCAGGCCATCCGTGATCCCCATGCGTTGGCGCTCTTCAACGGGAACGGAGGCGTGAGTCATCGTTGCCGGATGCGAGATCAGCGTTTCGACTCCGCCAAGACTTTCACCGAGCGAACAGAGCCGGACGCGACCCAGGAACTCTTTGGCGCGATCCAGGCTTCCAAGGTCGAAGGCGATCATGCCACCGAATCCCGACATTTGTTTTTTTGCGAGCGCATGACCGGGATGCTCCGGAAGTCCGGGATAGTAGAGCTTCTGCACCTGCTTCTTGCCCGAAAGATATTTCGCCATCGCCATACCGTTCGTATTGTGGGCTTCCATGCGAACGGGCAGTGTTTTGATACCGCGCAACACCAGCCATGAGTCGAACGGCGAAAGGATCGCGCCCGCAGCATTCTGGATGAATTGCAAGCGATCCGCATCTTCTCTGTGTTTCAGGACGGCCACGCCTCCCACGCTGTCGCTGTGACCGTTCAGATATTTGGTTGTCGAATGAACAACGATGTCGGCGCCGAGAGAAATGGGCCGCTGAAAGTAAGGCGACATGAATGTATTGTCGACGACGACCCGGCAATTGCTTCGGTGTGCGATCGAGCAAACGGCCTGGATATCCGTGATCGACATCAAAGGATTCGTGGGCGTTTCAATGAAAACCATGCGCGTATTCGGACGCATGGCCCGCGCGACATCGCCGAGATTCGACGAGTTGACGTAGCTGAAGTCCACGCCATAATGCCTTACGATTTTGTCGAAAAGCCGAAACGTTCCGCCGTAGACGTTTTCTCCACAGATCGCATGGTCGCCCTGTTTGAGAAGCAGATGCGTCAGCGCCGTTGTGGCGGCCATTCCAGACGCAAAGGCGTAGCCGGCAACTCCGCCTTCGAGCACCGCGACATTCTTTTCGAGCGCCATGCGTGTCGGGTTCTGCGTGCGCGCATACTCGAAGCCTTTGTGTTTTCCGATTCCTTCTTGAACGTACGTTGATGTCTGGTAGATCGGAACGGTGACAGCGCCGGTCGTGGGATCCGGTTCCTGGCCCGCGTGAATAGAATCCGTTTTAAAGCCCATGAAGCGAGTCTATCGCAAAGCGGATTGTTTTTTTACGTATCAGATCGTGGGATCGTCGCGATCGATCAGGACGGCGCGCGGTTTTGTTCCATCCGGCGGGCCGATAATCCCATCGCGTTCCATCGCGTCCAGCAGGCTTGCTGCGCGGCCATATCCGATTCGAAGCCGGCGTTGGAGAACGGAGGTGGATGCTTTGCCCATTTCGACAACAATCTTGACGGCGTCGTCGTAGAGTTCGTCGACCTCACCATCACCCTCTCCGAGATCGGCCCGTTCTTCGGGAGACTGGAGAATGGTTTCGTTATACGCGGGCTTGCCTTGTTTCTTCAGGAATTCCACGACCTGCGACACTTCTTCTTCAGTCACCAGCGGACCGTGAACGCGCATCAGCCGCGATGAACCCGGCGGGAGGAAGAGCATGTCTCCGCGCCCGAGCAACTGTTCGGCGCCATTCGAGTCGAGAATCGTTCGCGAATCCACCTTGGATGCGACGCGGAACGAAATCCGCGCCGGAAAGTTCGCTTTGATCAAGCCGGTGATGACGTCCACCGAAGGCCGCTGGGTCGCGAGAATCAGATGAATGCCGACCGCGCGCGCCATCTGAGCGAGGCGCGTGATGGATTCTTCCACTTCGCGAGGCGCCGTCATCATGAGATCCGCCAACTCGTCGATGACGATCACGATATAGGGAAGAGGCTCGCGTTCTTCGTCTTTGTCATCCGCCGGCGCATCAAATCCCGGGATCGGCAACTGCCGGACATGCTCGTTATAAGCTTCGAGGTTTCGAACACCCCGCCTGGCGAGTTTCTTGTATCGTGATTCCATTTCCATCACGGCCCATCTCAGCGCGTTTTGAGCGATCTTCGGTTCTGTGACAACGGGGACGAGCAGATGAGGAATGTCCTGATACAGTCCGAGTTCGAGCCGCTTCGGATCGATCATGATGAGCTTCACCTGATCGGGCCGCGAACGGAACAGAAGCGAAAGAACCATGGCGTTGATCGAAACGCTCTTGCCTGTCCCTGTTGAACCCGCTGCCAGCAGGTGCGGCATTTTCTGCAGGTCCGTGACGACGATTTTCCCTGTGATGTCTTTTCCGAGAGCCAGCGGCAGTTTGTGATTCGCCATGTTGTACTCGGACGCTTCAAGCAGCTCGCGAAGAACAATGATGGCGCGTTCATCGTTCGGCACTTCCATGCCCACCGTGGACTTTCCGGGAATGCGGTCAATGCGCACGGATTCAGCTTCGAGCGCGAGGCACAGATCGTCGCCGAGGCCCGTAATCCTCGAATATTTCACGCCGGGTTCGGGCTTGAACTCGAACGTCGTGACGACCGGGCCGGGATGGATCTGCTGCACTGTTCCTTCGACTTCGAACTCCCGGGCCTTTTCGGATATCAGGCGAGCGCGTTCGCGAAGTTCGGTCTCGTCGATCTTGATGGCGGCCGCGGGCGGGTGAAGCAGAGTTGTCGGAGGAAATTCGGATGCCGTCTTCGACGTCGCGCGAAGAGGGGTTTTCACTGGAAGAGGTTTCGATGGAGCCGGCACAATCGGGCTGTCGTTTACGTCGGCAGCCGGTTGGCTGTCGACGCGGCCTCTCCCGGCAGTCGGAGCCGGCGGAGGGGTTTTCTCAGTAATGATGGTTTGCTTTTTCGGAGTCTTCTCTTTTTTCGGTTCAACAGATTGAAGCTCTCGTTCGCGGGCGCGTTCGGCTTGCCTCTCGGCCCAGCGTTCCGAAAGTCTCGACACAAACTGGAAACGTGGTTTGAGTATGCCCACCACCCACGCGAACGAGAAAGTCGTCGCGAAGAGCAGAGACACCAGGAAGCTTGTGATCAGAATCACCACCGTTCCAGGCGCATTGAAGGATGCTTCCAATTGATCGGCGAGAAGAATTCCGATAACACCGCCGGCCGGCAAGTGCCCGCGTACTTGCGGGAAGGACTTCGCCAGGGCCAATGCCGCCGAGATTGTCAGGAGCATCAGGAGCATTCCCGATGATCGAAATCCAAAGTGTTTCACCGGCCAGGAAGCGAGCCAGTAGAACCCGTACAAACCCAGGAAAATGGGGATGAGAAAAGCGGAGTAACCCCACGCCTGAAAAAATATATCGGCAAGGCTAGCGCCCATAACGCCGACGAAGTTTGTCGCCTTGGCGGCGAACTGCGGATTCTGACTGATGTTGAATGAAGGATCGTCGGGATTGAATGAAACAAGGCTCAGCGCGAGAAGAATTCCGAGCGCGAGAACAAGCAATCCCACAAATTCGTTGATCCAGCGGTTTTCAGTCGGAAGAAAGTACTCAGTCCAGGTTCGATTTTCCACGCGCATGATTCTAACGGAATCCGCGGCGGAAATCGAGAACGCGCCACAATACCTAGTGGTGCATCAACGCAAACCCAACCAGATTACGAGGTAGATCGCAATTCCCAGGGCAATGCGGTAGTAGACGAAAGGGAAAGTGCTGCGCGTTTGGAGATAGCGCATCATGAATGCGATCGAGAGATATCCGACAATGCCCGAGGTAATGATTCCTATAACGAACGGCGTCCATTGCTCGACGGTTGCGCCGGCCTTCAACATATCGAGCATTTTCTTTGCGACAGCTCCGCCGATGATTGGCGTCGAGAGATAAAACGAAAACCGCGCCGCCGTGTCGCGTTTCAAACCGCGAAAGAGGCCCGCGGTAATCGTGACGCCGGATCGCGACACACCCGGGACGATCGCGAAGGCCTGAGCGGCTCCGATGGCGAGGGCGTCGGTCCAGGAAACGTCGTCGAGGCCTTTCTTTCGATGTCCGAGGAACTCCGCGGCCATCAAGACCAGCGCCATCACAATCAACATGGCCGCGATGATTTGCGGGGCGCGCAGCGCGTCTTCCACTTTGTGTTCGAAGAGGGCGCCGGCAATGGCGCCCGGAATCGTTGCAGCTACGATCATCCAGGCCGTGCGGGCATCGGGCGCCTCCTGGCGTTTTTTCAGGCCGAGCGCCGCGGAAACAAGGGCGACCCAGTCCGGGCTGAAATAAATCAGCAACGCAATGAGTGTGCCGAGATGGAGTGCAACGTCGAACGAAAGACCCGGATCCGGCCAGCCCGCCGCCCACGGCAACAGGACAAGATGCGCTGTGCTCGAAATCGGAAGAAACTCCGTCAACCCTTGAACCGCGCCGAAGACGATCGCCTGAAAGATAGTCATAGTATGTGCGGGATATTAAATCTCCAGGATTACGGGCAAAATGAACGGCCGCTTTGCCGTTTGTTTATAGAAGAATTTTTTGAGGTCTTTGCGAATCTTTTCCTTGATCACGGTCCAGTCGCCGCGCTCTTCCACGCTGGCATTGTTGATGGTGTTGAAGAGGATCTGGCGGCTCTCGGTCACAAGGCGTTCTTCTTCGACAAACGCGACGCCTCGTAGAATGACTTCGGGTGGGATCTCGACGAGTCCGCTCTGTTTATTGATTGCGATGATTGCCAGAACGATTCCGTCCTCAGAAATATGCCGGCGGTCGCGAATCACAACTTCTTCGACTTCTTCCAGACTTCCTTCGTCGATCAGAACGCGGCCTACCGGTGCTTTCCCCACGATCTCGGCTCCAGCCGGGCCGAAGCGAATGATGTCTCCGGTTTCGGCAACGATGACTCTGTCGCGAACGACCGATGATTTCTCCACGAGCTTCGCGTGGCGGTGGAGCTGCCGGTACGTCCCGTGAATGGGAATGAAGTATTGCGGTTTCACCAGCGTCACAACCAGTTTCAACTCTTCTTCGCTCGCGTGACCGCTGACATGAACCGGCGGCTGGCTGCCGTCTGCGTAATAGATTTCGGCGCGCCGCCGGTAAAAGTGATCCATCATGCGGCCGATGGCGCGCTCGTTGCCCGGGATATGCCGCGCCGACAGGACAACCGTGTCGCCGGCATCGATCTTGAGATCTTTGTGATCATCGAGCGCGAGGCGCGACAGCGCCGACATCGGTTCACCCTGGCATCCGCCGGCCACAATGCATACCTTGTCCCGCGCATAATTTCGAATTTCCTTTGAGCGGATGATGAGTCCCGGCGGAACTTTCAGGAAACCGAGTTCTTCGGCGGTTTCGGTGTTCTCCACCATTCGCCGGCCAAGAAAACTGACAAGCCGGCCGAACTGTTTCGCCTGATCGATCACCAGTTGAAGTCTGGGAATCGACGAAGTGAAGCACGACAGAACGATTCGTCCCTTCGATGTTCTGAAGATCGATTCAAAGCGATCGTTCACGGAGCGCTCGGATGCGGTGTAGCCCGAGTGCTCGGCGTTCGTGCTGTCGGAAAACAGAGCGAGGACACCGCGATCGCCGTAGGCTGCGAGTGTGTGCAGATCGAAGAGTTTTCCGTCAAGAGGTGTCGGGTCGATTTTGAAATCGCCCGTGTGAATGATGGTTCCGGCCGGAGTCTTGATTGCAAGCGCGAACGAATCGACGATCGAGTGGGTCACATGAAAGAACTGGACGCTGAAACAGTCCACGGCGATTTCGTCTTTGTCTTTGACGGTATGAAGCCGCGTTTCGTGAAGCAGTCCGTGTTGCTCGAGCTTGTTGCGAACGAGTGCCATCGTGAAACTCGAGCCGTAAACCGGCACATTCAGATAAGGGAGAATGAAGGGAAGAGCGCCAATGTGATCTTCGTGGCCGTGCGTCAGAAAGATGGCTTTGACTTCGCTTTTGTTTTCGAGAAGGTAAGTGATATCGGGCACGATGATGTCGACGCCGAGAAGTTCTTCGTCGGGAAACATGATGCCCGCGTCAACGACAATGATGGCTCCGTTCGAGCGGAAGGCCATCATGTGCATTCCGAATTCACCGAGGCCGCCAAGAGGAACTACGTCGAGAGTCTGATCGGTTTGCATTCGCGCCTGCAAAATTGATTATACATAGCGAGCAATTGCTCGACGGAAAGGTTCTCAGGCCGCGCGCCGATTGGAATCCCAACGTCTTTGAACACGGATGCGATTTCGTCCCGGCGGAGCCCTGGAAAAATCGAGAGCAGGTTGTTCGCAAGCTTCTTCCGTCTTGACGAGAAACATCGTTGAGCAAAATCGGTGAAGTCCTTCGCTTCGGGAACGTCCGGTTTCCATTCCAGTCGAATGACGGCGGATTCCACCCGGGGGTGTGGCCGGAAAGCGCCGGGTCCGACGGTGAAGCCATACCGGATCGTCGCGTAATACTGCACCAGTACGGAGAGCGGCCCGTACTCGCGCGTGCCCGGCTTTGCGATCAGGCGTTCCGCGACTTCTTGCTGAATCATCACCGTCACGTCGAGAATCTGGTCCCGGCATGCGATGAACTTCTTGAAGAGCGGCGTCGCGACGTTGTAAGGGAGATTGCCGACGAGATGAAACGGGCTCTGCGGAAAGCTCTCGATCAAGGCATCGCCTTCGATGATCTCGACGTTTGAAGGCATGGATGCTCGCAGCTTCGGAATAAGATCGGAATCGATTTCGATCGCGATGACTCGCTGCGCCACGGCCGCAAGCGCGCTTGTAAGGACTCCTGCGCCGGGACCGATCTCCACGACGGTTTCATCAGAGCCGATGTGTGCGAGTTGAATGATCCGCGGAATGACGGATCGATCGGTTAAAAAATGCTGGCCGAAACGTTTCTTCAAAGGACGCCACGTCCCGTACGGGATTCGAACCCGTTATTCGCCCGTCCGAAACATATTGTTACCAATTAGTTGCAAAAACATGTTGACCAAAAAATTGACCAAACCCAATAGAAGGAGAATTTCTACCAACAGAACGATACACGCGCAACACAAGCCGAACGAACCAAAATAGAAAACATTAAATACGCGCTTTCACAAAATGTTCACTGATGGCGAACTGTGGAATCAAGCGTTACGACAATTCCCCGTCACGTGTCCGTTGGATCGATGTCGATATGAATCGTTGGGTACTCTCCTGTTACTTGCATCCAAAGAAGGTATGGTCTCTTCCCGTTTTTGGGAAGGTTCTGCGGTTCGTGATGGTTCCTTCGCAGTCCCAGGAACGCACGCTAAAGATGATGACGGCCACAGCCATGAGATAAGGTGGCGGAATCGTTTGTCGTTCTTTCTTCATCCCTTCCAGCTGGGAAGCATCCTATACGGTTATACTGTGACTGCACGTTGATGAACATGTGCGTCTTATGCTGATGGTCGGAGAAAATTCAGAGACGCAATGACGAGAAATCCTCCCGGCGACAACTACCGACAAGAAGATCCCGTCCCGCACACAGTAGAAGAAACTGAGCGCCAGCTAGCCCATTACTATCGCAGGCGGCGCGATAGCATGGAAGGTTCTATCCAACGCGATCAGATGGACGCAAAAATTCGCGAACTGGAGAACAATCTTCGAAGGCTTGGCGGGCACGTGGCCGGTCCCCAAACGGATCAAGTTCAGGCCATCATTTCAGGGTTTCGTTCTAAGAAATGGCTCGCGGTCTTCATTGTAGTTGTCCTTGCCATTATTGTGCTGGGGAGCTTTACCTCAGCACTGCAGAACATTCAAACCTTTTTCAAATCTTTTTTCTTTCCGGCCGGCAATTGACGAGGGGCACTCGCAAAACAGAAAGGAGAAGGAGACTGGGAACTAAGGAGCGGCGGACTTGATTCGCTTTGTAATGTACTCGGTTTGTTTTCTATAGGCGAACAGGAACATGAATAAGAGCACGAGCGTCAGGATCGTGATGCTTGTTCGGTCCCCAATCTGGAAACGTATCGCAAATGCTTCGTACACGCGTACGGCAACAAGTGATAGGAGCATCGCGATAAGTGTCCGATACATGTTGTTCTCTTCGGAAAGCACGTCGATTTTGGCGTCTGCTCGCGAGGCTTTCACAAACTCCGCGTAGTCTGCAAACATGAGAAATTTCACTTTTTTAAGGAAGGGCTCGACAATAAGCGACCCGACGCGGCTGATGATGAGTCCCACGAAGTAATACACGAAGACGCCCAGGACGAGATTCTCCTGGACGAGGGAATAATGCGTGAATTTGCTCAAGATCACGACGAAGAGAATCCCCGGGAATAGATAGTTGAACAGATTGTACGAGCTGATCTTGTCCAGCAGTTCTTTCATTTATTCATCCACGTAATCATGAAACGGTTCAGCCGTGGCATTGCCCCAATTTCGCGCTGGCGCATTCTCGTAATAACGCAACCGGATATTGCGAGTCACATATACCTTTGCCCCGTGCTTTTGCAGCGCGTTCGTCACTTTCTTCGATGGATGCTTATCGTGATTGTCGCATGCCGAAACAAACGCAATGCTCGCATTGATCTTCTTCAAAACCCTGCTGTTCAGATTCCGCTTGCTACCGTGGTGAGGCACTTGCAAAAAGCGCATGCCTCCAAGAGATATCCCAATGCTCTCGGCGTAACTGATCGCCCGGAGCAACGCGGTTTTGCCAGCATCTCCGGTAAAGAGCAGCTTCTGCCCATTGATTTGGACCAGGATGATCGTGCTGGTGTTGTTCTCCGCCGACGTGGTGTCTTCCTCATCATTGAGCAGGTCAATGTGCAGGAAATCTCGAATTTGTTCCTTCGCCTTCTCTGTGAGTTTCATGAACTTGCTGGCCAACGTCAAAGGGGTCGCCGCTTCAGGGGTGCAGCGAAAATCTGACAACAATGTTTGGTAATAGTCCATCGACGGTCCGAGTACGAGAATTCTTCCATCAAACCCGTTCACCCCCTCGAATGGTTCGACGATCGGGATCTTCCGTTTCGTCGCGATCGCTTCAAGATCACTGACATGTTGCAGTGATTCATCGAGACGTCGCTCAAGACCTTTTACCGTGATGCGGCCATTCTTGAAGAGGTTTTTAATAGCAGCCGCATGTTCCCAGGGCCGGTGCATAGCGAGCGTTCCAACACTGAGATTTTCAAGGACAACCGAAAGACCAGCTGCATGATCTCCGTCAGGATGCGTTGAGAACGCCAGGTCTACATGGTCGGTTTGGTAATAGGTTTTGATGTGTTTGACGAGGTTCTCGCCCGACTCTTGGAAGCCTCCATCAATCACGATGACTTTTTGCTCACTTCGTTGGCCATGTAAATTACCAAAACGGACAGCGATGGCGTCCCCGCTTTTGCCGTCACCGACGGGCAGGAAATCAATTTCAAAACCCTGTGTGCTTGTTGACATTATTTGGAAGCCTTTCTTCTAAAGGCGCTCTGAAGTCTCGGGGAACGCGTTCAGATGCAGACTTTTAAGTCGAGTTGTCTGGGCCGCTCAAATTATGTGTGAGGTCGGGGACGGATTAGGTCTCACGACTACGCCTTTGACCGTTGGCTCGGTTACGCAGTCGTGAGGAGGGAACGCAGACACGCCCAAAACTGATCTTTTTAGTGGGGTTTTTTGTGGCGACCGAACCTATCGAGATGGTGAAATGTTGACCGGAATGTTGACCAACCTATGCCCAACACTGACCAAAGAATGGTCAATCTGCGCCCATGAGTTTAAACGTCCCGTACGGGATTCGAACCCGTGCTGCAGCCTTGAAAGGGCTGTGTCCTAGACCGGGCTAGACGAACGGGACAATCGGTCAAACGACAAACCCAAATTGTACCCGTTAGTTCTTGACCGCTTCAACGATGAAACGTTTGGGGGCGGGCCCGATATAAAAGAATGGATAGCAGGTGACGAGCGTTAGTTGCTTTTCGTTCTCGTTGTCGAGGACCCAGGTATCCGACGGGGAAACCACTGTAGTGGACACGACATGATATTCCGACGTGCCATCGGGAGTTGTGAAGCGAATCGTGTCATCCATCCGGATATTTTTCAGCGGCCGGAAAAAACCGTCACGATGGCCCGCGATTGCCATCGGTGTACCGGGAATATGTCCTGCGCCGAGCCGCAACGTGATGTCGTCGACACCTTCCATCACCATGACCGACATGTTGAGGCGTGGAATTTCCAAACGTCCGAACAGGTCACCTTCTTTGAGACTCGGCCGGGGAACCGCATCCGGCGCGTGCGGAATCCGCGGACGAAACAATTCGGATTCCAGTTCAGATTGACGCGCATTCGCCTGAACGCGGAAATAGCCATACATTCCCAGGAACGCGATGCCAATCAGAATCAGCAGCTTTTGAATCATTGAGGTCTTCGCCGCGCCGTCGAAACCACCGGCGGTTCGTCAATGACGACTTCCTTTCCGCTCGGCGTTACCGCCACAATCACACCATCTTTAATATTAGACGCCATGACATGATCATTGCTTGCTCTTGCGATTTCTCGTGCCCGGCCGGCCGGATAGACGAACTCCAACCTTTAAGGATGGACTGCTTGTTCCATTGTGCCGCGTAAGGTGCTTGAAAAGCGGAAGCCAGAGCCATCGCGGTGCCCAGCACCGCATTGACGACATGCATGTGCGTGTTTGCCTCCGCGTAAAGAACTGCAGGTCAAGCACCGTTCATTTCTTATCGAGGAATTCCACCACCAGCGGTTCGCCGCGGCCTCCAGCCACGGGACGGTACGTAATCGCGACGGGTGTGCCGGGATTGCGCGGGCCGCATTTGATGCTGCCGTTGACGTCCGACGTGTAGCTTAGAAACTGGATCTTGTCCGGATCCGGAGAATGCAGTTCGAGTGTCGCTTTGTCCGTTCGCACGCGGAATGTCAGTCCGTCTGTACAATCCATATCGATCAGAAGCCCGTTCACTTTTTCTCCCTGAACATCCGGGCCGAGCGGCGTGAGCGCTTCAAGGATGGTCTCTCGCTGTGCGCGCGGCGGGGAGGGCTCGCGGCGCGGTTCGGGTGACGGCGTTGCGGTTTTATCGGCCGGTGGAACGATTTCAGCAAAGTTGCCGGCGGCTTGCTCCGTCTGGTCGAGCAGCGCCGTTGCTCGCCGCTTTGTGTCGAAATCGGATGCCGTCCGCTCTACATTGGAAAGCACAGTGCGCGCATCGATTCTGCGATCCGACCGCAAATAGGTTTGTGCGAGAAGCAACTGCAAATCATCGCGGCCCGGGGAAATCGATATGGCTTTCTTGAGCGTCGCTTCCGCCTCGTCGAGATGTTCGCCCGCATTCAGATCCGCGCGCGCCAGCAGAGCGTAGCTCTCGACGAATCGTGGAGAAAGCTCGATCGCTTTCTTTGCATACGTCCGCATGCTTTCAATGCGGTCGGCTGCCGCGTTCACCGTGTTTGTGGCATCCGACTCGGCGCGCTCGAGCACATACGCCAGGTAAAAATGAATCATCGGATTCTTTGAATCCGCGTCCACCGCCTTTTTTAATAATGACAGCGCTTCGTCATATTTTTTCTGTTTAACGCGCACGATGGCCAGGGAACCCTGAGCACTGAGGAGATTCGGGGATTTCGACAATGCGGTATTGAGATGTGTTTCGGCGTCATCAATACGGTTCAAATGAAGAAGCAAATCGCCGAGATAGGCCTCGGACTCCCCTTCCGTCAACGTCACAGGATTCAACGGGCGGGCGTCCACCTGAAGCGTGTCTTTGGTAACGACCTTCATTGACCCCCACGACGACTTCTTCTGAATGTATGCGCGTACCTCTTCTTCCAATGTGCCGTAATCGGTCTGGAAAGCTTCGCCGAAGCTGTCCTCGAAAGGCTCACCTTTTGCCAATGCGGTCATCAATTGGGTGAACTGGTTCCGCCGCTTTCCGTCCGCGCCGAGAACCAGATAGTGCACAAAGGCCCACGACTCCGCGTAAAAGACTCCCTGGCGCGTTTGTTCTTTGTACTCGGTTGAATTCTTCCCGACGGCGAGAAGTTGCTTGATCGACATGAAACGCTGCGGCTGGCTGAACGTTGTCACATGTGTTTCCGGCGCCCGCCCCAGCGTGTAGTCGTTTTTGCCGCCGAGATCAAACGTGCTGTAGCACTCGGCCAGGCCTTCAACAATCCAGAGTGGAAGGCCTGCAACATTGTCCTTCAATAGAAAATGCGCATATTCGTGAAGGACCGCGCTCGGGGCTCCGAGCATTGCAGTCACGCCGATGTAATTGACGTCTTCGCCTGGTTGAAAAAAAGCGACGGTGTTCGAGGCGCCGGGAGCTGCGGGCTTGAATGGTTTAAACGACTCATCGTTCTTGAAGACCACAACTGTGGTGGGGACCGATGATGCCTGATCCATTCTCGGAAACATGGCCGCAAGCGCGGATCGAAACTCCTCGAGAGTGCGATCGACTTTTCGGATATCGGACTCACTCGCATTGCCGGCGAGGAGAAAATTCTTCGAACGAATGCTGACCCATTTGTCGGCCGCCGATAAAGGCCGCGAGAAGCAAAGCAGCAATAACAGAAGGAGAATGCCTCTGCCTCCGGAAGAAGGCCGGCGCCGGCAATGTTTGGGCATGCGCTTAAAAATACACGAGCCGCCCCCGGACGTAAACCTCTCTGACCTGATCCTGGCTTCCGTTCATGCAGAGTTTGGATAGCGCTTCCTCGGGAGTCCCGTACGGACCCGCATCAGCCACGATGAAGTCCGCATCGTGTCCGGCACTCAGCGATCCCACCTTTTCCGAGAGTCCCAGCACTTTCGCCCCGCCCGCTGTCGCCAGGAACAAAGCTTCGGCAGGGCCGATTCCGGCGGCATTCATGGCTTCGCGCATCTGTTCAAACATGGACAGGGAAGGGCCTCCGGCGACGTCGGTTCCGAGGCCGATATCGAGGTTTGCGTTTGCAAGAGTCCGGTACGGCATGACTCCGCTGTGGAGCGTTCGATTCGAGTAGGGACAGAACGCGATTCTGGTTTGTCTTTGATAGAGCAGAGAAACTTCTTCAAGTGAGAGATGAATGCAGTGCGCCATGACGCTGCGTTCGTTCAGCAGTCCGGCTGCATCGTAGACTTCCGCATACGAAGAGACATCCGGAAAGAGTTCCCTTATCCACTTCACCTCGTTTTTGTTTTCACTTAAATGAGACTGAATGAATGCATTTCGCTCGTGTGCGAGTTGGCCTGTGCGTTTCATCAAGTCCATCGAGCACGCGGCCGCGAAGCGTGGAGTAAACACGTAGCGTAAACGCCCGTCTTCCACGCCATCCCATTTCTCAAACAAGCGCGTGCTTGCGGCGATCGATTCGTCTGTGCTCTCGGTTAAGGATGGAGGCGAATTCCGGTCCATCATGACTTTTCCGATGAATGCGCGCACGCCCTTTGCCTGAGCCGCTGAGAAGGCAATGTCGGTGGCTTGTTCGTGGACGGACGAATAAATCATTGCGGTCGTGGTTCCATTCGCGACGAGTGCGTCGAAGAATGCCGCTGAGATTCTTGTCGCATATTCAGGATCAGAAAACCGTGCTTCTTCGGGATATGTGTAGTTGTTCAACCAGTCCAGCAACTCACCCTTGCCGATTCCCATGATTCCGAATTGCGGCAGATGAACATGGGTATCGATGAATCCGGGAAGAACGATCTTCCGGCCGAAATCTTGAAAAGCTGCTCCAGGATATTTTGGCCGCGGATCGACGCGTGTAAGTTCAGCGATCCTGCCCCGGACGACGGTCAGGTAGCCCGGATCGCACACTTCGAGCCGGGTGGAGCCGGTGGAATGGATCACGACGCCGCAGAAAACCTGCGGCCGATCGTCAGGCGCGATAGGCATATCGAGCTTTGTCTTTTCTGGGAAACATTGAGACGAGAATGATTCCGATGATGAAACCGCCGATGTGAGCCCACCATGCGACGCCGCCCGCTCCGGCGCTTGACGTGGTGAGGGACGCGGTGCCATTGAAGAATTGGACGACGAACCAGAGACCCAGCACGATCAGCGCCGGGATCTCGATCACTTGAATGAAGACGAAAATCGGAACAAGCGTCAGAACCCGCGCAAATGGATAAGACACGATGTAAGCGCCGAGCACACCGGCAATCGCGCCGCTGGCGCCGACGCTGGGCACGTAGGTGTCGTAATTGAAAATCGTGTGAACAATGCCCGCTCCGAGGCCGCAGAGCAGATAGAAAATCAAGAACTGAAAGTGTCCCAGCCGGTCCTCGACGTTATCGCCGAATATCCACAGGTACCACATGTTCCCGATAAGGTGGAGCCAGCCGCCGTGCAGGAACATCGAAGTCAGATACGGAAGCGCGATCGCGGTCAGCGGCACCGCCGATCGAGGCCAGGCCAAAATCGCGGCGGGCACGACGCCGTATTGCGATAGAAACGGGTCCAGAGACCGGCCCAGCATCAATTCGTAGAAAAAAACAACGACGTTCAGAATGATGATCGAGACTGTAACGAAGGGAACCGTGCGCGAGGGAATGTTATCTTTGAAAGGAATCACGGCTTCTCAAGCCTTCAATCTGTCTTCCAGGTATCTTTCCAGTGAATCTACCGCGATTCTATCCTGCAACATGGTGTCCCGGTGGCGCACGGTGACTTGTTGATCTTCCAGTGACTGATGATCCACCGTCACGCAGAACGGCGTCCCGATTTCATCCTGCCGGGCGTAGCATTTCCCAATGTTTCCGCTGTCATCAAACAGCGAGCGCATGCGTCCCGTCGACTGAAGGCTCTTCTTGATCCGCTTCGCCATTTCCACCATATCCGGCTTGTTGCGCGCGAGAGGAATGATGGCGGCCTTGACGGGAGCGAGATCCGGATGAAGATGCAGGACCGTCCGCTCTTTGCCGCCTTCCAGCTTTTGTTCTTCGTAAGCGTCCATAAGAAACGCAAGTGTGATGCGATCGACGCCTCCCGAAGGCTCGATGACGAACGGCGTGAGATGCTGATTCGATGCCTGGTCAAAATACGTCTGCTTCAAAACCGCATGCTCGTTCGCAAGAGATGATCCATCTGTGAATGTCGTTTTACCGCCCTTGGTGTGACAGGTCAGATCGTAATCGGTTCGGTTGGCGATTCCTTCGACTTCGTCGAATTGTTTGTCTTCGTCCCGATCTGGGAAAAAACGATAAAGAAGGTCCGTGGTGGCCTTGGCATAATGCGACAACTCGCCGGGCTTCTGAGCGTACTGCTTCAGATTCTCAGGCCGAATGCCGTACGCGTGATACCACGCGACGCGCTGCTCGATCCAGCGGCGGTGCCATTCTTCGTCGGTGCCGGGCATCACGAAGAATTCAATCTCCATCTGCTCGAACTCGCGTACACGAAAAATAAAATTCTTGGGCGTGATCTCGTTCCGGTACGACTTTCCGATCTGCGCAATGCCGAACGGGAGTTTACGATTCGTGGAATCGAGAACATTTTTGAAATTCACAAAAATCCCCTGGGCGGTTTCGGGGCGCAGGTACGCGATGTTTTCGTCGTTCTCGATGGGGCCGACTGTCGTCTTGAACATCAGGTTGAACGGCCGCGGCTCGGTGAGATCGTGCGGTCCGCCTTCAGGACATTTCTCGTTGGGTTCAAGCTGGTCCGCGCGAAAACGTTTCTTGCATTTTCTGCAGTCCACGAGCGGATCCGAGAACGTAGCCTCGTGCCCGGAATAACGGAGCACGAGTTTGTTCATCAGAATGGCTGCATCGAGGCCTTCGACATCGTCGCGTTCGTAAACGTTGGCGCGCCACCAGGCGCGCTTGACGTTGTTCTTCAGTTCCACGCCCATCGGGCCGTAGTCCCAGGTTCCCTGCAAGCCTCCATATAATTCGCTCCCTTGAAAGAGAAATCCCCTACGCTTGCAGAGCGAGACGATCTTGTCCATCGTGGCAAGGGCCATCCACTTTCCTCCTTCGAGTACAAAGGGAGGAATATACCGCGAATCAGCGGGAGGGCGCGAAATAACCTCCGGCGATTCAGCCGCGCTGCAGGTATTTGGATCTCAGAACCGCAGCATGATGGAGTTCGTGGCCGGCAAGCTGGAACGCGATGCCGCGAGGAGTGACGCTGTGGCCGTTGGCGTTGCCGCGGCGGAGCCAGGCTTCGCGGGGCAAGCCGGAGAACAATGCGATCGTCGAGGCGCGAACGGCGTGGAATTCCTGGAGGAGGTCGGCGAGCGAGCGGTCATTCGCGCCGGACGCGGGAACGTAGTCGTTCTGTTCGAATCCGGGAAACGCCGCCTGATCGCCGCGCGCGATGCACAGCGCTCGATAGGCGAAGATCCTCTCGCTGTCTGCGATGTGCAGGAGGATTTCTTTGATCGTCCATTTTCCGGGCGCATAAGCGTAGTTGCCCATGCCTTCGTCCATTGAGCTGATTAATGCGGCCACGGCATCGCGCGGCGCGCTCACAACCCGGATAATGTCGTCGCCGTTGACAAGCGACACATATCCTCCACCTTCAGGAGAGTATTCCGATTCTTCGGGGCGGCCTGTAATGAACATGAAAGTTTTTACCGAGTCAGTGTGATCTTGAGCTCCGCTGCGTAGAGCATCGTGCGATCGTTATCGCGCGCCGCCCATTTCAAGAGCGTTGTGAGATTTCGTTCGACTCTTCCGTCATAGACCGTCCGGCCGTTGGCGACCACCTTGACCGGCTGGCTGAAATCAAACTTGTCCGGCGATAAGAGAAGCGTGAATGCCGCCACACCCTTCGTGGTGGCCTGAATCGTGTTGCCGGTTCGTACAAGATCCACGCGCCCGGGCGCCTTCGGGCGTTCGAACAGAGCAAACAGGTTCGTGGCTGAACCGGAAGTGGAGCCCGGTTCACGCATCAGGTTCAAATCGGACATTTGTTTCGCATCACCGGCTTGAGCGCCAAGCTCGTCGATGATGAGCCAGTGCGCACGATTGAGTTCGAGGTTGGCAGTTTCCCATGTGAGCTTGTCCGGATGCGGATCTCGCGGATGATCCGCGACAAACTTTTCAAACGTATCTTTGATCTCCGGCCACCACATGGTGTTGTGACCCGCGTCGGGTTGAGGGTGATACGAGATGTTCACCGCAGTCATCAGATGCTTGACGAATGGCTCGACATTGACGATCGGGTAAAGAGGATCTTTGCCGCCATTCACAACGAACAGGGGCTTGTTGCGAAGGTTGTTCGGAAAAACTCCCCCGTCATCGATGCCGGCATTGGCAATGACCATGATGAAACCGTTCAGAGGCAGGAAACTCGCGTACAGCGTGGTATCGCGCATGCCGATGTAGTAAGCGCCGGTGCCGCCATCCGAAACGCCGGCGACGACGACGCGGTTTTCATCGACGTTGTACGTGCGCTTGAGAGAGTCGACGATTGCTGCGAGATTCTTTACCTGATCGTCGCTCCACCAGGGTGCGGCCGCCCACGAATAGGGCACAACGTAAATTTGCTCGGCCCCCTGCAGCGGTGATTCTCCAGTGCCACGCGGTTGATTCGTTTCGCGTCCACCGACACCGCCGTGAAGTTGAAACCGCACTTGATAGCGCTTCGAGGGGTCGTAGTTCGCAGGAACATTCAACGCGTAAAAGTGCTCGATATCGTTTGTGTGATTGCTCCCTTTCACGATACCGGTCTTTTGCATCGTATACGTGCGGCCGGTTTTCAAGCGGCGCTCTGCTTCGTCGAAGTTCACTCCGGATTTCAGGATCTCGTCTACAAGTTTCTGCGCATCCGCCGGAGAAGAGGCGCCGAAGAAACGCTCAAAGAGCGTATCCGCGGATTCGACCCTCACCCGGCGCGCGGAAGGCGCGCCGGCCTCTCCCAAAGGGAGAGGCATTAAAAGAAGGAGTGTGAACAGCGTCGATATCATGGAGCGGAAGTATAGCCTACGCGTGAGAGGACAAAAAATCCTGCACCTGCGACAGCCATGGAATCCCGCCGCGGGCGCCGATGTGCATGCACTTCAAGGCGGCGGTAGCATGAGCGAACCGGATGACGTCTTCGAGTGCCCAGTTCTGAAGAATTCCGTAGATGAACGCTCCATGGAAAACGTCTCCTGCTCCGGTTGTATCGCGAACAGGAACTCGAAAGGCGGACGACTTGATGAGGCGGCCGCGATCCAGAAATATTGCGCCTTCGCCTCCGCGAGTAATTCCGGCCACGGGGCAATTATAGCGATCGGCCAGTTCGTGGGGATCCTCAGCAAAGTCGGAGCTTGCAATCAGGTAGTCCACCATCCGGAGCAGTTCGTGCGTGGAATCATCGTAGATCTCGTCGATGTCGATCACGATGGGTATACCGGCGGCGTGTGCCCAGCGGGCGGCGTGAAGCGCTGCGGAAGAATCGCAGCCATCGAGATGGAGGACGCGCGCTTTGACGATCATCTCGTGAAGCAGTTCTTCCGGCGGATATACCAACCGGGGATCGCGCCGCCACAGGATGGTCCGTTCACCAACACCTTGTTCGAGAATAATGACGGCCATCTGGCTTGAGGCGCCTTCCACTTCGCGCACGCAAAGTTCAAGATTTTCCGCGCGCAGGCTTGCGAGTTGTGCTTTTCCGAAATCGTCCGTTCCCACCGATCCGATGTATCGAGTAGTGAGACCGAGTCGCGCGCAGGTGACCAGAGCCGTTGCGACCTGGCCGCCGGGCTCGACTCGAACGTCGTTCAGGTGAGTTTTGGTGTTCGGTTGGGGAAAACGCGGGACGACGCAAATGGTATCCATTGCATTTAGCCCGAGGCCGACAACATCAGTTGTGTTATTTTGCAAGGTTGCGATCTACCTTATATGGCTCTCCATCAGAGCGATTCGATTATATTGAAGACTTATCCGCTCGGAGAGGCCGATCGTATCGTCGCATTTTTCAGCCGCGATTTTGGGAAACTCCGCGGCGTGGCGAACGGCGCGCGGAAGATGAAAAACCGGTTCGGCGCCTCGCTTGAACCTCTGGCGCATTCTCGAATTCAGTTTTTCGAGAAGGAAAACCGGGACCTGGTGCGAATCCAGTCAGCCGATCTGCTGGATTCACCGATGAAGCTTTTTCAGGACTACGACTGCGCTGTTTGCGCCGGCCGCGTGGTCGAGATGATCGATCGATTTTTGCCGGAGCGTGAGCCGCAAGATGCGGTTTTCCGGCTTGTGAGGATGACAGTTCGGGCGCTCGAAGACGAATGCCCGATCGAGTTTGCCGCGTGCTACTTCGAAGTATGGATGCTGCGTCTCGCGGGTGTTTTTCCAGATCTGTTCGTTTGCTCTGTCTGCACGAAACAGCTTGGAATTGAAGTCGAGCGTTATCTGGCGCCGGGACTTCAATCGGTGATCTGCCACGATTGCGATCACCGGAATACGTCCGGATTACCCGCGCTTGTTGTCGATTTGGTTTATCGCATTCTTAAGAACCCGCTCATCGATGTTGGGAGCGAATTTGAGCGTGCAGTTCGAAATCTGCACGAGCTGAACGAATACTGGATCCGTCATTATCAGGGGCAATAAACATGTCAAAGGCCGCTAAAGCACAGAAGAAGACATCGAAACACGTTTATCTTTTCGGGAAAAACAAGGCCGACGGGAACGGCGCGATGAAAGCGTTGCTGGGTGGAAAAGGCGCGAACCTGGCGGAGATGAGCCGCATCGGGTTGCCGGTGCCTCCGGGCTTTACGATCACCACTGAAGTCTGCACTTACTACTACGCTCACAAGAAGACTTATCCAAAGGAACTTCGAAGCCAGATCGAATCCGGCATGACATTCATCGAGAAAATCATGGGCATCACTTTCGGCGACAAGAAAAAGATGCCGCTTCTCGTTTCAGTCCGATCCGGCGCGCGTGATTCGATGCCTGGAATGATGGACACGATTCTGAACCTGGGCCTGAACGACGACACCGTTCTCGCGCTGGCAAAGGCGACGAAAAACGAACGGTTCGCCTGGGACTGCTATCGCCGTTTTATCCAGATGTATGGCGACGTTGTTATGGGCGTACAGAAGAGTGCCGGTGAGGACCACGAACCATTCGAAGTGGTGATCGGCCGCCTGAAACACGAGCGCTATCATGCCGACATCGATGATCCCAAATTGACCGTCGACGATCTCAAAGAGCTGGTGGTGCGCTTCAAAAGCCTCGTTCGGGAGCGGACAGGAAAGAATTTTCCAACCGACCCCCGGAAGCAGCTTGAAGGAGCGATCGGCGCGGTTTTTGGATCGTGGATGAACGATCGCGCGATTGTGTACCGGCGCAAGTACAACATTCCTTCCGAATGGGGAACTGCCGTCAACGTGCAGGCCATGGTTTTCGGGAATACGAGCGACCGGTCCGGATCCGGCGTGGCGTTCACGCGTGATCCCGCAACCGGCGAGAAAGTGTTCTACGGTGAATTCCTGATTAATGCCCAGGGCGAAGATGTCGTCGCCGGAGTCCGGACGCCCGAGCCGGTCGCGGCGCTGAAGAATCATTTGCCCGCGGCATATCACGAACTCGAAGGTGTGCGAAAGACACTCGAGCGCCATTTCAAAGACGTCCAGGATTTCGAGTTCACGATTCAGGATGGACAGCTCTTCATGCTCCAGACCCGAAACGGCAAACGGACGGGTCTTGCAGCCGTGCGCTTCGCAATCGAAATGGAGAAAGAAAAGCTGATCGACTGGAAGACCGCGATCATGCGCGTCCCTGCGGACCAACTCGACCAGGTGCTCGCGCCGGTTTTTGATCGTGACGCCGTGAAAGCCGCGGAACTCATCGCGAAGGGCCTGCCTGCGGGACCCGGCGCAGCTTCCGGAAAGATCTACCTCAATGCCGAACGCGCCGTGGCCGCCGCGGCAAAAGGCGAGAAGGTTCTTCTGGTGCGGAATGAAACGTCGCCGGAAGACCTTCGAGGCATGATTGCCGCGGAAGGTATTCTGACCGCGAAGGGTGGAGTCAGTTCGCACGCGGCCCTTGTGGCGCGGCAGATGGGCAAGGTGTGTGTGTGTGGAGCGAGCGCGCTGCAGATCGATTATGCGGCGAAGACGGTTACTGTCGCACGCAAGGTCTACCACGAAGGGGATTACATCTCCATCAACGGCACGGCGGGTGAAGTGTATCCCGGCAAAATCAAGACGGCTGCCTCGGAGATCGTTCAGGTGCTCGTGGAAAAATCGCTCGCTCCGAAAGAAAGCAAGACCTATGTGATGTTCAAACAATTGATGGACTGGTGCTCGAAGGCGACGCGTTTGCAAGTTCGCACGAATGCGGACACGCCGGAACAGACCGCAAACGCAGTTGCATTCGGCGCGTCGGGCATCGGGCTATGCCGCACGGAGCACATGTTCTTTGAAGGTGAGCGAATCGACGCGATGCGTGAAATGATCCTCGCGGAAAGCGTCGCCGATCGAAAAATCGCCCTCGCGAAACTTTTGCCGTATCAGAGAGAAGACTTCATCGGGATTTTCAAGGCCCTGAATGGATTGCCGGCAACGATCCGGTTTCTGGATCCCCCGCTCCACGAGTTTCTTCCGCACGAGCTCGGCGCCCAGGAAGATCTGGCGCAGAAAATGGGTGTGCCCGTTGAGCGTGTCCGGCAGCGTGTGCGCGAACTCCACGAGTTCAATCCCATGCTTGGATTCCGCGGCTGCCGGCTGGGTGTCGTTCACAGCGAGATTTCAGCAATGCAGGCGCGCGCGGTTTTCGAGGCAGCGGCGGAAGTGCAGGCGGCGGGCATCAAGGCCCGGCCTGAGATCATGATTCCGCTTGTCGGGTTCAAGAAGGAATTCGACCTTCAGGTGGACGTCGTTCATCAGGCCGCCAGGGAAGTTACTGCGGAGAAGAAGGTAAAGCTGAGTTACCTCGTCGGGACGATGATCGAGATTCCGCGCGGCGCGCTGACGTCCGATGAGATCGCGGAGACCGCGGAGTTCTTCAGCTTCGGCACGAACGATCTGACGCAGACCGCGCTTGGCATGAGCCGGGACGACTCCGGATCCTTTTTGCCCGCTTATGCGGAAATGGAAATCGTGAAGAAGAATCCGTTCGCAACAATCGACCAGAGCGGCGTTGGGCAGCTCATGCAGATTTCGGTGGAGAAGGGAACCCGCACACGTCCCGATATCAAGCTGGGGATCTGCGGCGAACATGGAGGCGATCCGGATTCCGTCAAGTTCTGCCATCGGATCGGGCTGACTTATGTGAGCTGTTCTCCATTCCGGGTCCCGGTCGCGCGGCTTTCGGCGGCACAGGCGGCGATTGAGGAAGCGGCTGCGAAGAAGAAGCAGGAAAAATAACGTGAAGGTTTTGTATTCATACCTGAAAGAGTATCGCGTGCTGGTGATGCTCATCCTTGTTCTGGCGGCGATCAATCAGGTCTTCTCGCTGCTGGATCCGGTAATCTTCCGGCATGTCATCGACGATTACGCCACGCGCTATACCGAGTACACGACAAATCAGTTTTTCCGCGGTGTCGGCTTATTGCTGGCGGCCGCCGTGGGTGTGGCTTTTGTTTCCCGCGTCGCGAAAAACTTTCAGGATTACTACATCAACGTCATCACGCAAAGGCTCGGCGCGAAGATTTATTCGGACGGCATTCGCCATTCGCTGGAACTGCCGTATGGCGTTTTCGAGGATCAGCGCAGCGGGGAGACCCTTGGAAAGCTGCAGAAAGTCCGCGCCGATGTCGAGCGGCTGACCAATGCGGTCGTCAATATTCTGTTCATTTCGCTGGTCGGCGTGGTTTTCGTGATGGTCTATACGCTCACGGTGCACTGGCTCATCGCCCTGGTCTATTTCCTGACCATACCGATTCTAGGCACGCTGGTTTCGGTGCTCAGCCGGAAGATTAAAAAGATTCAGAAAGTCATCGTTGCGGAGACGACGGCTCTTGCCGGCGCAACAACGGAGTCTCTCCGGAATATCGAACTCGTGAAGAGCCTCGGCCTGGCACAACAGGAAATCAAACGGTTGAACAGTACGACTTCGAAGATTCTCGAGCTCGAATTGAAGAAGGTGAAATACCTTCGGAGTCTCAGCTTCATTCAGGGAACTTCGGTGAACGCGCTGCGCACATCGATTCTGGGTTTGATGCTGTATTTGATCTTCACTCGGGAAATTTCCGTCGGTCAGTTTTTTTCGTGCTGGATTTACTCGTTCTTCATTTTCGGGCCTCTGCAGGAAGTCGGTAACGTGATGAACATTTACCGGGAGACCGAAGTGTCGCTGAACAACTTTGAAACGATTCTCAATATAGAGAAGGAGCCGCGGCCCGCGAGGCCTGTTGCGGTTGGCGCTGTGCATCGCGTGGCGTTCGAGAATGTTGTGTTTCAGCATCAAACCGCAACGACGAAGGCTCTCGATGGAATCTCATTCTCGGCCTCGCTGGGACAGACGATCGCTTTTGTGGGACCTTCGGGGTCGGGCAAGACGACGCTGGTCAAGCTTCTGGTCGGCTTGTACCGCCCTCAGGGCGGTAACGTGCGGTACGATGATTTTTCCGTTGAAGACATCGATCTCGATGGCTTGCGTGAACGCATCGGGCTGGTGACGCAGGATACCCAACTGTTTTCGGGAAGCATCCGGGAGAATCTGCTGTTCGTCAATCCGTCGGCATCCGACGAAGAATGCATGGAGGTCCTGAAGAAAGCGGCGTGCCACAGCCTGCTCGCCCGGGCCGACAAGGGCCTGGACACGCTGATCGGCGAAGGCGGCGTCAAAGTATCCGGCGGCGAGAAGCAGCGCCTGTCGATAGCCCGCGCGCTGCTGCGCCATCCGAATCTTCTCGTCTTCGATGAAGCGACATCGTCGCTGGATTCCCTGACCGAGAAGGAAATCAGCGAGACCATCCGTGACGTTTCCATGCGGAAGGATCTCATCACGATCCTGATTGCTCACCGGCTGTCCACGGTCATTCACGCCGATAGAATCTTTGTGCTGGAGCGCGGCCGGATCGTGGAATCCGGCGGGCACGATGAACTCGTCGAGCTCAAAGGTCTTTACTACGCCATGTGGCGGCAGCAAATCGGGGAGCGGGCGGAGCGCGACGCTCAGGTCGTGCGAACGAGCACGTAAGCCGATTGCCGCGGTTGACCGATCTTCCAAAAGCATCGTATTCTGCCGCGAAATGATTCCTTCCCGTCGTGAGTTTCTCAAGATCATCGGTGCGGTTGCGGCAGGCAGCCGATTCGTTCCTTCGACGCCGACTCTCGGTTTGATCTTTCCGCCGGAGAATTACCCCATTCCTCCGGATGCAAAGATGCTGTATCCCGCGGGCGTGGAGTTCATCGGAAATGGCGTCGGCCTGCCCGGTGGTATGACCGTTGAAGGCTACGACGAGGCTATTCCGAGAGTTCTACCGAAAGCGGTGGAACTTGCAAAGCGTGGCGCCGGCGTCGTGTCCGTGTTCGGATCGTCCCTGACGTTTTACAAGGGCGCGAAATTCCACGACGACCTCATTCAGAAAGTAGCGAAGGCAACCGGCAGGAAAGCGACCACGCAAAGCAATGGCCTGCTCGACGGCCTGCGTACCGCGAACGCTAAACGTGTCGCGGTCGCAACGGCGTATACCGATGTTGTTACCGAACGCCTGAAGATCTTTCTGCAGGAATATGGATTCGAAGTCACGTCGGCAAAAGGACTCGGCTTCGAACGGATACCCGAAGGTGCGGCGACGCACGAGGTTCTCTTCAAGCTCAGTAAGGATGCCTACGCGAACTCCAGGAAGGCCGACGCTCTCGTAGTTTCATGCGGCGCGCTGAGAACCATCGATTTGATCGTACCGGTTGAAGACGTGATCAAAGTTCCGGTGGTTTCCTCGACACCTCACGGTCTTTGGCACGGAGTGCGGATGCTCGGAGTCCATGCGCGAGTCAGGGGATTCGGCATGGTTATGGCCAAAGGTTAGGCGCAGAACGTGACGACGTCGGTCATTCAATGTCCTTCCTGTTCGGCAACAGTTTCTGCCGGGAGCCGATTCTGTCCCTCGTGCGGTTGCGAAATCAGTTCATTTTCCGAAATGCCGACAGTCATGCCTTCGGCGGCTCCCGCGAATACAGCTTCGCCGGTGGGACGGCTGTTTACATCCGATTCGATTTCCTCAGTGGGCTTCGCGCCTGGAATGGTCCTTGAAGAAAGGTATCGAATCATCGGATTGCTGGGCCGAGGCGGCATGGGCGAAGTTTATCGCGCGGATGATTTGAAACTCGGCCAGCCCGTGGCCTTAAAGTTTCTTCCGCGTGCGCTCAGTTCAGATCCTGCCAGGCGCGAGCGTTTTTTCGCGGAAGTGCGCATCACGCGCCAGCTTTCGCATCCGAATATCTGCCGCGTTTATGACATCGCGGAATACGAGGGACAGCATTTTCTATCGATGGAATACATCGATGGCGAAGATCTTGCTTCGCTGCTTAAACGTATCGGATATCTTTCGAGCGAAAAAGCGCTCGACATCGCGCGGCAACTTGCTGCGGGGCTCGCCGCAGCGCACGACCGCGGGATCCTTCATCGCGATCTGAAGCCCGCTAACATCATGATTGACGGGCATGGGCGTGTCCGAATCACGGATTTTGGATTGGCTATCGCCGCCGATGATGAGGCACAGGCGAAACAGATTTCAGGCACGCCGGCGTACATGGCTCCGGAACAACTGGAAGGGAAAGGCGCAACCGTTCAGAGCGATATTTATTCGCTCGGCCTTGTGCTCTACGAGGTGTACTGCGGGAAAAGAACGTTCGAGTTCAATTCACTCGAGGACCTGCGGTCGAAGCATCAATCGCAAACCCCGAAGACGCTTTCTGAGATGAAAGCCGGGATTGATCCTATTGTCGAACGCGTCGTCATGCGTTGTCTCGAACGGGATCCCGCGATGAGGCCAAAGTCGGCCGTGCAACTGGTCCTGGCGCTTCCCGGCGGGGATCCTCTGGCAGCAGCGCTGGCAGCGGGCGAGATGCCTTCTCCGGAGATGGTGGCGGCGTCGGGTCTCAAGGAAGGTTTGAAACCGGCAACGGCCGCAGCGATGGTCGCTCTCATCATCGTTGGGGCGATTGCAGTGACGCTCCTGAATGAACAAACCATGTTGTTTCAGCATGTGTCGGCAGGCAAGCCTCCCGTCGTTCTCGCGGATCACGCCCGGGAGTTTTTGAAGAAGGCGGGATTTGGTCCATTTTCAGACGAAGCCTACGGTTTCAATTCGTATGACGACTTCCTTCAATATATTCAGCGAACGGAGAACAAATCGAAGGGCCGGTGGGAAAAGCTCAAATTGTTTACCGCAGTGGTGTTCTGGTACCGGCAGCGCCCCGCGCTGTTGCTGCGAACGAGGCATGACGGCGTTGGCGTCGATTACAGCGATCCACCTTTGCGCGTTCCCGGTGAAGTTGCCGTGCGATTCGATAACGAAGGCCGTCTGCGCACGCTGGAATCGGTCCCGCCCCAGATTGAGACGGATTCCGCGCCCGCGCCTCAAGCGGATTGGAACTTCTTTTTAACCGAAGCAGGATTGAATCCGTCCGACTGGACACCGGTGAGACCAACTCAGAATCCATCCAGCTTTGCCGATGCCCGTGTGGCATGGGAAGGTTCGCTGCCGGATGCGCCGAAGATGAAATTGAGGATTGAAGCTGCATCCTATCGCGGAAAGCCTGTAGCGTTTGAATTCATCGGTCCATGGACTGAGCCGTCGCGCCGCGTTCCACCGCCTCCGGGAACGGGCGAAAAGATTGTTCAGGCCGGCATAGTGCTGCTTTTGCTTTTTGTGTTTGGCGGCGCCGCTTTGTTCGCGAGAAAGAATTACAAGCTTGGCCGCGGGGACAAGCGCGGCGCCGCGCGGATATCGCTCGCCGGCATGGCGCTGATGTCCGTTACGTGGGTTCTCGAGGAACATCATGTGGCGCGAATCAACGAAGTAAACCTGATCCTTTCGGCGACGGGACTGGTGTTGTGCATCGGAGGGCTGCTGTGGATTCTGTATCTGGCGCTGGAGCCGCTGGTCCGCAGCCGATGGCCTCAGATCATGGTGTCGTGGACCCGGTTGCTTTCCGGGAAGTGGCGCGATCCGCTCGTCGGCCGTGATGTTCTTGTCGGTTGTGTTTTTGGCCTTGCCGAAGCCTGCATCGTACGCCTCCGAATTCTTGCGCCGGCCTGGTTCGGTTATCCCGAGGCCATGCCGCTGATTCCGTCGTTCAGACCGCTGCTGGGGCCGAGTTCATTCGTTGCGGCTCTTGCGGACATGCTTGTCAGTGAGATTTTCGGAGCATTCGCTTTGCTGTTTTTTGTCTTCCTCGTCCGTCTGGTATTGCGAAATGAATGGATCGCCGCCATTCTGGTCGGCATCATTCTCGCTATGCCGTCCATCGCCCGTGGTGAGGCGCGGCTGATCATCGGCATAACCCAGGTCATGTTTTATCTTCTTTTCATGTTTGCTTCTGTGCGATTCGGAATCCTCGCGCTGGTCTCCACTCTCTTTGTGGCGGACATCATGATCAACCTGCCCATTACATTTGATGGCTCGGCGTGGTATGCGGGAGCCGGGTATGGCGCGCTGTTTGTCCTTGCCGGCCTGACTACGTATGCGTTCCACACAGCTCGGGGACAGAGAATGGGGACGGCAAACAGTTTTTGATTTTGTCGTTGACGAAACTTTTCGTTGACAATGACGAAAACATTCGTCAATAATCCTCGGCATGGCTGTCAAATCCAGTGTTCGTCCAACCAAGCTCGAGCTTTCAATTCTGAAAGTTCTCTGGGATGCCGGTCCGCGTTCGGTTCGGGAAATTCAGAATATTCTTAATGAAACGAAACCAACCGGCTACACGACCGTCTTAAAGATGCTTCAAATCATGACCGACAAAGGGCTCGTCGACCGCGATGAATCCGTTCGGCCGCAAATCTACCGCGCGAAATATTCGCAGGAAAAAACGCAGCGTCAGTTGCTCACGGATCTGATTCAGCGCGCATACGGCGGCTCCGTCAAGGCGCTGGTGATGCAGGCGCTCTCGACAAGGAAATCATCGGCCGAAGAATTGAAGGCTATTGAAAAGCTGCTCGATCGTTTCGAAGGAGGCACAAAATGACCGCACTGACACAAGCACTCAGCACCGCATTGATTCATTTCGTCTGGCAGGGAATTATCGTGGGATTCGCTCTCTGGGCTGTGCTCGGCGCCCTCAGGAACAGCTCACCGGGCCTGCGGTATGCGCTGAGTTGCGCGGCTCTTGCGGCTCTGGCGATCGCACCCGCAATCACGACGGCGGTTGTATACGAAGGCGCTGCATCGAGCGGCTTCTCCTTTGTGAATGTGCAGGAGGACATTCCAAACACGACAGCCAACGCTCATGCGCCCTTGAATTCCGCGGGGACAAACTGGCTGGCGCCGATTCAATTGTGGATGCTGCCGATCTGGTCCATCGGCGTGTTGCTTTTTTCGGTACGCCTGGTCTGGGGCTGCACGCACGCGTTTTCACTGGGCCGTCATGGCGATCCCGCCGATGCCGTGCTGGCCGCGCGAGTCGCGGATCTTGCGAAGCGGATGGGAATCGACCGGCCGATTCGGGTTCTGATATCCAAGGTCGCGGAAGTCCCAAGTGTTATCGGCTGGCTGCGGCCGGTCGTGTTGTTGCCGGCGGCTTCCCTGATGGGGCTCACCGCTATTCAGCTCGAGGCTGTCCTTGCGCACGAACTCGCGCACATCCGGCGGCTGGATTATCTCGTCAACATTCTTCAAATGGTGGCGGAGACATTGTTCTTCTACCATCCGGCGGTCTGGTGGACATCGAAGCGCATCCGGCTGGAAAGGGAACTATGCTGCGATGATCTGGCGGTGCGTTCATGCGGCGACGCGCTTTCTTACGCGCGAGCGCTCACAACTCTAGAAAAGCTCCGATTGTCGCCGCCGAGCCTCGCCATGGCGAGTACGGGCGGACCGCTGTTGTACAGGATTCAGCGGCTGATGGGCGTGAAGGCGCAGGAGCACCGGAAGTCGCGCGCGTCCGCGTGGATCGCCATTGCTCTGGCTCTGGTATGTGTCGCACTCAGCGCGAACTGGCAGCGCAGTCAAGCGCAGACCCGAGTGATCAGCGGCGTGGCGGGCGAGCTTGCGAAGCACGAAGAATCACCGGATTCGCCCGGTGTTCAAGTGGATTTGCAAAGTTCAGCGGTGATTCACCGCACGCCTGTGGAGTATCCGGAATCCCTGGCGAAAAAAGGTGTGAAGGGTACAGTTCAGGCCGAAGTCACGCTCGACGCCAACGGCAACGTGAGTGATGCGCGGGTGCTGAGCGGACCTGAAGAGTTGAGAAAAGCCGTGCTGCAATCGTTGTTGAACTGGCACTTCACCCGCGACTCGGGCGGCCGCACGCGCCTGGTCAGTGTTGTTTTTGATCCGGCGAAATATTCCGCGGACAACGATCGGCGTTTTGAGCTGGAGGCACGCGCCGTCACGATTGAATCCGAGAAGGGCGGTCCAGGGTTCCGGTTCCGGCTTGTTGGGCCTGCGAATACCGAAGAACAAAAGAAGGAAGGCGCAGTCATCGGAAAGGAAGATGAGCTTCGTGCTCAACAACAAGCTTTGCGGGCGCAACTCCAGGAGGTCGAAGTCCAGGCACGCAACGAGAAAACGACTGACTTTTTGAATCAGCGTATCCAGGAACTGAAAATGGAGATCGAAGCCAGCACGAAAGTCCTCCGGGAGAGGGAGTGGGCTGATCGTGCGGGCAAGGAACAGTTGGAAGCTACAGTAAAGACTCGAGAGCTTGAGCTGGCGAAGATCGATGCCGATCGAAGGAGGAGGGCGGAAATCGCGTCCCGTCTAGAGGCGGAGCAATCCCGGATCGACGGGCGCGTTCTGAAGAGCATCACGACCGAAGGTCTTCCGGAGTCTGTCAGGACGGAGCTGTTGCCGCGCCTCCCGGTGCGTGTGGGGGATACGATCAGGGAGGAACAGCTTAGAGCCGTAGACAGGATTGTCAGTGAATACGACGAGCATCTCGAAGGTAGCTTCCGCCGTTCGGGTGATGATCTTGAACTTCGAATCATCCTCCGCGGCTCGGCCGGCCGTGGATATATTTTTGTGCAGCGGCCGGAGTAGGTATTTATGAAAGTACGATTTCTCGCCACAGTTGGAATAGCCGCCATGGCCGGATCGCTGGCGTCCGGTCTTCCTATCCCACCCCAGGGTCGGACCCCATCGAAGACCGGCGTGGCGGCTGTTCCAGCTTTCGAAGCGGCGTCCATCAAGCCGAATAAATCCGATGACAGGACCTCCGCGCAATTCACGCCGGCGGGCTACACCGGGACGCACGTCACAATGGGTCTCCTGGTTCATACCGCCTTCAGCCTTCCGGGCGCATTTGGTCTCCGACGTTATCTGGAAGGAGGTGAGGATTGGATTTACTCCGATCCCTTTGACATCACCGCCCGATCTGAGAACGGCGCCATTCCGGACAGCCTTTCACCTAAGGAACACAACGATAGAATCCGCTTGATGCTTCAGGCGCTGCTGACCGACCGGTTTCAACTGAAGTTTCATCGCGAAACAAGACAAGTACCGGTCTATGAACTTGTCGTCGGCAAAAACGGACCGAAAGTTCCTAAGGCCAATCCTACCGAGAAGAATTGTCCCGGAGTTTCTACGGGAAACATGAGTTGCCAGGGCAGCCTCTCGGGCGGAATGGGCCGGGGTATAACGGCGCCCGCCGTCGAGATCCGAGATCTCGCGCAATTCCTCGCTTCGTGGACCGATCGTCCTATCATCGACAAAACCGGAATGAAAGGCCTCTTTGAAGTTAAAACCACTCCGTGGAAGCCGGATAATCCGGGCCCCAATTTTGCCGCTGAAGCGCACGCGGATCCCGAAACTCTTCCGACAATATTCACCATGATTCAGGAACAACTGGGCCTCAGGCTGCAATCGGCAAAAGGTCCGATTGAGATCCTCGTCATCGATCACGCTGCAAGACCATCCGAAAACTAACGTCGCAACAAGTGAGCGATGTAGTGCTATTTATATAGCGGATATGCTATATAACTAGCATTGAATCGGGACATTCCGCAGGTGTCAACGGAAACATCCTGTGCGGTGTCTATTAGGGAGATGCATATGAAGGCGTTCGTTCTCGTTGTTCTCAGTGTTGCGGTCGTCGTAATTCCGATCTTCTGCCAGCAAACCCCGGCATTTGAAGTCACGTCGGTCAAGATTCATCCGCCGCCGGTGACCCTGATCGGCATTCAAAATCGCGGCGGACGGTTTTCGGCCACAGGTTTCTCTCTCAAGATGCTTGTGGGCCGGGGCTACGGAGTTCCCGAGCAACGCGTTCTCAATGCGCCGGCCTGGGGGGAATCCGAACGCTATGACATCGAAGCGAAGGCGCCGGAGGGGGCGCCGCAAGGTCAGATTCAACCCATGCTTCAAGGACTACTGCAGGACCGTTTTCAGTTGAAGGCTCATCGGGAGACCAGGGAACTGCCTGTTTACGAGCTCGTTGTCTCGAAACCGGGGAAAATGAAGTTGTCCGATGATCAAACGCCGCCGGCGCCTGCCATTCCTCCGGGAGGTGACCGGCGTCCGGGGCCACGCGGTGATGGCGGGCCGGGCGCCAGAGGCGCGGGCCCCGGAGCGCCGAGGCCTCGCCCGCGCGGAACTTTTGGACGAGGTTCATTCAACGGAAGGATGAACGTTGAGGGCAGCGCGGTGCCGATGCTGGTCTTCGTCACTTCGCTTCAGGGATTGGTGGACCGGCCGATTATCGACAAGACAAATCTGATGGGATTGTTTGATATGAAGCTCGAGTGGGTACCCGGAGCTGAAGCGCCGCCGGGTCCTTTTGGCCCGAATCCGAATGCTCCTCCACCGCCGCCCTCGGACGACGCAGTGTCCATTTTCACCGCAATTCAGGAACAACTTGGACTGAAATTGGAGTCAGCGAAGGGCCCGGTTGAAGTAATTGTTGTCGATAGCGCGCAAAGGCCATCCGAAAACTGAATTCGTACGTCCAATGTCGGAACTTTTTGAGGGATGACGGCGTCTATTAACAATTTGTTCACAAGGCGCTGTTAATTTTTCGATCGGGCGGGTGTTCTAATCAAGGGCAGCGTGTGTGCGCGTCGGTCAGAGCCTTGGGTGATCGGCTTTCCGCTCTGATGCTGAATTGGAGAATGTCAGGGGAAGACTTAAACCATCATTTGAATTTGTATTAATTAAATTCAAGACAGCAAGGGCCTCTTTAATCTTCACTGCGGTTCAGGAGGAACTCGGGTTACGATGGGGCACCGCAGTTTGGGGACGAGTCCACTTACAACAACATGAGAAAAAACAAATTTCGCCGAATCTTGTTTGTCGCGGCCCTTCTGGCTGCTCTTGTTTATGTCCATCTGGCTCTTGCCGCGCCGGAACATCGGGGTCAGGTCACATTTGGTGGCGTGCCGGTTCCCGGCGTGACTATTACTGCAACTCAGGGAAGTAAGAAATTCGTCGCGATTACAGACGGTGAGGGAACATACGGTTTTCCGGATGCGGCGGAAGGACTGTTGACCATTTCTGTAGACATGCTGGGTTTCGTGCCCATGAAACAGGAAGTCACCGGTCCTGCGGCGACTTTTGAATTGAAAATGCTCGCCCTCCCGGACATCAAAGCGGAAGTTGTGCACAACGCTGCGGCTCCTCCTGCCGTAACGGGCGCCACCGCGGCCGCAGCGGATGCCGCAGGACAGCGAGGCGGGCAACGCGGGCAACAGGCGCAACGTGGACAGCAGCCGCAGCGCGGACAGACCGGGTTTCAACGAACAGCGGTGAATGCATCCGGCAATACAAGTGATGCGGCGCCCCAGTCGCCGGATCCGTCCCCGACGGGCGCATTTGCGAATCTGAGCCAGCAGGAACTCAACCAGCGCGCCGCGGATGGTCTTTTGATCAACGGCACGGTGAACAACGGCGCGGCATCCCCATTCGCTCAGGCTGCGGCGTTCGGAAACAATCGGCGGGGAGGCCGGCCGCTGTACAACGGGAATATCGGCGTCGTCGTGGATAATTCCAACCTCGATGCGCGTCAGTATTCATTGACGGGACAAAACACGGCGAAGCCGGACTACAACAAAACGACCGCGAATTTTTCCTTCGGCGGTCCGCTCAAAATTCCGCATTTGATCAAGAACAACGGGCCGACATTTTTTGTCAATTATCAGCGCACTCAAAACCGCAATGCGAATACAGTGCCTTATCGCATGCCGACACCGCTGGAGCGCGCCGGTAATTTTTCACAAACGCTGAATCCGCTGGGACAGCCCGTGCAGATCATCGATCCGCTGACAGGGCAGCCTTTTGCCGGAAACGTTATTCCTCCGGACCGTATCAGCCCGCAGGCGAAAGGTCTGCTGAATTTCTATCCGCTTCCGAACTTCGACGCCGGGCGATACAACTATCAGGTTGCGCTTGTGGATCCGATGCACCAGGACAACCTGCAGACCCGCATGAACAAGTCCATCAATAATCGAAATCAGATTGCCGGAAACTTCGATATGCAAAGCACTCGAAGCGATGCGCCGAGTGTGTTCAACTTCCAGGATTCGACCCGCGTCAAAGGCATCAATGCGGGAATTCAATGGACGACCCGGCCGTCCCAGCGATTCTCGGCGACATTTCGATATGGTCTCAACCGGCTTTCGAATCGAACGACGCCGTACTTCGCAAATCACATCAATGTCTCGAAAGAGATGGGAATAACGGGAAACAATCAGGAATCTCCGAACTGGGGTCCGCCGGCCCTGGCATTCTCGAGCGGAATTCAGACATTGTCGGATGCGCAATATTCGTCGAATCGCATTTTGAACCACATTTTTTCGTATAACAGCTTCTGGAATCGGGGCCGTCACAATCTGTCGTTCGGCGGCGATGTGCGCCGGCAGCAAGTCAATGTTCTCTCACAGCAGGATGCGCGCGGTACCTTCACGTTCACAGGCGCCGCAGCGGGATACGATCTTGCGGATTTTCTTCTGGGCGTTCCGGATACGAGCTCGATCGCCTTCGGCAATGCCGACAAGTATTATCGCCAGACGTTCTACGACGGTTTCATCCGGGATGATTGGCGAGTGAATGGTTCGATCAGCCTCGATCTTGGTTTGCGCTGGGAATACGAATCTCCAATCAGCGAACAACAGAAGCGCCTGGTGAATCTGAATGTAGCGACGGGATTCACCTCGGCCACGCCGGCGATCGGAAATAATCTGATCAATCCCGACCGAGGCGGGATTCAACCGCGCCTGGCATTCGCCTGGAGACCGATCGCGGCATCATCGCTGATCGTGCGCGGCAACTACGGCATTTACAGAAACAGTGGGATCTACCAGGCCATCGCAGGGCAAATGGCGCAGCAGTCGCCATTATCCAAAAGCTTCATCGTGCAGAACAGTGCGGCAAATCCGTTGTCGATGGCGAAGGGATTCGTAGGAACGGCGGGGACGAATACAAACACATTTGCAATCGATCCGAACTTCCGCGTCGGATTTGCGCAGAACTGGATGTTCTCGATTCAGCGCGATCTTCCCGCCGCTCTGCAGATGACAGCGACGTATCTCGGCACCAGGGGATCGCGCTTGATGCAGGAAATACTTCCGAACACATATCCTTCAGGTGCTGTGAATCCGTGTTCTTCCTGTCAAAGCGGGTTTGTGTATCTCTCGTCGAATGGACGTTCGCATCGTGAGGCGGCGCAGGTCCAATTGCGGCGACGTTTGCGGAATGGGTTTACTTCAACCGTCAGCTACACGCTCGCCAAAGCGATGGATGACGCGCCTTTGATGGCGGGAAATCAGGTCGTCACGTTGAATCAGGGTGGACAGTCGATCGTGCAGAACTGGCTGGATCGCGAAGCCGAGTACTCGCGGTCGAATTTCGATCAGCGGCATCTTTTCTCAGTACAGGGGCAATACACAACGGGCGCTGCAGTTCGCAGTGGAGCTTTGTCCACCGGTTGGAGAGGCGTGCTGTTGCGCGAATGGACGATCACTTCGAATCTGAATGTTGGAAGCGGTCTGCCGCAGACTCCTGTTTACTTCGCCGCGGTCGCAGGATTCACGGGAAGCCTTCGCCCAGACACAACCGGAACATCGGTTTATGCCGCGCCTGCCGGTCTTTTCCTGAATCCCGCTGCGTATCGAACTCCGGCAGCGGGACATTGGGGCAATGCGGGCCGCAATTCAATCAACGGACCATCGCAATTCAGTTTGAATGGATCGCTGGGCCGAACGTTCCGGATGGGTGACCGGTACAGCATGGATCTGAGACTCGACGCGACCAATGTTTTGAATCATGTGACATGGGCCAGTTGGACTACCACGATCAGCAGCGCTCAGTTCGGGCTGCCCTCTCGTGCCAATAACATGCGCAACGTCCAAACGACGTTGCGGCTGAGGTTCTAATACGATGACACGGATCACAAAATGCTTACTTCTGGCGTTAATCCTGTGCCCGCTTATTGCAGGCGCACAGCAACAGCAGCAAACGCAGCCGCGGCCGCCGGCGCAACAAACGCAGGCGCCTCAAGCCCCGCAAGGACAAGTGCAACCGGCACAGCAGCAGAATCAGGAGCCGTTCACGCTGAGAGTCGACACGCAACTCGTCGTCGAAACGGTTGCCGTACAGGATAAGGACGGGAAGAACATCGAAGGGCTCACCGACAAGGATTTCGTTGTTACTGAAGACGGCACGCCGCAGACGATAAGCGTATTTGAATTTCAGAAGCTCGAGAATGCGCCGCTACCCCCTATCACTTCCGCGCCCATCGATCAAACGGCCGCGCAGCCAAAGGCGGAGCCTCAGGCCACTGATCGAATTGCTCCGGCTCCATCAGGATCGGACCGGTTCAAGGATCATCGCCTTCTGGTCCTGTTCTTCGACATGACGGTGTCATCGCCGGCGGATCAATTGCGCTCTTTTACCGCAGCGCAGAAGTTTATCCAGTCGCAGATGTCGGGTCCCGACCTTGTGGCCATCATGACATTTTCAAAAGGTGCAGTCGGCGTGCTCCAGCAGTTTACCGACGATCGTGAACGCCTTCTGGAAGTGCTCACAAAGCTGATGTATCCCGAAGAAGATAACAACGACCTGGACGTTGTGGGCGCTTTCGGCCAGGATTCCGGCGAGTTCAACATCTTTAATACCGATCGCCAGCTCGCGGCGCTTCAGACCGCGGTGAATATGCTGCGTAGTCTACACGAGCAGAAATCGATGGTGTACTTCGCAAGTGGATTGCGCCTCACAGGCAGCGACAATCAGGCGCAGCTTCGCGCCACGATCAACGCGGCAAACAGAGCCAACGTCAAATTCTTCCCAGTGGATGCTCGCGGCCTTGTAGCGCTGCTGCCTTTTGGCGATGCGTCACGCCAATCGCCCGGCGGACTCGGAACGTTTTCGGGTACGACCGCGATGGCCGCCATCTCGAGTTTTCAGCGGTCGCAGGATTCGCTCTACGCGCTTGCCGCGGATACGGGTGGAAAGGCCCTGCTCGACAATAACGATCTGGCGATGGGCATTGTCCAGGCGCAGCAGGCCATTTCGAGTTACTACATCATCGGCTACTACCCGACAAACACGAATCCGGATGGAAAGTACCGCAGGATCAAAATCACGTTGAAGGAAACTCCATCCGCAAAACTCGATTTTCGTTCAGGCTACTTCGCTGCAAAGACGTTTGCCAAATTCACTGCGGCCGACAAGGAAAGGCAGCTCGAAGACGCGCTCATGCTCGGCGATCCGATTACCGATCTGACGATCGCGATGGAAGTCAATTACTTCCAGCTCAACCGGGCGGAATACTTTGTTCCGATCACGGTGAAAATTCCGGGAAGCGAACTGGTGCTCGCAAAAAGCGGCGGAGCGGAGCGGACGCTGATCGATTTCATCGGCGAAATCAAAGACGACTATGGAACCACCATTCAGAATCTCCGCGACAAGGTTGATATGAAGCTCAGCGGAGAAACAGCGCAGGAGCTCGCCAGGAGACCGATCGAGTACGACACCGGTTATACGTTGCTGCCGGGAAAATACGTCATCAAATTCCTGGCGCGTGACGCGGAGACCGGTCGAATTGGAACCTATCAGGCCAAGTTTGAAGTTCCGAATCTGATGAAGGAAGAGAAGAGAATTCCCATCAGCTCGGTTGTTTTGAGCAGTCAGCGCACCGACTTGAAGGACGTGCTCTTCAATGCGACCAAAGACAAGAGTCAGAATGCCGCTGCAATCGCGGCAAATCCGCTGGTCGTGGAAGGCCAGGTACTGGTTCCAAGCGTGACGCGTGTCTTCAGCAAAAGCCGGGATATGTACGTCTATCTTCAAGCTTACGAGCGCAACGTCGAGACCATGCAGCCGCTGGTCGCGTTCGTCACTTTCTATCGGGGCCAGGTGAAGGCATTCGAAACAGCGCCGCTCGAAGTAGTGGATGGACTCGATCCGAAATCCAAAGCAGTGCCGTTGAAATTCAGCCTGGCACTTGAAAAGCTGCCTCCCGGTGAATACAACTGTCAGGTCTCAGTGCTGGATCCCATGGGTCAGAAGGTTGTGTTCTGGCAGGCACCCATCATGCTGGTTCCTTAGGAAATTCTTCGCGGGGAGAAATTTGAGAATGGAGAACCCAGGATCTGAGATCTCAAATATTGGGTTCTCCACTCTCCAATGTCGTCCCTCTTTTCTCCAGCGCTTCGATCCTCTTTAACATCTCGGGCAATCTCTTGAAGACCGCCGAACTCTTCAACCACATCTTGTTATCGATCGCGGGATAGCCGGATACGACCTTTCCCGCTTCAATCGAATTTGGAATTCCGGTCTGTGCGGTAGCGACGACGCCATCTCCGATTTCGAGATGGCCCGCGACTCCGACCTGTCCCGTGAGAATCACATTGCGTCCGATTTTCGAGCTTCCCGCCAGGCCAACCTGCGCGCAGAGAAGCGAGTCTTCGCCGACGTCGGACGCATGGCCCACCTGCACAAGATTGTCGATCTTCACCCCCCGGCGGACGCGAGTCTCGCCGATGGTCGCACGATCGATGGTTGCATTGGCGCCGACCTCAACGTCGTCTTCTACGACGACGACTCCGGATTGAACGATTTTGTAATATCGTCCATCGTCCTGTTTGGCGTAGCCAAAGCCATCCGTGCCGATTTTTACTCCATCCTGAAGGATCACATTGTTTCCAATCCGGCAGAATTCCCGGACCGAAACGTGAGAGTACGCTTTGAAGTTGTCTCCGATCCGGGCGCCCCGGGAGATATGAACGAAGGGAAGAATCGAGCAATTCGAACCGATCTCAACGTCGTCTTCAATAATGACCCATGCGCCGATGGAAGCGTTCGCGCCGATTTTCGACGATGCCGCAATCTGGGCTGATGGATGAATTCCCGCCGGCTGCCGCGGCGGCGTATAGAACAATTCAACCGCTCGAGCAAACGTCAGATAGGGATTTGCGCTGCGAAGCGTGGCAGCGGGGATTTCCGGAAAGTCCGGAGCGACGATCACCGCGCTGGCATTCGTTGTCTTTGCTTTCGCCGCATATTTGGGATTCGAAACGAAAGTCAGATGGCCATAGACCGCCTCATCGATACCCATTACCTGCGAAATATCCAAATCGCCATCGCCCTTGAGCACACAATCCAGCCGCGCTGCAATCTCCGCTAGTTTCACGGTTCCCCCTGTATTCAGTACCATTCTTGACGGCACAGTCTATTAGTATACGGTTTGCCAATGAGCGAACACCGGCACCTTCTGAAGTCTGCGTCAACCATCAGCGCGTTCACGATTCTCAGCCGGGTCCTGGGATACGTCCGGGATTCGCGCATCGCGTTTCTTCTGGGCGCCGGGACCGCCGCCGACGCCTACACGACGGCTTACCGCATTCCAAATCTCCTTCGACGTCTTGTCGGTGAAGGCGCAGTGAGTGCGGCGTTTATTCCGGTGTTTTCGCGATATCTGGCGGAAGGTAAAAAGAAGGACGCATGGGAGCTTGCCAACTCGACATTGACGATCATTACAGTTTTTCTGACGGCAATTACCGTGATTGGAATCGTATTCTCTCCATGGGTCGTCAAGCTCTTTGCCTCGGGTTTTGGTGAGACGCCGGGGAAGATCGAGCTCACCGCAACGCTGAACCGGATCATGTTTCCGTACATTTTTCTGATCAGCATGTCGGCGTTGTGCATGGGCGTCCTGAACAGCTTTCACCACTTTGGCGCTCCAGCCTTCTCGCCCGTCGTTCTGAACCTGACGATGATTTCATTCTCTTTCCTGGGAGGCCTGTTCGGCGATGTCACCCGGACGCTGGCGGTGGGAGTGGTTGCAGGGGGCATGGCCCAGCTCGCGATACAGATTCCGCCGCTGGTCCGCAGCGGCTGGAAAATCCGGTTCAAGATCGATTTTGCCCATCCGGGAGTGCAACGCGTTGCCAGGTTGATTGTGCCGGTGATCTTTGGCATCGGTATCGTGCAGGTCAATATCCTCGTGGACACGCAGTTCGCGTCATATCTGGAGGAGGGAAGCGTTACGGCCATTTACATTGCGGACCGCGTCATGGAACTCGTTCTGGGAGGATATGCCGTCGCGGTGTCAACCGTCATTCTGCCTCTGCTGTCGCGGCAGGCGGCCTTGAGGCAGATGGACGAAATGAAGACAACATTGAATTTCGCCACGCGGCTCATCCTCTTTATTACGTTTCCAGCGAGTGTCGGCCTGATTCTCCTGCGTCGTGAAATCATCGAAGTTCTTTTCGAGCACGGTGATTTCAAAGCTGCTTCAACGGCTCTGACCGCCTGGGCGTTGCCTTTCTTTGCGATTGGCCTTTCGGCCTTTGCCATGGTGAAAGTCATCGTGCCGGCATTTTATGCGTTGCACGACACGCGAACGCCGGTGAAGGTCGCTTTCGTTGCGATGTTCCTCAACATCGTTCTCAACATCGTTCTGATTCGTCCGCTTCGCAATGGCGGTCCGGCTCTGGCGACATCGACGTCGGCGTTTTTCAATTGTCTGGTATTGATCGGCATTTTTTACAGGCGATACGGATCGTTTGGAGTACGGAATATTCTTCAATCGATCGTCAAATTTGCCATCGCAACACTGGCGCTCGGCGTTGTGGTTTACTTTGTTGTTCACGTTCCGGGTTTTTATGCAGGACGGTTGATGCAGAAGGTCATCGCGCTGGCGGTGACGATCGGGGCTGGAACCGGCACTTATTTTGTCATGTCTTCGTTACTGAAGTCGCCCGAGCTTGCGGAGTTGCGCTTCGTCAGGCGCACACCGGCTGAGTATGACTAATCGCGAGTGGGCCGAAAAGTTTGTGCAGCATCTGCGAGTGGAGAAGGGGCTGTCGGCGAATACGATCGAGTCGTACAAGCATGATCTCTCGATGTACTGCGAGCATCTGGGCTCCGTTGATGTTCTTCAAGCCCGGCCGGAGAACGTTTCGAAATTTCTGAAGTTTCTGTATTCGCGAAAGCTCAAACCGCGTTCCGCAACCCGCGCCTTTGCGGCAGTAAGGGGGCTTCACAAGTTTCTGGTTTTGGAGAAGGCGGCGTCTGAGAATCCCTCGGTGCATGTCGATCAGCCGAAGTGGTGGAAGCCGTTACCCCATGTCCTGGTATTCGAGGAAGTCGACAAGCTGCTCTCAGCGCCGGATATCTCGACACCGAGGGGGCTCCGGGACCGCGCCATGCTGGAGGTCCTTTATGCCACCGGCCTGCGGGTGTCGGAATTAACGGGGCTGCGTCTGGACAGCATTAATCTCGATCAGGGTTTTGTTCGTTGCATGGGGAAAGGAAGCAAAGAACGCATTGTGCCGCTGGGCGCATCGGCTGCATCCGCGGTTGCGGCTTATCTGCAATCGCGGCGTGTGCGCAAACCCACGAACTATCTCTTCCTGAATAATCGGGGCGGCCCACTTTCCAGGATGGGTTTCTGGAAGATTCTCAGGGGTTATGGAATCCGGACTGGAATCACAAAGAAACTGACTCCGCATGTGTTAAGACACTCTTTCGCAACCCATCTGCTGGAGCACGGAGCGGACTTGCGCGCGGTTCAAACCATGCTTGGGCATTCCAATATTTCGACCACGGAAATCTATACGCACGTCATGCGGGAACGCCTTAAGGAGATCTACAAAAGTTATCATCCACGTGCTTGAGTTGGGTTATGATTCACGGCTGCGCTAAGCGTAGTTGAACGAAACAGAGGGAGGAAGGCAGTGATCAAAGGCCGTCATTTATTTACATCGGAGTCCGTGACCGAGGGGCATCCCGACAAGGTTGCGGATGCGATTTCGGATTCCATACTCGATTACGTTATGTCGGAAGACCCCATGGGCCGTGTTGCCTGTGAGACGCTGGTAACGACCGGTTTGGCGCTTGTTGCAGGGGAAATTACGACGAAGAGCGTCATACCTTACGCGTCGATCGTACGAAAAACAGTTGAAAGCATTGGCTATACGGATGCGAGCTTCGGCTTTGATTTCAAAACCTGCGCGGTCATGTCGTCCGTCGATACGCAATCACCCGATATCGCAATGGGTGTCGATACGGGCGGCGCCGGCGACCAGGGTTTGATGTTTGGTTACGCGACCAATGAATCGCCGGAACTCATGCCATTGCCGATCCTTCTGGCGCACAAGCTCACGGAGAAACTGGCCACAGCGCGCCGGGCGGGAGTTCCGAATTTTCTGCGGCCGGACGGCAAATCGCAAGTCAGTGTGGAATACGATGGGGACAAACCGGTCCGTATCGATACGGTTGTTATTTCAACTCAGCACGCGCCCGAAGTTTCCAACGCGCAGCTTCGTGAAGACATCATTGAGCACATCATCAAGCCGACATTGCCGACAGCGCTTCTGGATTCAAAAACGAAATATCACATTAATCCGACTGGTCGATTCGTCGTTGGCGGTCCCCAGGGCGACTGCGGCCTGACGGGACGAAAAATCATTGTGGATACATACGGAGGAATGGGCCGTCACGGTGGCGGCGCATTCTCGGGCAAAGATCCGACGAAGGTGGACCGCTCCGCATGCTACATGGCTCGCTATATCGCCAAGAACGTGGTCGCTGCCGGTCTTGCGGACAGAGCGGAAATCCAGCTCGCGTACGCTATCGGAGTTGCGGATCCGGTTTCTGTAAGCGTCGATACATTCGACACCGGGAAGATCGATCAGAACAAGATTTCCGAACTCATTCGCGAGAACTTCCAGCTCACGCCGCGCGGCATCATCGAATCGCTGGAACTGCGCAGGCCCATCTACAGGAAGACGTCGAGCTATGGTCACTTCGGGCGGAATGAACCCGAGTTCAGTTGGGAAAAGACCGACAAGGCCGCCAAACTGAAATCACAAGCCGGCCTCTAAGTTCTAGTTTCCGTAGTAGGCGAGAAACGCTTCCGCGAGCGACGCGTTCACCGATGCTTTGCGAGTCGGCTCGAGGGACTCGGAAAATACTTCCTGATAGAAGCTGTACGCAAAGCGATAACGGACGGTGAACTTGCCGTCGGAGAGTTGCTCCTCGCGGATGCGTTCGATGAGCCCATGAACGTCCGCAAGTTCACTCAACGTTTCCTCGACATCCTGAGCGCTCAGGTTTAACGATCGTGCGAGAACTGCGGAATCGAACTCGCGTCCCTGGACACCCGCGGTAACCAGCAACTGCCGATGAGTGTCGTCGAGATGGCTGATCTTTTGCTGGATCATATGACGGGCTGAATCCCCGAGCCGGCCTGCATTCGCAAGCAGCTCCCTCACGAACAAGGGGTGGCCTTCCGTATTGGCGTGGAGGATCGCCGCGTATCCGTCCGGGAACTTGTTCCCCGGATATTCGACGCCGATCAACTCCACGACATCCTTAAGCTGGAGACGCCCTAATTGCAGTTCAATGGAACCGCCCCGGCTCAAGAGATCGGGCCGAACCTGCATGAAGGAATGATTTGCGAGTTTCAAGTCCGAAAGTCTGTAAGAGACCACGATCAAGGCCCTGGACGATTCCAGTCGAGTGGAGAGGAATGCGAGCAAGTCGACGGATGCAACGTCCGCCCAATGAAAATCGTCGATCACGATAATCAATGGATGTACCGACGAAGCATCGCGGCAAAAATCACTCAGTTCCCGCTTCATTTTCCTGGGCGCGCCGATGCCGCTGTGGGAAATCTCGACGTGCCAGTTGGGAGCAACATTCTGCAGGACAGCCCGGATCTGAGGATCCTGCGCAACCCTGCCGATCGCTTCGATCCACGGCATGAGGTTTTCGCTTTCGGTCAGCGATTTTGAGCAACGGCTTCGCGCGAGATGGAAGCTCTTTCCCTCGCGCGAGAGACGTTCAAGGAACGCCTCGACGAGCGCGGTCTTTCCGAAACCGGACTCACCATTAATACAAACAATGCTGCCCTTTCCCTGTAGAGCTTGATCGTATGCGCCGCGCAAGGCATTACATTCGGCCTCGCGTCCGACAATTCGAGAGCCCTTTGCAGCAGACGCGGGTCGAGCCGTGCCGGCCGGCGGCTGATAATCCAGAGTTCGCACCGAGGGAACGAACCGGTATCCCATTTTAGGAACCGTTTCGATATAGCGGTGATCGCTCGGCCGTTCCTCGAGAGCTTTGCGAAGCGTGGAGATATTCCGGTTCAGGTTTCCTTCTTCAACGAAGCTGTCTGGCCACACGAATTGAATCAATTCTTCCTTGGGCACGATCTGACCTGCACGCTCCAGGAGCAGCAGAAGAATTCGGAAGACCGTCGGGGTGATCGCCGTCGTCCGGTCACGCCGGATGAGAAGGAATTGCCCTGTATCGACACGATAATCGTTGAATTCGTAGATGCGCCTTTTGTTTGTCATGCGACAGCAAAACGCAGTTGGCTTGCCAAAGCGAAAACCTTTTTAAGTGATGAATTTGGTCCGAAGAAGCGATGAAACAGCCCTATCTGAACGGATAGATTCCGTCCCGATCGGTTAGCCGCCGGTTCGAAATTCGGTTTCAGGTTTTCACGCGCAGCATCATCCAGAGTCCGCCGAAGCCGAAGATCAAATTCGGAAACCAGGCGGCAATGACGGGAGACAGGCGGTTGATGCCGCCCAGTTTGTCGAAGAGTTCAAAGGTGGACCAGTAAAAGATTCCAACGGCAACACACAAGCCGATTCCGTAAAATGCGCCTTTCTTGCCCGTCGTGAAGGAAAAGGGAACGCCGATAATGGCCATGATGAAGGACACGAGCGGGAACGAAAGTTTCCGGTAGAGATCGACCATGAGAACGCTGACGTCGAATCCGCTTTGCTTCAGGTCGGTGACGTAGCGTTTCAGTTCCAGGTAGGTCATCTGGGCGGCCGTATGTACCTCTTTCTTGAAATACTCCGGGCTGTCCACATCGGCGGCTTCCGCAAAATGGAAGGGTTCATAAAAGACATTTCCATCAGGACCGAAGGAACGCCGTCTCCATCCGTCTTCCAGAGTCCAGGAAGAGCCATTCCATGTGGCCCGCGACGCAAACGCCCACGAATTCAGCTCGAATGAATTCGGCTTGAATTCAAAAACGGAAAGGCTGCCGAAGACGTTCTGATTCGGATCGAAGTAGTTGTAGTGATAAATACGATTGCGGCCGGCCATCCATTTACGCTGGGGATCCCGATAGGTTTGGGGCGCGCGTCCCTTGATGATGTCGTGATATTGATCCTGGCGCTGGTTCGCGTAGGGCAGCATGAAATCCTGAAGAAAATAAATCGCCGCGGATGTCAGGAGGCCCATCATCAGCAACGGTGTCGCCATTCTGTAAAGACTCACGGCGCCGGCTTTCACAGCAAGTATTTCATTGGTCTTGGTCAGTGTGCCGAGATTGATCAGGATGGCAAGAAGAACAGTGAGCGGAGTCACGTAGTAGAAAATCTGAGGAAGCAGAAAGACGAAGTACGTGATCACAATGGAAGTGTCGACGCGATTCTTGATGATGTCCGGCAGCAGCTCGAACAACGTAACAAGGATGAACAGCGAAACAAAAACGATCTGGACCAGTCCGAAGAAAAACCAGAATCCTCGCAAAACGTAGATATCGAGCACGCGGAAGAATTTCGGGTGGTGCGTCAACGAATAGGCCCATCGGCCGACACGTTTACGCTCCGAGCGAACCGATGTCCGCCAGCCGGAGGCCCATCGCATGGCGGCCGCAAGCCGCACTAACACGACATTTTCATATTCGCGATCCGAACGCGATAACAAGACGATACCGAGCAGAGCGAAAGCCAGATTGGGAAGCCATGCGCCGAAGAAGGGCGAAAATTGCGCGTTGCCTGCGACACGAGTTCCGCCGGCAAAAGCCAGGTAATAGACAAGCATCAGGATCAGACTCAGCACCAGTCCCATCGATTTGCTGCCGCGCGTTGTTGAAACACCGAGCGGCAGTCCTGCGAGAGCAAACACGAAACAGGCAAACGGCAGCGCGAGCCGGCGGTGGAGTTCCACGCGCTCTTCGTAGGCGGCGTGTCCGGAGTTGACGTTGTTCCAGAGTTGCCGGGTGGGCAATTCGGCAATGTTCTGCGCTTCCGGTCTGGATGGTGTCTCCGGCATCGGAATGGAGAATGTAGTCGTTTTGAATGTGTCGAAGGTGTATCGATCCGGTGAACGTTCCGAAACGACGTGATTGCTCCCATTTGTTAATGTCAGAACGAATGCGTGTTCCTTCTCGTCCTTCGTCAGGCTTCCGGACTGCGCGAATGTGACGTTGGGTTCATCAGGATGAGTCATGTTGGCGAGCATGATTCCATCCCAACGCAATCCCTCGCGCGGTGGTATGTCCTGAACGTACAGAATGAGATTCGTCAGGCTTTCATTGAAGACCCTTGGTTTTATTTCAAGCGACACCTGTTTGATCGCGATTTCATAGCGCAACTCGCGAAGCCGCGCAGCGGTTCCGGGAGCGATCCATACGGCGAGCGCAAAGTTGGCCGCCCATGCCAGAGCTCCGAGAAGCATTACCGGGATCAGAAGACGAACCATGGAAATACCGCCGGCCCTGAACGCGATAGCTTCGCTGTCGGACGACATTCTCCCGAATCCGGTCAAAATGCCTACCAACACTGCCATGGGAATGGTAAAAGTTAAGACGTTTGGAAGTATGGCGGCGGAAATCGCGGTAATCTCCGATAGCGTGGCGGATTGACGGACGATGACTTCGAGAAGCGCGCCGATCTCACGGGTGCAAAACACAAACGTCAGCGCCAGCAGGGCAATGAGGAAAGGAAAGAGGATCTCTTTAAAGATGTAGCGGTCGAGCGTCTTCATTCGCAGCCGCTATTCTGCACCATTATGTCCGTTCTCGTCTCATTTCTGTGGCACATGCACCAGCCTTTTTACAAGGATCTGGTTCGCGGTTCGTACGTCATGCCCTGGGCTTATCTTCATGGGACCAAGGATTATCTGGGCATGCCGGGGCTTCTTAACGAGTTCCCCGATGTTCACCAGACATTCAACCTCGTACCCTCGCTCCTCGTGCAGCTCGAGGAATATGCCCGCGGGGAAGCGAACGATCCGTCTCTCGATCTCGCATTCAAGCCCGTAAGCGAGCTTACCCGCGAAGACCGAAGCATGATCATCGAACGGTTTTTTCCCGTGCCGGTGCGAACCATGCTTCAACCGTTTCCGAGATACCTTGAGTTGTACGAACGGCGCAACGACCCCTCGGGTGATCACACGTTTTCCGATCACGACATGCGTGACATTCAGGTCTGGTGGACGCTCGTGTGGATGGATGAGGATTTAAGACCGAAGGAGCTTGTCGAAAAGGGAAAGAACTTCACGGAAAAAGATAAGACAGCGCTGCGAAAAATGGTGACGCAGACGATTCGAAAGATCATTCCGGAATACAAGCGCCTTCAAGACAGTGGAAGTCTTGAGATATCGACAACTCCGTTCTATCACCCGATTCTACCTATCCTGATCGACAGCCGCGTCGATGATCGCAACGTTCCGGTTTCATTTCATTTTCCCTATGACGCGCGCGAACAACTTGCTCGCGCCCAGTCATTCATGAGGGAACGATTCGGCCGTGAGCCGCAGGGTATCTGGCCATCCGAAGGTTCGGTGTCGAATGATGTGGCGATGCTGGTTGCTTCGCTGGGTTTTCGATGGATGGCGACGGATGAAGGAATCCTGGCAAAGTCCGGCGTGAATCTCAGTTGGGATGAACGGCGCCGTCTGTATCATCCGTACCGGCGCGGCGATCTGACGATCTTCTTCCGCGATCGTACGCTCTCCGACTTGATTGGGTTTCAGTACATGCGCGGCGAGGCCGCCGACAGCGCTGCGGATCTCGTTCACCGCCTCAAAGAACTTCCGGACAATTCGTGCGCTGTGATTGCTCTGGATGGTGAAAACCCCTGGGATTACTATCCGAACAGCGGCCGCGATTTTCTGCGCAGAGCCTTCGAGGGTATTCAAAGGGAGCCCGCGCTGGAGGCGGTGACGTTATCGGAAGCCATGAAGCGTATGCCCGCGGAGAATCTGGATTGGCTGGCGCCGGGCTCGTGGGCCAATGCCAACTTCGGAATCTGGATCGGGCATCCGGAAGATCATCAGGCATGGCAATGGATCGTGCGGGCCCGGGAAGCTTTGATGGCTCGAAAAGAAGAAATTCCCGAAGAGAAATGGAATCTTGCGTACGAGGAACTGCTCATCGCCGAAGGCAGCGATTGGATGTGGTGGTTCGGAAACGATTTTTCAAGCGACAGCGATGCGATCTTCGACTCTCTTTTTCGCCAGCACATCGGAAATATTTTCAAGCTGATCGGCGTTCCCGAACCCGCGGGGCTGGATCAACCTATAAAGAAGAGTCTCGGTAAAAAGACGGTCATGCCTCCGCCGCCGCCGTAACCGTTGCGGCAGTTTCTAAAGCAGATCCTCAAGCAGCCGAAACAATTCCTTCCGTGGCATCGATGCCGTTGCCGTGTGCCCTGCACCTTCTTCCTGCCAATAGACGGTGATTTGCCCATCCTTCTCGAAGAGCAGGCCCGGGGCTCCGCGAATCTCCAGCGTTTCCGGAGCTGAGCCGCCGAAGCGCATCTCGCTCGGTTTCTTTTTCTTCTCGATTGCGGCTTCAGTGAGAATCAGCCGAACGTATTCCCGCGGCAGGATGACTTTCGGAAATCGGAAAGAACACAACATCAGCTCCGATCCTCCAGCCAGTTTGAATTTCTGGCGCACGACGGGATAGAACGTAACGTCGGTGCGGAAACCCGCAAGCGACATGTTCTTTGCAAACCGTCCATCCGCCAGTTCAACCGAATTACGCCTGCCCTCATCCTGAGAAAGGCCGAGCAATTCAATACCGGCTTCCTTCTTTGCCTGTTCGTAGGGCACAGCCTTGAAATCTTTTTCTTCAACGAACGTGACGATGGGATCGGGATGCTTGGATGCGTCATAAGGAACACCGGGCGGTGGTGTCTGGGCGAACGCAAGCATAGGCGCCAGGCTCATGGCAAGAATGGTTGCCGCGCGAAACATGGGGAACATTATAATCGACGCCATGCCTGGAGCGGTTTTGTGAAGACCATCGGCCGGAGAAAATTCGCTCAGATTATTTCCAGCGCGGGTATCGCCGGAACGGCGCTGATGGAAGCCATGTACGCTGAGGTACAGGATTCCGGTTCTCTTTCACGTGGCAGCGTTCAAGCCTTCGTCGATCTTTCCGGAATGAGATTCAATGACAGCCAGGTTGTCACCTTACAGGCATCTCTTGAACGCGCGCTGGAGGCCATGAAGCGAGTTCGCGACCGGAGTGTTCGGGAGAATGTTGCTCCCGTGGTGATCTTTCGTGTCCGCGGTTAGAAAAGTCCTCACGATTGCGGGTTCCGATCCGAGCGGCGGCGCAGGGATTCAAGCCGATCTGAAAACATTCTCGCAGCTTCGTGTATACGGCATGTCCGTTATAGCCGCATTGACCGCGCAGAATACATCCGGCGTTTCAGGCACGATGGAGATTCCCGCCGAATTCGTAGCGCGCCAACTGGACGCCGTCTTCTCGGATGTTCCGCCGGACGCCGTGAAGACCGGGATGCTTCTGACCGCCGCCGTCATCGGTATCGTCGCTGAGAAGATGAAAGAATTCACGGTGGCGAATCTTGTGATCGATCCGGTTATGATGTCGTCCACCGGCCAGGTTTTGATGGATCCCAAAGCGATCGGCAAACTTCGGCGAAACCTTCTGCCGCTTGCATTGCTGGTGACACCCAATGCCCATGAAACCGAAACGCTGACCGGCAAACCTGTCGTGTCGGTGGAGGACATGGAAGAAGCGGCGCTGAAGATTCATGGAATGGGTCCACGAAACGTCCTGATCAAGGGCGGTCATGTTGAAGGCGCGCGCGCGACGGACGTGCTGTTTGACGGAAATGAATTTGCGCGCTTCGAGAGCGAATGGATATCCTCGCGACACACGCACGGCACAGGTTGCGTCTTGTCGGCTGCAATCACAGCCCATATTGCTTCTGGAAAGCCTGTGAAAGAAGCCGTTGGCGACGCCAAGGAGTTCGTTGCAGCCGCAATTCGTAACGGCCTCGATATCGGAAAAGGCGCCGGCCCATGCGATCCTCTCGGATTAAGGGACTGACATGAGTATTCGCGTTAACGGAAAGGACATGAAGGATGCCGTCATCAAGACCGATCAATTCGAGATGCGTCTCCTGGAGTTCGTACCGGATCACATGAAGGTCAGCGTCAAAGACATTACGGGACACCCGTTTAATTTTGTGCCGCGCTTCATTGAAATCGTTTATCCCGAAAGGATCATCGCCGCCAAAGACTCAGGCATTGTTGCCGTCGGCGCCGGCAAGATGATCGAACCGACAATCGAATTTCAGCAGCATCTTCAGATTGAATCGTTCATCACGATGGACCTGCGCTATGCCCGCAGAAAGATCGCGGCTCTTGCGATTGAATAGTTATTGCATCCGGCGGATTGCGTCCTGCACTTCCTTGTTGTTCGGGCTGAGACTCCGGACGATGAGGTATTGATCGAGAGACTCACGCCTCGCACCCGTGACCTCGTAGGCCTTCGCAAGGTTGAGATGAGTAATTGCCGAATTGGGATTCAATTGCAGTTCTGACACGTATTCTTGGATAGCGCGTTCCGGATGATTTTCATTGAAGAAAATGTCTCCGAGGTTGTGGTGAATCATGAGTTGCTTTGGATTCAGGACTCTCGCACGTTCGAACAGTGAGCGGGCTTCTTCAAAGCGAGCCTGGCGCAGTCTGACAACGCCGAGGTTCAAATAGACTGCGGCGAACTTCGAGTCCGCCACAACGGCGCGAGACAGCAGCGCCTCCGTCTTATCGAGTTCGTTACGGTCCATGTACAGAGAAGCAAGATTCGAAAGCGCGGCTGAGTTCCCGGGAGCCGTTTCGAGGACATACGCATATTCCCGAATTGCGCGGTCCGCCTGGCCTCGCACCTGATACAACGCGCCGAGATTGAGGTGGGGCCTGATTTTCGCGGGCGCTTTTTCGGCTGCGTCCTGCCACAGAAGCGCCTCATCGCTCCAGATGCGATTCCGCGATATCGTCAGGCCTCCGTAGAAAACGAGCACCGCGATTGAGAACCAGGCGGCGCCGGGAACCCGCCACAAGCCGATCGCGATCAGCATCACGGCGCCGGCGACGGTCATGTATGCGCGGTGCTCTCCGATAACATCCGCGAGAGGGAACAGGCAATACGCGCTTAGTGGTGAAATCACGAGAAACAGCAGAGCGGCCGCTGCGGCGCGGTTTCGTAATCGAATCCGGAGAGCCCCGATGCCGATTGCCAGCATCAGACCCACGGAAATCCAGATACCGCTGTTGCTCCCGCTCGTGACAATCGAAACGCCGGGATCGACACTGAGCCGCAGGGGAATAAACAATCTCCAGAAGTAATAGGCTGTCCATTCTCTTAGCGAAGTCAGAACGTAGGGCGCAAACGCGATCGTTTTCTCCAAACCTGCTGCGACGAGTGCTTCGTTTTCCCGGGTTGTCGCCTGTACCGCCTCTATCGATCGACTCTGTACCATCAGAAGAACGGCAAGAAACGTTATGCAGACTGCTGTGATGGCGGCGCGGCGCTTTGTAGTCACAGCGGCGGGCCACGCGACCCACACTATTCCTACAAGCGCCGCCGGAAGGACGATCGCGTCTTGTTTGACAAGCCATCCGAGAGCCGCGCACAGACCTGCCGCTACGAGACACGCCGCCTGTAGTTTCCCTTTGAGGCGTCCAGCGCGAATTCCCAACAGAAGTCCGGAGAAGTAAAAGACGCCGCACAACGAACTGGACCGGCCGGCAATGTAGGTAACGGATTCGGTGAGCAGCGGCTGCGCAGCGAACAGAGCTCCTGCGAGGAGCGCGCAACCCAGAGGCTGTTCCAGTTCCAGCACCAGCAGCGCCAGAAGCATGGCGTTGACGCTGTGCGCCGCAAGATTTGTTAACCGGAATTGCTCGGGATGAGGGCCGGCCGAAGAATAGTTCAGTCCGTACGTCAAAAAGAGCAGTGGTCTTCCCGAGAGACCAAAGCCACTGCCAAAGAGCTTTTCGATGGAGTCCGGGTCGAAAACACTCCTGAACGACATGACCTGATCATTTTCCAGAATATGGATGCGGTCGTCATAAACAAAGGGCGAGTGGAGCGATGGGCCATACAGTATCGCAACGATAGCGGGGATGAGCAGAATCCATTTTCTGGAACGAATCATTGGGGGGAAAAGTCTTCGCGAAATGCGGGTTCGTGGTCAATCGGAATTGACGGATACATTCATTTTCGGGTTTTTTCGTTTGGTGCTGTCCCGGCCCTTACGTATTGTGTCGGTGCCCGGTCTCATTTTTGTAACGCAAGGATGTGGGAAAAATGTTGAGAAACCTACGGTAATCCTTTATAAAAGGCGCGCACCTTAGGAGACGAGTAAACCCTCTTCTTTGGTCCCCAGATCATTAATCCAGGGACTTGTCAGCATCTGCCGTCAAGCCCGAATGAAGGAATCAGGAGATTTTGTGATGAACCGTCAGACTTCCCGCCCGTCGAATTGGCCAACCATTTTCCTTGGAACTGTAATGCTGTGCCTTTCGGCGTGGGGGCTCGAAGCTCAGACGCCTGCGCAAACACTATACATGCCGGTTCTCCAGGCAACCGACTCCGCAGATGTCGGAATCGCGTTGTCGAATCCGACTCTATCCAGTGTCACAGTTACGCTGACGGCCCGGGACTACACCGGAGCGATGATTTCCGGCACGGACATCAAGAATCCCGCCACGCTCACTGTTCCCGGATCAGGACAAAAAGCGCTGCGAGCCGTCGAGATTTTTGGAACTGGCGTTACGGGCAAAATCGGATGGGTACAACTGGACAGTTCATCAGTCGCACTGAAAGGCTTCTTCCTTGTATTCGATAAAAACCTGACCTTCATCGACGGCGCCGAACTCCAGACGACGCAGTCCACGCGGATCATCTTTCCCAAAGTTTCCGGATCAGCCGATACTCCAACAACGATTACTTTCGTCAATGCGGGCGCAACCGATCTTGCCATCGCCGCAGTCACTTTCTTCGACAACAACGGGCGTCAGGTCGTTCGAAAACACCTCCCGATCAAGGCCCGAACCGGTTTTTCAGGACCGGTGACAAACCTGCTGCCGGAAGCAACCGGTCAGGAAGGGTATGTCGTGGTGGACAGTTCGGGCGTTCCGTTTTCAGCGCCGGCTCAGTCGCTGGTTGGATTCGAAACGTATAAGAACAAGTTGGATGTTGCCGCATTGAATGCCGTTCCGGATTCGGTTCAGGCACGCATTGGTTATTTGCCGCATCTTGCCAGCCAGGCGGGATACACAACCCGGTTGGCCCTGGTGAACTACAGCAATACCGAGCAGGTTGTCCGCATAACCGCGGATGGACTCGAAGCCAATGGGACGAGTATTGGTCCGGCGGTTACCGTCGAGAAGAGAATTCCGGCATACGGGCGCCTGGAACAAACAGCAGATTCACTTTTCTCACTTACGGGAAATGCGCTGATCACCGGCTACATTCGCTGGGACACTCAGGGAACGACGCGCGGTTTCGTTGGATATCTTGACTACGGAACAAATGACGGCGTGTTGCTGTCCGCCGTTCCCGCGCAATCGACGAGTTATTCCGATTTGTTCTTCTCGCATATTGCGCAGGGAGCCGGATATTTCACCGGTCTCGCCTTCTTAAACCCGAATACTCAGACTTCGAGCATCACGATCGATGCGTACAATCCCGATGGGCAGCGCGTTGGAAGCACGACTGTCACCCTGGCGGCAGGACAGCGGCGTTCCAGGCTGATGAACGAATTGTTTCCGGATTTGCAGCTCCAGCTCGGTGGATACGTTCGTGTCAGCGCGTCCCGTCCGGTTTTTGCATTCGAATTGTTTGGTTCGCCATCGTTAACTTTTCTTGCCAATGTTGCTGCGCAAGGTGTGCAGTTGCAGCCGCAGGCCAGCGGCCGCGTTGTGAACGCGAACACGGGCGCGAATGTGATCTCGTCAACAGGATCCTCGATCGCGATTCCTCCAGGCGCATTGCAGAACGACACACCCATTCAACTGGGTGCCGTGTCGACCGTATTGCCGCCGCCGTCATCCACGCAGAAGGTGGTTGCTTCGGTGGATGCGCAGCCTTCGGGAACGCAATTCAAGATTCCCGTCACGTTGACTTTCCCGGTAGGCGCTCAACTGGATCCCGGTACGCAGATTCCTCTGCTTATTTTTGATCCCTCCACCGGCAAATATGGCGACAGCGGCTTTGTTGCAATCGTGGATGATTCCGGACGAACCGCATCAGCCAAAGTGACGCATTTCACGGTTTACGCACTTCCTCTCAGTTCAGACAAGTTGATCCAGGTTGATGGAATCAATCCGGCAAGCGGTCTGCCCGGAACAAGTGCGACGATTTCGGGAAGCGGCTTCAGCGCGACGGCTTCAGACAATGTCGTCACGTTTGCAGGCCCGGAAAACACGGCCCTGACGGCCAATGTGACTGCGGCGACGACGACATCACTCACCGTGACGGTTCCGGACAAAGCGGTAACCGGAAATGTGATTGTTCAGGTTGGCGGAAAAACTTCGACCGGCGTGAAGTTCACGGTTCCGGTCAAAAAACCGGTTCCCGCAATCAGTTCGCTCAATCCGAACAAGTTGTCTCCAGGCGTAACCACAGCAGACGTCCAGGTCATGGGAACCAACTTCGATGTGACTTCCGTGGTGAAAGTCGACGGCGCGCAAGTCACAACTACGTTCGTTGATGCCACTCTGTTGTTGGCGACTCTTTCGGGTAGTGCAGTAGCGCCCGGCATTCACAAGGTCAGCGTCTTCACGCCTCCGGACGGCGGCGGTGAATCGAGCGCCCTGGAATTGACGGTTGGATTCCCGGTTCCGGTGATTACGAGCATCAGTCCGACGTCGGCGGATGCCACGAATACAGTTCTCGTCACGATCTCCGGTTCCGGCTTTACGAACTCATCCAGCGTCCTGGTGGACAACAATGCCGCAGGCGGATCGTATGTGAGCAGTTCGACGATGACGGTTTCGCTGAATGCGGCTACGTCGGGACCGAAGATGATATCGGTTTCCAACCCCTCGCCGGGCGGCGGTCAGAGCAACAGCGTTGTGTTCACGTTCACGGATCCACCGGTTGGATCGGTCACGATCATAACGACAACAACATCCGGGACCGTTGGAACCACCGTGACCCTCGAAGTCGAAGTTCGCAAGAGAGACAACACCATTCTGGTTGGTCAGGCGGTGGCGTTTACACCTGTGCAGGGTGGCGGGTCTGTTTCTGCCACGCCCGTAAACACGAATTCGTCGGGCCGCGCATCGACTGTTGTCACGCTGGGAACGCTAGCCGGCATTAACAGAATTCAGGCCAGCGCTGGAACGGTGAGCGCATTCTTCCAGGTCACCGGTAATCCATTAGCCGCATCGAAGATCGAAGTTGTCGCATCGCCGGCATCGATTACAGCCGGTGGAACGGGCAGCACGATCAGCGGAAAAATCGAAGACCAATATGGCAATGTCCGAACCGGCGATACGCTGGGCATTACTTTCGCGGTGACTGCCGGATCGGGAACTCTGTCTGCAACGACGGTCAATGCCGTTGCCGGAATTGCGACGACAACCTTTACTTCGGTTACGACAGGCAGCAATACCATTCAGGGAACTTCGGGCACGCTCACGGCTGGTAATGCAACTGTGACTGTGGTGCCAGGCGCCGCCGCGAGCGTTACGGCCACTGGAGGCACGGGACAAAATGGCCAGGCCGGCGTGGCTCTGGGCACTGCAATCAAAGTGCAGGTGAAAGATCAGTTCAACAATGTGGTTCCGGGAGTAACGGTCACATTCAGCGCGGTTAATGGAGGCGGATCGGTCAGTCCGCTGACGGCAGTAACGAATGCCAACGGTGAAGCTTCAACAACCGCGACTGCAGGTGGAACAGTCGGCACGCAGACGTTCAGAGCGACCGCGACCGGTCTGACGCCGGTGGACTTTACGGCGACAATCGCCGCAGGTCCTGCGGCGAATCTGCTGCTGACCGCGGCATCCACCAATCTTGCGGCGAACGTGAGTACCAATCTCACCGTCACCGTGAGAGATTCATTCAACAACACGGTTCTGAATGCATCCAACGTTGTGACATTGTCGGCGGTGCCGGCGGCGTCTGTAACGTTTGGAACCACGACACCGATGCTTACATCCGGCGTCGGTACGACCACGTTCTCCGCGACGACGGCGACATCGTACACGGTGACGGCTTCCGCTAACGGAGTAATATCCGGTACGGTAACGATCACGGTTACGGCGGGCGCCGCTTCGAACATCGTTGCGGTAAGCGGCGGCGGCCAGAGCACTGTCAAGACCACTGCGTTTGCTAATCCTCTGATCGCCAAGGTGACGGACGCATTCGGCAATCCCGTTGGCGGTTCGGCTGTAACGTTTGCGCCGACCAGCGGTGCAGGTGTTGTCAATCCAACAGGAGCACAAAACAGCAACGCCACGACTGGTCAGGTAAGCGTTGCGATTACATGCGGTCCGACGCGCGGCGTCTATGTATTCTCGGCAACGGCGGCTCTCACGGGATCGCCGGTCAACTTCTCCGAAACATGTACGGACGGTAATCCAGCGTCGATAACCAGGACCAGCACGAACGCAACGTCGGCGGTGGTTAACACGACACAGACGCTCACGGTTTTGGTGAAAGACGCCAACAACAACCCGGTGGGATTGGTGAATGTGACTTTCGCCAAAACAGCGGGCAATGGATCGGTCCAGACCGCGACGGTCGCAACCGATGATAACGGCGTCGCTTCAACAACGATCACACTCGGCACCACCATTGGGACGAATACGTTCACAGCAACGGTCGGCGCGCTCACACCCGTCACACTGACGGTAACAGGTACAAACGATGTCGCGAGTCAGTTGATCAAGGTCAGCGGCGATGCACAAACCGGAAACAATGGTGCGGCCCTGGCCAATGCGCTTGTTGTAAAAGTTGCCGATCAATACACCAATGCAATTGCCGGTGCATCGGTAACATTTACGGTGACCAGCGGTAATGGTTCAGTCAGTCCCACGGGAGCTCAGGTTACTTCGGCCAGCGGAACGGCCCAAGTCATCGCAACACTGGGCATCGCGGTCGGGACGCATACCTTCAGGGCGACTTCGGGGGCATTGACGGCCGACTTCACAGCGACTGCCACTCAATCGGTAGCGACGGCCCTCGTTCAAACGAGCACGAACAATGCTGCGACAGTAAACACGACGCAGACACTGACTGTTCAGGCTCGTGATACTCGAGGGAATCCTGTGCCTGGTGTGGCCGTTACCTTCGCAGTAACAACCGGCAACGGAGCTGTCAATCCGACACCGGTAACAACGGATGCGAACGGAAATGCGAGCACCACGATTACGCTCGGTCAAAGGGCCGGCACCAATACTTATTCGGCAGCCGCGAACGGAGTGACGACGATCAGCGTAAGCGTCACTGGCAACGCGGACGTGCTGGCAAGCCTCGCCAAGATTTCCGGCGATGCGCAATCCGGCGGTGTGGGAGCAGTTCTGACGGCCGCCCTTGTTGTCGAGGCGCGCGATCAATTCAACAATGTGAAGTCCGGCGTTTCGGTGACGTTCACCGTGACCAGCGGCAACGGATCTGTCAGCCCGACGGGCGCGCAGAATACCGGCGCCGACGGGCGAGCGCAGGTGACCGCCACTCTGGGTACAACATCGGGCACGCATAACTACACTGCAACGGCAGGCGCGTTTACCCAGGTGTTCTCGGAAACTGCCACTCTGATCGTGGCAAATATGACAATCACCGCGGGTAATAACCAGGTGGCCAAGCCGGCTCTGTCGTTACTGACACCGCTGAAGGTGCACGTCACCACATCAACGAACGTTGTTGTGCCGGGTGCGGTCGTCAGTTGGTCGGTTACGGCGGGAGGCGGCTCTGTTTCGGCTGCAACTTCAACCACGGATTCGAACGGCGATGCTGTGATAACGGCGACGCTCGGCCCCAATACCGGAGCAAACACATTCAAAGCGACTCTCGGCTCGTTGAACGTGACCTTCACGGCGACAGCCAAGGATCCGATGACTGTGGCTCCAACGACAGTGACGGTCAATATCGCGAGCGGCACAACGGCAATCGGCGCTTACCAGGTAACGATTTCGTTCGACAAGAATCTGGTTAACCTGACCTCAGCCAACGTTACAGGAGGCAGCGGCGCTGGATTTACGGGAACGCCGACAACTGTGAACATCGACAACGTTTCCGGTACGGTGACGCTCAATGCGTTCCAGACCGGCAACTCGCCCGCCGGTAACTTCACCGTCGCAACACTCACATTTACCGGATTGCGCGGCGGTACGTCGGCATTAACTACCAGCGGAATTACCGTCACGGATACGGGCGGTATGGACGCGAGTCCGAACATGTTGAGTCTGTCGGCGAGCAGTCTGACAATCAATTAGACGGATGGATAAAGTTTGACATAACGGTGATGATGACTACCTTTTGAAAAGGTGGATTATGAAAAAGACAACGGTTCTCATTTCAACTGTGGCCATGATGGCGTTGATCCTCGTTTCAACTTCAGCGATGGCGGAGACACGTTTGTATGTCCCGCAATTCCGTTTCAGCGACAGCGAGGATACGCAGTTCCTCATCGCTAATCAGAATGACAGGGACACGACCGTGGATCTCTGGGCGTTCACCAGCTCCGGCGAACTGCTGGGCGAGTTTCAAATGCCGGTTAAAGCGCACGGTACGAAATCGCTGACGCTGGGTGAAGCGCTGCGCCTCAAAGGCGCGTCGGCGACCGGCTGGATCGGAGCCGTTTCCCGCGACGACGGCATTCAATTGACCTATACGCGAATCGACGGTTCCACTGCTTTGTTTGAAGCCCAGGAATGGACGTCACGCGAAGTGGCATTGAATGTTTCGGAGTCCGGCAAGAGCACGGTACGTCTTTCGAATCCTAATCCGTTTGCCGCCTCATTAACGATTACCGGGACCGACCACAATGGCCGATATGTTGGAACCGAGCAAGTCTCCGTGCGGCCTTTCGGTCAGATTGAGCTGCCTTCATCAGGAATTGCAGGTGGCCGTGCAGCGAAACTGCAGGTTGCGTCCAACGCGGATGTGGTTGCCGTGATCGATGCAGAAACGGAACGTCCCGCTGGAAAAGGCGGCCTCAAGGACTCCGTGCAATTCGAAGACCTGGCCATCGTCATCGACAGCACCGAAAGCATCGGAGCGTATCAGGTCAGCCTGACTTTTGATCCGGCTCTGGCACAGTTCTCCGCCAAAGACATTGACGGAGGCAGCGCCGAGGGTTTCGACTCCAAGCCGCTCGTGGTTAATATCGATAACGCGGCCGGTCAAATAACGATCGCGTCGTTCCAGGTGGGCTCCCATCCCGGTGGACGCGTGGCAGTGGCCCGTCTCAAGGCTCCGTTGGGCATTAGATTTGGAATCCAGGTCGATGAGATTACCGACACGACTGGAAAGAGTCTGCCGGGTCTGTCTGTCGGCATGGTCCGGGCCTACTGAAAATCGGTTTCCGAATCCGACATTACCCGTTCGTCTGCTGCGGCGCATCGCCGGGCCCGTCCGTGTGCTACAATGCCCGAACGAACGCCAAACGATAGATGTTGTAATGCCCTCACAGGTCAGTACCGTATCCAGTAAGAAGAATCCCAGGGTTAAACCGAAGAAGACAGCGCCTGTTGGAGCCGGCAGCGTGCTGGACAACGTGTATCTTCACGCCTTTATTCTGATCGCGTTGACCGTCCTCTGTTACAGCAACAGCCTGAGCGGTGAATTTGTTTTCGACGATCAACAGATTGTGATGCAGAACCCGCAGTTGATGAACATCAAAACCCTGGGTGATGCCGTCGCCCTCGGTGCCGGGTGGCGGCAATTGTTGTTCTTTACGTACGGCTTGAACTTTTATTTCACCGGCCTCCGGACGTTTGGCTTTCACGTGGTGAACCTTGTCCTGCACCTTGTTAATGTTCTCCTCGTTTACGGAATCATTCTGACGGCCCTTCGAGATGATGCGCGCGCCCGTTTTGCGGCTTTTGCCGGCGCGGCTGTGTTCGCTGTCCACGCGATGTTTTCGGGAGCGGTGAGTTATATCGCGGGAAGATCTTCAGTATTGTGCGCGGTGTTTTATTTCGCGGGCGTGCTTTTGTTTTTCAAGGGTCTCGATTGCAGGCGCCGCGCGCTGCAGGTGGTCTATTTCGCGTTGGCAGCGGTATCGGGCCTTCTGGCCTGGCAGGCAAAGCAGGAGGCGATTACGCTTCCGTTGTTTCTCGCAGCGATTGTCTTTCTGCGTTCGGAGAAAAAAGATTGGCGATGGATTGTGCCCCTTGCAGCCATTCCGGTGGTTGCTGTTGTACTGATTCGAGACCAGCTCAGGACACTCTATGCAACGGTCGGTGGAAACCAGGTGCTGGTGAATGCCGGATTTGAAAAAGTTCTGCCCGTTGCGACTTATCTTCGAACCTATCTGAGTTCCATCGTCTGGTATTACTTTCCCCGATTTGTTTTTCCAGCAGGTTTGAGCGCCGATCCGCAGATTACGCCAGTCGATTACTGGTACAGCTCGGAGTTTCTGTTCTCGATTGTTGTTCTTGCCGGCCTGGCATGGTTGACTCTGCGTTACTACAAACGGGAGCCGCTTCTCGGCATGGGAGTGACAGCGCTTCTGATTTCGCCGCTGATGGCCTACGCCGCAATTCCGCTGGCCGATGTGGTGCTGGAGCATCGTGCCTACATCCCCGGACTCGGCGTCGCATTTTTATTTGCCTGGGTATTTCATTGGCTCGATCGCAATTATTCAGGTCTGCGCTGGATTGGCCTTGCCGCTCTGATCTTTCTTTTCGGCTCAATGACGGTGTCGCGGAATACGGTGTTTGCAAACAATATTGCGTTGTGGGAAGACGCGGAAGCCAAGGGCCCGCAGAAGCCGCGCGCTCATTTCAACCTGGGACAGGCTTATCAGGCGGCACAACGAATGCCGGAAGCAATTCGGGAGTATCAGCATGCGCTCGCATTGAAGTCGGACATACACGCGGCATATTCCAATCTGGCGGCGATTTATCTCGATCAGAAGGATCTCGACAAGGGCGAAGAGATGTTGCTGAAGGTGACGTCGCTGGCCCCTGACTTTACCGAGGGCTTTATCAACCTGGCTGTGCTTTATATTCGCCGTCAGGAGCCCGACAAAGCCTTGCAGGCAGTCGATCGGGCGCTTCAAATTACGCCGGCGTCATTCGCCGCACACTTTAATCGAGGCGAAGCGTTAACCCAGAAAGGCCAGTTTAAGGAAGCGCTTGAAGCGTACAAGCAGGCAGTTCATCTTCGCCCCGACCTCGACTCGTTCAAGCTTTCCCTGGGTGTTGCGTACTCGCGCGCGGGCGACCGCTCGACAGCGGAGAAAACGTTTAATGAATTGACTGCAAGCCAATTTGCCGCGGAGGCGTATCGGAATCTGGGTGTTCTATACAACGATGCGGGCCAGTTGGATCAGGCCATGCAGTACTACCAGCAGGCCGCAAAAACGAAACCTGTTTATCCTGAAGTTCATCATGACCTCGGTGTAGGATACCTCCGAAAGCAAATGCCGGCGGAGGCCATCGACCAGTTTCGAACGACGCTTCAACAGCAACCGGATTTCGGACCTGCCGTCCTGAATCTGGCCCTGGCATACCAAATGAAAGGAGACATGCCGGCAGCAAAGCAAACGCTGCAGACCTACGTTCAGCAGTACGGAAATACGAATTCGCAGTACGTGGCTCAGGCTCGTCAGCGCCTGGCTGTTTTTCAGCAGTGATGAGAAGGATTCTTTTTGCATTCATTTTGATGGGACTGGCTGCATTCACCCTCGAGGCGCAGAATGCGGCATTCTTTCCGCGCGTTGTGGCGACTTCTGAAGCCACGTCCGGCCTGGCGCTCTCGAACCCCACCGCAGATGGAGCTTCGGTAACGCTGAGCTTCTTTGGTCAGGATGGGAAACCTGCCGGCAGTCCTGTTGTGATCGCCGTCAATAGCGGAGGCCAGATCGCAAGACTGACGACGGAGTTCTTTCCCGAAGCTCAGGGCAAATCCGGATGGGTTCAAGTGACGTCGTCGATAGCCGGTATCTCCGGCTTTTACTTGAACGGCGATTTTGTAACGACCACGGATGGCGGGGAGTTCGCTCCAGCCGCCCTGGCCATTACGTTCCCGTGGATCGTGCAAGGTGACACAGTTTCCAGCGAGATCACTCTGACGAATCCCACGAATTCCACTCTTTCAATCCAGTTGACGCTCCTCGACGCGAATGGGGCGACAGTCACCACGAAGAATGTGTTCGTTGGGCCGAAGGCTCAACTGATCGGTACGCCGGCGACGCTTTTCGGAATTAACGACATCGAGTTTGGTTATCTAAAGGCCGCCGCGGATGGGTTGATTTTCGGTGCGGAAGTTGTTCGAGGTGGCACAAAAGATATTGCAATTCTCAATGCCCGAGTCGATTCGCCTTCACGAACGCTGATATTTCCACACATTGCCACGGGGGGCGGATACGCGACGTCGCTGTTCCTCCAGAACGCAGGTGCTGCCGCCCAGGATGTGAAACTGGAGTATTTCCTCGATGGCGGTGGTGCGGGCGCATTCCCAGTGACGGTCCAACTGAAACCCGGCCAGGTGCTGCACAACACCGTTCAAGCTGTGTTTAGTCTCAGGAATCAGGATTTGCAAACCGGCTGGGTTCGCGCAACAACCGGCACGGGGGCGGAGGTGCTGGAAGGTTTTCAGGTCTTTGTTTCACTCGATGCGGGTGGAATCACGGCGCTGCCCGGCAGGAAAACTCCTTCGACGCGATTGCTGCAATCGCACATCGCGGAGCAGACATCGATTGTCTATCGCGGTGAGGATCTTTTTACAGGACTGGCCATATTGAACCCCGGCGATACCTCCGCCAACGTCACCATCACGCTCGTCACCCGTGAATCATCGGTGTTGAGCACGTCAACGCAAACGTTGAGGCCTCTGGAAAAACGCGCTCTGTTATTGAGGGAAATGATGCCGGAGGTTCTTGGTGAAACCAGCGGAACCGTCTGGATCCAATCGAATGTTCCGATTTTTGGACTGCAGATTTTCGGCGCATGGAATCTTGCAGTGTTGTCCCAGATCCCCGCGCAATCCACGGAAGCAATCGCCCGGCTCGCCGTTCCTTCGACCGATCGATTTGCAATCTCCGGAAAGATCTCAACTGCGACCAGCGCAGCGCTTGGCGGCGTTCGAGTCGACGCCATCGGTCCTGTCAGCGTTCAGACGACAACCGACTATTCGGGAGCTTACGTTCTTAAGAATCTGCCGGCCGGAAATTATGTTGTAACGCCCAGCCGGATTGATTTGGGCTTTACGCCTTCCTCGTCGCCGTTCACGGTTTCCACTAATCTAAGGAGCACCAGCTTTGCTGCGGGCCCCGGCACATCGTCGCCTCCATCAGGCGGGGGAACTGGAAGTGGCGGTACCGGAGGAGGAGGAACTGGGGGCGGAGGAACGGGTGGTGGCGGAACGGGAGGCGGCGGCACCGGCGGCGGTGGCACAGGGGGTGGTGGGACCGGAGGTGGCGGCACCGGCGGCGGAGGATCGGGCGGGACATTTACCGTGACTCCAACCGATGTTCAGGTCCAGATCACTGCGCCGGCTTCAACCGATCCGTCGAAGGGTGTGGGAGCCTATCAGCTAACCGTTCACTTTAACTCTGCGGTCGTAAGTCTTTCACAAGTAGGTGTTACGCCTGGGGCAAATCCGTTCAATACGCTCACGGCCGTCAACATCGATACCGTTGCAGGCACCGTCACTTTGAATTCGTTCCAGACGTCGAGTTCACCGACGGGAACCATCGTTGTGGCACACCTTGCCTTTTCCGGAAAAGCAGCCGGTACCTCCAACCTGACCATCAGCGATGCCGCGGTGTTCAATACAGCAGGTGATGCCCTGCCATCGGCGACGATCAGCCTTTCCGCAACGTCACTCACGTCCAAAAGCAACTAACTCTATCCTTAAGGCTCATATCGACTTTTCGATGCTTTTGTGGCTTAATGCAGCCCGGAAACCTTATGAGCACGCCTGCCCATATGCATCAGGATGCGATTCGCAGCATTGAACGTCTGCATCGCATTCTCGAGGCGGCAAAGCTTCTGAACTCGACCCTGGATCTGTCTGAATTAACTTCTATTATTTTGCGGATTGTCCGGGATGAGGTTGGAACCGATCGTGGAACGGTTTTCGTCATGGATCGTTCGCGAAAGGAATTGCGATCTCTGGTGGCGCAGGACGTCATGGACCAGGAAATCGTTGTTCCGGTGGGAAAGGGAATTGCCGGAGCTGTAGGAGCAACCGGCCAGACCATCAATATTCCCGACGCGTATGCCGACTCCAGGTTTGATTCCAGCTTTGATACCACGTTGGGTTACCGGACCACCGATATCTATTGCATGCCGATTGTGAACCGTGTTGGAGAGATCGTTGGTGTACTCGAACTTCTCAACCGCAAGCGGCCGCTGACTGAAGAAGACGAAGAATTTTTGGCGGGTGTGTCCGTGCATGTCGGATTGGCGTTGGAAAACGCCAAGATGCACCGGGAGATTCTGGAAAAACGAAGGATCGAGCAGGAGCTTGTCCTGGCCAGGGAAATCCAGGAAAACTTCTATCCCAATATTCCCGAGAGCTACGGAGGAGTGGAGATCGCCGCTTCAAGCGAAATGTGCGAAGCCGTCGGCGGCGACTATGTCGGTTATTTCCCGTTTGATCAGGGAAGATTCCTGGTCATGCTAGGCGATGTTTCCGGAAAAGGCATTGGCGCCGCGCTCGTGATGTCCTCGCTTCACGCGGCCTGCCGCGCGCTCGTGCGTCACGTTCACGCGATCGAATTGGTCACCGACATTCTGAACGAGACCTTTGTTGAAACCACAGGTGCCGGTGTTTTCGTGACCATGCTGGTCATGCTGGTGGATCCGGTGGGCGGCCGCGTGCATTACATTCGCGCCGGACACAATCCACCGTTCAATATCACCAAAGCGGGCCATTCCATCCTTTTTGAAGGTGGCGGCGGACCGCCGGTGGGATTGTTTTCGAAACTCCGTTACGAGCGTGAAATCAAGAACGTTGAACCCGGTTCTGTTCTGGTTATCTATACGGACGGTGTCAGCGAAGCCGAGAATATGCTGGGAGAACAATTCGGTACGGATCGTCTAACCAACGTCGTTTCCGCAGCGAGACAATTAACCGCCGCAGAGATCCATCGAAGCATTCGATCGGCCCTCGAACAATTCGTGAGTGGCGAAGCTACTCATGACGATAGCACCTTGATTGTGCTCAAGTTCTAGGGATTAGTGAAATCCAGTTTTCCCTTATTTTCGCTTGACAGCAGCACAGCACAAGAAGATCCTGCTGCGGGTCGTAAGTTTTAATCTGATGGGTGTTATCGAGTGAAGTTCAGGATGAACCAACGTGGTTGTGTTAGCAACCCGTCGCAGACGAAGCTAATTGAACGTCAGACACCTGGTGCATTCTCTGCGGTTCTTCGCACGTGGTTTCTACTCCTCCTTGCACTTTCCCTTGGTTTTCCTGGGCTGATTCAGGCCCAAACCGTTCTGAACTATCCGCGCGTTATTTCCTCGAGCCAGCTTTTTACCGGAATCGCGGTCAGCAATCCCACGCCGCAGGAAGTGTCCGTTACATTTACGGCGATTCAACCAGATGGCACGAATCTCGCAGGACAGGGAATCCAGAATCCCGTCACTGTGGTTATTCCGGCAGGTGGCCAATATGCCAGACTGGCGGCGGAAATCTTCAACGCGCCTTCTTTTAATGGATGGGTTCAGGCGACGAGTCAGCAATCCGGCGTGGTCGGATTTTTTCTGAATGGTACTCCATCGGTTAATGATCTGGATGGAGCGGAAGCATCGCAGGGTTCGGCTGAACTGACTCTTCCGGTCGCAGCGGAAGACGATACGATTCGAACTGAAGTTACTCTGGTCAACACCAATTCCGAGCCCAGCGCCGTGACGGTTACTCTTTACGCGTCAGACGGCACCGTGATTTCGACAAAGAACCTCACGATGGGCGGCCATGGATTGGTACGGCAAACACTGTCCGTTTTGTTTTCAGGATCCTCGCTTCAAAATGCGTCGCACGTTCAAATCAAGGCCGACCGTCCGATTCTTGCCCATGAAGTGGTCGCCAACTTTCAGGTGCCGGGGACAACGGCGATGGCGCGTGAAACGATTGCGATTAGCGGACGCCGCCCCTCGTCGTCGCGCACCTATGCGTTTCCGCAATTCGTGACGGGTGGGGGATGGCTCTCGTTCATCAGTCTCGTCAATGCCGGCGGTGTTGGTCAGGACGTGACGTTGACGGCCTATCAGGACAATGGACAGGTCTGGAACGTTCCGGGAAACCCGAAGCGGGTGAACCTCGAGCCGAATGCCGGATTCCGGTCTACAGTTCAAGACCTCTTCGGTTTTCCTGCGACAGATTTGAAGACCGGTTGGATCGAAGCAAAGTCTTCGCTGGGATTTCTGGTCGGCACGATTGGTTTTGGAAACACACTGACGCCTTCCTTTGCCGCGGTCTCCGCAACGGACACTTCGACGGCGTCCACTTTTAAGGTCTATTCGCAGGTCGCGGAAGGCGGAGGCTTCTTTACAGGCATGACGCTGGTGAATACCAATGCCACGCCTGCAGCGGTTGAGCTTTACATTTTGAAGCCCGACGGAACGACGGTTGGAAGAGCGCCGTTCACTCTGGCTCCGAATGAACGTTCGGGAAGATTGTTCCGTGAACTTCTGCCCGCGAGTCTCGAACAAGTCGGAGGCTGGGCATTCGTGCGTTCAGACAAGCCCCTTATCGGCGCCGTTCTGTTCGGCGACACGAACGGTCTCGCGCTGGCGAACGTTCCGGACCAGATACCGCTTGGGAATTTTCTTCCGCCGGCGCAGAAAACGGCAGCCATTACGGGTTCGGTTTCGGGAGCGACGACGGGCGCAGGCGTGTCCGGTGTGACTGTGACGATTACAGGTCCGGTGACCGCGACCAAAAACACGGACGATGCCGGACAGTACATTTTTTCGCAGTTGCCCGCCGGCGATTACAAGGTCACCGTGAGCCGTCCCGGCGTGCAATTTCAGCCGGCGGAAAAAGCGGTCAGCCAGAAACTTGAGAATACGGACGGCGTCAATTTCCTCGCGTTCGGACTCGATCCTTCACAGATTCCCCTGGTCACATTCGTGACGCCGTCCGCGACATCGGCAGGAAACGGCGCGTTCAACATTACGGTGCTCGGACAGGATTTCACGCCGGCGTCTTATGTCGAATTGAAAGGCGTTCAGCTCGCCACCACCTTCGTGAATACGGCCCAATTGAAAGCCGCTGTTCCCGCAGGATTGGTTGCGAACACAGGTGATCTCGATCTCGTCGTGGTGACGCCACCACCCGGTGGCGGACGATCGAAGGCTTTCGTGCTTGCTGTGAATCCGGTTCCTTCAGATCCGCTGATTGACGGACGCGCTGCGGTGGGATCGTTTCCGGCGGGTGTCGCCGTTCATCCGGGGCGGAAGATTGCCTTGATCACGAGTGAGTCCGACGACACGGTACGCATCGTCGATCTCAAAACTCTGAAGACGACCGCTGAAGTGAAAGTCGGACGCAGTCCGGCGGACGGCATCGCCATCGATACGGCTCACGATCTCGCATTTGTTGCGAATACCGGCGACAACAATATTTCGGTGATCGACTTGACGAAGAATGCGGTCGTCAAAACGATCAGCGTCGGCAATTTCCCGACAAGCATTGCTGTGGACTCCGATCGGAACCGGGCCTACGTTGTGAACGGTGACGACGACACGGTATCTGTCATCGACATTGCCGGATTGGCCGTTACCGGAAGCTTCCATGTTACGGGGCGTCCATACGGTATTGCGATTCACCCGCGAACCAATCAGGCGGTTGTGACGAGCCGCAATCTGAACACGGTTTCCGTTATCGATCTGGGCAACGGGTTCAACGTTCTCGGTACTGTTCCAGTGGGTTCGTATCCGCGCTCCGTAGCCATTAATGCTCAGACGAACGTTGCCGTTGTTGTGAACGCGAATGGAAACAGCGTCACCGTGATCAACCTGTTGTTGAGGACGGCCACGTCCACAATCACCGTCGGTAAAGGGCCCACCGGTGTTGCCATCTACACCGCGAGTAACATCGCGGCAGTCACGAACAGCGGTGTTGTTGGAGGCCAGTTGACGCTTGGCGCATTGACCAGCGTTTCAATGGTGAGCCTCGACACGAGAGAAGTCATCAAAGACATTCCGGTCGGAAGCGCTGCGTTTGGAGTGGATGTCGATCCGGACAACCAGAGAGTGATCGTCGCGAATTTTGGCGCGAACGAGATAACGGCGGTCAAGGTTCCGAATCCGAGGCCGCGCATCGACGATATTCAGCCCAAGACGTTCCCTGCCGGCGGCGGATCTTTCACCGTGATCATCACCGGATCCGGTTTCGTACCGACATCGGTTGTAACGTTGAATGGAGTAACTCTACCGACAACATTTATCAGTTCGACCGAACTGCGCGCGGTGGTTCCTGCCGGATTGATCCAATCGTTGTTGCAGGCGCGATCGACTCAGTCAACTGCAGAAGGGAAAATCGCCCCAGCGAGCGACGCGGCTTCAGGCACCTTCAACTTCAATGTTTCGAGTCCGGGTCCGGGGGGTGGAGATTCGCCACCCCCGGACAATCCCAATGCCAACAAGGTTACGGTGCAGAATGCCGTTCCTGTGCTCGTCAGTATTTCGCCCACGGAAATAGAGCCGAACAAAACGCTGAACCTCAGCGTGAGCGGAAACAATTTCAACGGTACTTCGACCGTGAACTTTGCCGGAAAGTCGTATCCACCGGCCACATCTTCCGACACGACGCTGAGCGTGGTCATACCTGCAGGAGATGTGAAATCGGGCACGTACGGAGTTTCCGTGACGAACCCGGCGCCGGGCGGCGGCACGACGCAATCGATAGCGTTCAACGTGCTCACGAATCCCAACCCGAATCCGGTGATCAGTACGGTTCTTCCAAGTACGACGCCGGCGGGAGGCACTTCGCTGGGAGTTCAGATTTCAGGCTCAGGGTTTATCAATGCGACCACCGTGACCGTCAACAATATCGCGGTGAGCGCATCGATCAGCGACAACTCGCTGACGATCACGATTCCGGGAAGCCTGTTGGATTCCCCGGGGACTCTCAGCGGCCACGTTCAGAATCCAAAGCCCGGTGGTGGAGACGCATCATTTTCAATCAACCTGACGAATCCGATTCCATCGGTAACGACCTTTTCGCCGAAGACCGTGACGGCAGGAGCGAAATCGCTTCAGATCCAGGTCAATGGATCGGGTTTCGCAAAGAACGCTTTCATCACATTTGCGGGAACACAGATTCCGACGAATGGTTCCGGCACGCAGCTTACCGGCGATGTGGCTGATGGGTTCATTGCCCGCGCGGGCGATGTCAAAGTTGGTGTGACGAATCCGGCGCCCGGTGGCGGAGCTGCCGACGCGGGTACATTCACCATTACGAGTCCGGTTCCAAGTTTGTCGTCGGTGTCACCGAGCAAGTCAAAAGTGCAAAAGGGTGAACTGAGGATTCAGTTGACGGGCAAGGGCTTCATCGGCAATTCACGCGCTTCTGCCCGCGGCACATCACTCGACACTTTCCTGGATTCGGACACAAGCCTCACCGTTGTCATTCCGGGCAGCATGGCGAATAAAGGCGGCGTACTGGACATCACTGTTACAAATCCGCCTCCGGGAGGAGGAACTTCCGGCGGTGTCAGCTTCACGCTCGAAAATCCTGTTCCGGTTTTGACGAGTGTCAGTCCGACGACTGTGCGGCAGGATCAGAAGAATGTAACGCTGACTGTAAATGGAACGGATTTCGTGGAAGGTGCGACCATTCTGTTCGGACCTGCGGAACTGACAGCGACGTTCTCCGAGACACAATTGACGGCTCCATTGCCGGCATTGCTTTCTCTGGGCAACGTGCCCGTCACCGTGAAGAATCCAGCGCCAGGTGGCGGTCCTTCGAATGCGCTGACAGTTCAGGTCAACTCGTTGCTTCCGGTGATCACAGGCGTAACTGCGACCGCGGGCCCCGGACAAACCATAACGGTCACGGGAACGAACTTCGCGCGCGATTCCAGTATTCTGTTGAATGGGAACCCCATAACAACATCGGCCACAAGCGATACACAACTCACCGGTACCATTCCGGCGAACACGCCGCTTGGCTCTGCAACCGTGCAGGTTCGCAATCCAGGAAACGGTGGCGGCGATTCCAATTCGTTCACGATCACAATTTCAGTAGGCCGTCCGTCGATTACTTCGCTGTCGACTTCGCGCGTTCTCGTGACGGCGCTTGCGACGACGCCTATAACAATCAACGGCAGTGGATTCGTATCGCAGTCGGAAGTCCGGCTGAATGGAAACTCCGTCGGTTCCCAATTTGGTGATGAATCTACGATCACGTTCACTGTTCCGGGTGGGACGGGAACGGGGACTGTCGCGGTCACTGTAACCAATCCGTCCGGCGGCGGAACATCGAATTCAGCAAGCCTGTCCATTGAGAATCCGGCGCCGGCAGTTTCCAGCGTCAATCCAAACTTCGGTCCTCTCGGCCAAAGCACTCCGATCACGGTCAGCGGCAGCGGATTCGTTCCGAGTTCAACAATTCAACTCGATGGCGCAGCCGTTTCGACAACGTATGTCAACGGCAACACGCTGACAGGAACGATTCAGCCGAGAACCATCGGCAGCCGGTCGATCACTGTGTCGAATCCAGCGCCGGGTGGCGGTGTTTCTCAGAGTGTGGCGTTTGATGTCAGGCAGGCGCCGACGGCAACTGTCGAGATCACTCCGAACGTTCAACCCTTCATCATCAAGGTAGGCCGTTCTTCGCAATTCACCGCAGTGGCGAAAGACAGTCTGGGGAACGTGCTTACCGGCAAGACCACAACGTGGAGTTCGTCGCTGTCGGCGGTTGCTTCGGTGGATGGCTCCGGAAACGTTCAGGCTGTTTCCATCGGCAACGCCATCATAACTGCGACGATCGATAACATTTCAGCGACGGTGAATGTCCGGGTTGTCCCCGAGATTGTGCGCCTTGAAATCAATCCCGCGACGGTCACTTTGACCGACGTCGGGCAGCACGCGACGTTCACGGCTACGGCCTATGATTTCGACGGCCTCGTCGTTACTGGCCATCCTGTCACCTGGATTTCCAGCGATCCTTCAGTGGCCACGATTGATGTCACAGGTGTGGCGACAGCGGTCCGTGACGGATCGGTGACGATTACGGGCACGGAAGAAGGAGTGGCCGGCGTTGCGACTCTTGTTGTGCAAACGTGGCCGGTGCAACCTTATCCGATCGATGTGACCGTGACGAGTTCGGTAGCCGTGGGCTCCTATCGGGCGACCATCACCTTCGATCCGGCGAAAGTCGGAGTGGATCCCATCTATGTAACTGGTGGAAATGTGCCGGCGTTCAGCGGTGTGCCCACGACGATCGACGTTTCACAGCCGGGCGTCCTGGTTCTTGCGGCGGCGCGCAATGGAACGGCGCCCACGGGAACCTTTAAAGTCGCGTCGATTCTCTTCAGTCCTGTTGCCGCCGGCAGCAGCAATCTGAACATCACGGTCAACTCCCTGGCGGATACACAGGCCGTTGAAATACCGCGTCCTCCCGCAACAGTGACATTGAGCGCAAACGCCGTGACGGTTGCGCAGAACCCGGTGGTGGCTTCGGTTCAGGTTTTGCCTTCGCCCGCAACACTCACATCAGTCGGTGCGACGCAGTTGTTCACAGCCAAAGCCAAAGACGCGCAGGGAAGGACAATCCTTGGAAAGATATTCACGTGGGCATCGTCGAACACGGCCGTTGCAACGGTTAACGCGTCCACGGGTCTCGTAACGGCGGTACGCGCCGGAACGGCGACGATCACCGCGACGACGGACGGTATTCCGGGAAGCTCAACGTTGTCGGTACAACAGGCCGTGTCTTCGATCACGCTCAACACGTCCACCCTCACCTTCAACGCTCTGGGCCAGACGTCGCAGCTTACGGCAACCGCCTTTGACGCGAATTCGAATGTCATCAGCGGAACGGTCTTTGTGTGGAGTTCCTCGACGACGAACGCGTCCGTAACCCAGACCGGCCTTGTCACCGCGGTCAGCGCCGGATCGGCCACGATCACAGCAACGGCCGGAGGGCGGACGGCGTCGGCGTCGGTCAGCATTCAGCAGATCACCAACTCCGTCACAGTCACTCCTGCGACAGACACGTTTACGGCTTTGGGCGTCACGCATCAGTTCACCGCGAATGCTCTTGATGTCAATTCGAACAATATTCCCAACCGGGTGTTTGTGTGGTCGTCGTCGAATCCGAGCGTGGCATCCGTGAATAGCGCAACAGGTGCGGTTACATCCGTCGCCTCGGGAACTGCGACGATTACGGCGACGGCGGACGGTAGATCAGGCACCGCGGCGGTGACGGTCACGCAGGTTGTCACGCAGGTCGTTCTGAGTCCGTCAAGCACAACGTTGCAGCAATACGGCGCGACGCAACAGTTTGTTGCGACCGCCCGCGATTCGAACAACACAATTGTGGTTGGCCCGATCTTTACCTGGACGTCATCCAACCCTGCTGTCGCGACCGTAACGACATCAGGTCTTGTGACCGCCGTCGACAATGGAACGACGACGATCAGCGCTGCGACCAACAACGTCACCGGCAGCGCCGGCGTCACCGTCGATACGCCGACGGCGCCCGCTTCCGTTGCGGTGATGGTAACGAGCGCAGTGCCTGTCGGGTCGTATCAGGTAACCATTGATTTCGATCCCACAAAGGTCGCAATCAGTCCCACAAACGTGACGGGTGGTACGGGCGCCGGCTTCACGGTGACGCCGACGAACATCAACACCACGACTTCAGGGCGGCTCATTCTTAATTCGTTCCAGGTTGGAAACAGCCCCACGGGAACATTCAGTGTGGCGAACATCGTGTTCACGCCTGTAGCAGTCGGCACAAGCTCACTCATACTGACGGTGAACGCATTGACGGACGCTGCGGCGAATGATTTACCGAGGCCACCCGCACAGGTGTTGCTGTCGTCCGGTTCGGTCTTTGTCCGGCGCGTATCACCGGTCGGATCGATTGTCGTGATCTCATCGCCGAATCAGTCGGCCACCGTCGCTTCTCAAGTTCCGTTTGAAGTAGAAGTCCGCAATCTCTCGAACGCGGTCATGTCGGGTGTTCCTGTCCTGTTCTCAGTGACAAGCGGCGGCGGGTCGGTTTCGCCATCCACTGTTGTGTCGGACAGCAATGGCCGCGCGGTGACGATGCTGACGATGGGTCAGATTGCGGGTCTGAATCGCGTGGTGGCCAGCGCCTCGGGAGTCAATTCGAGTCCGTTTGATATTACCGGCATTGCGGGTAATGCGTCGCAGGTCGTTCTGACTGCTGCTTCGAACTCGCTGCCCGCTGGAGGGCCGGGCGTGACCCTGACAGCGACGATCAAGGATGGATTCGGAAACACCGTGCCGGCCGGTTCGTTCGGGATAACGTACTCGATCCTTGCCGGCACCGGCAGCGTTGTACCGCAGAGCACCACAACGTCCGGAGGTATCGCGACGGCACTGTTCACTTCGGGTGTCAGCGGGGCTGTCACGATTCAAGCATCATCCGCTCCGTTGACGCCGGGTTCCATCAACCTGATCGTAACTGCGGGCGCGCCGGCGAACATGACACTCGTGTCCGGCAACAACCAGAGCGGGCAGGCCGGAATCGCCCTTACTCTGCCTTTGCGCGTGAAGGTTTTGGACGGCGCTGCAAACGGCGTCGCCGGTGTTACGGTGAACTTCAGCGCCGTGACGGGAGGAGGTTCGGTGAACCCGGTTTCAGCCGTTACCGACGCGAACGGCGAAGCCCAGACCACCGCGACCGCCGGCGGCGTGCTTGGAACACAGATTTTCAGAGCTGCTTCGAATGGCCTCCCCAATGTCGATTTCAGTGCGACGATCGCGGTGGGAACCATCGCACGTTTGCAGTTGGCGACGGATCGAACCTCGATGGTCGCCGGAACACAGGCCAATCTCACGATTACGGCTCAGGATCAATTCGGCAATACGACCCCTGTGGTTCCGAACCCGGGGATACTGTCTGCAAATCCGAACAGTTCGGTGTCCTTCGGAAACTCGATACCCACACCCGTCAACGGCATTGCCACAACGACATTCAGCGCGACGCTCCGGGGTACATATATCGTCTCTGTCCTCGGTACCGGTAACGTGACAGGTTCGAACGTATCCATCGACGTGACCCCGGATGTCGCCGTGAGTCTCGCCAAGATTTCCGGCGACAACCAGACCGGCCCCGTGGGAACAGCCCTGGCGAGTCCGCTTGTCGTTGAGGCGAGGGATCAATTTACGAATGCTGTTTCGGGTGTGGCCGTGACATTCACCGTGACAAGCGGCAATGGTTCCGTCAATCCGGCGTCAGCACAGAACACCGGGGCCAATGGCCGCGTACAAGTATCCGCAACCCTGGGTTCCAACACCGGTACTCATTTATTTACTGCTTCGGCTTCAGGCATGCCCTCCGTGGTCTTTGCGGCTACGGGCTCATTGGTTCCGGCGAACGTGGTTATCAGCGGAGGCAACAATCAGGTTGTAGCGCCCGGCATATCGCTGCTATTGCCCCTGAAGGTACATGTGACGAATTCAGCTTCGATCCCGGTACCGGGTGTTAACGTTGCCTGGGCTGTTCAGAGCGGCGGCGGATCGGTTTCGGCGCCATCGTCGATCACGGATTCCAACGGTGATGCCGTGATCGGCGCCACTGTTGGATCGACGGCAGGAACAAATACGATATCAGCCACGGTTACGGCATTGCCTGCCGTAACGTTCACCGCGGTGGCGCGAGTTCTTACGATCTCGCCGTCAGGCATCACTGTCAATATTTCCAGTGGCACCGCAGCAATCGGTTCGTATCAAGTAACAATCACGTACAACAAAGATCTGGTTATTCTGAACGCATCGAACGTCACCGGAGGGAATGGCGCAGGGTTTACGACGACGCCGACCACGGTCAATATCGACAACAACGTCGGCCTCGTTACCATCAATTCGTTCCAGACAGGGAACTCGCCGTCCGGCAATTTTACGGTTGCGGGAGTGACCTTTACGCCTATTCGAGCGGGCACGTTTACTCTGGGCACTGCTCCTCAGGGTTTCCCGACGAGTGTCACGGACACCACCAGTGCGGATACGAATCCGAATTTCCTGAGTCTGTCGAACACCACAATCACTGTTAACTAGAGAGCGGTTATAGAAGGTATGAAATAGCGACGCAATTCAGGGACGGCGCACCGTCTCCTGAAATTTTTCTTTGGAGACAATATGTGGACGCCTAGGAAGGGCTACCTTGCCGCTTTGGCGGCTTTCTTTATTTGTAATTGTTCCGTCCTGCAAGCCCAGACTTATACGATCTCATCAGTCACGCGGCCAACCGTTGCCGTTGACGGCAACACCGCGGTATCCCAGCGCCTGGCTCTTGTACCGGATGTCGCGAAGGATTCGGCGGGCAACCTCTACATACCTGCGCCCCAACTCAGCAAGGTATTCAAGGTCGACACCTCCGGTGTGCTCACAACTTTCGCCGGAAACGGACTCTATGGTTCCGGCGGTGATGGCGGGGCAGCGACGTCGGCGCGTTTATCGGCTCCATATTCCGTCGCCGTGGATGGGACAGACGTGTACATCGCGGATGGCGCGGGGCAGCGCATTCGCAAAGTCAACTCGAGCGGAATCATCAGCACTTTCGCCGGCACGGGAAACTATGGTTACAGCGGAGACGGCGGCGCTCCCGAATATGCTCAAGTGGGGACTCCTCAAAGCGTGCGCGTCGACGGCTCGCATAACGTCTACATTCTCGAGCAGAATGGTCCCCGCATTCGAAAAGTATCCAACGGAATCATCACGACAATAGCCGGCAACGGGACCAACGGTTACAGCGGAGACGGCGGTCCGGCCAGACAGGCATCCTTCAACATATTTTCATACAGCCAGCTTGGGGTGGATTCGGCGGGGAATGTCTACCTTGCAGACACCAACAACCAGAGAGTCCGAAAAATCTCGGGAGGCATCATCACGACTATTGCGGGCAATGGAACAACGGGGTTCTCCGGCGATGGATCTGCGGCTACCGCCGCTCAGTTGAATTACCCCTACAGTGTCGCGCTTGATTCAAGTGGGAATGTGTACATCGCAGACTCCGGCAATGCCAAGATTCGCAAAATCACGGGCACAACAATCTCTACTTTTGCCGGCGGCGGCGCGTGTTGCGATTCCGGCGACGGCGGGCCTGCGCTCTCGGCAAGTTTCAACAACATTGCGGGGATGATAATCGATTCATCGAACGCACTGTATGTCGCCGATATGGGTGCGCTTCGCGTTCGGAGGATCGATGCCGCGTCCGGAAACACGGTTACTGCCGTCGCGGGAACCTCGAACGTCATCTATAGCGGAGACGGAGGAGCGGCTTCATCGGCCACCGGAAGTCCTTCCGCGATCGCTGTAAGTTCTTCGGGCGTGATCTATTTTGCCGACCCCGACCATAATCGGATTCGCCAGATCGCGACGAACGGAAACATTTCGACAATTGCCGGAACAGGAGTCGGCGGCTTCAGCGGCGACAATGGCCCGGCGACTTCCGCGCAACTTCTCTGCCCGAGCGGCGTGTGGATATCGAACGCCAATGAAGTTTTCATTGCGGACACCTGCAATGCGCGTATTCGCAAGGTTCAAACCAACGGCACCATCGTCACGATCGCCGGCAATGGCACCTTCGGCGACACCGGCGACGGAGGTCCGGCAACCTCTGCGACTCTGGGATCACCGAATGCCGTAGCTACAGACTCTTCAGGAAATGTCTATATCTCCGTGTACACCTTCAATCGAGTTCGCAAGATCAATACAAGCGGCGTGATCAGCGCCTTTGCCGGAAACGGGACATTTGGATCCGGTGGTGATGGCGGTGCGGCAACTGCCGCGACTCTCGCCTGTCCGGGATCGCTTGCGATCGATGGTTCAAACAACGTCTACATCGGCACCTCTTGCGACGGCAGAGTTCGCAAGGTAGACACGAGCGGCAACATCTCGACCGCGCTCTCCAATTTCGGCAGTATGGCGGCTGTCGATTCCTCAGGCAATATTTTCGGAAGCTACTTTGGAGCCATCTACAAGAAACCGCCGTCAGGAACCGCCTTCCAGATCGCAGGCCTCGGATGGAATGGATATTCGGGAGATGGCGGTCCGGCGCTGAGAGCTCTGATCAACGCCAACGGACTTGCCGTCAACAGCACAACAGGTGAAGTTTTTATCGCCGACGGAATGGCGGCGCAGGTTGTTCGCAAGCTCACCCCGGTCAGCGCGACCACAACGACCGTCTCCACGAGCTTCAGCGAAGTCACGTTCCGCACGCGATTGACATCTCAGTCGTCGATGTTCATTACCGTTGACGCGCAGACTTTCGGTTGGAATGCATCGGCTGCGGTCACGACGCCGAACGGAGGGAACTGGCTCTCAGTCAGTTCAACGAGCGGCACCGGGAACGGGTCGATCAACATCATCGCGAATGCATCCGCTCTCTCTGCGGGAACATATCTGGGTACAGTCACGGTGTCATCGCCGCAGGGCGTCAACACCGCAGTGGTCGCGGTGTCGCTCATCGTTCCTGCGCCGGTGACATCCATTTCCGTCGATAAGACTCGCGCGATCCTGACAACATCGAGCCCGTCGGTGAATCCCGCGAACCAGACCATCAATCTCACCGCCGGCGGCCTCAGTTGGACCGCGAGTGCTTCTTCAACCGGCAGTTGGTTGAGCGTCAACCCCACAGGCGGAAGCGGAAATACCGGGCTTACGATTTCTGCGGTAACGTCGAGTCTTTCATCCGGCGCTTACGACGGAACCATCACTATCACGGCGAACGGGGCTGTCAATTCACCGCTGATCATTCCTGTGTCGTTGTTCATCGGAACTCTTCCGGCGGGTCCTTACATGATTCAGAATTTCGCGGGGACCACCGTCATTATTGAAGGCGGAACGGCTACGACTCAGGTGATACCGTCACCCGGCGATGTGGTTCGCGATGCGGCCGGCAATATCTACTTCGCTGTTCCCAGCCGGCTCAAGGTTTTCAAAGTCACCCCGGCCGGCATTGTCACGACCTACGCCGGCAACGGCACGTTTGGTTTTGGTGGCGATGGCGCGTTGGCGACGTCGGCGCAATTGAGTTCTCCCGCGGCGTTGTCATTGGATTCCAGCGGGAACCTGTACATCGCAGATCAGACCGCGAACAAGATCCGAAAAGTCACTCCGGCCGGCATTATCAGCACAGTGGCGGGGAAAGGTTCGGTGGGCGTTGTCGGGGGTGGGGGGTGGGCAGGTTTTAGCGAAGTATCAAACCCCAAAAGTGTTGCCCGGGGAAATAAA
>CAZWGA010000023.1:0-78983 GCA_964633285.1 uncultured Solibacteraceae bacterium | reverse complement strand
CTGCCGGATCCGGCGCGTTTGCTACAAGGCACCGGCCGGTTCATGCGCCATGGGAAGCGGAGACCGGGAACGCACACAAACACCTCAGCGCTAATCCGACTCATCGAGACGGCGTACTCGGATATAAAGGCGCGCGTCGAAAACGGCTAGCTCAAAGAAAGCCTGGAAATCTGTGTGGAAAATGTTTTACTCACCATCAAACTTCATGGAGTGTGAATATGCCCCACGGCAAGATCTGTTATTTGGAAATTCCGGCAATGACGGCGGAGGCGTCCGCCCAGTTCTACAGCAACATTTTTGGGTGGACTATCCGAAAGCGTGGCGACGGCGCGCTCGCGTTCGACGACGGAGGTTCCGTTAGCGGAACCTGGGTAAAAGAGAGCGATAGAACTCCCGACGAGCGGACACGGGTATACATCATGGTGGACGATATTTCGGACACGCTTAAAAAGGTTGAAGCCGCAGGCGGCCGGGTGCTGACGTCACGTACCGATATCGCACCGGGTTCCGGCGCCTTCGCCGCTTTCGCGGATCCGGCCGGCACGGAGTTCGGACTGTATGAGGAGCCGAAACGATAAGACCAGGAAGGGTTACCGCGGTTATTGAAGCGATTTGAACAGGGCGGTGATCTGGGGTTCCTTCCACCTTATGGATATGTGCATCCTGCCTCGTCCGCTTACGGTTTCATGCTGACGTTGAAACAAAGCCCTTCGCCGCATTGTTCAGCCAATCCGACGAACACAAATCCCCGGGGCTTTAGCTGTAGAATGACAAGAACAAAACGTGACAGCGGGCCGCACATTTTACATGGAGGTGTCTTGGGAACGCATGAGTAATGCTGTTGAAAAGATCCGTCAGCGCCTTATGCGCGCGGCTCAGGCCTTGGATCAGTCACACGTTCCTTATGCTGTTGCGGGAGGCAATGCTGTGGCTGCGTGGGTATCGCGGGTCGATGAAGCGGCTGTGCGGAACACGCGTGATGTCGATATCGTGTTGAGACGCGCAGACCTTCCGGCGGCCCGCAAGGCTTTGGAAACGGCTGGATTTGTTTACCGGCCCGCGGCGGGAGTCGACATGTTTCTTGACGACGCGAACGCGAAGGCTCGGGACGCTGTCCATATCCTATTTGCATCAGAGAGAGTCCGGCCCGATTATCCGGATATCGTTCCCGATGTCTCGGAATCCGAGACGACTGCAACATTCCGTCTTCTCACTCTGGAGGCTCTGGTCCGCATGAAACTGACGTCCTTCCGCGACAAGGATCGCGTCCACCTTCGAGACCTGATCGATGTCGGCCTGATCGGCCAGGCATGGCTCGATCAAGTCCCCCCGCCGTTACGGCCTCGGCTGCAGCAGATCTTCGACAATCCTGAAGATTGAAGCAGGTGTCACCTCATTGAAGCGGAAACACCGGCAGCGTGGCGAATTTTCCGTCGCTCTCGAAGATGAGGGTTGTGGAGACCAGCGGAACATTGCTTGTGACCCTCATCGTTCCAAAGAATCCTTTGGGAAGGCTGGGAAAGAGCTCGCTGATAAAAAACGAGAGATGATTCTTCGCGGCAACGGTTCTATTCACGGAAGGCAGTGCTGCTGCGCCGGTCGTGTCGAGCAGCTGAAACGTGACCGTGGCCGACGCCGTTCCAGGATTGGCCATCGCGACGCCGGTATCGCCGTTATCCTTGACCGCAATCGTCCCCTGCTGAGTTAACGGAGTTGCGGCTGCAACGCCTGCCTCCGCGACCCGCGTTCCGGTAGCCGTAAACTCGAAGAACACGACCCCGGCTACGACAGGAAGATTCGACGTAACGGTCGCAAACCCCGTACTGACGGTGGGCGCCAAGCCTGTTGAAACAAACAGTCTCGTCTGTCCACCCGAAATCTGAAATGGAACGGCGCCCGCTGTAACTGTGACTGGCTGGTCCCGTTCATCGGTCAACGCAAGGTTGTATGCCGATCCATCATCCCTAGTAAAAGTAACCGTGCCGCTGGCTGCCGCTGTACCCGGCGCGGCAGGATTGGTGACTACGATTGCCGATTCCCAGGCGAAGCCCCCGACCTGGCCGTCCGCAACCTGTGGAAGGTATAGGGTTGTCTGAGCTGAACAAACCGTTGTAGCAATCGATGTCCAAAACAAAACCCAAAGCAAACGTTTCATAATGTTTCTCCTTCTAAAACGCAATCGCGATGAGCGACCGGCCAAAACTGTCAATGTGTCAGCACTTATATCTATACCTAGGCGCTGGCCTCGAATTCAAGGCCTCACGGAATCGGTAGAATTTGCGTAATGAGTCCGTGGAAGGACCGCCGCCATGCTGGAAAATGACCAATCGGTCATTTCTCGCACCGATCGGTCACTTTTCAAACCGATCCGCCACTTTTTGTTTGTGAATGGGAGCGCTGATGATTGCCGGCGGGCGATCATCTCACTCGGCCCGGCTATCTCCACCAGCGGAGGCGGTTGAGGAGACCGGCTTTGGGAGCGAGTCCTTCCAGCAACCAGAGATTGTTGACGGAGGAGCGGGAATGGCCGTACACGATGCTCTTCCCATCGGGAGCGAGACTGAGCCGTATACCGGGGTTGAGGTTACTGGTGGGACGAAATTCACCGTCGAGAGTGCCGATGGTTTTCTGAGCGCCGGTCGAGATATCGACGGAGAACAAGGTCTCGTGATCGAGATCGAATCGAAGGCAGTACAGCAGACGGCTATCGTGAGAAAACGTGCAGCCATCGATCTTCAAATCACCGATAAACTTCGAGTTTTTTCCGTCGGGCGAGATCAAGTTTTCGCCCTTGTCGTTGTACTCGATCCACTCGCCGTTGGGTGACCAGGAAGGCAGGCTGACATTTCTGCGATTGATGTCCGCTTTCAATAGAACCGGCGCGGATTGGCCTGACGTCTTGACCTTCATGAGGTCTATTTTGCCGGCTCGAACGACCAGGTACACAAACCAATTGCCATCCGGCGACCAGTCTCCTCCCGATTCCCCCAGGCCGCCATCGTTCGTCAGAGGCACCGGCGCGCCACCGGAGACAGATGAAATCCAAAGACGGGCAACCGCGGATCCCGCTTCATGTGGAATATAAATGTAAATCACGCGATCTGCCTTGGGGGACAATGCGGGAGTCATGAACCATTGCGTTGTATTTGACGGGAAGTTCGCGGCCGTGACGAGCGGCCGTGTACCGCCGTCGGCGCTTCTAAGCCAGATTTCCGGAGGGCCGCTGCGATCCGTCACATAAACCAGCGCCGGTTGATTCTGCGCCCATGCCGGCATGGATTCTCCGCGTTCAGTTGAAACCAAACGTTGAGGAAGGACTGTTTCCACATTCAACGAAACGATATCGAGGCTTCCGGAAGGTTGAGTGAAGATCAACCGATCGCCGTCGGGCGATACACGGGGAACGACCATACTCACAGTCTGACTGGGAAGTGCGACGCGATCTTTGGACATCGTATCGGCGATGAAGAGCCGCGACACGGATCCGAATTCGGTTTGAAGCGCCACGACGACGTGCCGGCTATCCGGCATCCATGAAAACTGCGGTGTTCCGGACCAACTCGAGAGATCCTGAAAGATCAACTGCGGCGGATGCGCTGCATCGGCCGGAAACGGCATGAGCCACGCTTCTTCGCGCCCGCGATCCCCGGAGTTCAAGAACAGGAGAATGTGTCTTTTGTCCGGCGAAAACGCCAGGCTCGCCCGGTTGTAAATGATTTGGGTTGCAAATGGATCCGGAACATATTTCTTCAACGGAGCGCCCACGGGTGCGCTAATCCACACACCGATCTTTCCGCCGCTTTCACTGTGTAACAGCGCCGCAGCCGAAAAATCGTTCGCAATAACCGCAGAAGACCCTGACCTGGCGTCCAGTTCCATAACGGATTCCGGTTCGCCGCCGACGACGGCAACCGACCACAATCCGGCCGGCTTATGAGAAGAAACAAAAACGATTCGCCTCCCGTCCGGCGTCCACTGGACGGGCATCGCTCCTTCCGGGAACTGCGTCAGTTGCTTGCCGACGGGCTGGTCGAGGTAACGCACAAAAACCTGCTGCGGCGGACGCTCTGTGGAAGCGTTATAGGCAACGGCTTTGCCGTCTGGCGACCATACGGGATTTCCCTGACTACCCGCTTCGAAAGAAAACGGACTGAAACGGAACGCCGATGGATCGGGTTTCGCCGGTCCAGCCATCCCGATCGCGAATGCGATCGCTGCAACGAAGCCGAGACCGAACGCGGCGGCCGTCATCAACCACGATTTACGCGAACGTGCCGGAACGTTGACCGGCGCGGTCATCACTGCGCTTGCGCCGGTCGGTGTCGCGGCCGCTTCCAGAGCGAAGCCGAGATCCGCAGCCGACTGGAACCTCAGACGCGGCTGCTTCTCCAGGCAGCGCCGGACAATGCGATCGAGTCCGGGAGAAATGTGCAAGCCGGATGCGGCGAGTTCAGGCGGATCTTCTTTCAAGATCGCCGTCATTGTTTCGGCCGAAGTTTCCCGTTCAAACGCGCGCCGGCCCGAGAGCATCTCGTAGAGGATCGCGCCGAAGGCGAAGATATCGGCGCGATAGTCTAATTCCGCGCCACGCACTTGTTCCGGCGCCATGTAGCCGGCAGTACCGAGCGCGATTCCCGGATCCGTAAGCCCGGCCGCTGTTGGCGCACCTGTTACGGCGGCGCCTGATGGGGCATTCGTCTGCCGCGCGAGTCCGAAATCGAGAATCTTGACCTGACCATCCGTGAGAAGAAACAGGTTCTCCGGCTTCAGATCGCGATGAACCAAACCTTTGTCGTGCGCGGCTGTCAGCCCGCGCGCGATTTGAACACCAATGTCGATCGCTCTACGGACAGTCACGCTTCCGATCTGTGCGCGCAACGTCTCGCCGTCGAGGAGTTCAGTGACGATGAACAGTTGGCCTTCGTGAATTCCCGTGTCGAAGATGGCAAGAATATTCGGGTGCGACAGCGACGCGATCGCCTGGGCCTCCCGCTCAAAGCGCGCCCGGCGGTCGGGATCGGCCGCAAATGTCAGCGGCAGAACTTTGATCGCAACATCTCGATTGAGCCGCGAATCACGCCCTTTGTAGACTTCGCCCATCCCGCCGGCTCCAAGCGCGCCAACGATTTCGTATGGTCCGACAGAACTGCCCGGATTGATGGCCATTCGTGCGGGTTCTCCTCATCGATCAGGTTTGCCGAATTGGTGATGACGTAGGCGCAGTGATCTTAACAGATGAATGCCGCCTTTTCTCAGAGTGTCCAGAGATACCGCGGGTCTAAACCGATCCAAATTCCAACTGTCGAATGAGACGAACGGAGTTCTTCTTATGAACACCGTAGCGCAGCTCGGACGCTACGATGATGCTCGTGCAAACGTTCCTTTCTCCTATCGCTGCTATACGAGCGGCGCATTTGCCGTGCGGATGGCGGACTAGATCCGAGACGGCGTTGGTATCGAGCAGAAACCGCATTTCAGATGCGAACCGGTTTGGGGGGCTTGTCTTTTACGGCTGGAAGCTTTTCCTTCACCGGTTTCAAACCGGCCAGGACACTGAGCAGTGAACGGGGCGTTACGGGTTCAATGACGAGGCGCTTTCCCTCTTTGCGCATTACCGCAGCGCTACCGGGCAGCTCAAACTCGCGCGGGATCCGGACTGCCTGGTTCCTCCCGTTTCTGAAGATCTTAACGCGGCGATCTCCCGCCGGCATGGTTTGTTTCGGCATACATATGCCAGCATATGCCAATTGACGCTTATCGCGCCACTCGTATCAGCCCAGCCCATAACCCGTCTCTGTATTGGAGTGCGCGCTATGGTACAACGGCACATGCTTTGCAGTCATTTCGGGACTTGCGGTGGTTGCAGCATTCAGAATCTTTCCTATGCGGATCAACTCGCGTGGAAAGAGTCCGAACTGCGCCGGCGCCTGCCTCCCGAGTTCATTCGTTCTCCGGTATTTGTTCCTGTGCCGGGAGACATTCCTCCCTGGAGATTCCGTCAAAAGGTCGCGTTCGTTTTCGGTCCGGGGCCTCGTGGCCGCGGCCTGGTGATGGGGCATTACGAACGTGCATCGAAACGGATCGTTCCCGTTGAAGAATGTCCGGTGCACAGCACGCGCGGTAATCGCATTGCGTTTGCGCTGCGCGATCGTTTGATTCAAGCGGGAGTCGATGCCGGACTTCTACGGCATTTGATCATTCGAGCGACGGCGGACGATCGTGAAGCGATCGCCATGCTGATCGTCACGCGTAACGAAAAATCGCTGCGCCAACCTGTGCGTGCTCTGCTGAAGTCGAATGATCGGCCGGATGGTTTCTTCATCAATATTAATGATGCTCCGGGGCCGTTTATGATCGGCCCGGAGACGATTCGAATCGATGGCCGCAGCCACGTGCGCGAGACCGTTGGAGATTTGTCGTACCTCATTTCACCCGATGCATTTTTTCAAACGAACGTTCGCGCGGCGGCCGTGCTGCAGCGTTGTGTCATCGATGGCGCCGCGGAGGCGCCCAGGGTTCTCGATCTGTATTGCGGCAGCGGCCTGTTCTCGCTTCCGCTGGCGGCGGCGGGCGCTGAGGTGACCGGCATCGATGACAATCGTCAGGCAGTCCGCGCCGCGCAGGCGAACGTGCGGCTGAATCGCATTTCCGGCGGGCGTCTGCGTTTCATGGCCGCGCGGGTTGAAGATGGATTGGCGCGAGTGGCGCGAGAGCCGTGGGACGCTGTCATTCTGGATCCTCCGCGAGGAGGATGTCCGAAACCGATCCTGTCTGCAGTTTTCGAACGCATTGCGCCGCCATGCGCCGTTTACGTTTCATGTAATCCCGACATGCTGGCCGTTGAATTGCCCATCATCCTGAATGCCGGATACCACGCGGACCGCATCGAAGCCGTCGATATGTTTCCGCATACCGATCACATTGAAACCGTGGTAAAGCTGAGCCATAAATGAAAAACAAATGAAGCCGCTTCTGATCCGCATCGGACTTGTCGCCGTCTCTGTGGCCGTCGCGCTGACCCTGTGCGAGATCATCCTTGTTTTGCTTCACTACAACTACACGCCTCTGCGAATCGAGGTGCAAAAGAAGTCGGATTGGCGCCAGTACCACGCGTTTGAAGACTCCAGTTTTGTGAGCGACAGTTATTTAATCTGGCGGCCGAAGCCAAATGCAGCGATCTTCAATTCGCAGGGATATCGGGGCAAGGAACTCACTCGCGGGAAGCATCCCGGGTCGATGCGAATCTACGCCATCGGAGATTCCAACACGCTCGGCTGGGGTGAATGGAATGGCCCCAACTGGCCGCAGTATGCGGGCGAACTCATCGATCATTTACGGCAGCCGATTGACATGATCAATGCGGGAGTGTGGGGGTACACCTCTTTTCAAGGACTGAGGCGGTTCGAACAGACGCTGGTCTATGAGCCGGACGTGGTCCTGATCAGCTTCGGATCGAACGATGCCCAACAGGTTACGATTTCCGATGCGGATTTCGTCAACCTTGGTGGACGCAAATTCAGTTTCTATCTGGGCCAGGCGCTCAATGAATTGCGACTGGGTCAACTCGTGCTGGCCGTTTCCGACCGGCTGTTCATGAAAAATAAAGAGCGGCTGATTTCGCGAGTCAGTCTTGCGGAATACAAATCCAACCTCGATCAAATCATTCGAGAGAGTAAGGCGCGTCATATTCGAGTAGTATTGCTGACGCGTCCATACAAGGGCGAATCGAATGATATCCGATGGTGGATGACCTACGCACCGCAGTACAACGCCGCCGTTCGTGAAGTTGCGGAAACTGCCGGCGTTCCCTGGATCGACGTGTATGCGTTCTTCAAGGACAGGCCGGAGCTCTTTGCGGATGAATCGCATTTCACCGAGCAAGGTCATCGGCTGATGGCGCAACTCGTCTACGAGAAGATTCGAGGATTCCTGCCGTGACAAGACGCAATATGCCTGCGGAACAAATCTCCCCGCTCCGGAGTCTGTAAAAGGACAAGCGAACGCGCGAGTAGGAACTCATGAAACGAAAGCGGCGCAGAATACTGCCCAAAGGAGACATCAATGTCACGCCGTTCATTGACATTCTGCTCGTGTTGCTGGTGATCTTCATGACGGTCAGTCCGCACGTGCCGGCGGGTTTTGACGCGGCCATACCGCAAACGCCGCCTCCAGGCCACGTTCCGTCTCCGGAAAATGTCATCGTGTTGAGCGTGGATCGCGGCGGTGTAATCAGGATCAATCAGGATGAAGTGGAAACCGGCCGCTTAGTGGAGCGCCTTCAAGACATTTTCAAGGCTAGAAACGACCGCACCATTTTTGTTCAAGCCGACAATGGACTGTTGTTCAACGATGTGGCGCAGCTTCTGGACGCCGCGAAAACCGCAGGCGTCGATCGCCTGGGCTTGATGACATGGCCGGCGAAATAAAAGACGACAGAATACCTTGTCGAAGGCCTGTTCGAAGAAGGGAAGATATGAGACCCCGAACGCTTGCAGAGGTAGCGCAACTGGCGATGAGCGGCGAATCGTTCGACTATTGCCTGTCAAGTTTGCTTGATGAATTCTACGCATCGCCGAATGGGGACGCATTGGCCGAGGTCCCGCCGTTCCTTGCTTCGTATTTTGGCGAACTCGGCCGCGTGCAGGATGCCTATCTTGCAGCGTCCGCGGAGGAACTTTCCCGAGCTTACCGCTTTCCTGCGCCAAAAATGGGTTGACGATGACGCGCGCAAACTCCGTCGCCGTGGTTTGCCTCTCCGCTCGCTTCATTGCGCGCCGTGCTTCTGCTCGAAAGCCCTCCCGGTTTTCGGTCGCGCAACCTGTTCGTCAGCGCGAATGCCCTGTCCCGGGCGCCAATCCTTCTGCCGAATCGGCGGGGCTCCTCCTCGGCTGACCGTGGTTAGCGCTTCGGCAAGGGAGCGATACGGCGAAGCTCGTCGAAGAAGTTAAGGATGAAGACGACTTTGTCGGTTTTGGCGTCGGCTGTGGACTCCGAAGCTTTGATTACTGCGAAACGCTGGCCGTCGGGATGCAGGTCGAAGGTGCGAGTGAAGACTCCAGCATCAACGGTTCCACGGGCGGATTCCGACCACAGCCGCGGCTTTTCGGCACGGAATGAATCTCCCTCGGATGCGTAAGAGGCGGCCATGATCTTCTGGTCGGGCGCCAGGTAGAATAGCTCTTTCCCGGTTCGGGACCACGTCGGAAACCGGCCGCCTGTGCTCGAAATTTGCCATTTGCCTCCGGGGCCGGGAAACGGGCGCACGTAAACCTCGAATCTTCCGGATTCATCCGATTGGTATGCCAGCCAGCGGCCATCTGGTGAAAAGGCAGATTGAGCTTCATTAAAGGGAGTCGCGAGGAATGTCGCCGGCGTTCCAGGTTTCCATCCCGATGATTCATCTCCATTCATCGGGAGAATCATGATGTCCACATTCCGGCCACCGCGTGAAATGTCGAAGGCGAGAAACTTGCCATTCGGATGCCAGGACATCGGAGCTATGAAACCCTTATCGCTTTCAGTCAGGAGTTCAGGCTCACCCGTTCCATCTGCGCGCTGCCAGTATATGGCCTCCGCTTTGCCTCGACGCACGAAGGCAATGCGGCGGCCATCCGGAGTCCAACGAGGGTCCCTTTCAATTGCCGGATCAAACGTCAATCGCGACATGGTGTCCCGGGCCCATTCGTAGACCCAGATATCGGATTGCGTGTCCAGGACGGTCATCGCCAGTCGCTTCCCATCCGGAGAGAACCGGATGTCACTGTATTGAGCCGGCGTCGCGCGCAGCGGTTGCGTCGTGCCATCGCGATTCATCCAATAAATCGGGAGAAGGCCGACCAACTGGGTCGCGCAGCGAACGTACACGATGGACCCCGCTCTCGAAAAAGCAAACTGCGCCCCGTTACGCCCTGTCATCACTCCTTGAAGGACAGGCACCGGCGAACCAGCCGTCTCCAGCCGGTTGAGATCGAAAGGCACCGCGAACAGCGTCGCCTCGTGTATGTATACGAGATGGCCGCTGGGCAGATAGAGAGCAGAATATCCGCCGCGCTGAACGACCTTTCGCTCTCCCCCTGGAATCGACTGCACAACGATATTTGCATCTTCCCAGGCCGCGGCATTGCCTGGATCCGCAGAAGCGGTGAACATCACCGCTCGCCCGCCAGGCAACACCTGCGGCCAACGGTGACTCAGTTCGCGGGAAGCGGAATCGAGTTTGGTGAGTGGCTCCGGCGTTCCTCCGGTTTGCGACACGCGAAACAGCCCACCCCGGCTGGCGGGAGCGAATACGATGGTTCCATCGTCCGCCCACGTGCCCACGCGGTCGTTTTCAACGTTACAGAGCGTCACAGCGGCGCCGCCGTTTACGGAGATTTTCTTGAGTTTGTTGTCCGCGAAGAATGCGATCCATTGCCCCTCGGGCGAAAAGAAAGGATCTCGCGCGCCATCCGTTCCGGCGAGGATGGAAGCCTGCAGTTGATCGAGCCGCCGCACATAGATTTGTGTTTTTTCGTTGCCGTCCTTACTCGCGACGAACGCCAGTGTCTTCCCATCCGGAGAGAGCGCGACAGCCGGTCCTTGATTCAGCAGAAGGCCAGCATCGGCGCCCAACTCCGAACTCAAGCGCAGCACGGTTGGCGGTTCACCAGGCCGCGGCCACAAGGTCCACGCCGTCACACCGGCGATTGCGAGCGCGACTGATGCGGCGGCCCACGGGAGGGCTCGGCGCCAGAACGGCGGCGCTGCAGTAGTTGGGTGCGCAGCATCAGTGGATGTTTCGGCTTCCGGATGTTCGAGAACTGTCTCGATGGTGATTCGCGCCTCTCCAATGTCGCGCAGCCGGCTGCGGCGGTCGCGATCCAGGCATCGGCCGAGCAACCTGCGTAGAGCGAGTGGCGTCGCCCCCGGAAGAGCGTCAAGTTTCAATACGCTCTTCAACACGGCCGCGAGAGCATCGGACGTGCTCGGCTCGTCGAACAATCGGCGGCCGGTCAGCATTTCATAGAGCACCACACCGAAGGCCCAGATGTCGGCGCGCTTGTCTGCTTCTGTTCCTCTCGCTTGTTCCGGCGACATGTACGCCGCTGTGCCGATAATGATTCCGGCATTGGTAGCGGCAAGACTCAACGTCGGCGAGTTGGAAAAGGCGTCCATTCCTTGATGGCTGCGCGCTGTCGCGCTTGCACTCGCTCCGCTCATGGCTTTCGCTAAACCGAAATCGAGAACTTTCACCTTGCCGTCCGGAGTAACTTTGATGTTGGCCGGTTTCAGATCGCGATGGATGACGCCTTTCTCATGCGCTGTTTCGAGTGCCTCCGTGACCTGCAATGCAAGCTTCAGCGTTTCTTCGATTGGAATCGGTCCGCATTGCACGCGATCAGCCAGCGTCTCGCCTTCAACCAACTCCATGACGAGGAAGTGCCGGCCGTTTGCATGCTCCATGCCGTAGAGCGCCGCAATGTTCGGGTGATTGAACGAGGCGAGCACCATCGCTTCCCGCTGAAAACGGGCAATCCTGTCGGGGTCGGTTGCAAATGCTTCGGGAAGAATTTTTATTGCGACCTTGCGGCCAAGCCGCGTATCCAGCCCGGGGTACACTTCACCCATGCCGCCGGCGCCGATCAGGCTGTCGATTTGGTAGTGCGCGAGCCTTTCCCCCGTCATGACGGCGGGTATCTTATCACCGCGGATCGCAATGTTGCGGCTGCCTTGCCGAACTCGGCGACGTGTACCGTCACACGAGATTCAGATCCGGGATGTCCTTGAAGTCTTGCGGATTCAAAGTCCACAGTCGCGCCTTATGAACGATTGCACAAGCGGCAATCGCAATATCCAGTTCCCGGCCGCGCGCGCGTTTAACCTTGCGATAAAGGCCGGCGGCAACCAGGGCTTCCGCGGGGCCGAACGAAATCAGTTGATCGGACGGGAAAAGCATTTCCTGATCTTCGATTTCTTCAGTCAAGCGCGGTCCGCGGCGCCACTCAAAGAAAACGAGAGTTGTCAGATGTACGCGTTCGCGGGTTTCGATGAAGTGCCGCAGGCGCAGGCCGGAACGCTTTTTTCCAGTGAGAGAATCGACCAGCGCCGACGTGTCGAGATGAATCATTCCACTCGCGTGCGGCGGCCGCCGGTTCTTCGCGCAGCCCGAATCTGACGGAGTTCTGCGTCGACCTCGGCTTGAGGGCGCGTTGCCTTGCGCGCCATCATGCGATCGACAACAGCAAGCATATGCTCACGCTCTTCATGACGGAGCCGGTCAACTCGCTCCGAGTAATCCCGGATGGCTTCACGAAAGACAACGCTCTGCGGTTTTTTCAGGCGGGCGGCCATACGCCGCAGGAGATCGACGGTTTGTTCGTCGACCGTAAATGTCATCTTTACCATAGCTGCCATACTACCATATTGGCGGCTATACAGCGGACCCGGCTCGGATTGCGAAATCCGCCGCGCGCGACAAACGCGGATCACTTCACCGGCGCGCGCTGCTTCAGTACTTCAAACCAGTTCAAGATGATGTTGATCTGTTCCGGAGGAGCCTTTTGGGGTTCCGCCTCAGCTCGACGCGTGATGACGATAAACTGCTTGCCGTCGGGAGTGATGTCGTAAGGCCGCGGACCCTGATTGACGATGTCTTGTATCGGCAATGGGGTGATTTTGCCGGAAACAAAACCATGTTGCGTCTGAATATCGACAGACATGATTTGTTGGCGTTTCAAAAAGAAGAGTTGCTTTCCATCCGGCGACCAGAGCGGACGGTCACCGCCGTCCGTTGTAATCTGATGTTTTTCTCCTGTTGGTGGAAAAGGCTGAACATAAATCTCCGTTCTGTCGCCGGACTCATCGGATTGATATGCAAGCCATCGCCCGTCGGGAGAAAGACTCGCATTTCCCGCCGGCGGGTTGATAATCAGCTTCGGCTTTTGAGCGGGGCCTGCGGAGAGTGCCGAAATACCCTCGTTTCGGAGGGTTCTAAGTGTAACGATCAAAGCGCCGTCGGGTGTCCATGCTTCCGCCTGCGGACGAAGGAAGCCCTGGTCGATTTTGCCGAACGGTTCCGCCGATCCGCCGTCCACGCGCTGCCACAGCAAAGTGGTACGATCTCGGCGCTCGGATCCGAACACGATGCGCTGGCCATCTCGAGTCCAGAGCGGATCCATATCATCTCCACCAAACGTAAATTTGCGGATTGGGGCTGCGTCGTTCAGGTCGTGTATCCATACATTGCGCCCTTTGCCGTCGTCGAAGTCCACTGCCACCTGCTTGCCGTTTGGCGCAATTCGCAGCGAGAAATACCTACCGGCCGGAACATTGAGGAGTTTTCGAGATCCGGTGCGGTCCACGATGGCCAGACCAAGATTTCTTACCACTTCCTCGCCGCCCGGAATATACGCCATCGATCCGGTGTTCGAAAATGCATACTGGGTAACCTGAGCACCCGATCGCGGCCGTCTCACGCCTTCCTCAATTGGCACGGGACCGCCGGATTTTTGGAGTGTTTTCAGGTTGAACGGTACGGCGAACAGCGTTGTTCCAAGCGAATAAACGATGTGTCCAGTGGGGACATATCGGCCGTCGCTTCCTCCCTGTATCAGAATGGACGGGGGGCCGGTTGTTTTGAGCGACTGAACGGCAATGCTGGCGTTGTCCGACTCGAAGCCCACCGTTTCACTCCGAGTGTTCAGCGTGAAGAGCAAAGCGTCGCCGCCGGGCAATAGCTGAGGTCCGTAAGCAAATTCTCCCTTTTTGAGTGTGACAACCGTTTCGAGTTGTCCACCGTTCGCGGACACACGGACGATCTTTTGCGGCTGTCCAAAATAGATATACTCATCCGGGTTCCAAACCATGTCGCCGCCGAAGGTTCCCGGCATCTCGCAAATGTTTACAGCGGCGCCACCCGTGATCGCAATTTTCTTGACGTGCCGGTCGGACTGCGCCAGATATCCCACCCATTGGCCATCGGGCGAAAAGAACGGCATGGACGGACGCTGCGCCGTTGTTCCCTGGAGGGGCCGCGCCTCCATTTCTCCCATCGTACGGACATAAAGCTGATTGTTGGCGGCGTAAACAATGTTCGAACCGTCGTGTGAAATCGTAATGATGCCCCCTCTGTCATTGGTGAGGCGCTGACCTTCAGGCAGGGCAAATGCAAATCGTGCGACGATCGCAGCCGGACCTGGGCGCTTATTCAAGACGAAGACTGTTGCAGCAACCGCAATCAGTGCGACAACGATTGCCGTGATCGCGAATGGAATGACGCGCCTCCACAGCGGCTGCTTTGCGGCCTCCGTCACCGCCTGCAGCGTTGCGCCGTGAGGATCGGCCATAATGGCTTCCAGTTCGACGCGGACATCGGCGATCGCGTGCCACCGCTCTTTACGGTTCTTCGCCAGACACCGGCGAATGATGACGGGCAATTTGGGATGCGCGTTTGCAGGGAGCGCGGCGAAGTCCGGATCGCGCGCAACAACGGAGGCAATGATGTCGGTAACCGTTTCGCCTGAAAATGTCTGCCGGCCGGCGAGCATCTCAAACAGCACGCAGCCGAATGAAAAGATGTCACTGCGCTGATCCGCGTCGTGACCGCGCGCCTGCTCGGGCGACATGTATCCCGCTGTCCCAAGCACGATGCCGGCATTCGTCGCGGCGGCACTGAGCAAGGTTGGAGAGTTCGATGTTATTTGCACGGGCGCATTCGCCAAAGCTTTGGCCAGACCGAAATCCAGAACCTTGACCTTCGCTTCGGGCGTGATCTTCACATTTGCCGGCTTGAGATCGCGATGGATGACGCCTTTCTCATGCGCAGCTTCGAGTGCATCCGCGACCTGGTGTGCGATCTTCAACGCCTCTTCAACCGGCACTGGACCTCGGGCGATGCGCTCCGCCAATGTTTCGCCTTCGACAAGCTCCATGACGAGGAAATGCTTGCCATCGGATTGCTCCATTCCGTAAAGCGCGGCAATGTTGGCGTGATTCAATGAAGCCAGCAGTTTCGCTTCGCGCTCGAATCGCGCGACGCGATCGGGATCGCTCGCGAAAACTTCCGGCAGCATCTTCATCGCAACGTTTCGGCCGAGCCTCGTGTCCCGTGCTTGATAGACCTCGCCCATGCCTCCGGCGCCGAGCAGAGTTTCGATCTGGTAATGTGCGATAGCTTTTCCGATCATGATCGTGCCTATTGCCGCGCTATCTTAAGCGGTGTTTACGTTGGTTTCAAATATAGCAGTGTTCAAAATCATCATCTGCTCAACCAGTCTGCAATTTGGAACGTGTTCCAGACGCCGTTCTTGAAGCCGTCCGGCTACTTCACGGGTACGCGTTCCTGAAGTTCACGGAACCAATTCAGGACGATGTTGATCGGTTCGGGCGCTGCTGTATCGGAAGCCACTTGCGACCGGCGTTGCAGAATGACGACGAAGTATTTGCCGTCAGGTGAGATGTCGTAGGGACGGGGACCGTTGGAAATTATTCCCTCTATCGGCAGAGGCGTCGCTTTCCCAAACTTGAAACTGGGCTGCGTCTGAACATCAACAGAAGTGATTTGACGCCCTCTGCCTGATTTCAGGAAGAAGAGTTGCCTGCCATCGGGGGACCAGACAGGATCGGTGGAATAGTCGGTTGTGATTTGATACTTCTCGCCCGTCGGCGGAAAATGCTGCACATAGATGCCCAGGTGTCCCGATTCCGAGGAATGATACGCGAGCCAGTGTCCATCGGGCGACAGGCTCGCGTTACTCAGCAACGGCGAAGGCGGTCCGATTAACGGCGCCGGGGCTTGATTCGGACCTAACGTCAACATGGATAGACTCCTATCGTTGCCGGCTCCCTTACCGACGCTGAAAATCAGTGTCCGTCCGTCGGGAGACCATGACTCGGCTTGCAAACTGGTTCCGGGTTCGGCTTTGACCAGCCGTTCCGCCCCCGCACCGCTGACATCAGCGCGCTGCCAGAACAAACCGTCATCACCTTCACGGTCCGAAGTAAACACGACGCGTTGCCCGTCCCGGCTCCATGTTGGTCTCCCGTCTCGTCCTCCGAAGGTCAGACGGCGGGCCGGCGCGCTTCCGCTCAAGTCGTAAATTAAAACGGCGCGATTGCCCCCATCGTTCGTATCAAGCGCCAATTGTTTTCCATTCGGCGAAATGCGCGCCTGAACATAGCGAGCCGCTGGCATGTTGATCGCCGTTCGATTGCCAGCGCGATCCACCAGCGCGAGAGTGGATTGCCCAAACCCCACTCCCGCATCACCGGGGATATAAACCAGAGATCCGTTACTTGAAAAACTATAGTGCGCGGCGCCCGTGCTGCCGCTGGCCGATCGCGCCACTCCTTCCAGCACCGGTACAGGGCCGCCGGTGGTTTGAAGTTTCTTGACGTCAAACGGAATCGCGAACAGCGTCGCGCCCAGCGCGTACACGATGTGGCCCGTCGGCACGTAGCGGGCATCGCTGCCGCCGGGGATCAGAATCTTGCGAACGCCGGATTTCATGGACTGAATGACGATTTGGGCTTTGTCCCAGCGATCGGTCCCGGTTTCCTTCGAGAGCGTGAACATCAGGGAGTCTCCACCTGGCAGAATCTCTGGACCAAACGCAAGCTCCGTTGGTTTCACAGTGACCACACTCACCGGTTGGCCACCATTTTCCGAAACTCTCAGAATCCCATTTTCCCCCTGGCCGATATAGATCTGGCCGTCTGAACTCCAACTCGCTCCGTATGGATTCTGAGCATCGCAGATCGTTACGGCGGCGCCTCCGGTAATCGCAACTTTTTTGAACTTTCTCTCGTCGCGGGAGTAGAAGCCCACCCACTGCCCGTCCGGGGAAATGAATGGCGTGTGAGACCCAAGACTGCCCGTCGGCACTTTTGCGAGCGGCCGAGCTTCCATATTTCCGATTTGCCGAAGATAAAGTTCGTCTCCGGCCAAATAGGCGATGTTCGTTCCGTCGGGCGAAATGGCTAGAGTGGGCCGCCCGTTGTTTTTGATGGCTTCCGGCAACGAAAACGAAAACCGCGCCACTGGCAACGGCGGGGACGGTTTTGGAGCCATCACGATCGCCGTCAGCGCAACGCCGGCTGCCGCTGCGATCAGCGCCGCCGCCGCGGCCGGAACGGCGCGTTTCCACAACGGCGGTCGCTCGACGATGCGGGCCAGTTTCAGGCCATGCGGGTCCGCCATGATGGTATTCAGTTCGACGCGGACATCCGCGATCGCGTGCCAGCGTTCTTTCCGATTCTTGGCGAGGCAGCGGCGGATGAGTTCTTCAGCCCTCGGATGGAGACTCGCGGGAAGCGCCCGGAAATCCGGGTCGCGCGCGACGATCGACGCGATGATATCGGTGACGGTCTCGCCTGGAAATGTCTGCCGCCCGGCGATCATCTCGTACAGAACGCACCCGAACGAAAAGATGTCGCTGCGTTGGTCGGCTTCCTGTCCCCGCGCCTGCTCGGGCGACATATATCCCGCGGTGCCGAGAATGACGCCTGCATTGCTCGCCGCCGCGCTGAGAAGCGTCGGGGAGTTTGAAGCCGGTGTTCCGGGAGCGCTTCCCAAGGCTTTCGCGAGACCGAAGTCCAGGACCTTGACCTTTCCTTCGGGAGTGATCTTTACGTTCGCCGGTTTCAGATCACGGTGAATCACGCCTTTCTCATGGGCAGCTTCCAACGCTTCTGTAATCTGATGAGCGATCCCGAATGCTTCTTTCGCGGGGATTGGTCCGCGCGCGATCCGCTGGGTGAGTGTCTCACCCTCGACCAGCTCCATAACAAGGAAGTGCCGTCCTTCGGATTGCTCCATTCCGTAAAGCGCGGCAATGTTGGCGTGATTCAACGAAGCCAGCAGTTTCGCTTCGCGCTCGAATCGCGCGACGCGATCGGGATCGCTCGCGAAAACTTCCGGCAGCAGCTTCACGGCAACGTTCCTGCCGAGCCTCGTATCGCGAGCTTGATAAACCTCGCCCATGCCCCCGGCCCCGAGCAAAGCATCAATGCGGTAATGAGCGATTTCCTTTCCGATCACGCCGGTATTCTAAATGGAATTCAAGGAACGCACCCGGCATTTCGAAATGGCATATCCGGACTAAGGTGTGAGGATTTCGAGATCTGGCGCTGTATGAGCGAAATGAGAAGGATTGCGTGTAATGATGCGCGTAGCATGTTTGCCGCGGGCGAAGGTTGAGTGTAACGCATCGTGCATTCCTCCACCCATCACGCCGCGGCTACGAGCCTCGCGAATCGCAGTTTCATGTCATCGTTCGTATCGGCGGGAGCGTTCGACGGCATCTGCCAGTGGCAGATCGATCACCGAACCAGTCCACACCTTGAGTTTGCCGCGCTTGACGACTTTACCGGCAGAGTTGGATTCCACTTCCAGTACGATGCGTCCAGGCGCGGCAGACGTTTTGAGTCTCTGTCCGGTCTCAAATCCCGCCGCCCGGCGCAAATCCTTCGAAAGAACGATCCGATTGGATCGGTCGAGTTGAACTTTTGATTTCACGGCAAAAGCATGGCGTGAAAATGCCGCACTTTCAAGATCATTGTTTCGCAACTCGGGTCACCGAGAGACCGCCGGGCAAAGGCCCGAGGTCCTGCAGAAAGCGAGGATGCCAAGGGTGCTCATCGTCTTGGCGGAGCACCTGACAAGCGGGCCGCTCAGCGGTACTGGATCGTCCGTTTGGCCAGGTTCATTGCGCTATATTTTTTCTTGTGCTCGGCCCGGGCGCGTTTGTCCTGTTTGCGTTCGAGAAACGCCAGCTCGCGCTGAAGCTTCGCGAGGCTCGCGAGGCGTTCAGGTTCGAGCGCTCCTTCCGCCACCGCGGCTTTCACGGCGCAGCCTGGTTCGGCCTGGTGCCGGCAGTCCTTGAACCGGCAGGCCTTCGCGAGGCTTGCGATGTCGCCAAAGGCCTGCTCGAGACCTTCGTCTTCGTCAACGTTCCAGAGCTGGATCTCGCGGAGTCCCGGCGTGTCGATCAGGAACGCGCCGCCGGGCAGGCGAATCAGCTCGCGATGGGTGGTCGTATGGCGGCCGCGGCCGTCGCTATCACGTACCGGCGAGACGCGCAACACCTCCACGCCCAGCAGGTGGTTCACGATCGTGGATTTTCCTGTACCCGAAGAGCCGAGCAGGACGCAGGTTTTTCCGGCAGCGAGATAGGGCTTGAGGGCCTCGAGACCCTGATCGAGCCAGACGCTCATCGCGTGCACCGCCACTCCGGGCGTCGCCGCCGCGACCTCGGCCACAGCGCTTTCGGTGTTGGCGCAAAGGTCAGCCTTCGTGAGTAAGACTACCGGCGTGACGCCGCCGTTTCGGGCCAGTGTCACGTAGCGCTGGAGCCGGCGTGGATTCAGATCCAGATTCAGAGAAGTAACGATGAACGCGGTGTCCACGTTCGCTGCGAGCACTTGCTCCTCGGTCGGGTTGCCGGCCGCGCTGCGCGAGATACGGCTCCAGCGCGGCAGCACTTCGTGTATCACGGCCCGGCCGGTGCCCCGCGTGCCGGCCACGGCGCGCACCCAGTCGCCCACGGCGGGAAGCGCGGCCCGGACTCCGGCCCAGTGCCGGAGCCGTCCGGCCAAATCGGCCAGGTATTCGGTGTCTTCGCTCAGCAGACGATAGCTGCCGCGCTGTTCCTCGACAACGCGAGCGGTCAATTCATGAACGGAATCGTGCGAATGAGATTTCACTTGGATTCTCCAAATAAATAGTGTCCGAGGCGCGGCGTGGTCCGGTCGCGCGCGTGGAAATACGCGGCGCCCGGAGCGCGAGTGCCCGGAAAAGTTTTAGATCAGTTCAGTTTTGGTTTTGGGATCGGGCCTGCGTCAGGCGATCAGAGAGATCCGCCGAGGACAGGCGCGAATGTAGTGCCAGTGATTTTGGCAACCATTGGATAGGTGTTTTCCATGAAACGAGCCCTCCTGTTCGGCGAAGTTTGAAGAAGACGGAGGTCAGCCTAGCACGAGAGCGTGCGAAAAAGCGAGATCGTGCCGTGATCGTGGATTTCTGGTTCGCGGATTGCGGGACGCCCGGCGTGGAATTATGATGTCGGTTCAGAGGCAAATATGGCGAGACCTCCGGCAATCGAGCGAGATACCGCAATCCGGCTGACCTTGAATGTGAAGAATGTCGGCTTCACCGACGATCAATTTTTCCGCTTTTGTAGCGACAATCGCGACTTTCGAATCGAACTCACCGCGGACGGAGAGTTGATCATCATGTCACCGACAAATCTGGAGACTGGGCGAAAGAACGCAAGAATTAACCTACGGCTCGGTATTTGGGCCGAACAGGACGGTAGCGGTGAAGTGTTTGACTCCTCTTCGGAATTGACGCTGCCGAACGGCGCTAAACGGTCGCCCGATGCTTCATGGATTCTGAAGAGCCGATGGAACCGGTTCACCAAAGAGGAGAAGGAGAAGTTCACAGAGGTCTGCCCGGATTTCGTGCTCGAACTGCGCTCTCCTTCGGACCGGCTCTCTGAGCTTCAATCCAAAATGGAAGAGTACATCGCGAATGGCGCGCGACTCGGATGGCTGCTCGACCCGATCGACAATCTTGCCATTGTTTATCGGCCGGGCCGCCAGCCCGAGCGCATCGACAATCCCGCGATTCTCAGTGGTGATCCAGTCCTTCCCGGTTTCAACTTCGACTTTAAAGAGATTCTATAGTCGAATTCGCGGTCAAAACGAATCTGCTCGGGAAGCAGAATTTGTGTCCTGACCCCACTCTGCGGTGTCACGAATCTGATCGTGGATTCCTGGTTCGCTGATTGCAAGGCGACCGGAGTGGAATTATGATGTCGGCTCAGAGGCAAATATGGCGAGACCTCCGGCGATCGAACGAGAAACCGCACTCCGGCTCACTCTAAATGTGAAGAATATCGGCTTCACCGGCGATCAATTTTTCCGCTTTTGTAGCGACAATCGCGACTTTCGAATGGAACTTACCGCGGACGGAGAGTTGATCATCATGTCACCGGCCAAGCCGGACACGGACCGTAAGAACGCTATCATCACCATGCGTCTTGGACTCTGGACAACGCAGGATGGGACCGGAGTATTTTTCGGATCTTCGGCTATATTCACACTACCTAACGGCGCAAAACGATCGCCGGACGGAGCCTGGATTACGAAGAAACGCTGGAAACGTTTTACGAAAGAAGAACAGGAACACTTCCACGAGATTTGTCCGGATTTCGTGCTCGAACTTCGTTCCCATTCGGACCGGCTCTCCGGTCTTCAATCCAAAATGGAGGAGTACATCGCGAATGGCGCGCGGCTCGGATGGCTGCTCGACCCGATCGACAATCTTGCCATCGTTTATGGGCCAGGCCAGCAGCCCGAGCGCATCGACAATCCCTCGATTCTCAGTGGTGACCCAGTCCTTTCCGGTTTCAACTTCGACTTTAAAGAGATTCTGTAACGGCAACACGCCGTGTCTGACAAACTGTCCCCTTCCTGAGCCCGTTCTTCGACGATTTCGACAACCTGTCAAAACCACGATTCCTCTGCCTGCAGCCAACTCCTGACATCTCAGCCGAATAAGCTTTGGTAATGCCGTTGCCAGAATGTCCTTCAAAAGTGAGTGCACTTGCTGGGGTGAACTTATGAAGAGGCTTTGGTTGATCGGCGCGATCGTCGTGGTCGCGTCGTTTTCCGTTTTAGGCTGGATCGGTGGGCGGATTTATCAGGAGATGCCGCCGATTCCCGATCGCGTGATGACTGCCGATGGACGCGAGGTCGTTGCGGCCGGTGAGATTGCGAAAGGGCAAAACGTCTGGCAGTCACTTGGCGGCATGCAAGTCGGTTCGATATGGGGACACGGATCCTACGTGGCTCCCGACTGGACGGCCGACTGGCTGCATCGCGAATTGACCTATGTATTGAACGAGTGGTCGCAGAAGCAGTTCGCGGCTCCATTCGACCGTTTGCCGATTGAGGATCAGGCTCGATTGCAAGCGAGACTGCAATCGATGTATCGAAACAATACTTACGATCGGCAGAAGAACATCATCGTCATCGACGACATTCGAGCCCGGGCGTTCGACTCTGTTGCCGCCCATTACGACGGCGTCTTCAGCAAAGGCGAGACCGCCTACGCCATTCCTGCGGGCGCCGTGTCGACAGGGGAGAGGCGCCACGCACTTGCAACATTTGTATTCTGGTCTTCGTGGTGCGCATCGACAAATCGACCCAACGATACGGTCACGTACACGCACAACTGGCCGCACGAACCATTAGTGGGCAATCGAGCGACGGGAGACACGGTTCTCTGGACCGGCGTCAGCATCATCATGCTGCTGGCCGGAATTTCCGCAATGGTGTGGTGGTACGCGTCGAGGAAGGGCAGCGAAGAACTCCCGGCGATTCCTGCCGAAGATCCGTTGATTCGCTGGCGTGCGACTCCGTCGCAGCGCGCGACCCTGAAATACTTCTGGGTCGTCGCCGCGTTGATTCTTGCACAAATTATTGTCGGTATCGTTACGGCTCACTACGGGGTCGAAGGCGGCGGATTCTACGGAATCCCTCTCGCCAAATGGCTGCCCTACAGCGTGACACGCACCTGGCATGTTCAACTCGGAATTTTCTGGATCGCGACGGCGTGGCTTGCCGCAGGTTTGTTTATCGGACCGCTTGTGAGTGGCGTGGAGCCGAAGCGGCAGCGGCTTGGCGTCAATGTATTGTTCGGCGCGCTGCTTGTAGTCGTCGCCGGTTCGATGTCGGGCGAGTGGCTGTCGGTGGCCAATCGTCTGTCGGACAACGTGTCGTTTTACTGGGGTCATCAAGGTTACGAGTATGTCGATCTTGGCCGTGGCTGGCAGATGCTGCTATTTGCCGGTTTACTGATCTGGTTCGGATTGGTTGTCCGCGCGATTCGTCCTGCGCTTCGCGCCGCTGAAGAGAGCCGGCCATTGCTCAAGCTGTTCCTGCTTTCCGCCGGTGCGATCGGTTTGTTCTACGGCGCCGGTCTGACATGGGGACAGCACAGCAATCTGTCGATCGTCGAATACTGGCGCTGGTGGGTTGTCCATCTTTGGGTCGAAGGTTTCTTTGAAGTCTTTGCGACAACCGTCATCGCATTCTTCTTTACGCAACTGAAGTTGATCCGTCCCAGGGTTGCCGCGGAAGGCGCGCTGCTCTCGGCGATCACTTACCTGGCCGGCGGCATCATCGGTACCGGGCATCATCTTTACTTCAGTGGAACGCCGACAGTCACGCTTGCGTTTGGATCGGTATTCAGCGCTCTCGAAGTAGTGCCTCTGATCATGATCGCCTACGCCGCGGTCGATGATCTGCGCCGCGGCCGGCTTACCGAATGGACGGCACGATATCGATGGCCGATCTACTTTTTCGTGGCCGTCGCCTTTTGGAACATGGTGGGCGCAGGATTGTTCGGTTTCATGATCAACCCGCCCATTGCGCTGTATTACATGCAGGGTCTGAACACGACCCCACTGCACGGCCATGCGGCGTTGTTTGGCGTTTATGGAATGTTGGGAATCGGGTTGATGCTCGTTTGTCTGCGCGTGCTCGTTCCTGAAGCGGAATGGAAAGAACGCCGGCTCAAGTTTGCATTCTGGTCCATGAACGTTGGCCTGTTTGCAATGTGCGTCGGAAGCCTGCTTCCTGTCGGACTTTTTCAAACGTGGGCCGCTGTCGATCATGGTTACTGGTATGCGAGAAGCCCGGAGTTTCTCGGCACGCCACTCATGCAAACGCTCCGCTGGCTCCGCGTTCCGGGCGATACACTCTTCGCGTTGGGCGCCGTCGCGCTGGTCCTGTTCGTCGCAAGCATTCGTCCGAAACGGAAAGAGTATCCGGCCGTAGCGTCACGTCCGGTCGCCGTCAGCGGCGATTAGCTCCGGATTACTTAAAGGTAAAAGTCGTGTTCGCCTCGAAGTGGCGATGATTCTTGTATTCAATGACGGCGTGCCACAGATCGCCTTGTGTGGAGCCGCCAATGACTTCCGCGGCAACAGGCAGCAAATGCGATTCATCGCCGATTTTCACATAGCTCCATGTCGTTGTTTGACGCAGCGTATCCGCTCCGAAATCCTTCGGGAACTCGTGCGCTTCGGACTCAAACTGGATGACGCTGCCGCCGGGATCTTCGATGAGAAATCGTCCAGTGTGGGCGGGATTGTACTGTTTCGTGTGAGTGACGATGAAGCCGTGTTGGACGGCGTAGGTACCAAAACATCCATTCGGCTCAGAACGGAAGCGATAAGCCAGAACTGGCTTTCCGTTGAATTCTTGCCGTCCTTCGAACTCGATCGGCGTTTGACATTTCGGTCCGAAAAGCGGCACGAGTTCTTCGCCGAACGAAACGCTCCAATTGAAATTAGGAAATCGAGGTTTGTTGAAAGGTGTTGCCGCGGTTCGGACCGGTTCCCAGATTCTTCTGCATAAAGGCCAGGATTTCTTCCGGGCCACGGGCCGAGCCGAAGCCGCCTACCCACTCGCCATCTTTTGCGAAGAGACGCGAGTATGCCGGCAGGTCTCGCGAATCCAGAAACCGGCCGTAATCCAGCAACAGGGTCCTGATTTCCTCCATGTCCTCCAGACGCTGGAGCCGCGCGGCAGCGGATGAATCCGCAGTAGCCGGCCGCGCAGCCTGAGCGGCGGCTGCCGGAGTGCCATCCGTGAACGGAGTGATCTTGCGCGAACGAATCAGCCATTGGCCGTCGCGCTTCACGATCACATCTTCGTATTGACCGATAGCGCCGACAGTCACCTGATTGTTCGGGCCGACGCGAACGGTCTGCCAGTAGGAATGGTGACGCGCCTCGCCGTTGTTGAGAATCTCGATGGCCGTGTTGCTGATGACGTGATAGAGAGCCGGCGCGGAAACGCCTTTGGCTTTGTTTTCGTCGCGGGTTCGCTGAAGGCCGGTGACGATTTCCCGGATCTGCTGCCGTCCCTTACGCACATTCCCGGCAACGTCGAGCTCGGCGTCCGCCGTAAACACTCCGGCATATGCGTCCGCATCCAGCGTGTCCAGCGCCGTTCCGTAACGCACGATCAAAGCCTGTATGTCCAATTTGTCCTGAAGCCTTTGCTGCGCGTTGCCTTGTGCCGCACTCGTCTGCGCAGACCCGGCGGCTGTAATGATGACCATGAGTAAGACCAAACCGATTGTCCGAAATCCCCACATATCTCCTCCGCGAAGATTGGTCACAGTGATTAAAGATGAATCTACTCGTCTCGCAACGCGACCACGGGATCGACTCGTGTCGCGCGCATCGCCGGAACGTACGTGGCAAGCATCGCGGTTGCCAGAAGGGCCATGGATGCTGAAGAGAACGTGAGCACATCCGTGGCTGCGACGCCAAACAGGAGTCCCGCCATGAGCCGTGTGAGCGCCGCAGCGCCGATCAATCCAAGCACGACTCCGGCGCCTGCGAGTTCAATGCCCTGACGCAGCACGAGCAAAAGAATACTTCTGCGCTCGGCGCCCAGCGCCATGCGCACTCCGATATCGTGCGCGCCTTGGGTGACCAGATGCGACATGACGCCGTAGACTCCGACAATCGCCAGAATCAGCGCAAACACGGCGAACGCGCCCAGCATCGCCGTTGAAAAGCGCTGTCGCGCGAGTGAACTGCCCATCCGGTCGGTCATTGTCTGCACATCAATGACTGTCATGGTTGGATCGAACTCATGAATTTTTTTCACCATCGCGGCGGCAACGGTTGCGGGATCGGATGATGTTCTCGCGACCTGCCATCCGGCGTTTGGTGTCGGGCGATACACCACCATGCGGCCGTCGATGTCCAGGCCGTATTGCTTCACATTGCCGACAACACCCACGATTGTGATCTTTCGTTTCGGATCGTTCCACAGATGCTTTCCGATGGGGTCGCCGTTCGGCCAGAAGCGTTGAGCAAACTTCTCGTCGATGACACAGACCGGATCGGCGTTCGCCGGGAGGTCGTAGTCGTTGAACACCCGGCCTCTCAACAGTGGAATTCTCATCGTCTTGAAGTAGCCGGGAGTCGCGCTACGTTGATCGACCTGCAATTCCTGGCCTGGCTGCGGCGTCCAGCCTTCGACGTTAATCGATCCCCAACCGACGGATCCCGTGAACGGAAGAGCCGACACGGCGCCGCGCACCGTTACGCCGGGGACAGCGGCGAGCGCATCGTTAAACGGACGATAGAATGCCGCCATCGCCTCGTCGCGGTTCTGAAACCGCCGCGCAGTCGGACCCTGCCTCATCGAAATGACGCCGCCCGGTTCAAAGCCGGGAGAGATTTTGGTCAGGCGGATGAACGTGCGAAGCAGCAGTCCGGCGCCAACGAGGAGCATTAGGGAAATCGCAACCTCCGCGACAACGAGAAGACTGCGAAGCCGCCGCCGCGAACCGCCCAAACCTGCATCACCCTGAGTGTTCCGGCCGCCCGCTTTCATGGAAGTATTCAGGTCTACGCGCGCGACACGAAGCGCGGGAACGAGGCCAAACAGCAAGCCGGTAATAATCGACACGCTAAACGTGAAAACAAGAACCCCGCCGTCGAGTGTGATGGCTTCGAGGCGCGGGATATTTCCGGGATTGATGTTCCGCACCACTTCAAGCGACGCTTTGGCAACGAGCAGACCGGCAGCGCCACCCATCAAACCGAGTAACGTGCTCTCCGTCAGCAATTGACGAACGAGCCGAAAGCGGCTTGCGCCGAGCGCTGTGCGCACCGCGACTTCCTTCTGACGGCTGGCGGCGCGCGTCAACAGCAGGTTGGCGACGTTCGCGCTGGCAATCAGCAGAACCAGCGTTACCGAGCCCATTAAGACCAGTAACGCGAGGCGGACATTTCCAACGACAGATTCGATGAGCGGCACAACGTCGATCGTGAATGTGCGATCGCGTTTGTCTTTTTCACGAATCCGGCCCGCGATGGCTGCAACATCGCTCCTGGCCTGCGCCATCGTTACGCCAGGTTTCACGCGCGCCATGATGTTGAAGTTTTCATCGAAGCGCCTGGTGGTCGCGGCGTCTGCCGCAAGCGGGAGCGATAGAAAGATATCCATCTTCTGGATACTGCCCACGGTCGGCATGATCTCGCCGTTCAATAGAAAATCCGGAGCAAGAACGCCCACGACTTCGTATTGATTTTTGTTGTCTCCACTACCCCGCCCGATTCCGTTCAAGGTCAGGATCCTGCCGACGACTTTGGGATCGGCGCCGAATGAGCGCCGCCAGAACTCATAACTCAGAATCACAACAGCGGGCTGCCCCGGCTTGTCTTCATCCGGACGAAGCAGACGGCCGTAAAGCGGCTTCGCGCCCAGCAACGGAAAGAGACTTGATGACGTCTCGAGCATTTCCACGTACTGCGCCTCGTCCAATCCCATCAGCGTGGCGCTTTGCCCACGCGAAATCGACAATGCATCGAACGACTGATTCTCGTTCTGAATATCGATGTACTGCCCGGGCGACGGCCAGTCCTGCGGAATGTTAATTCCCGGCGACCGCAGCCACAGCATCGCCAGACGCCCGGATTCGGGATAAGGCAGCGGCTTTATCAAGAGCGCATTGACGACGCTGAAAATCGCCGTGTTGGCGCCGATGCCTATCGCGAGCGACGCAATGATGACCAGCGTGAGTCCCGCGCTGCGCCTCAACATGCGAATGGCATAACGGATATCCTGAAGAAAAGTCATGGCGGCAGAATACGACGGAATTCTCTGAATATGTACGGAAGAGAAACGGAATAAAAGGCGACGGTCATTCGGAAAACAAGTGCCGCTCCAACGAACTATCCTCAGAAAGTTGCAGGGGCGTATACTCTGCAGTCCATGCGCACAATGATCTTTACAGGTCTGATAATCGGTGTCTGCATCGCCGGTCTTTCTCAGTCTGTAGCGCCGGCATTCGATGTCGCATCCGTCAAACTTGTTCCTGCTTCGCAAGGAGTGCCGCCGGGTTTTTCGATATCGCCGCGCCGTTCAGGCGGCCGGCTAACGTGGACAACGACGCGTGGTTCGGTGATCTACTACGCTTATCATCTTCCGTCCTGGCGAGTCTCAGGATTGAATATCGATTCATCGTTCCACACCATCGAAGCGACGATGGATGAAGCTTCGACCGATGAGCAAGTACGCTTGATGATGCAGAAGCTGCTTGCCGATCGATTCAAGATGACTGCCCACCGCGAGACCAAAGAACTTCAGGGTTATGCATTAGTGTTGGCCGGCAAAGAGCCGAAGGTGAAAGAATCCGTGCCAGGCGGCGAAGCGCCGCTGTTGCCGGATTACCTCAAAGGCAAGCCTGCGGCCGCCTTCGACAATCAAATATTCACCTCAATGGAAGGCCCCGGTGTCTCGGCAATTACGGGAAGGGGAGTGTCCATGTCGCGTTTGGCGGAAACGGTCTCGGAAATCTTGTCTGCATTTGTCGAAGACAAGACGGGCCTGTCCGGCAAGTATTATTTCGGATTCCGCTTCTTACGGGATGTCGGCGCAACGGCCTCATCCGCGCCATCTCTCCCCGCGGCTTTGCAGGAAGAATTAGGTCTGAAACTCGAGAAGCAGAAAGGTCCCGTCGAGATCCTCGTCATCGATCACATTGAAAAGATGCCCATCGAGAATTAACGACTCTACGGAACACGGACCACGCGAACACTATTCGCGGACAGCGTCACCTGGGCCGGCGGCCGCGCCAACTCAACGCCGTTGGTATCCGTCAGGGTCGTTACACTCAGGGTCAGCGGGCTCGTGCCGGCGGCGACTGGTGTGAAGACGAGGTTTGCGACAGTGAATGTTCCGGACGGCGAGTTCCCGGTCTGGAAGGCGTTGATGTCGACGAAACCGCTCGCGTTGTCGATATTCACTGCTGTTGGAGTAACAGTAAACCCCGGCCCGTTTCCTCCGCTGACGCTGCCGGGACTCAACTGGACCACGTTCTTATCGTAGGTGATTCGAACCTGATACGATCCCACCGCTGTTCCACTCGATACGCTCACGGATACTCCCGCCGGATCCGTTGCGGCTCCCCACGAAATGGAATTCGATGTCTGCGAGCCCACTGCGACAAGGACCGGACCCGGTCCGGCCTGATCCGGAGCGCGCACATGAAGCTGCGAGTTCCCCGCCTGAATGACCGTTCCGTTAACCGTTCCCGTATTTACCGAAGTAAACCGCACGATGTTATTGGCGGGCACGGAGGAATCGAACCCGCTTCCTTCAATTACAACGGTGTCACCCGGCAAATTTCCTCCAAAAAGATCGGCAAGCAGAAGCGGGCAGGTTGTACCGGCGACCATGACAGTGCGCGAGTTGCTTGTTCCTGCTGCCGTGGTGACGCTCACAGGACCACACTGCGCGCCGGACGGAACCGTTACGGCCAGAGCGGTAAGACCCGCGGCGGTCACAGTAGCGCCCACAGGTCCGCTGAGACCGCGAAACGTAACGGCATTCGCGGCCGTTGTTGAATCGAAACCCACACCGGCAATCGTAATGGACGAACCGGCATTGACTGCATAGAACGGCGCTATACCGGAGATGATCGGCCGCGGTGTACTGCCCGACACAAGAAGCGGCGCCTGCTGGCCTCCCACGTCGACGTCAAGACGAATCACCTGCAGACCCCCGCTGACGGCATCTCCGGGAACCGTCACGGTTAATGCAGTCAATGATGCCGCAGACGGAATGGCTTTGGAAACGCCGCCGGTCGAAGACGGAAAGACGACCTGATTGTCCGCCGGCGTCGTGGAGAATCCCGTACCGATAATCGTCAGGGCAGCGCCTGGAGCAACGGGGATCGGTGACAGGGAAGTGATCACCGGAGTCGGCAGGTTCGGTAAGATGTGGCCGGCGAACAACGCGATCGTCAGCGCGTCGCCGATATTGGCTGCACCGTTAAAATTGACGTCGCCGACGGATGTGGCAAGCTCAGGCCGCGTGAGACCTGCGAGCGTTAGAGCTTCGACCAGTGCATCGCCGACGTTCACGTTCCGGCTCGAGTTGATGTCGCCCCTCTGGATCGTGTTCAGGTTGATCGCATTGGATACCAACCCACCGGTATTGACCACAGTAACCGCCGTCGCGCCCGCTGTCGTGATTGTCGGAACCTCCGCGGTGATCACGAAAGAATTGACAAAAGTTGTCGTAAGCGGGACCGCGCCGAGAAACACGCGCGACGTTGTATCGAAATTATTTCCGCTCAATGTGAGCGTGAAGCGCTTTCCGTAAATCGACGAGACTGTCTGGCTGAGTCCCGGAGGATATGATCTCAAGTCGGATAGAACCGGCACAGGAACGCCCGGGTCTTGATTCACAACGAAATTCAGTCCGGCCACTGAGATGGTCGTTGAACGTGCGCTCGCCGTATCGTTCACTGCCGCAGTGTAGTTGACGTTTCCCGAGCCGATCCCTGTGGCTGCACCCGAGATTGAAAGCCATGCGGCGTTGCTTCGCGCAGTCCACGCACATCCCGGTGGAGCGATAACGCCAAAGCTGCCGGAACCCGGTCCATGCAGCGTAACGTCCGTTTGATTCAGGCTGTACGTGCAGCTTGAAATCGACTGCACCACCGTCACGCTCTGGCCCGCGACAGTCAGGGTGGCCTGTCTCGCCTGTCCTGTCGTGTTGGCATCCACTGTGAAGGTTAGCGTGGCCGATCCGGATGCAAAGGCACCGGCAGTCACGGTAATCCAGGATGCGCCGGAGACCGCTGTCCATACGCAGTTGGGTGCAGTATCAACGGGAATGGAATCCAAACCTCCTGACGCAGGTTCGCCGAAAAGCGTCTGCCGCAGAGTAAACGTGCAGCCATCCGCGCTGGTCGATGGAACAATCGGAACCACAGCAAAAGGCGATGCAAGACCTGCAGTGCTGTCGGCACTGGCGATCGCAAAAAGCCGATCCGAGGCCCGATTCCAAAAGACATACTTGCCATGAGCGGCATAGTTTCTGGAGTCGATTGAGAATTGAGGCAAGGGAAAGCTTCCTGCGAAATCCAGATAGGCATCGCCAAAGAGACTGACACTCGTGTCTGCGGTCGTCGGCTGAGAAGAGTAATAGTAGTCCGGACCTTGAATAGCGGCCGTCTCGCGCAGGGTCGCAGATTCATCGACCCAATTCACGGTATTGAATGAAGAGAGGCCGCCGTTCGCCTGCAGATCATCGGAACTCGTCGATATGCGGTACGCCTTGCCACACGCTGTAAACAGCCGCCTTCCATCTTCGGTCAGCCAGACATTGTTACACGAGGATACGTAGGAATTCGCACTCACCGCACTGAGGACACCATTCGCGGTCGACCACTTGGACACTCCACTTGTATAGACGTAAGCTCCGTCCACCGTTAGACGGAGCACCTGCTGGCCGCCGCAGCAGGAACTGGGCGATGAGATCGTTCCTGTCGAGATTTGCAACGAGTAGATGGCGTAGCTGTAGTAGTTTGCTGAAGAGAAGTAAATGTAGCCGTTTGAAGCAAGGACAATTGCGCCGGCGTCAGTACTCAACTGAAAGCTCTGCGTAACGGACATGGTCTGCAGGTCGACGTATGAAATCCATCCATCATGACCTACTGCTGCGAACCTGCCATCCGGCCGGATCGACAGGCTGAGTGGCGGACTGAAGAGCGCAACGGATTGATCGATACGCGTGACGGGGTCATACGTGTGAAGCTCGTTTGGACTGGACGTGATCATTACCAGTTTGTCCAACGGCTTGTCGTAGGCTGCGCCGGCAACATTGTACGGCAGCCGAATAAGAGCCTCCGGGCCCGTTGCGGCATCCTGGGACACTGTGAAGGCCGCCGTCCCGATGGATATTGTTGCTGTTCGCGCCGCTCCCGTATTTGCGCGAGCAATGTAAGTCAGCGTTCCGTTTCCGGATCCAAAACCTCCGGCCACGAGTTGCAGCCAGGAAGCGTTGCTTACCGGCTGGTATGAACATCCGGAGGTGGAGACGATATTCACGGTTCCCATCGCGCCATCGCCGACAACTGTGGCACTGGCGGAGCCGAACCCGGCGGTGCACGGGATGGCCGTGGAAAGACTGACGGTCTGAATACCGAAATCATTCAGAAAACCGGAAGTGGAATCCGCTTGAGTGACCGCATACAGAAGGCTCGATGCGGCATTGAAGAATACCCATTTGCCGTGTGCCTTATAGCTTCGCGACACAGCCTGGAAATCCATCAGCGCAAACTGCGCGACCAGGTTTAAATGAGCGGTTTCGAACAAGCGAATCTGATTATCGGGATTCGTCGAGTTGTAACTCGAATCGAAGGGAATGAGCGCGATTCGCCTTGTCGCGGAAGACTCCGTAAGGCTCTTGATCTGAGCCACACCCGGCACTGCCTGGATATAGCGGCCGTCCTGAGTCGTGTCGGCCGAGGCCCGTACAACCGGGCCGCAGCCCGGATAAATCCTCGTACCGTCCGACGAAACAAATACCTGCGTGCATGATGAGTACGAAAGACTCGTCACCGACGTCATGGGTCCGGTCGAAATATCAAAATGCAGCAAACCGTTGTATGCGCCGTAAACGGTATTCAGGGCGGAGTCGAAACGCAGAACGGAAGCAACATAGGACAAGGTCGCCGGCGTGCTTACGCCTGTCGCAATGCGTATCGAGACGGTGTTGGGAATTCCATAAGAGTAAGAAGAAGACTGAGCGTAGATCCAGTCCGTTGTTAACACGATGGCCTGGACTGAAAACGGAATCGAGAATGTTCTCTCGACGCTGCCCGCCGCCAGGTTCACATACGAGATCAAACCATCATGACCCACAACCGCATGTTGTCCGTCGGGGCTGATCGACAACGCCAGAGGCGCCTTCGCCAGATTCACGACAACATCGATTTGAGTGTCCGGCGCGTAAATGTGAATCTGGTTCGGATTCGTCGAGATCAGAATCAACCGGTCCAAAGCCGTGCTGTATTCGGCGCCAACCGGCCGGAATGGAAGAATGTTCAGTTGAGCGTGGGCTATAGCAGGCGCCAGAATCATCCCGAGGAGCAGTGCCAGCCGCATGATCGTTGGTCGCATGAGTTTTTGTGCGCGCCGATTCTAGACCATCGAGCGCGCATCCCAAATGAATTTGAGCTGAGGAACACATGAAGCGGGAAAACGGTTACGGCGTCACCGGCTCGCGAGGAACGGTTGAACGAAGACCTCACTCTCCCGCAGGTGGCTGCCAAAGTTCGATCTTGTTGCCCTCAGGATCCATGACCCAACCGAACTTCCCGTACTCGGAGTCGTCCGTCTTCTCCAGGACGTTGCATCCTTCGTTTCGAAGCGCCTGAAGCAGAGCGGCCAGGTCCTCGACGCGATAATTGACCATGAAGGTCGATTTGCTCGGTGCGAAGTGCTTACCATCAGCGGGGCCAATCAACCATGCGGTCGTTCCCTTTGTCGGATTGCCCGATGCGTCGGTCCACGTGAACGCCGCGCCTCCCCATTCCTGGACGTCGATTCCAAGGTGCTGCTTGTACCAGGCTCTCAGTACGACTGGGTCTTTCGCTGTAAAAAAGATTCCTCCGATACCCGTAACTCTCTTCATTTTGATCCTCCGAAGTACATCGTGCCGGTCCAGTATTTTTCAGCGCAGCATGATAGTTCCAAGCTCGCGCCGTCTCAAACGGAAACAGGCTACGACAGGAGTGGCATCGCTGCTCCGGAATTCGACTGAGATCCCTGGGAATCGGACTAGCGTGTTCGTGTTGCGGTGCCGGATTCACTTAGAGTCTCGGAATTTGGCCCCGGTACAATGAAATCAAACGGGCCGGACGCTCTTCCGCCCAGTTACCGTAATACCGCATACCCGCAGCCGGCATAGCCGCGACTGCGTTGGTACCGAACCAAAGAGCCGAAACGACATCGATCCGCACCCATGTATCGGTCGAGGGCCCATCTCCTGAGCCGCAGATTCTTTTTATGGCTCAGTGGTCCATCACGTTTGTATGCTGTTGGCAATTTACATGGTATCGCAGGTAGAGCACACGATCCGCCGACGAAGAATAAGCACGCTTGTAGCGGCGCTGGTTGAAGGCAACGCCTCGCTGCTCGTGCTGACGTATCTTGCGGGTACGCCGGCCATTCCTTTCTGGCTGCTGATGTCCGCTGCCTCCGTTATAGCCGCAGTGGCATACATGCCGGCCTTGTTGGCCGCAAGCACAAAATGGGCCTTTCGGATGTTGGTGGTTGTAGGGTTCGTCGGTACTTTGCTCTCCATCGCAAACGGCATCAGCGCTCTCGGCTTCAAAAGCTTCAATGAGGCGACGACTTACGCCGAAGGACTTGCGCTGGGAGTGAACGATACCCATGCCCGTTCTGGAAGCTGGCCCAACGCACTGGCAAGCATCCAAACCCAACTTCCTGCTGCCACTCCACCCTGGCCGTACATCTCCGACTGCTCTGGACGCTTATGCAGCCGTGTGGCCGGATACTCCGTAGTTTATGAGTTTTCGGGGGACCAGCCCCGCCTCGTTGTCCTCGGCGGCAGCGGAGGATGGCGGGCTGAATGGGACTGGGACAAACGGCAATGGCGCCGCATGCGCACAATCTTTTGACCGCAGTTTCTGCTGTCAGATCATCATTCCGCTTTAGGTTGCTTAGCCAAGCGCCGTACGGCAACCTCTGTCTAGAAAGGAGGGGAATGTACCCCCCCGTTGCATGCGCGGTTCTTCGCTTGAGCGTTGTTCTCTGTCTCTTCGCTGTTACCGTTCTCGGCCAGGAGAACGGCACGATTGTCGTCACAGTTCGTAGCGAGTCCGGGAAACCTGCGCCGCAAGTGGAAGTGCAGGCGAGCGATCAGGTGGCGTTGACGGATGATCGTGGGGAAGCAACCCTGCAACTCCCACCTGGCCAGGCTCAACTTCACCTTCAACGGTACGGGTTTGCTTCCCGGACCGTCCGGGCCAATATCACCGGCGGCCAAACCGCACGCATTACCGTTGAACTCGAAGATCAAGCGGTCGTCAAAGAAGAAATCTTTGTCAGCGCGACTCGAAACGATGTTCTGATCGAAGACGAACCGCTCAAGGTTGAAGTTCTGGACAACGAAGAAGTCGAGGAGAAGACCACAATGACTCCGGGCGACGTGGCGATGCTTCTCAACGAGACGAGCGGATTGCGCGTTCAGGTGACGTCACCCTCGCTCGGCGCCGCGAACGTTCGCATTCAAGGGCTGCGAGGCCGATATACTCAAATCCTCGCCGATGGTCTGCCTTTGTACGGCGAGACCGGCTCCATCGGAATTCTTCAGATACCGCCGCTCGATCTCGGCCGAGTTGAAGTCATCAAGGGTGTGGCTTCGGCGCTTTATGGCTCATCGGCTCTCGGTGGCGTCATCAATCTGATTTCACGCCGGCCGCAAAAACCCGAACGCGAGTTGCTTCTCAATGGGACAACTCGCAAGGGCAACGACAATGTTTTCTGGATCGCAGAACCGGCAAAGAATGGCTGGGGATATTCGGTGCTCGGAGGCGCGCATTTCCAGGGACGATCCGACTTCGATCGAGATGGATGGGCTGATCTGCCCGCATACCAACGTGGGATCCTGCGTCCTCGCTTCTTCTGGGATAACGGCAAGGGCGGTTCGGTCTTCATAACATCGGGCGCCACGCTCGAAGATCGCGCCGGCGGCTCGTCGAGTTATCCGGAAGAGCTTCGCACTCGCCGCTTCGACACTGGAGTCGTCGGACGTTTTCTCGCCGGGAAAAAACTGGTTTCCGTGCGGGGTTCGGTCATGACCCAGCGATTACGCCACCAGTTCGGACCAACAATCGAACGCGATCGCCACGAAACATACTTTGGCGAAATGGCCATCAGCGGAACCGGCTCCGGGCACTCCTGGACTGTTGGATCGGCCGTTCAGGCGGATTCATATCATTCACGCGAAGTCAGCCGATTCAACTACACGTACACGACACCCGCCGTGTTCGCTCAAGATGAGTTCCCGGTTGCGAGGATTCTGTCGCTATCCGCGAGTGCACGGGCGGATTTTCACAACAAGTATGGAACGTTCTTGAACCCGCGGGTTTCCGCGCTTGTTCGACTGCCTCGCGCGTTTACCGCGCGACTATCTACCGGAACCGGCGTATTTGCGCCTACACCATTCACGGAAGAGACCGAGGCAACCGGACTCTCCCGTTTAAAGCCCCTGGGGAATCTCAAAGCCGAGCGCGCCTGGAGCAGTTCAGCGGATCTCGGCTGGAAAGTGCCCTGGCTCGAACTGAATGGAACATTGTTCACTTCAAGGATTCGGAACTCCGTGCAGCTCACCGAGTCTTTGGAGATTCTGAACACGCCACAACCGACCCGTACTGCCGGCTCCGAGTTCATGGCCCGCTTTCTCTACGAAGGGTTCAACGTGGTTGTCGCCCACACGTTCACCCATTCAACGGAACTCGACTTAAAAACCGGACATCGCGACCTGGTACCGCTAACGCCGAGGCACACAGCGACGTTCGATCTGCTTTGGGAGCGGGAAGGTAAAGGAAGAATTGGTCTCGAAGCGTACTATTTTGGCCGGCAACGGCTGGATGAGAATCCCTATCGAACGCAAAGCATCCCTTATTGGATCTTCGGCATCCTGCTCGAGCGGCGTTTCGGCGCGATGCGCGTCTTTCTCAATGCCGAGGATCTCACCGACTTTCGACAAACACGCTACGACCGGCTCGTCCGGCCAACGCAAAACTTCGACGGCCGGTGGACCGTCGATGCGTGGTCGCCACTCGAAGGCCGCGTCATTAATGGCGGTGTTCGCTTCGGGTTTTGACGTTTCCGGATTGCCGGCCGCGTGTCCCCTACCTGACTTGCTTCACGCCCGTTCCTAATATCGCCGCCTGCCTCCGCCTCCGCCACCACCACGGTTGCTGAAGTCCCTTTTTTGCATGGGCCTCGCTTCATTGACGGTGAGACTGCGCCCGCCGACTTCTTTGCCGTTGAGTTGCGCGATTGCTTTCTCGGCAGCGGCGTCGTCCGCCATCTGTACAAAGCCGAAACCTTTCGAGCGTCCGGTATCGCGGTCTGTGATGATTTGCACCGATTCAACCTGGCCGATCTCTCCGAACATATCGCTTAGGTCCGTCTCTGTGGTTTGAAACGAAAGATTTCCAACGTAGATTTTTTTTGGCATCGAAATAGTATACGCGGATCGCACACTGGACTGGGCAGGATGTTGTCTTGTTGTTATCCCGTGCGCTTAGGACTATGCTAATCAAGCCGATTCTCTCCGATCCTTCCTGGACTGTCTTCCTCGTGGCGGTCGAATACTTCCAAGAAGAATACTTATGGGTGCCTGGGTGAAAACGGAAGGAGAACAGTATGTCTCGACGAAATGGCGACCGTTCGCGGTTTAATCGTCAACGCAAAGCGAAACTGCATGACCGCACCCGCATTCGGGACCTGCGGAAAACATTGAAGTCACAGGAAACCGATTCCGCGAAAAAGGCGGCAACAGGGCGAGCATGATTATCGCCTGGATACGAGCCGGAATGCAGATAAGGGAAGACTCCGGCATTCATGATGGAAGTGAAATCCGTTGAACATTTCTCGATGGCCCCGAGCCGACATGCGATGGTATCTCGGTGTTCGTTGCCGGAAGTGCCGCCTGCCCATTTTGTTCGCCCTCGACAGCAGCGATGGGGCGGAAAAACGTCAATCCGCGTCGCCGGGAAAACTTGTGTTGACTTGTCCCTTGGACAATTGCCGGCATCAGGCGGACTATACCGGCGCAACCATTTCGCGTTTTCAAAAGCAGCCGGGCAAGCCCGATGAAACCGGAAGGAACCTTGAAAGCGGCAAAAGTGGAAAGCCCAGGAACCGAGCTTAAGGCCTGGTGCGAAAGTTGCATCGGACCCGGTATTGTGGGCGGACCGGAGGTTTAATTTGGATGAGCGATTTGATCCGGAATTCAGCGCCGCACTGCTGGCATTCAACGGTGAGGCCGTCGTCTATTGCAGGGGCATTTCTGACATGGTGGCGCAGGAGTACGCCATGGACTATGCCAGAATGCTCCAGAATCGCGCAAAAGGACTGGAAACCCAACTTCCTCGGATTCCATCAGGACTCTTTGAGCCTAACCGCAATTTGATCCGGGCCACGCTGGATAGCATGTGGCAAAAGCATTTTCCGAAGAAGTGAGAGAAAACCCAAAGGTCGTCTCAGGCTCTTACAACTTCGAGAGCGCGTTCTAATCGGTCCACAGCCTCTTTCAACTCTGTTTCCGAAACATTACTGAAGCAGACTCGGATTCCCTGTGAGCGGGGTTCGTCCACAAAGAACGGCCGGCCATTTGCCACCAGCACACCTTTTTCGCGAGCGGCCTGTTGCAGCCGAGCGGATTCGATTCCTGAGATGAGTTCGATCCACAACGAGAATCCGCCTTCGGGCACCTTCCAATCGCCGAGGCGTGACCGAAGCGCTTCGATCCTGGCCAGTAACACATCACGTTTGCTTCGATAGACCGGGATCATTTGCCGGAGATGTGACCGGTAGCCGCCAGACTCGCAGTAGGCTGTCACTGCTCGCGCGGTCAGAGGCGAGACCCCGAGATCCAATCGCCTGCCCACAAGATCGTCCGCGAGCTTTTCTTCGGCGAGTATCCAACCGAGCCGCAGTCCCGGCGCAAGCGACTTGCTGAAGGTACCGAGTATCACGACACCTTTGCCTTCCATAATCGACCAGAACGATGGTGGCACTTCGGGGCCGAGAGTCAGGTCTGCAAACGCGTCGTCCTGGACCACAATGATGCCGGCCGCGCGGCAGATCCTGGCTATTTGCTGACGCCGTTCCAATGAGAGCAGCGCCGCAGTGGGGTTGTTGAAATTCGGAACGGTGTATAGGAGCTTGATTCGTTTGCCGGCCGCGGTGATATTCGTAACGGCGCGTTCGAAGTCCTCCGGATCAAGGCCGTCGCGCCCGATCGAGATGCCCACTACCTCCGCGCCGGATGCGGCCAGCGTTCTGAGGCTTCCTGAAAAGGTTGGCTGCTCCGTAAGGATGACGCCGCCCGGCGTGATGAGCGCGTCGCAGAGGTCGTGGAGTCCGCCCGCCGCCCCGGATGTGAGCACGATCGACCGGGCGTCGGCGTGTGCGGACTCCTTCGTGTTGTAGCCGGCCGCGAGCCACTCGCGCAGGCCTTCGAAGCCCTGGCTGCCGCCGTACTCCAGCGCCTTCCGCCCTTCCGTCCGAAGAACGTTCTCGTGCGCGGCCAGCAGTTCGTTGATCGGGAGCAACAAGCCGTCCGGCATGCTCAAATGAATTCCGATTGGCGCTGAATCGGCGGGATTGGCCCTGATGGGTTTACCCAAAAACCTCTACCTCCATACTTGATGCGTGAGCGTTCCATTTTACAGTTTGGCGCCTCTACTCAGAACGTTTTCCCAGCACTGCGCCGATTGTTCCGGAGATCGCGGCCATAGCGGGTAGGGCAAAAACTGCGATCAGCGGTGGATGAGGGAGATTTAAAGCATCCACGGTCACAAACAAGACGACAGCTCCCGCTGTACCGATTGCAACCGCAACCACGATACCTGCCCGGACCAGTCCGGTTATCCATGCACCATGGAAACCAACTGCTGTCGTGATCACCAGAAAGGTTGCCATGATGATCTCGGGCCGGAATACTTGAGCACTCGATACCGCGGCTGTGATTGCGGCGAACGGGGCAAGGCCAACGCAACACATTCGAAACAGAGGCCGCCGCTTTTCCAATGTTCGAACCACCGCCGCTGAAGGGACGATAAGCACGATTGGCGTGAACAGAAACAGCAGGGTGCTGAAAGGGATTGCCGTCGCAGACGGCAAGGCAAAAATCAACGCGTAGCCGAACAAAGCAACAACAGTTCCCCACAGTAACGGTCCCGATATTTTTTCTGCAACGTCCAACGCATCGGCAACACTCAGGAAAGACATCACCTGGCGGAGATACCAGATCCGCGCTCGAAACGTCCCGACTGCCGGAAGGACCGACTCGCGGTACTCTTCCAGCAAGTCCCCCGCGACCGCATCCTGACTGCGCTGCGCGAGCAACGTACGCAGCAACGCTTCGGCCCAAACGGGTGGCATTCCTGTTCGATTTCCGGGAACGTTTCTCATAGCGCTCTTTTAAGTGGAAGCCGGACGCCCGACCAAATGCGGTCTACAGCGGTTTTGGCTTCATTCAACGCGCGAATGCCCGGAGGTTTGATCGAGTAGCAACGACGCGGCAAACCGGCGCGCGTATCATCGCCCGGCCGAATCACGGAAGAAATCAATCCTTTCTGTTCCAACCGGTCCAACGTCGCGTAGACGGCGCCTGCCGAGACTTCTCGACCAAGACGCACTTGTACTTCTTTCAGCACCGCCCGGCCATAGGCTTTCGTGCCGAGTGCTGTCGCCGGCTTGACGAGCGCCAATAATACCGCTTGTTCAAATGGCCCCAGGACGTCTGCCATAAAAACTATCTACCTTACCGGAAGCTGCGTCCGGTCAAAGAGCCGGGTTCCGTCGGCCCGCGCGATCAGGTCGGCGCGCGCGGCGTTAAAGCCCGGGCCGATCTTAAGATTCCCATTAGCCAGTACCCCCGAGATGACGACCTCATCTCCGGGTTTCAGCGTGAAACGCGATAACCCCTGCTTCGCCATGGCCGGCACACCGGCTGTGGAGAATGCGTATTTTTCGGAACTTCCGGCAACCTCAACGACGATCATGCCCGCAGCCCGTTCGGGCCACACCGCACTTGCGACTCTCGCGTGAACCGTGACTCCGGTGCCGGCGTCGAAAGCCATCGCCGAGAGTGTTTGAGCCGCGTTCGTCAACGCCATACTTTCCGGATTGCCCTGGGCAAAACCGGATACGATACCCATCACGATCGCAAGCAAGATACCGGCAAACTGTGTTTGCATTGTTCGCTCCTTGTGAATCAATGCCTACACTGTATACATATATACATTGTAGGTGTCAAGCGCGGGCCCGGCATCAAAGGACATTGTGCGACCCGAACGTCAGGGCGCAAGCATCTTAGGATCGGGAATCAACTGGAGAGCCTGGGAATACGAGAGCTTGTTACCGGATTTAACCTTGCTGGTCAGATCCATCATTGGCGACACGGTCTGAAGCCAACGCTGCTGCTTTATCCACTTTAAATTTGCGACGGCATCTCCAAGGCCGACGAACCGGATAAACAAGCTCGAAGAGTCCATCGGTAAGGCAGCGGTGTTCTGATAAAAACTGTTTATCTTTTCCGGAGTTCCACCGCGCGCAGGCGCATCCAGGTAGGTCTCGACATTTGAGACATAGAATGCGGACACAATGGCGTTGTGCTGCCGGATGTAGTCCGCGACCACGCGGATGGCCTTCGGGCCGGAGAAATCGCCAACGAGGGGAATAATCAGGTTCTTGAGCTGCATCTCCCGGACGAACCGGTAATTGTCTTCTGTGGCGAGAAAACTCCAGGATTTCTTGTCGGCATCAGTGTCGGTCATCGCTTGCACATACGTCGGCGCGGGGGCCATACCGGCGGGCCACTCGCTGGCGAATTTGTAATCGATATCGGGTCCGCCGCGGAAGAAGACATCGTAAATGTACTCCACCTTTTTTAGATCGTCCGCGCTCAACGCGAATCGATGCTTTGAGAAGTTCTCTTTGATGGCGGCAAGGTTTTGATTGTAATAAGCCCGGTCCCCTTTCAAGCCATCGAACGCCAGAAACAGTCCATTCGCCCTTGCCGTTGCCGGCACTTTCTCCGGACTTTTGATCGAAAACAAATGAGATACGAAATCTCCGCGCGTCGGCGACATTTCAAACAGAGCTTTGTACATCAGGTGTTCGATGGCGTTCTGTCTGCGGATATCAAACACAAAAGCCATTCGTGGTTTCAGTCCCGCCATATATGTGAAATTCTGTTCGGGTCCGACGCCCAGATAGACTCCCCCTGGTTTTGCGACCTTTGTTAGTACAGGCATGACATCCTGAATCGTCTCTTCATTGGTGACAAAGTTCTCATATGGATATTGGCCGCCAGGCTCCGAGAAATCCGTAAAAATGCGCCAGAATTCTGCGTCGGTAAGTTGAACCGGCAGACTTGCCGACTGCGCCGCTGCTCCGGAACTCAGGGAGAGCGTAAGAAGAATCACGAAGGAGAAAATCGCCGCTATACGCATTGAGGACCTCCTGACTGACAAACACCTATGACGGAAGGCATCGCTCGTCCCGTTTACTTTGCCGAGCAGGGAGTCGGATTCCAGCCTGCGTTGTTCGGCAGTTTTTTGAAATCCGTCGTATTGATCAATGCGCGGGTGAAATATACGGGATCATCGATTCGCGTGGTGACGGTCATCCATTGATCGCCGTTGGGCATGGTGTTCAAGTCGAAGTATTCGGTGATGACGGCTTTGTCGCTGTGCGGGGCGCCGTTCTTTCGGATGTAACCGGCGCGAAGATTTGTTGTCACGACTTTCAAATTGCCGGTGCGCGCGGCGCCGCGGGCGGAAGGTCCGAACTGCCAGTTGGCCGCGGAATATCCCTGCCATGCCGGCTCGCCTGGAGCCACGGCGTCAAAATGAAACCGGCGCGTTTGGTTTCCGGTGTCGGTATCGATGCGCAGCGTGGTGTCGTTTTCCCAGGTAATGTGCAGTCTTCCAGGCAGCCGCATGATGCTGGCTGCGCCGTAGGCCTTGCATTGCTCTCCGGCTTTTTCATCCTTGTCGGGATCCCAGGTATTTCCAACGCGGCGGCCTTCCGCGTTGAGTGTCAGCGCATCGTATTGGCCTTTCGGCGGAGTGATCATGCGTAATCGCCAGTCTTCGTTGACGACCGACACCCAGTAACCGGTCAGGTCGATCGCGGCAGATCCGCGACCCGCCGGTGCCGGCGCGCCACGAGGAGCTCCGCCGCCGCGCTGCGCAAATGCGGTGCTGCTGATGAAAAGCAAAACAAGAGCGATTCCCGCGGCACGCATTATTTTTTGTCCTTCAGGCTTTTGTACGCGGCTTCGATGAACATGGCTGTCGTCCATGGACCGGAATTCGATCCGTAGCGGCCGTCGAAGTCCATCGTGGGTTTTGCAGCCTTCACTTGTTCGAGCGTCATGCCTTTGGAGATCAGAGCCTGGATACGATCGGAGATCATCACCATCATGTTCCGGTAGGAAGCGACGTCGGCGGTGTCGGAGAGCCGGCCGCGTCCAGGAATGACGTACGTTCCGCCTTGCCCGCGATATTCAGGAACGGCGAGATCGAGAATCTGATTCAGTCCGGCAATGATGCCTTTAATGCTTCCGCCCTTTGCGAGATCGATGACCGGATAGCTGACGGTTGAAAACAAATTACCCGCGCTGATGACATCCGAGCGGCGGAAAAACACGATACTGTCACCGTCGGTGTTCGCCGCGGGCGCGTGATACAAAATCACAGGCTCGCCGTTAACGAAGGCCGGCAGCTTGTTCAGCTCATCGAAATACGTATCGGTCGGCAACGCACCTGCCGGCGCCGTCCCTTTTTGTCCGGAAGGCGCGCTCATTCGATTCAGGACGTTTTCATGGGCAACGATCGACGCGATACGCCCGACGCTGTCCACCGCCGCGCCGAATCCATCAACTCGTGGAAAGTAGCCGGCCACCGCGATCTTCTCATTTCCACCGACATGTTCCGGAGCCGCGCTGGTGTTGATGATGTACCGGATGGGCCTGGCGGGCCCCGGCGAACTGATGATCCCGTTGATATACGGGCTCGACCATCCCCAGATCCCCGGGCAATTCGCGCCCGAGCAATTGTTCGCGGCGGGTTGCGCGGTAACGGCATTCGACAGTTGCTTGACCGCGGCAAGAATTTTATCCGACATCTCCGCGGCGCCGGTGTTGACGAGGAGAACACCTTCCTGGCTGACGGACATCGTGATGTTCGTTCCGTCCGCGACGAGCATATAGATGTTGCCCTGCACTGGCAGGACGTGGACCTGTCCGTCTTTCGGGCTTTGATCCGCGATTCGCTTCGCTGCGTCCAGCACAGATCGCGAAGACGGAACGGTAAGACTCGCAGTAGAGGCCTTTCCATTCATCGCCGATTTGTATTCGGGATAGACCGTCTTCACTCCGCCGCGAACCGCTTCTTCCGGAATTCCGGGTTCCTTCTGAAGCCATTCCTTCCATGCCGTATTTGCACCGGGAAGAAAGTGCGGTACGTGATGCCGATCCGTACCGCCGTTTTCTGCAAAAGCGGAACCATTGCAGGTTTCGGTAGCGACGGTTGATGCGGGATCGTAGTAGTACGTCGTGGACTGAACATAAGGTTCGTCAAGGTAGAGAGGATCGTCCATCCACGTAATGATGGTCAGAATATCGTCATGACGGGTGATGTACTCGATCATCGTGTACATGTCACTCGTCTGCGGTCCGCCCCGCTTCAGGTAACCATCTTTGAGATGCGTTGTCGTGATCTTCAGCGTGTTGCCGAGCCATTCCCCGGTTGAAAAACCGGTCCAGGTGTGCGGAGCCCATGCCGGCGGATGCGGGCGGCCATCCATATAAACCGGCCGGTCCAGCGATCGCATGAATTGGATGTGATAAACCTTGACCTCGCGCGTGAGAGGATCCTGTTCCTTCAAAATGCGCGCGCCGCCCAGGCCGCGCCACTGATGGGGAAATGCGTGCGGCCGGCACTGAAATTCCGGCGTGCCCCAAATGGATTCCGCGGTCGTGTCGGATCGCATACGCCCCGCGTCATTGAACGGAATACCGAGATAATCGCCCAACGGAGGCTGCGCTGTCGTGTCTTCTTCATTATTCTCGAGACGCCATTCACCGGAGATATCCACCGGGATTGCCGGTCGAGCCGGACCCTGAGCCCTGGCTGAAAAGCAGACAAGCAATCCGGCGACGAAGATGAGCGAAATGACTTTTCGCATTTTCCCTCACAATTCGAATGTATTCGGGCGCCCAGATCATATCAGGAGAATCCAATATCGCATCCTCCTCTCAGATTCCGCCTATACTGAAAAGAGGGAGGTGTTTATGCGAGAGAGAGGATTAACGATCCCGGAAATTATGTTGATCGGGGGAACTCGAGTCGCACTCGGCGCCGGCCTCGGATTGTTACTCGCTGATAAGTTCAAGAAGGACGAGCGGAAAGGCGCGGGTTGGGCGTTGGTTGCAATCGGCGCACTAACGACAATTCCCATAGTCCTGAACGTTCTTACAAAACCCCGGCTCGAGGAGAAGGTTGCCGCGTAGAAGACGTCGGGCTGAATTCGATGAGCGCGCGTTCTTCGTGAAATCAGCAAAGCAGGCGCGGCCACAGACCGCGCCCTAACTTCTGAATTTCTGAACCTTCTCCAATAATTCCATATCTCCTGCAACGTCTCCGAGGCAGGTAGGAATGATGCCGGTGACAACACCTTCGAGATCGGAGACAAATCTTTCAGCATTCTCCATGGTTGCGCTCGCAGGCCATCCGATTCTCTCCAGAGTCTTCTGATTTTTGGGTGTCCCGACGACGAAGTAAGGATAGATAGGTTTCCCGAGGCGTTTGCATTCTTCAGCTACCTGTTTCAGCTTCGGTAGCGTTGCCTCTTCGAGTCTTAAGAAGAAGCAGAAATCCCAGTCATTTTGTAAGCGTGCGATAGCGCTCTCCGCGGGCACGCGCGCCGTCAACAAACAACCCAGCTTTACCCTGGTTACTTTGACTTTGTTTCGGAGATAGTTTCTGACCTCTTCAGCCGGCCCCGTGGAACGTCGATATGCGAGGATTTCATCCGGGTCCGATATGATTTGACAGCTTCCATCTTCCCGCGTCCTTATCAGGCTTCCGTACTTGGGAGGATCGCCCGGATCCGGCAACATGCCATCGACGCCCATCGCTTCGGCGGCAAGAGCGGCCGAGCCGATTTCCACCGGACCTTTATAGTTCGTGATCAGCATCGGTATTGCAATCTTGTCCGGATATATCTGTTTGAGCACACAGGCCACGGCAGCACCGCCGGGCGCAGGTGCACCTCCTGCGTTGTCTGTAATATTCCATCCGTCAACCAAATCCTTGACTCGACCCGCAGCGCTGACAAAGTCCAGTCTGGGAATAAATTCGTACAATAACTTCATGTCTTGGTTCCTCTGAATAAGCCGTTAATAGAAATATCCCGGACGAAGATAAATGAAATTGCGTCGATTCGCAAAGCCGTTTGCAGGGCCGAAACGCCAAGCCATTCAGTCCTGCCGGAGCGCGGTCATCGGATCGGAAACGGCCGCGCGCCGTGCGGGGATAACGCAGGCCATCAGCGTGAGGAAGGTGATGGCGAAGGCAACGGGAAGAACAGTCAGTACGCCGGGTGGACGGACGGATACGGGAAGGTTCTGCAACAGCGGCCGCATCAGTATTACGATTATCAATCCTGACGTCATGCCGATCACCGTCAGGCGAATCGCGTCATGGAGAACCAGTCGCGTCACCTGCGATCGTCCGGCTCCCAATGCCGTGCGGATGGCAAATTCCCGGTTCCTCGCGGCGGCAAGAAATGAAATCACACCGTAAGTGCCGCTGCAGGCGAGGAACAGAGCGAGTCCTGAAAATGCGGACATCAGTGTGAGGTAGAGCGTGAAATCCGCAAGCGAGTCACGCGCGATGCGATCCATCGTTCTAATGCCGAAGATTGCTGCGTTCGGATTCACTTCGCGGATAGCTGCGCGAACCGCGCTCGTCAAGGCCAGCGGAGGCCCGTCCGTCTTGACTACGAGGGACATGCCGATCTCGCCGATTTGCGACCAGTTTTGCGCGATCGGATAATAGACTTCCGGCTCCGCCGCTCGATCGAGGTGGACCTGCCGAACGTTGCCTGTGATTCCGACAATGGTGCCGCGCGTCGTCTCCTTGCCGATGGGATCGTCGTTTCCAAAGCGCCGGCGGGCGAGTGCTTCATTGATGAGAATGACGTGTGGCGCATCCCGGGTGTCCTGTTCGGTGATTCCGCGTCCACGAACGATCGGGATGCCGAGGGCCCTGAAGTAACCGGGCGTGACATAACGCAACTCCATCGAGAACAGATCGCGATCGTCGATCGGCGTGCCGCGAATTCTGAAGTCGGTGGAGTTGGCCCTCCAGCCCGAGTTCTGAAGCGGCAGCATCTGCGTAAATCCCGCTTCACGAACTCCCGGCACTTGACGGACGCGTTGCACGATGTCATAGAACTGCCGCGCATCGACGCCTTGCATCGTCTGCCCGATGTGGAGCGTCATGACACTGTCTGGAATCATGCCCATCTCCGTGTTCCGCAGGCGGATCAATTCGCGGATCAGTAGAGTTGCTCCGACCGCGAGAATGAATGCGAGCGCGACCTCGACCGCAACGAGGGCGTCCCGCAGATGCCGCTGCCGGCGGCTCATCGTACTGCGGCCGGCTTCATTCAGGATCAACTGCGGGTTTGTGCGCATTGCGCCCAATGTGGGCGCCAGTCCGAAGAGCAAACCGGTCGCGATACAAGCGGCGATCGAAAAAACAAACACCGGCCAGTTCATCCCGGCTTCAAAAGCGCGCGGAAGCTGCGCTGACGCCAGTTGCGTCAGTCTTTCCGAACCCCACCAGGCCAGTACCAATCCGCCGCCACCTCCGATGAGTGAGACGACAAGGCTCTCCGTCAGGAATTGGCGCATCAACCGGGATGGCGCCGCTCCAACCGCGGCGCGCGCCGCGATTTCTTTCGTGCGCAGGACAACCTGAACCAGCAGCAGATTCGCGATGTTGGCGCATGCAAGCAGAAGAACGACGCCGGCCGCGGCGAAGAGTATGAAAAGCGATCGGCGAACGGGAGGCGAAACCACGGCATCCGACAGCGGAAGAAGGCGAACGCCGAGCCCCTTCAACCGGTTCGGATTTGCGGATTCGAGCCGCCGCATGATGACGTTCAACTCGGCGGCTGCCGCATTCAACGTCACATTGGGTTTCAGTCTGCCGGTAACGTGACCGAGCCGGCCGCGGCGCGGCTGGCCGGGCGCGGAATCCGCCAGTATCCACAAGTCCGTGCGAGTTTCGGATGATGCGATCTGGAGTCGCGATGCGGCAGAGTACGGAAATTGAAACGATGCAGGCATCACGCCGACGATCGTGAGCGGCATTCCATCGACAGTCACACGCTTTCCAACTTCAGTCGAAAAAAGCGCGCTGGCCACCGCAACGTTCGAGATGTCTGCGGGACCGAATGTCCGGCCCGCCTCGGGTTGCACGCCCAGCATCGTGAAAAAACCACGCTCGACGTCAACGGTCATCACGCGCCGCAAGCCGTCGGGCTCCTGGAGATACCGGGCTCCAGCGTTGTATCCCGCGATCGCCTCAAAGGATTGGCTCTCGTTTCGAAATCCTTCGGCGTCGGCCGCCGCGATGGCTTCGCCGCGTTCCACAGGCGTTCCATACAATTGAACGAGCCGTTCCTGGCCGGCAAACGGAAACGGCTGCAGAATGACGGCGTGGACGACACTGAACATTGCCGTATTGGCGCCGATTCCGAGCGCGAGCATGGAGAGCGCCGTGAAACTGAACATCCGGTTTCGCGCGAGCGTGCGCAACGTGTAGCGGATGTCTTGAAGCAGGTTGTCGAGCATGAACATTAGACGCCGCGACCTTACAACTTCTTCCAAGAATCAGCCAGGGATAAGATGCGGACGTTATTTGAGGCTCAGCCTGAGAAATGCGAGCACCCTCGGACTCGCGTCGATTGAAGATTGGGCATTGCCGGCGGCTGTTCCGCCGGGATCGATTTCGTTTCCGGAAATCGGATGCCGCTCGGGTCCGTGCCACTCCGGAATGATCTCGGGGCGGCCTGCGCTATGTCCGGCATGCGCGTATTTCAAATGCTCAACGGGAAACTGAAATCGCGATTGCTTGAGACGCACCGCGACAGCACCAGCCATCATCGGTGAATTCCATACGCCATCGTCCTCTCCGGAGATCAGGAGAATCGGACCGCGAGTCAGTTCCACTTTGATCGTCGCGTCGATCGCCGGTCCATTCTGCCGAAGACGCGGAAGCATGAACGCCAACGGCTGCCCCTGCCATGTCCACGCATATGGAACGCGCGTATTGCCGCAACAAGCAGGATAGCGAACGTCCGCCGGCACATAAGCAACGACGCTGCGAATCTGCGGATACATGGATCCCAACTGCAACGCAAGCTCGCCGCCGCGGGAGGTCCCGAGAACTCCGATTCGATCGGAGATGATTTCCGGCCGGTCCTTCATCCAATCGAGAGCTTGTCCGAAGTATTCCAAAGGAATCGCTTCGAGATTCTGCGGCAGGTTTTCAAAATGGAAATAGGCGAGCGCAAACGCGGCGAATCCATGCGAAGCGAGCCATGCGGCTTTCAATATCGGTATGCCGCCTTCGGATCCTCCCAAGACCAGCACACCCGGAACGCGCTCTGCCGAGTTCGGGAGGAAAAGCGTTCCATGAAGTTGCCCGGTAGTCCGGACGCGCCGCACGCCATCGGCGATTCTTAATTGCTCGAGTTGTGCGCTTGCCGCTTTGACGCTGGCATTTCGGATCAGGTGAAATTGAATCGTCTGGAGCGCAAGATTTTGAGGCGGCCGGTAGATGATGACGTTCTTTGCAACGGGCCGCATCGACCAAATCAATCCCATTGCGGAAAGCTCTTTATAGGAACCTTGAACCGGAGGCTGCTTCGAGACGTCCACGTTTCCGTCCGCGTCCGCCATGAACTCGGCGTGCGATTGCCACACTTGCCCCGCCCCGTCTGTTAATTCCGCATCAATAGCCACACGTTCGCGAGGCTGTAGTCCGCTTGCCCTGATGACCGCCGTTTCATCCAGCAGTACACGATTCGGAACAACGTCGAGCGTCTGGGCGCTGAGAAGATTCGGAAGGCAGAGGCTGATCACAAGGAGAAACACATTCCGCATGTCGCAATACTGCCATACGGCCGGGGTTTTAGTCTTCCTTCCGGGCCGTATCAAATATCTTGCCTTTGTCAATACAGTTGTATTAGATCTAATACACTTGTAGGAGATCACCATGAAGACGCCAAGGCTGTCGAATCTCGAAATGCAGATCATGGAAGTATTCTGGGATCGGGGACCGTGCTGCATTCGAGACATCGTCGACGCTTTTCCGGTGAAGAGACGGTCGGCGTATACGACTGTTCAGACGACCGTCTACCGACTCGAAGCGAAAAAAGCGCTGCGGCGCGCGAAGAAAGTCGGAAACGTTCATGTCTTCGAATCGCTGATTGCGCGTAATGCCGCTCAGCGCCGGCTTGTGGATGAGTTCCTGAGTCTTTTTGGCGGCAGGACGCAGCCGTTGATGACGCATTTAATCGAAACGGGCAGGCTGACACCGGAGGACTTCAAGGAAGCTCAAAAGGCATTTCAAAAGATGGGCAGAAAGGAGAAAACGTCATGATACCGGTGAGCGGCGGTACCTGGTCATCGATCGGCGCGGCTGTTGGAAATCATTTGTGGCAGTCGACATTGTTTGCGCTTCTCGCGTGGCTTCTGGCACGGATCCTGAAAAAGAATGGCCCCGGCATCCGTTACTGCGTCTGGCTTGCGGCATCCCTGAAGTTTTTGATCCCTTTCGCAATGGCGGGAGTACTTGCCGGCTACGTCCGATGGCCCGCCTCTCCGATGATGAAGGCGAATTTGCCGGTTCTCCGGATCCTGAATCAGCCTCTTTCCGAAGCAGGGCCTTTTTCTCCAAACCGCGCCGCAACGGTAACGCCTGTTTCGCGGCCTTCCTCTCTCCTACCCTTGCTTCTCCTGACGGTGTGGCTTGCCGGCGTCGTTGCGGTCATTCTTCATCAGTACGCGCGCAGGCGCCGGCTTCGCGCGCTGCTGGGAGTCGCTCGAGTGTTGAAAGATGGAAGGGAAGCCGACATTCTCCGGCGCGTGCAATCGCGGCGAAGGAACCCGCCGCGGCTCATTCTCGCATCGTCGGCATCGATGATTGAGCCAGGCGTGCATGGGGTAATGAATCCGGTTTTGTTGTTGCCTGCGGGTGTTTCAGATCGCCTGGATGACGCGCAACTGGAGTCCATTGTCGCTCACGAAGTATTTCATGTGGAACGGCGGGACAACCTCGCGGCCGTCATCCACCTGATCGTCGAAACGATATTCTGGTTTCATCCGCTGGTCTGGTGGATCGGAGCGCGGCTCGTTGAAGAACGTGAGCGTGCGTGCGATGAACATGTGCTGAAGTCGGGCGGCGAACCGCGAATCTACGCGGGCGCCATTTTGAAGGTCTGCGAGTATTACATGGCATCTCCGCTGACCTATGCCGCTGGAGTAACAGGTTCGAATTTGAAAAACAGAATCGAGGACATCATGATGTACCGTATCGGAGCAAAGCTTAACGCCGGCCGGAAGCTGTTGCTGGCATCCGCGGCCGTTGTCGCCGTGACGCCTGTTCTGGCCGGTCTTATCAATGCGGGTCAGGCTGGAGTTCCGCCACAGAACGATTCGCTGCTCGCTTTCGAAGTGGTTTCCATCAAGGTTAATAATTCGGGCGATCCGCGAAACACAGGATGGCTGTATCTTCCAGGCGGAAAGTTTTCGGCGAAAGGCGTTCCCATTCCCATGCTCATCCTCGAGGCGTACAACACGACCCGGCTGATTCCCGGACCCGAGCTTGAAAAGACGGCGCGCGACATCGAGAGGGACCGCTACGACATTGAAGCCGTCGCGCCAGCGGGGACAATTCCTCCAGATATGCCGTCGAAAATCAGGAACGAGAAAATGAGATTGATGCTGCGGACCCTGCTCGCGGACAGATTCAAACTAACTGTCAACCGCCAGATGAAAGAAGGGCCGGTATATGCAATCGTGATCGGAAAGAACGGTCCAAAACTTCAGAAGGCGGCGCTCCAGGAAAAGGATTGCATGGAGCAAGCCACGAACGTGAACGACGTCACTTCATGTCATGCGTTCGGCGGCGGTCAGGGGCAGGGGTTGCATGGGCAGGCAGTCGATATGTCCGATCTTGCGGCGGCGTTGAGCCGTTTTTCCGATCGGCCTGTGCTCGATAAGACCGGCCTCGGCGGACTGTACAACATTCAAACCGCAGGATGGGTGCCGCTTCGCCAGAGACCTCCGCGTCCCGCGGGACAAGAGCCGACCGCGGAAGATCTGGCGTTTGCCGATCCACTGCGTCCGACAATCTACGCGATTTTGGATGAGCTTGGCTTGAAGCTGGAATCGCAAAACGCCGTTCTGGAATCGATCGTCGTCGAACATGTGGAGCGTCCGCAGGAAAACTGACAGCGTCAGGAGAACTTACAGTTCTTCGAGAAGCGGAACAATGTCATGGGAACCGTGCATGATGCGATAGATCGTTACTGTCTTGCCTCGTACTTTGTAAAAGATCAGATAGTCGCTCACAACCAATACCCGATAATCCAGTCTTGCAAGATTGGTATCGGCCGGCACCCGGCCCAGCCACGGATTGCGCGTCAACTCCTTAAACTGCCTTTCAAGGTGATCGAGGACCGCGATAGCGGCTGAGGGATGCTGTGCGGCGAGGTAATCGATGATTTCGAGTAAATCCTCTTCGGCAATGGAAAGGAACCGAACTGAGAACTTACTTGCCGTCACGATGAAGGCGCGCTCTCAAGTCTTTCACAACCCGGTTGAGCGGACGCCCACGATTTTCTGCCGCGACCTGACTTTCCGCCACGGCGAGTTTTTGATACAACGCGAGACGCTGTTCGATTTTTCCATAATGAACGAGGGACATGAGTACCATGTCTCCCTCCCCATTCTTCGTGATGAAAACCGGCTCATCGCTTTTGTGTACCAATTCGGAAAGACTCCTGGCCTTGTTTCGCAAGTCGGAGATAGGTTTGATAATCGGCATCGAACCTCGCTTTTTCAAGCTATCATTAAAAACACTTTATCATGACGCTGGCCCGATCGGACAAATCGGGGCCGCATTAATGCGGCCTGGTGAACCCTTTAACCCTTTTGACCCTTTCGGGCCATTGACACGACTGCGCCGGTGTGGTCTTCTCTCGTGCAGAGTTTTTACACTTTGGGCTGGCATCGAAAGCTTCAGGTTGACGTCAAATTTCCTTCCGCGATTTCCAGCAATCTTTTTCAGGAGTCAAAGCCATTCGATCACAAATCTTCGTCATTTCATTAGTTACCGCATATCTCTCTTCCGGTTTTCCGTCTTATGCCGCGCAGGCCGGGAAGCAGGACCGAATCTCGCGCGCAATCGAAAACCGGGCGACACTTCCTGTGGAGGGCAACGTCCACCCGTTTGTTCGCGAGGGGCGGGATTTGGGGAGGGCCGACGCATCGCTCGGCATGCAACGTGTGACGATCATGTTCAAGTCCACCGGCGAACAGCAGGCTGCATTGGACACGCTGCTTGCCGAACAACAGGATCCGGCCTCGGCGAATTATCATCGCTGGCTGAGTCCGGAGGAGTTCGGAGATCGTTTCGGATTAAGCCAGGCGGATGTGGATAAGGTTGCGTCGTGGCTTCGCGGGCAGGGTTTCACGATCGATGAAATGGCGCGCAACCGGCGCTGGATTGCTTTCAGTGGTTCCGCAGGCCAGGTCGAGGAGGCGTTCCAGACTTCGATTCATCAATATGAGATTGGGGGCGAAGCGTTCTATGCGAACAGTGTCGAGCCGGCCGTGCCGGCCGCGCTTGCCGAGGTTGTGCTCGGATTCCGGTCGTTGAACAATTTCCGGCTCAGGCCGCGGCCGCATTTCACGTCGAGTGTTTCCGGAAGCCACTTTCTAAGTCCCTCCGATTTTGCCACGATCTACAACCTGAAGAGTCTCTATGCCAAAGGTCTGGATGGCAGCGGCCAGAAGATTGTCATCGCCGGTCAGGTGAACATCCAGTTGGCCGATATTCGGGCCTTTCGAAGTGCATCGGGATTACCTGCCTCCGATCCGCAAGTCATTCTGGTGCCCGGTTCGCTGGATCCGGGAAGCAACAGCGGCGATCTCGGCGAAGCCGATCTCGATATCGAATGGTCCGGAGCTGTCGCGCGGAATGCGCAGATCGTATATGTCACTTCGCGGAATGGCGTGATGGATTCACTGCAATATGCGATCGATCAGAATCTCGCGCCGGTCGTCAGCATCAGCTACGGCGGTTGCGAGAAAGAGTTCACTTCACAGGAAACTGTGCTGCTTTCGACGCTGGGACAACTGGCCAACGCCCAGGGGATCACCATTCTTGCGTCGAGCGGCGATACCGGAGCCGCCGATTGCGACTATCGACCGAATACGGTTATCGCCACTCACGGACTTGCAGTGGATATTCCGGCAAGTCTTCCTTCGGTGACGTCGCTCGGAGGAAGTGAATTCCGTGAGGTAACGGACTCATGGAACTCGCAGAATGATGCGTCGAACGGATCCGCGCTCGGCTACATTCCTGAAACCGCCTGGAACGACACGACGGCGGTGGGACAGCTCGCTTCGAGCGGTGGCGGCCGCAGTATTTACTTTCCGAAGCCGGCGTGGCAGGTTGCGCCCGGTGTTCCAAACGATGACGCGCGCGACGTTCCCGATGTGTCGTTGAATGCTTCCGCGAACCACGACGGCTACCTGATTTGCACTGCGGGAGGCTGTGTGGATGGTTATCGGTCCACTACGGGACGATTAACGGTGGCGGGCGGAACATCCGCCGGGGCGCCGAGCTTCGCCGGCATCGTTGCCATTCTGAATCAGCAAACGAATTCAAGGCAGGGAAACATTAATCCGGTGCTGTATCGGCTGGCGTCGCTCGTGCCTGCGGTTTTCCACGACATCAGTTCAGGCGACAATCAAGTGGCGTGCCAGACGGGAACTCCGGATTGTCCGTCGGGCGGAACCATCGGTTACAGTGCGGCTCCCGGATACGATATGGCAACAGGTCTCGGATCCGTGGATGTCTTGAATCTCATGACGTCGTGGGCTGCCGCAACGGCATCGTTGAACGGTTCTTCGTCAGGTTCGCAGGTGACCGCGCTTGCCACAACGGTTCCGCAACCCATCACCGATGTCGAGCAGGGAACGATTAAATCCGGCTATGTCATCATCACGCCGAATGCAAATTCGGCTGTACCCGCGGCAGCGGTTACTTTCGGAATGGTCAGCAATGGCGCGGTGCAGTCGCAGGCCGGTATTCTCCCGCTGCCGATGATGACCTCCGCATCCATTTTTGTTGAAGTGATTCCAGGAATCAGCCGGGATTTGGGCATCGCGATCGCAAATCCGGGGGCCATTTCAAACCAGATCACACTGACGCTTCGCGACCAGGCGGGGGCTGCCGCGACCTCTCCGGTTACGGTCGTGCTGCAGCCGCAACAGCAACTGGCAAGGTTCATCAAAGAGCTTTTTCCCGCAAGCGCTATCGGCGCCGGGTTTCGCGGCAGCGTTCAAATGCAAAGCGCCACGCCGTTTTCAGCGTTGGCGTTGCGATTTTCAGGAGCGGTTTTCAGTACGCTGGCCGTGTCGGGAGTTTCGGTCAGCGGCGTTCCAACACGCACGATCGATACGAACAATGTTGGAGGGACATCGGCGATCGTTCTTCCGCAATTTGCAATGTCCGGCGGATGGGCCACCCAGATTGCGCTCGTCAACGATGGCAGTTCCACCGCAGCCGGACGCGTGGACGTTTTCGATACCTCCGGAAATCCAATGCCGGTGAGTCTCAACGGCGTCAGTCAAAGCACGTTTACGTATTCGGTGCCGGCAGGCGGTACGTTTCTCCTGGCGCCGCGCGACGCGAACGGACAATCGCCGTTTTAGCGAGAAGGTAATTCGGTGTCAGCCTCGTCTGACACCGCGGACACATACATCACTGCCTGTCCCAGGCGGTGACGTTATTGATCTTTTTCCCCTGAGCATCGGTACCCGTCACCGTTTCAGTTCGCGTCTTGCCGTCGCGGGCATAGACCGCGTGAATGGTTGTGGTCACTTTGCCGGCCTTCTTGTTGGTGATGTTGATGGTGTAGTCGTCGACTTTCTTCGCCGAAACGCTGTCCCTGCTTGGGTCGCCATTGACCGGATAGTCCTTGCCGTCGAATTTCGCCATCCATTCGATATGAGTCGTTTTGCCGTCCGGCTCCATCCGGTCGATCGTGACTTTCATTCCGCCACCGACGCTTTCGATTTTGGCGGTTTGACCTTTGGGCGCCGGGCCCGGACTGAACTTCGACTTGGCGGTGTCGAGTTTCCATGTGCCGGCCATTGGGTTTCGAGAGGAAGTTTGAGCCTGAATTGTGATTGTGGAAGCGAAAACAAACAGCGCGATCGTAAGCGTGGTGCGGGATTTCATTTTCATCTCCTTTGCGATACAACCTGGCAAAACCAAGTTGTATCGCAGGAGATGGTCCTTCCGTCAAGCTTTAGGCGATCCTGCCTCGTGTTCCGAATTCCAAAGATTCGCAGAAAGCTTCGACAACATCCGAATCGAATTGCGTTCCGGCGCAACGTCGAAGTTCGGCCAGCGCTTCCTGCTGGCTGCGTGCATTGCGGTATGGACGATTGGAAGTCAGAGCGTCGTAGGAATCGGCAACCGTGATCAACCGGGCTCCGAGAGGAATTTCTGTTCCGCGAAGTTTGCCCGGATAACCTCGACCATCCAGACGCTCATGATGATGAAGAATGAGCAAAGCCGCTTCCTGAAAACCATCGACATTGCGGATCGCCATCCAGCCCCACTCCGGATGCTTCTTAATCCACGCAAACTCATCGTCGTTGAGCGAACCGGGTTTGAGCAGGACGTGGTCGGGAACACCGATCTTTCCGATGTCGTGCAGGGAAGCGGCGAATACCGCGGTCTCCGTGTCTTCATCGGGCAGGCACATCTGCATGGCAATGCCACGCACATATTGGGCGACGCGTTCGCTATGGCTTCCCGTATAGCGGTCTCTCAGGTCAATAAGAGACACTAACGAGGTCGCCATAGCGAGCGTCTGCTGCTTGGATCGTTCTTCCAGTTCGGCGATTCGATACTGAGGGTCCGTGGTCATTTCCAGCGACAATGTTGCGTTCATTGTTTTTCATCCTTGAAAAAGTTACTTCCCTAAAACTGCCCGAAGCATGTCGATTTCGCCGTATCCAAGCTGCTTTGCATAAGAGGGGTTCTGGCTGTCGATGTTGAGCGCCGTTCCAGTAATCGAAGCGGCAACTCCCGTCATGCGCAACGACCGTACAAGAGCAGCCGTCGCTGCGACTGCAGGAGCGCTGAATGAGGTACCGGAAGTGACGGTGTAGAGTCCGCCGGGATAAGGAAGAATCACATTCACTCCGGGGCCGTCCACTGCCACCGAACTGCCATAATTCGAGAACGATCCCTTTTTGTCGGTGATGTCGGTTGCCGCCGTCGTCAGGATCCCAGGGTAGGCCGCGGGATACTGCGGAGACGAAGTGTTGTTATTGCCGGCGGATGCAACCAGAATCACGCCTTTGCTTTGAGCGTAGTCGATGGCACTCTTGATGGTCTTTGAGTTCGTAAGTGTTCCAAAGCTCATATTGATGACTTGAGCGCCATTCTTAACGGCGTAGCGAATCGCTTTGCCGATATCGACAAGATCCGTACCACCGTTATCGTCAAAAACCCTCAGCGGCATTATGATGCTGCTCGGCGCCAGCGCCGCAATCACACCCGCGCATTCGGTGCCGTGGCTGTATGCCGGATTGGAACTCGCCACCGGAAGGCCGCTTCGATCCATGAAGCCGCTCGATGACTGATCCATGAAACCCGAGCTCGCCTGATCCATAAAGCCGGAGCTCGATTGATCCATAAAACCGCTGGAGGCCTGATTCAGAATCGCGGTTCCCGTTCCCCGGTTGTTGACAAAATCGTAACCGCCCGTCAGGTGGCCGCGCAGAGCCGGATGGCTGTAGTCGACCTGCGAATTAAGGTCGGCCACCACCACTCCGTATCCTGTTGAATACTGCGTCGCCTTCGATGAATTCACAGCGAGCCATTGCGGCTGGGTCTTGTACCAGTCCGGTTTGACGCTGCTGACAACATTGAAGACACCAAGCTGTGCGACATTCGGCATGCCAACGCCGGTATTGGTCTCCATCCATTGGATTCCCAACGACGACGCAAGCGCGGTAGAGGGTACGACGGGCAGCGACAACAGGTATTGATTTGCATCGGGAATGCTGTCGATCAGTTTTGCTCCGAGGACGCCGAGAATCGAATTAATGTTGACCCCGGGCAAAAGCTGAACAATCAGCGGAGTGTTGAGCTGAAGGAGCGAACCGCCTGGTGAAAGGATCTGTCCTGACGACAGGCTGGAGAACAAAAGGATTGAAACAAACGCGAGTACAGTCAGACATCTTGTCATATAGAAGTACCTTCCTTGGTTTCCTAACGAACTTGATTACTACTTGTTTTTTTACTTCAGGGCACCGATCACGGTCAGGTTCGGGAGATCGATCTGCAAGCTCAAATCTCCCTCGGGCACGTCAGCGAAATGGAATTCCCCGAGTTCATCAACAGCCGTGGTTTCCAACCGTTCTCCATTTCTCAGTAAATGGAACCGTGCAATCTGAACAAAATCATCGCCGCTGCGCGGAAGCAACTGTCCGAGCATTTGCCGATGTTCGGGCTCACCCCAGATCTTGATGTGAATATCAAAGTCTTCCGCCCGTAACACCAACTGCCTGGACTCCTGAGCAAGGGCCGCTCGCCGGGCACCGGCAAAATTGGGTTGCAAGAAGCTATCGAACACGATCGCAGCCAGAACCTGTCGAAGTGTGGATTCTTTTTCTTCCGATTTCTTCGGAAGAATCTGGAATGCACGATTCAGGTCCTCACTCGGCGCGCTCATCAAATGCGAACGTTTCAAATCCTTCGAAATCTGTGACAAGCGGCCAACTTCCAGTGTGCAATCCTTGCAGGCATCCATATGCCGCGACCAGAATGTTTGTTCGTCCTTGACCATTCGGTCTTCCAGAAGATCAAGGGCTTTTTCTGTGCTTAAGTGCATTGCTGGAATCTTTCCTCCTGCCCAAAAGTGCAGGGGATGCCCCGTGAAAATACGTGGGTGGTAAAAAAATGCCTCCAGGGGGTTGCCCGATACCCCCGAGGGTGTCGGACCCTTGTTCCATCAGCAGCTTGGGTCGGACACCGGTTTCGCCGTCTGCCTATGGATTTCCAACCAGCAGGAAAGGAGCCCAGTAGAAAGGATTGGGGTATTCTTCGCGAATCGCAAGCATCGATGCCCGTAATGCCGTTGATTTTGAAGTACCTTTGAGCCATTCCTGATAAAAGCGAACCATGAGCGCCGCTGTGCACGCGTCGTTCACATTCCATAAGCTCAGGAGGAGCGACCGTGCTCCAGCGTAAAGGAATCCCCTCATCAATCCGAGGAGGTCGTCACTACCGGTAACCTCGCTGACCCCCGATTGGCATCCACTCAAAGTCACAAGGTTGGTCTGGCAACTCATGGAAAAAAGGTCAAAAGCTGTAAACCACCCGTCCGCCAGCTTAAAACTCGAGAACATGGGATTGTCCTGGCGAAAGACGGCATGAGTTGCGATGTGCAGGAATGAGGAAGCCTGGCTGTTCTCGACAAACCTTTCGCGGGTTGCTTCATCACCGCGAAGGACTCGCGCATCCGGAAAAAGCCGGCCCAGAGTAAGCAGTTCCTCTTCCACGAGAGGCGCATTTTCATCCGCCACGCCGACGAGGAGAGGCGATGTTTCTCCGACATCTTTTTTATCGAGGCAGTATTTCAATACGGAAGCGCTCGGGGCGAACGAGATTTCGAATTCATCGATAAGATATTTTTCGCCATTGAAGAAAGCATGAAACGGAAGAAAGTGCAGAATTCCATGCGGGATGATCGTCACGTGTGGAGTCCGGATCGAGCCGACGAAGGGCGCCACCAGATAGTTGTACATTTCCTGGAGGTGCCGGCGTGTTGAATTCAGAATCTGTTGCCCATGCGATTCCAGGTATTCGCCTTTCAGCATGAATTTCTCCAACTGGAATCGAAGACGTTCCTGCTGGCTTGACACGCGGCTTGCCGGACAAAGACGCCGCACAACCTTCGCGTCGCTGCGAGAAATGACAAATGCGAGCACCTCGTCTCCGGTGATGAAGTACTCGATCAGGGTCGTATCCTCCCGAAGATTGGCCTGAACCGAATCCAGGGTCGCAATCGACACCTGTTGCAGCGAGGCATACTCGGGATCTTCACTCGAAACTTCGCGCAGCGTGCGCGCGAGTTCCTGTTCTTTCATCGCGATCGATTCATAGTTGGCCGCAGCGCCGATCGGATGACTCTCCGGCTGGGAGCGGGTGTAATGAATGTTCAATTCCTCGCGAAGCCGGTTGATCTTGGATAAAAGCGTCCGATCCACGTTGCCTCGGCTAGCCGGCGCATAATGCGACAGCAATTCGATGAGGCCGCGCGACCGCGCGCGTTCGCACCATGCGTACGCGGATGTCAGGTAGTCGCCGTTGCCGGTTTGATCGAGCGACAGGCGGACGAGCGAGTCGTAGGCCTGCTGCCGCCCTTTGAAGAACGTGACGCGCAGGTCATCGTGATGCAGGCGCGCCTGATGGCGTTCCAGTTCCTGGACTGCGGCTTCGTAATGTTGTTTCGCGTCTTCTCGCTTTCTCAGGCGCTCCGCGATTTCCGCGCACAACATGTGATAGGGAAACAGAACAAGCGGTATCGCCGTATTGCCGATGATGGATGCAATCTCGCGTGTGTGATTCTCGGCAGCCGTGATGTCGCTCAATGCCATGGCGACGCGGCCGAGCAAAACAAGGCTGAAGATGCGTTTGGATGGCAGGCCCAGTTCTTCAAATGCAGCTTTGGCTTCAGTGGCGAGGGCCTGCGCCTCCCAGTATCGAAGCAACGACATGTGAACTTCGGCGCGGTAAAGGTTGAGCAGGGCGATCCAGTATCGATTGCCCTCCGCCTCGAAAATTTCCTGCGCTGTCCGAAATGTTTCGAGAGCATCGGAGAAATGGCGCATTTGAATCAAAGCGACGCCGCGAAACGCAGTCGCTTTGGCCTGTTCGTACTTCATGCCGATCTTTTCGAACTGGTCCGCCGCGCGAGTCCCGAGCGCCACCGCGTCTTTCGATAAATTGAGCTGGATGTAGATTTCGGCTTCGTCGAGATCGCACAGCGCGTAATACCGCCGGCTGCCGGATTCTTCGAACCGCATCCTTAATCTGCTGAAGGATTGCAGGGCTGCGCTGTAACGGCCGCGCAGATAAAAGAGAAATGCGCGATTGTAGCTGGCTTGCGCGTACACGTCATCGAGTCCGAGTTCTTCGCTTAATTTCTCCGAGCGTTCGTACATCCCGTCGGATTCTTCGAACCGGTCGAGATTCGACAGCGCATTTCCGAGGTCCAGAGAAACCTGGGCAAGAGCTCCCTGGTTGTGAAGCCGTGTGAAGATGTCCCCGGCAATGACGTAGTATCGATACGCTTCCGCATGATCGTCCAGCCGATGGTAAACATTGCCGAGATTGGTGCAGACCATCGCGTAGTTACTGTCATCTCCATGATCGTGAAACCACTTTTCAGCGATGCGCCCCGCCTCGATCGCTTCCGAGTAACGTCCAGTGTGCAGCAATGCAATCACGTAGCTCATGCGCGCGCGCGATGCCTGATGAAAATCTCCAAGTTTTTCGTGCCGTTCGATGCGGTCGCGATAAAAGGGAATGGCAGCGTCGTATTGCTCGTCGGCCATCAAACTGTGGGCCATCATTCGCCAGGATTCGAGTAAAAGGCTTTCGTTACCCGAAAGTGTGGCCACTTTTACCGCGATTCTTGCGAGACTTACGCTTTTCCCCGACCGCGCATTTCGAGGCTGGCCCGGTGTGTGTTTGGCGCTGCGAATGTCGTCCCAGATGCCGCCGAGCGTTTCGCGAAGATGTTCGGGCGTGGCGGATGCGGTGAATGTGTGAAGTTTTTCTTCGGACCAGGTCAACAGATCTTCCGCCGGCATTTGGAATCTCAGCTCATGATTTTTCGAAGTTTTTCAAGACATCGGGCGCGCGTAGGTCCAATGCTGGCTTCTGGCATCGACATCGTGCCCGAGATTTCCGAGTAACTCGGCTCACTCACATCGAAATAAAGCAGGTTTAACAGCCTTCGGCAACGTTCCGGCAACTGTTCGAGCGCCCGCTCGAGTTCGTGCTCGCGTTCGATCTGTGCAAGATCTTCCGAGTCGCCGGCCAATCCTTCATCGAGTTGTTCCGATCCCCGCTGCGCCCGGATGACGGCGTAGCAGCGGCGCCGGGTGACCGTGATCAGCCATGCCGGCAGGGCCTCGATGTGCCTCAGGTCGGAAAGATGCTGATACATTTCCATCCATACCTGCTGGAATACATCGGAGACATCTTCAGCCTGATTGCAGAAATTGTGCGCGACGGAATAGACCAGTCGCTGGTACCGAGTGATCAGGTCTTTCCAGGCGGTCTGGTCGCCTTTGATGCAGCGTTCGATCAACAGCTTGTCGTCGCGACTTCCCATGATTTCGGTCTAGACAGCGGCCATCACTCCTTTTCTAAGGAGCGGATTGCGCGCGTTTTGCAAAGCCGTTTTCTAGACAGCGGCACTGGTTCCCATTACCATCAGGACACATGCTCAGCAAAGATAGTACTGGAACTGCGCCGAATCCCACACAAGGTGTAAGTAAAAAGAAACGGGATATCAGCCTGGCCGGTCTTTTGACGCCTCACTGGCAAGCCCTGACGGTAGGACTGGCCTCCGCGTTGGGATCGACGCTGGCGGATCTGCTGACGCCGATTCCGCTGAAAATTGTCATCGACAATGTGGCGGGTTCAAAGGCATTGCCGCACTGGCTTGCACCGTGGGTAAGTTCTGTATTTACTTCAAACAAGATCGCCTTGCTGAACTTTGCAGTAATCGCGGTGGTGCTCACCGCCGTTCTCAACGCCGTGAGTTCGTACGCCCAGAGCCTGTCGATGACGACCGTCGGCCAATGGGTGACCCATGACCTTCGCGGAACGCTTTACCATCAGATCCAGCGGCTATCGCTTTCCTATCACGATAGGAGCCAGACGGGCGATCTCATCATGCGAGTCACGGGCGACATCGATACGATTCAAAGTTTTATCACTTCGACGCTGATGGACACGGTCGTTGACGCGTGCACGGTGGTCGCCATTGTCGCCATCATGTTGTACTACGACTGGAAGTTCACGCTGATCGCGCTTGCCGTCGCTCCGTTCCTTTTTGTTTTCGTCTACAAATACACGCACCGAATCAAGAAGGCCACGCGCGCCGTGCGCAAAAAAGAAGGAGAAATCGTTTCGAATATTCAGGAGGTGTTCACATCCATTCGCGTCGTGAAAGCTTTTGCCCGTGAGAAATATGAAAAGAAGCGCTTCAAGGCGGTCAGTGAAGAGACCGTGGAGCTTGCGTTGAAGGCGCGCGCCTTGAAGGCGGGTCTTTCTCCGGGCGTTCAGCTCATCACGGCAGCGGGAACCGCTCTGGTGCTCTGGTATGGAGCAAGGCTCGTTATGAACGGCACGATCCTGCTCGGCGATTTGACTGTGTTTCTCGCTTATCTCAAGACGCTCTATTCGCCGATTCGCGGTCTTTCGAAGCTCCCTGACAGTTTTTCGAAGCCGGCCATTGCGTTTGAGCGCATCCAGGAACTGATGGATTTGGAAACCAAGAGCCCGGCGCAGGAAAAAAAGCGGAAAGCGCCGGAGTTTCAAGGACGCATTGAATTCGATCATGTGAGTTTCGGCTACACGCCCGAACACATGATTCTCAAAGACGTGACCCTCACGATTGAACCCGGCCAGATTGCTGCGTTTGTCGGACCGACAGGCGCGGGCAAAACGACCATCATCAGCCTGATTCCGCGTTTTTACGAAGTGACGTCGGGAAGTCTTCGAATCGACGGCGAGGACGTCAAGACCCTCAAGCTGAAGTCACTACGGCGCCAGTTAGGCTTCGTCCTCCAGGAAACACTGCTGTTCCGCGCTCCAATCTGGCAGAACATCGCCTATGGAAAACCTACAGCCACCCGCGAAGAAATCATGGAAGCGGCCAAACTTGCGAATGCGCACGATTTCATCGAGGAATTACCCGATGGATACGACACGATGGTCGGTGAGCGCGGCGTTACGATCTCCGGCGGCCAGCGGCAACGGATCGGGATCGCGCGGGCTGTGATCCGTAATGCCCCGATTTTGATTCTCGACGAGCCGACATCGGGACTCGACGCCGTTTCCGAAGCCATCGTCTTTGACGCACTTCACCGGCTGATGAAGGGCCGCACCTGCATCGTTATTACTCACCGTCTTGCCACGATTCGAAATGCGCACGTCATATTCGTCCTCAAAGACGGCAAAGTCGTTGAACACGGGTCGCACGACGAACTTCTCGCGCGTGGCGGGCTTTATCTGAACCTGCACGACACCCAGTTCCAGAAGCAAGAAGTACCCTTGTAAAGACCCGCCGTCGTGAACTAAACTTGGTGGTTTCTAAAGCGTATCCGGGAGGTTACCAGTGCCGCGCACCAAAATGACTCGTCATCAGCTCAAGGAGCAGGACGAGATCACCACATATCTGCAGACCACTACCGAGTTCATCGTGGCTCGGAAGAAAGAGGTCATTACCGGGGTGATCGCCCTGGGCGTGCTGGTGATTGCCGTTTTTGGCCTCTACTACTATCGATCGAACCGGAATGCCAATGCGCAGGCGGCATTGTCTGAAGTCATTTCAATCTATAACGATACCGCGAACATCAAATCCGACAAGGAACGGTGTGAAAAAACCCTCGCGGAAGCGCAGAAGGCCTATGACCAGTACCGGTCGCTGACCGTGGGCAGCATTGCCCGGTATTACATCGGTTTGTGCCAGGAAACCCTCGGTGATTCGGCAAAAGCAGTCCAGACCCTTCAGGAAGTCAGCCAGTCGGGTGATGCTTCGGTGAAACCCGTCGCGCAGTTTGCTTTGGGCGCGCTGTACAAGAAACACGGTGACGCGCCGAAGGCCATACAAGCGTACAAAGAGCTGTACGACAAGGGCGGCTATTCAAAAGCGGCCGTGGCATACGAACTGGCGTCACTCTATGAGGCGAATAAGCAACTGGATCAGGCGAAGGACTTCTATCAGAAACTGTTATCCGAGTTTCCCGATTCACCCTTCCGGCAGAACGCCGATGACGCCTTGAAACGGTTGGGAGTGAGCCCGGCCCCGCCGGCGCAAAAGCCTTCATAGGAGCGAGATTTCGATCCTCACCCGGCGCGTCAGCCAGTGACTGTCACGCCGGCCTGTCCCGGAACGGGTCGTGCACAACCCGGAGGGAGAGGGGGAACGGCCATGAGTGAATACTTTGTAGATCTCAAGGATTTAGGCCACGAGAAACTGTCGTTCGAAGCGACCTTCGAGCCGGGAGTCATCGATTTCGGATCCGAGAACGCACGGCAGGTCGGACCATTGGATTGGTCTGCATCGGCGGAACGCGCGGGCGATGAAATTCGCATCGTGGGTTCGTTGACCGCGAAGCTTGAGCTGGCATGTTCGCGTTGCCTCGAGCCGGCGGAGTACAAAATCAGCAAGCCATTCGATCTTTTCTTCAGAGAACGCGATGAAGAAATGTTCGACGAAGATGAAGAGATCGAACTGGACGAGGAAGAAACGCGGACCGCATTCTTTACAGGAACCAAACTGGCGATCTCCGACATCCTGCACGAGCAGATATTGCTGGCGCTTCCGATGAAGGCGCTTTGCAAGGTAGACTGCGAGGGTTTGTGTCCGGTTTGCGGGACGAACTTAAATCACGGCCGTTGTCATTGTTCGAAGGAGGACTTCAGCCCTCATATGGACACACTGATGGAAATCAAGCGGCGGCTCGAAGAGCGGAGTTCATAAAACTATGCCAAATCCAAAACGTAGACATTCCAAAGCGCGCCGGAATCGAAGGCGTTCCCACGATCATCTGACAGCACGATCTTTTTCAGAGTGTCCGAACTGCCACGAACTCCGGATGCCGCATCGCGCCTGTCCTCATTGCGGCCACTACAAGGATCGAGAAGTTATCGAAACCGCCGAAGAATAGCTCCTCATGCGCGAAATCAAAATCGCGGTTGATGCCATGGGCGGCGACAAAGCGCCTGCTGCCGAAGTGGAAGGCGCGGTTCAAGCCGCCGGCCAGTATGGAATTCCCATCGTGCTGGTCGGTCTCGAGGATCGTATTCGTGAACTTCTGCGGGAGCACGACACGGCCGGCCTGCCGATCGAAGTTGTTCACGCAAGCGAAGTGATCACCATGGATGAATCCGCCGCAACTGCGGCGCGGAAAAAGAAAGACTCTTCCATTCGAGTCGCGGCGAGACTGATGCGGGATTCCGGCATCTCGGGCGTCGTGAGCGCAGGCAATACCGGAGCCGTCATGGCGACGGTGAAGATGGTGCTCGGCACTCTTACTGTTGTCGACCGGCCCGCGCTTTCGACGGTGTTACCCACGCCGAAAGGAAAGCCTGCAATCCTTCTGGATGTCGGCGCGAATGTGGATTGCAAGCCGCATCATCTGGAACAGTTCGCGATCATGGGCGACATTTATTCGCGCGCCATTTTCGGCATCAGGCGCCCGAGAGTCGGATTGTTGTCGATCGGCGAAGAAGACACGAAGGGCAACGAACTCACGAAGGAAGCGTTCAAGGCTCTGAAGCGCGCGCCGCTTAATTTCATCGGCAACGTCGAGGGCCGCGATATTTTCAAAGGGGACATCGACGTTATCGTGTGCGACGGCTTTACCGGCAATGTCGCGCTTAAACTCAGTGAAGGCCTCATCGAAACCTTTACCGCAATGCTGCGGCAGGAGCTGGAAAAGACCTTATCCGCAAAAGTCGGTTACATCTTCGCCGAGAAAGCATTTCGCGAATTCAAGCGCCGCCTCGATTATTCGGAATATGGCGGAGCTCCGCTGCTCGGCATCAAAGGCATCACGATTGTCTGCCATGGACGTTCGAATGCCAATGCGATCAAGAATGCCATCCGTGTTGCGAATGATTTCTGCAAGCACAACGTGAATCACGCGATCGAAACAGAATTTACCAGGCTCGGTCTTACCAGGACTGCAGGAGTTACATAGTGCTGTTGTGTCCTTGTGTGAACCGATCATGAAGATCGCATTCGTATTTCCCGGGCAGGGTTCGCAGCAGGTGGGAATGGGGCGTGACGTTGCCGAAAAATTTCCGGCAGCGCGCGCCGCATACGAGAAGGCCGATGCGGCATTGGATTTTCCGCTGTCGCGCCTTTGTTTCGAAGGTCCGGAAGAAAGTCTGAAGCTGACGGAAAATACGCAGCCTGCGATCCTCGCTACTTCCACGGCCCTTTACCGCATCCTCGAAGAAAAAGGCATCAAGCCGGATTTTGTCGCAGGCCACAGCCTTGGCGAATACTCGGCTCTCGTTGCTGCACGCGCGATGAAGCTGGAGGACGCGGTGGCGCTCGTACGGCGCCGCGGACGTTACATGCAGGAAGCGGTCCCGGTCGGCGCCGGTGCCATGGCGGCGATTCTGGGTTTGGACCTTGCCGCCGTGCAGTCGGTCTGCGAACGCGCTACCGAAGGCCAGGTCGTTTCGCCTGCGAATCTGAATTCGCCGGGCCAGATCGTCATCGCAGGAAATCGGGAAGCCGTGGAGCGCGCAACCGTTATTGCAAAGGAAGCCGGAGCCAAACGCGCGATCCTTCTGCAGGTGAGCGCGCCGTTTCATTGTGCCTTGATGCTGCCCGCGGAAGAACGTCTGTCGGCGGATCTCGATCGGTGCGCCATTGAAGATTTCAAAGTGCCGCTGGTAACGAATGTCGATGCAGAACCGATTCGAACGGCGGCGGAAGCGCGGAGCGCATTGAAGCGCCAGGTATCGCGTCCGGTGCGATGGCAGGAGAGCGTTCAGCGATTGCTGGATGAAGGTGTGAAGACTTTTGTGGAAGTCGGTCCTGGAAAAGTATTGCTTGGTTTAATTCGTTCGATCGATAAGTCAGCTACAATGTTGAACGCCGAAGACGAAAAATCGGTGGAAAATGTTTTAAGCGCGCTCCTATAATTTCCGGTTTGTCCGGGGCTCGCGCTCCGCGTGCGCGCAGTGCAAAAGATCAGGAGGGTTGAAGAATGGCTGCCTCAGTTGAAGATAAAGTTAAACAGATAATCGTCGAGCAATTGGGCGTCGACGAATCCGAAGTTACGCCCACGGCTTCTTTCATCGACGATCTCGGTGCCGACTCGCTGGATACCGTTGAATTGGTGATGGCGCTGGAAGAGGGCTTTGGGATGGAAATCCCGGACGAAGATGCCGAAAAGATCGCGACAGTCAAAGACGCGATCAGTTATATCGAAGCGCATCTTCCGAAGTCGTAGAAAGGGTTTTACTTTTGCAAAAGAGAAGAGTGGTTGTAACGGGCGTGGGCCTGGTCACCGCGCTCGGAACGGGAACCGAAGAGACATGGAAGGGGCTCTGCGAAGGACAAAGCGGCGTCACCGCGATTTCCCGTTTTGATACGTCGCAGTTTTCCACACGAATTGCCGCTGAAGTCAAAAACTTCGATCCGCTTTGCTGGTTCGAAAAAAAAGACATCAAGAAAATGGATTCCTTCATCCACTATGCCGTGGCTGCCGCGGAAGGCGCGATGAAGCAGGCCGGCCTGACCATCGGGCCGGAACTCGCTGAACGTACCGGTGTATTCATCGGTTCGGGGATCGGCGGATTTACAATCATCGAACGGGAGCACACGGCTTTTCTCGAGGGTGGTCCGCGGAAAATCTCTCCTTTCTTCATTCCGTCGAGCATCATCAATCTCGCCGCGGGCCAGGTTTCAATCCGGTTCGGAGCCCGGGGGCCCAACTCGGCGCCCTGCACAGCGTGCTCTTCCGGGGCTCATGCCGTCGGTGATGCCTATCGGGTTTTGTCGCGCGGCGATGCGGACGTGATGATCTGCGGCGGTTCCGAAGCTGCAGTCACACCCATGGGCGTCGGCGGTTTTGCCGCAATGCGCGCGCTTTCCACGCGCAACGAGGAACCTCATCGCGCATCCCGGCCCTTCGACAAAGACCGCGACGGCTTTGTTGTCGGTGAAGGCGCGGGAGTACTGGTGCTCGAGGAACTGGAACTGGCGAAGAAACGCGGCGCCCGGATCATTGCCGAACTCGTGGGATACGGCATGAGCGGCGATGCGTTTCACATCACACTTCCACCCGATGACGGCAACGGCGCGCATCGCGTCATGTTGAATGCCGTGACCGATGCGGGCATTCGTCCGGATCAGGTGGACTATATCAATGCTCACGGTACATCCACGCCGCCCAACGATCGCATCGAAACGCTTGCGATCAAGCGGCTCTTCGGCGATCATGCGCGGAAGCTTGCGGTCAGTTCGACGAAATCGATGATCGGGCATCTGCTCGGCGCTGCCGGCGCCGTAGAAGCCGGAATCACGTCGCTGGTCGTCGAACGCGGCGTCATCCCGCCGACCATCAACTACGAAACACCCGATCCGGATTGCGATCTGGACTACGTTCCCAACAAGGCGCGAAAGGCCGATGTCCGTTACGCATTGTCGAATTCCTTCGGATTTGGCGGCACCAACGCTGCGCTGCTCTTCAAAAAATACGAAGGTTAAACTTCGGGCCTTTGTGGTTTAACCTGAACTCATGGAGCGCGAGTCTCTCGATGTCGATGTTCTCATCGTCGGCGGTGGTCCCGCAGGTCTCGCCGCTGCCTGGCACCTCCGCAAGCTGAATTCTGAAGCCACCATCGCCGTTCTCGAAAAAGGAAAAGAGATCGGCTCGCACATCATTTCGGGCGCCGTCATGGATCCCCGCGGCATCAATGAACTCATGCCCGATTGGAAGGAAAGAGGCGCGCCCATTGAAAATGCCGTTGAAGAAGATCACGTTCTTTTTTTGACAAAGAATCGGCGGATTCCGTTGCCGATCGTTCCACCCCCGCTCCAGAATCACGGGAACTACATCATCTCTTTGAACAGATTCATACGATGGTTCGGGGGGCAGGTCGAGAAAAGCGGCGTCGACCTCTTCGCGGGTTTTGCCGGCTCGGAGCTCCTGATCGAAGGGGACGCTGTCATTGGCGTTCGAACCGGCGATAAAGGCATCGACAAACAGGGAAATCCGAAGGGCAACTTCGAACCTGGAATCGATATTCACGCGAAGGTCACCATTCTCGCCGAGGGCGCGCGGGGATCGCTCACCAAACAACTGATCCGGAAGTTCAACCTCGACAGGGAACGGAATCCGCAGGTGTTTGCCGCGGGTGTGAAAGAGGTTTGGGATGTTCCAAGCCAGAAAAAGACCGGCGGCCGTGTCATTCATACGATGGGGTGGCCACTGCGAAACGAAGAATTCGGCGGAGGGTTCATCTACAACATGTCGGATGGACGCGTGTCGATTGGATTCGTCGTGGGACTCGACTATCCGGATCCGCGGCTTGATCCGCATCAGCGCTTCCAGCAATTCAAAACACATCCTTATATAAGGAGCATTCTCGAAGGCGGCGCCCTCTACTCTTACGGCGCCAAGGCCATCCCCGAAGGCGGGTATTGGGCGCTGCCACGGTATTACTTCAATGGAGGACTGATCATCGGCGACGCCGCCGGTTTCCTGAATTCCATGAGGTTGAAGGGAATTCATCTCGCTTTCAAAACGGGAATGCTCGCAGCTCAGGCGGCATCCGAAGCTCTTGCGGCAAACGATTTTTCCACGAATACGCTGCGGCGCTTTGAAGAACTGGTCGAAAACAGTTGGGTGAAGAAAGAGCTATGGAAAGTCCGAAACTTTCATCAGGGTTTCGAGCATGGCTTCTTCATGGGCATGATCCACACCGGACTCCAGATGATGACCGGCGGCCGCGGCGTGCGTCATCGATATCCCAATAGGCCGGGTCACACTCGCATGCGCCGCTTGCGTGAGTACGATGATGGGAACATTTCATCGAGCCGGGAGCCCGAGTTCGATCGCAAGCTCACGTTCGACAAACTCACGGACGTCTACAACTCCGGCACCGCTCACGACGAAGATCAGCCATGCCATCTGCATATCCTTCAGCCCGATATTTGCCATCCGCGCTGCACCGAAGAATACGGAAACCCCTGCCGGTCCTTTTGTCCCGCAGCGGTCTACGAAATGACCGAAAACCAGAACGGCACACGCCGGCTGCAAATCAATTTCTCGAACTGCGTTCACTGCAAAACCTGCGACATCATGGATCCCTATGAAGTCATCAATTGGGTCACACCCGAGGGCGGAGATGGGCCGGGGTATGATCTCCTGTAGGTTTTCAGCTGGCATTAATTAAGAAGCGACGCGTAAGCAGCGCGAGCAGCGAACACGAGCATAACGTACTTTTTGGTTTCAACGAATCCGATGTCGGAAACGAAAAGCTCCGGATCCGCCGACTTTGCCATCCATCTCTGAACGTTATCGGGGCCGCCGTTGTACGCGGCGAGAGCCATCTCGGGATTTTTCAGGTTCGTCATGAGTGATGACCAGTACGCCGCTCCCAGACGGATGCTGATTTGCGGGTCGTAAAGTTTCTCGACCGAAACGTCACTCATACCGATGGCCGATGCCACGTTGCGGGCGGTCTCAGGAATGAATTGCATGAGTCCTCGCGCAGCCGCGCCGGATTTGGACTGCGGATTGTATTTGCTTTCCTGCCAGACGATCGCATGCAGCCACAACGGATCGACTTTGTAGGTTCCGGCCGCCTCGCAGATGGTCCCGGCGTATCCGGCGGGATAAACGAGAGGCATTGTTGATCCTGATCTCGGAAGACGGTCTGCCAGCGAAATCGCACGGGCATACTGACCGCCGAGATACGCGATCTGGGCCGCAGATCGCCGTGTGAGCCGGTTGCTCGATGGATCCATCCATGCCGCCGCCTCGTCCCACAGATGCAGGAAGATCAACTCGGATGCGGCATCCGCCGATCGATCCAACTCGGGCCGGAGAGGATGCCTCACATTTTCCAGTTCCGACTCCATCGTTTTGCCAATCGAGGTCTGTTCCGACAAACACGAATTTGCAGAGTTCGTTGCCGCGGATTTTCCGAGCTTCTCCGCCGACCGCTGGCCGTAATAGGAGAACTCCTCACGAGCAAGCCTTTGCCAGATCAGTTTCGCCGCGCCTTTGTTGCCCAGTTGTGATTGGCACAGCGCCTGCAAATATTCCACTTCCTCCGCCGTCGCGCTGCCCGGCGCCGCGCGCAGTTTTGTTCGCGCGAGTTGCTGGAACAGCGCAAGCGCGGGAGCGTAGCGCTTTTGCGTGTAGAGGATTTTGGCTTTCGTAAAAAGAAACACCTGACGTGTTGCAAGGGAAAGACGTGCGGCCAGCGCTTTGTCGAGGAGAGCGATGGCTTTCTGGTTTTCACCGAGAACCCGATAGACATCGGCTAAATTGCGAGTCGCGGCCTCCTCCATTCCGTTGTGGCCGTACTTTCGAATGTAGTCCACGTATGCTTTCTCGGCATTCTTGAAATCGCCCAGTCGCCAGAAACACGATGCGATCTGATATTCCGATTCCTTCTGCCAGTCCGAATCTTCGAAATCCTTCGCAATCGCGCGAAATTCGTCCAGAGCCGCCTGGTACTGTTCCTGCTGAAAATGAATTCGCGCAATTTGATATCGAGCGTCTGCCGCAAACATCGGATCATTCGCGGCCGTTTTGTAGAGCGCGACTGCTTCAGTGGCCTGCCGATGAGCTGCGAAGGCCTGGGCAACCTCCACTTGCAATTGAGGCGACGACGCCGTGGACGCCACAAGGCGAGCGGCCTCGAGGCCGGTGTCATCATCTTTGTTCTCGCGCATCAGCGCCCAAAGCGCGGCTGCGTCGCCCGCGGTCTTCGCCCGGTACAAGCGCGCTTCACGTGACACAAGATCCTGATAGATCGCCAATGCAAACGCGCCGCCTGCTTCACGGGCGATCTGCATCCTGAGCTCTTCCGGAAAATTCCGGGGCAACATCACAAAGAACGTTTGAGCGGCGGGAAGGTCATGCAGTTGGAGCGACACCTTTGCGGCGTGCCACACCGCAAGCGAATGCAATGGATTGTCGTTGCCGGCTCTTCTGAATTCGTCCTGCGCCAGTTGCCAGTTCCTTTGATTTTCCGCGATCCGGCCGCGAAGGTAGTGGAGGTTATTCGCGTCGAAGGTTGCGGCGTCCAATGCGTAGGCCTGATCGAGACTCGACGCAGCCGTTGCCCAATCGCCTTTTTGAAACGATGCAAAACCTCGATCGAGCGTGGATTCGAACAACGTTGCGGTCAATGCCAGAACAAGCGTTGGAACGAAATGCATTGGGGCCAGTGTATGATGAAACCTCATTCGAAAGAAACGCCTCTTCCTTGAGAGAGACCGGAGCGCCAACTCACATGACTGCTACGTTCATTAACGGTACGAAGATCGGTGACGACATTCAGAGAGAAGTTGCTGTTGAAGTTGAAAAGCTGAAGGCGGAAGGGATTCATCCCGGGTTAGCGGTTGTCCTTGTGGGTGACGATGCCGCGTCTTCGGCGTACGTGAACATGAAGGCGAAGACTTGTGAGAAGCTCGGCATTCACAGCCGCAAGCTCACGGTTCCCAGCCGGGTGACAACCGAAGAACTCCTTGCGGAAATTCGCAAGCTGAACGAAGACGATGCGATCGACGGAATTCTCGTTCAGCTTCCGCTGCCGAAGCATGTCCACAAGCACGCGATTCTTGAAGGCGTGAATCCCCGGAAGGACGTGGATGGATTCCATTCCGCGAATGTCGGCTCGCTCGTGCTGGGCCACGAAACGCTGGTGGCATGCACGCCGGCCGGCGTCATGGAACTGTTGCGCCGTTCCGGAGTGAAGCTCGAAGGCGCAAACGCCGTCGTGCTGGGCCGAAGCGATGATGTCGGAAAGCCGCAGGCTCTGCTCCTGCTTCATGCCAATGCCACAGTAACGATCTGTCATTCGAAGACGCGCAACATCGGCGAAATCGTTCGCAATGCCGACGTCGTGGTTGCCGCCATCGGTAAAGCTGCAATGGTGACGCGCGACTGGGTAAAACCGGGAGCCGTGGTCATCGACGTCGGAACGAACAAGATTTCAGATCGCTCTGAAGTGCTGCGCCTGTTCGGTGATAACGATGAAGCGCGCTTGAAAGATTTTGATAAGCGCGGCTACATCTGGATAGGGGACGTTGATGAGCGCGGCGTGAAGGAAGTGGCGTCGATGCTTTCGCCTGTGCCGGGCGGTGTCGGTCCAATGACGATCGCCACGCTCATGAAGAACACCATCAAGGCAGCGCGGATGCGCCGGGGCATTTGATGCTCCGGGCCGGACTCACGGGAGCCATCGCAACCGGAAAGAGCACCGTGGGCCGGATGTTCGTCGAATCCGGATGCCGGCTTATCAACTCGGATGACATTACCCATCAACTCCTGCAGCCCGGCCAGCCCGTGCATGATGCGGTCGTTCAGGCGTTCGGCAGGCAGATCGTTGCGGCTGATGGGACCATCGATCGCAAGATCCTCGGCGAGATTGTGTTCAATGACGCCGAGGCTCGAACAAAACTGAACGGACTCGTTCACCCCGCGGTCATTCGCCGCCATCAGGAATGGCTGAATGAGATGGCGCAACTGGATCCGGGAGGCGTTGCTATTGTCGATGCGGCCTTGATGATCGAAAGCGGGTCATACAAGAACTTCGACAAGATCATTGTCGTGACCTGCAGTCCGGAAATTCAGAAACAGCGCCTGCGAGCCCGGTCCGGACTGAGCGAAGAGCAAATCGAAGCGCGCATTCAAGCGCAAATGCCGATGGCGGAAAAAGTGAAGTTCGCGAACTTCGTCATCGATAATTCCGGAGATCTCGGCGAAACGCGGCGACAGGTCGAAGAGACTAATTCCACACTCCGGGAATTGGCCGCGCGCACTTTGGACAAGCCCCGTTCCTGATCTTCATCGAGCGGATTCGATAGCCCGCTCTCTCGATCAATGTTTCGGCGCAGCCGGGGCACATCGTGTTCTCCCAGTTTCCGACGCGATTGGGGAGGTTGCCGGCATAAATGAAATTCAAGCCCTCGGCTTTCCCGATCTCCGCCGCGCGCAGGAGAGTGCTCACGGGAGTGTTATCCGGATCCGTCATTTTGTAATCCTGATGAAATGCCGTGATATGCCACGGAATATCAGGAGAGACTTTCACAAGGAATCCCGCGATGTCCCGCAATTCTTCGTTGCTGTCGTTAAAGCCGGGAATGATGAGCGTCACAATTTCCAGCCAGAATCCCATCGCATAAAGCCGCTGAATCGTATCGAGCACATTGTTCAATAGCCCGCCGAGCTTCCGATAGTTCCGGTCCTGGAAACTTTTCAGGTCGACTTTGTATAAATCGACCCAGGGCTTGATGTACTCGAGAACTTCAGGCGTGCCGTTGCCATTCGAAACGTACGAAGTCTTGAGCCCGGATTGCCTCGCAACTTTGAAGATTTCGACAGCCCATTCGCTCGTGATCAGCGGTTCGTTGTAAGTGCTGGTCACGATGCGCGCTCCATGCTCGACGGACATGGCTACGAATTGTTCCGGCGTCAGCCGGTGCGGCGGCGCGATCGCATTCGGGTCGCGCAACGCCTGCGATGTCACCCAATTCTGGCAATACGCACAATGAAAATCGCAGCCGAGCATGCCGAAGCTCATGGCAAGCGATCCCGGCAAAGCGTGGAAGAACGGTTTTTTCTCGACAGGATCGAGCTGAAGCGCGCCGACATACCCGGATGGAACCAGAAGCTTGCCTCCACGATTGAATCGAACCCGGCAGATGCCATCGAGTCCATCGAAGATGACGCATCGATGGCCGCACGCAAAGCAGCGAACACGGCCGTTTTCGAGATGTTCGTAAAGGTCGCCTTCAGCCGTGTAGTTTTCGAGAACGTTCTTAAGACCAGTTGTTTCTGCCGTCATGGTAAAAGCGCCGTCACAGGATCTGCTTCCCGAATGCAGACAAAATCAATTCCATGCCGAAATGCGCCGTCTTGTTGTGGACGTCGAGAATCGGATTGATCTCCGTGATTTCAAACGAGACCAGCTTTTTCGTGTCCGCGATCATTTCCATCGCGAGATGCGCCTCGCGATAATCCGCGCCGCCGCGAACGGGAGTAGCCACCCCTGGAGATTCATAAGGGTCGAGGAAGTCCGCGTCCAGCGTGGTTGCGAAGCCGATCGTGTCTTTTGTGACAATCGACAGGGCCTCGTCCATGACCGTACCGATTCCCCGGCGATCGATTTCTTTCATCGTAAACACGCGCACTCCAGACTTCTTGACGAGTTCGCGTTCTTCGGGATCCACTTCGCGAATTCCAATCATCACCGCATGCTGGGGTTGAATTTTCGGCGAGAAGCCGAGGATCTGCGTCAGCTCGATCGGACCGTAACCCATGATCGACGCCATCGGCATGCCGTGTACATTGCCGCTGGGCGAGATTTCCGGAGTGTTGAAGTCGGCATGCGCATCGAACCACAGCAGACCGATTTTCTGCTTCTGCCGGCGGAAATATTCGGAGACGCCCGAAACCGTTCCTACGGCGATGGAATGATCGCCGCCAAGCACAAGTGGAATGCGTCCCTCCTGGCGAATCTCGAGAACGAGATTGGCGAGATGTGCGCACGCATCGGCGATCTCCTTCAGATATTTTGCGTTGGGATCGCCGAAGTGGCGCGTCTCGGGAATGATGACGTCAAGATCGCCGAGATCCCGAACGTCATAGCCGAGTCCCTGGAGTTTTTCGTTCAGGTCGGCGTACCGCAGCGCCGAAGGTCCCATATCGACGCCGCGCCGGTCCGCGCCCAAATCCATGGGGACACCGATAATCGATATGGAAGGCATACCAATATTGTAGGTCAGGGCTTCAGCCGATACAGCATACGCGGAAACGGAATGGTTTCGCGGACGTGTTCGAGACCGCAGATCCACGTCACAGCGCGCTCGATGCCCATTCCGAAGCCCGAGTGCGGGACCGACCCGAATTTGCGGAGGTCGAGATACCATTCGAAGGCCTCGCGGGGCAGGTCGTGTTCTTTGATGCGTCGTTCGAGCAATTCGTAACTCGAAATGCGTTGACCGCCACCGACGACTTCGCCGTATCCCTCCGGGGCCAGCACATCGACACAGAGAGCAACCTCGGGTCTTGCCGGATCCGATTCCATGTAAAACGCCTTGATGGATGCCGGATAGCGGTGCACCATCACCGGCTTTTCGAACTGATTGGAAATGATTGTTTCATCGCCGCCGCCGAAATCGCCGCCCCATTGAATTTCCGAACCGTTCTTCTGCAGGATTTGAATCGCTTCGTCGTACGTGATGCGCGGGAAGGGCAGCGTGATCTTTTCAAGTTTCGACACATCGCGTTCGAGAACCTTCAACTCTTCGCGCCGCCGTTCGAGGACTCTCTGCACCATGAATGCGATCATGCGCTCCGCAAGATCCATGGTGTCTTCGACCGTGGCATACGCAACTTCGGGTTCGACCATCCAGAATTCCGTGAGATGGCGCCGCGTCTTTGATTTCTCCGCCCGGAATGTGGGGCCGAAACAATAAACCTTGCCGAGCGCAGCGGCAGTCGCTTCGTTATAAAGCTGTCCGGATTGAGTGAGAAACGCTTTGTCCTCGAAGTACTTCACTTCGAAGAGCGTGGTTGTGCCTTCGCATGCCGCGGGTGTCAGGACCGGCGTATCGCAGAGTGTGAACCCATCGTCGTCGAAAAAGTCTCGAACCGCCTTCACGATTTCGTGACGGATTTTGAGGATTGCGCGCTGCCTCGATGAGCGTATCCAAAGATGCCGTTCGTCCATGAGGAATTCGATGCCGTGTTCTTTCGGAGTAATCGGGATAGGCTCTTCCTTGGAAACTTCCTGATAAACCTTGAGGCCGGTGACATCAAGTTCAAATCCGTTGGGAGCGCGCGCATCGGCGCGAACTTTTCCAGTGACCTCGATCGACGATTCGTGCGTCAGGCTGTCCGCCGCTGTAAAAACTTCCGGCGGCACGGCATTTTTGACGATGACTCCCTGAATGTATCCGCTGCCGTCACGAATAATGACAAATTGGATTTTGCCGCTCGAGCGTTTCTGATGAACCCATCCCCGCAGCGTGACTTCCTCGCCAACATGTTTTCCAACATGGTCTATATAAGTATTTGTCATGAGTTTCCTGATCGGCGCGGGTATGAAACCCGCGACTACATACTCGACCTATTATGTAGTCGCGGGCTTTACGCCCGCGTTGTATTTCAGCCTGAACTCTTCAATCGAACTCTGCGCCTCGTCCCACAGATCCGACAGCCGGCTCCGCGCATCAGCGCCCTTTGAAACTTCATCGCCGCGCGTTTCGAAGATGAAGGGACCGTTGTATTTCGCGACAACCAGCTTTTCAATGAGATCAGGCCAATCCAGTGTTCCTTCGAACGGCCACAGATGTTCGTCTTTGTCTCCGTGATTGTCGTGCACGTGAGTGGTTCCGATAAGTTCGAAACCTTCGGAGATGCCCTGCAGATGGCCGTGTCCTGTATCGTAGCAAATTCCGATGCCGGTCATCTGCGACACTCTTTTGAATTCTTCAATGCGATCGATCGTCGAAATCTCATTCGGAATGTTTTCGATCATGACGTCAACGCCCGCAAACGATCGAATTTGCGATATCGCCGCGTAGGCATATTCAAACGCGACGGGATTAAAAGCATCCCGCGGATTTCCCAAATGCATCACGACATACGCCAGTGTCACGTGATCCCCGAGTTCGAGTGCGCGTTTGAGTTCATCGATTGCCGCCTCGCGATGCCGGCGTTCGGGATCCAGCACGGAAATCCAGATCTTTTGCGCAGGCCCCACGTTCTCAAGAAACGGCAGATGCAGTGAAGGCGCCGGCAGAGCGTTTTCCGTAAACCACCGGCCTATCGAACGCAGCAGGCCGCGATCATGAAAATCGAGGTGCGGGCGGTTTGCGAAAAGCTCGAATCGCTCATACCCGGCTCTGCGTATGGATTCCAGCAAATCGACAGTGACCGCCTTGCCTCGATGAATCTGCGTCGAGATTCCAAACTGCATTTACGAATTGTACATG
>CAZWGA010000022.1:16750-80239 GCA_964633285.1 uncultured Solibacteraceae bacterium | reverse complement strand
TAGCTTATATTTCGTAGATTTCCTGCGGGCAGACCGTCAGCCTTTCGGCTCCTTGGTCCGTGATGACGTACGTATTTTCCGTGCCCACACCGCCAAGTCCGGGATAGAACACTTTCGGTTCTACGGCAAACACGTTACCGGCTTCGAGCGGAGTATCGAATTTCGGAGCAATCACCGGAATCTCATCCAGCTCCAAACCAACGCTGTGAGCCACGAACCGTACCTGATTCTCGCCGGCTCCCATGAAATGCGCGGCAAACGATGTCTTCGCAACGCGGTCGAGAATATCCTGATAAATCCGGCTCGGGATGTTTCCCGGCCGCATCTGCTCCTCGATCCAGCCGTTCAATTCCAGAATGAACTGATGCGTATCCTTCATCTGCCGGGATACGGACCCCAGCGAGTACGTGCGCGAGCCGTCCGAAATATATCCGGCATATCCGCCGCATACATCGATCATCACGGGTTCATTCTTTTTCAAGACGCGGCGGCTGCCCATTGCAGGAACGGCGGGATAAAGGCCGCGCACGCCGACAGGGCCGTCGAAAGCGTGCGGATAAGACGCGGTCTCTCCGAACGAAACGGCGCCATAGAACATCTCCATGTTGAAACGACGGACTCGCGTGAGGCCTTGATGGCCTTCCATGCGCATCACATATTCCATCCGCGCCGCCAGTTCGAACTCGGCGAGGCCTTCGTGAAGCTGCGACGGAATATCCAGGAACATCTTGTCGAGCTGGGCGGCAGCGCGGCGAATGCATTCGATTTCATATTCGGTCTTCACAGCGCGGGCCTGTCGGACGGGCATGGAGCCATCCACGATTTTCGATCTCGAAAAATGTTTGGAGATCTGCTGATAAGTCGCCACGGGCATGATGTCGAGCTCGAAGCCGATCGTGTCGCCTGGATTCGGAATCAAAGCAGACAATTCCGAATAGGTTTTCAGCGGAACCACATTCTTGACCGCAGACTCCGTCTTCGCGCGCGCATAGCTTTTGCGCACAGCCAGCAATGGTTCGCCTTCGCGTGGAAACCAGAGCAGGCCGTTCTGAACCGTACCGGCCAAATAATACTGATCGACGCTCTGCACAATCACGAGCGCATCGCAGTTCATGAATTGGCGTACGCGCGCCCACCGTCGTTCTAATTCTTCTCGAGGCACATACTCTGGAAGTTGCATCTTTTAATCAGGGCCGCCCCCCCCACGCACAAGGCATGATAATATACGCCGCGAAAATTCAACCGTACTCCGATTGAGGGAAAGCGGTTCAAATCCGCTACTGCCCCGCAACTGTGAGACGACATCTCCGCTACAGCCACTGCCGAAAGGCGGGAAGGCGAACTTCAGACCTCAGTCGTCAAGTCAGGACACCTCACGGGGGAATAACCTTCGAGGGAAGGCACCATGTTTACACCACGTCGGGCGTGGCTTTGCCGCGCAGCCTGTTTCTTTCTGTTCGTTTCCATTTCATCGGTATCACTATTTGCGGACACGTTGAGCGGCCGCATCCTCGATCCACAGGGGAAGCGCGTGGCTCAGGCCGAACTCCGTCTCTTTGAGCGCAAGAGCAGAGAATCGCGAACCATGCTCAGTTCCGCGGAAGGTGAATTCGTCTTCCGCGATCTCGCGCCCGGCGATTATCTGCTCGAGGCGGACGCCTCCGCCGGCGCGCTTACCGCCCTGAAAGAAATCTCCGTGCGGGGAGACCAGAATGCGGACGTAACACTTGAAATCTCCGGCAAGACGTACGAGATCGCGGTCACCGCATCGAACACGGCGGCTGCAGCGGAAGAAATCGCGAAGTCTGTGGATGTGATCAACGCCGCCGAAATCGCGCTGCGCGACGAATTATCGATTGGAGAGTCCGTTCGGAATCTTCCGGGAATTCGAGTCAAGCAGAACGAAGGACCTGGAAGTTTCACCACCATCCGCAGCCGCGGACTTCGCAATCAGGATACGGCGTTGCTTGTCGATGGCATGCGGTTCCGCGATGCGGGGAGTCCTCAGGCCGATGCCACTGCGTTTCTCGAGGACATGACCGTCGTCGATACCGACCGGATCGAATTCATGCGCGGGTCAGGCTCATCTTTGTATGGAAGTAATGCACTGGCCGGAATTCTAAACATCGCGTCACGAACAGGCGGCGGACGCACTCACGGAGAATTTCGCGCGGAGGGCGGCGGACTCGGAATGATTAGAACCGTCGCTGGCGTTGGCGGCGGTCTTGCCGCCGATCGTTTCACTTATAGCGGCAGCGCGTCGCACTTGAACGTGACCAAAGGCGTGCGCGACGGCATGATTTATCGAAACTCATCAACTCAGGGCTCCGCGAAATACACCTTCGCCCCGGGCTTGTCGGTCACAGGCCGGCTTTGGTGGGGCAATGGATACGTGGCGACGACAGAGAGCCCGGCGTTCACTCCCGCGATCCTCGCAAACTTTCCGGCGACCGGACCTGTTCCCGCGATAGCGTTGCCGACATCACAACTCGAACGCTTCGAACGGCGGCAGCCCTTTGATGCAGGTAATGCGACTTTCATTCCAGGCCAGATCGATCCAGACGGCAGGCGAGCTTCCGATTTTCTGACGGGAGTGGTCACGATTGAACATCAGATTTCTCCGGGCACGTCCTATCGCGTGGCATATTCGGGCGTAAGCACAATGCGAAAACACCTGAATGGCCCCGCCGGACCCGGAGCGTTCGAACCGGCATTCCCCAACGTCAGTAAGTTCAATGGACGAACCGATTCGATCCAGGCCAGGCTGGACCAGCGCGCGGGCTCTCACAATCTGTTGACAGCCGGATATGAATTCGAGCGCGAAACGTATTTCAGTTTTTCAACGGACAACAGTCCCACACCACCGGTAAACTCGACCGATCTCGAGCAGAAGAATCATGCGGTTTTCGCGCAGGATCAGATTCGCCTCGTTGACGGCCGGCTGCTCTTGAACGTGGGCGGCCGTGCTCAACACTTCACACTGACAACACCGGAGTTCTCGGGCTCGACGCTGAGTCCATATGCCGGCGTCGCCATCGATACGACGAATGCTTACACGGGCGACGCCGCAGCCGCGTATTTCTTCAGAGGCACACACACGAAACTGCGCGCCCATGCCGGAAACAGTTTTCGATCTCCATCACCCTACGAACGTTTTGGCGGTTCCTTCTCGTCCTTCTCGAGATCGTTTTCGTACTACGGCGATCCGCGCCTTAAGCCGGAACGGGCGATCGCCGTGGATGGCGGCATCGATCAATGGCTCCTCGATTCGAAACTGCAACTCGCCGGCACCTGGTTCTATACCGACCTTCGAGAAACGATCGTTTTCGACTTCGCAACATTTCCTGCTGCAACCGATCCGTTCAAACGGTTCGGCGGATATCGAAACGGCACCGATCTCGTAACCGGCAAGCATGGAGCCGGTATCGCTCGCGGCGTGGAGTTGAGCGGACAGATTGCTCCTACGGCAAACACACATCTTCGGGCCGCATACACGTACACCAATTCGGACTCACGCACTCCAACGATCTCGCCGAATTTTTATAAAGCGCCGGGGCTTTCCGATCACATGTTCACGTTCACAGTGACGCAATGGATCGCGAACCGCTTCAACGTCACGTTCGATCTTTTTGCTGCGGGCAAATATTCGCTCTCTCCGTTTGGCGCGGCCGGCCGGCGGCTGGTCTTCGATGGGCCGGTCAAAGCCGATGCCGTGTTCAGCTACACGCTTTCAGTGGGCGAACGAAAGGTGGAGGTATACGGGAAGATCGAGAACATTTTCAACCGGCACTATTACGAAGACGGCTTCCTGTCTCCCTCCGCGTGGGCCATCGGCGGCCTGCGTTTCAGAATGTAGATGAGAGCCCATATGCCGAGACTCATCCTGGCGGCTCTTCTGTTGTTTCAGCTCCCCTCCTCATCCGGGGAGGGGAGTGCAAAGCCGGTTTGGGACGATCGGGAACTCGCTTCCTTCGAGTTGCCGTTGATTCGTCCTGAGTCTTCGCCAACGCACGTCACGGCGGACTACTACTACCGGATACCTGCGCGGACGATTTACAAAAGCTATCCGATCTACGCGCCGGGCAAGGAACCGCCCAATTACATGCATTGGCTCGAAGCACAGGAGCCGCAGGTTGTGTTCGATGCCACGAAACTGAAATCGGATCAGGACTGGATCCGCGCCGGCGAGATCGTGTTCGATGCGCCGATCGGTTATGGAGCGACATTCAAACTCTCCCAGGTTCGGGATCGATCCTGGTACGAACACAACGGAGTGCCGGTCACAAAAGACGGGATCATGCCGTTCTCGCGCTATATCATCCGCAAGAAAGGCGTGGTTGAGGTCGGCAGCGGCGCGTGCGTCATGTGTCATGCGCGAGTCATGGCCGATGGAAGCTTTCTCAAGGGCGCACAGGGGAATTTTCCTGTGGACCGCGTTATCGGATTCAACCTGCGGCAACAGGCCGGGGAAACAAAGGGCTCACCGGGATTCCTCGAAGCCATCCGGTCGGGACAACGCGCGTTCTTCGCAATGCCGTGGCTGACTCCCGATCCGATGAAACGCATCGATACCATGTCTCTCGAAGACATCGCCGGGGCGTACGAGGCTATCGAGCCCGGAACCTCGACGCGCGTGAATCTGAGTCTTTTTTCACCTGCGCAGATTCCGGATCTGACCGGCATTGCCGATCGCCGCTATCTCGATCACACGGGAATCGTCATTCAACGCTCCATGCAGGACCTGATGCGATATATCGCGCTGGTTCAGGGCGCAAATTCCTTCGACCGGTTCGGCGATTTTACGCTGGTCGACAGGTTGCCGGATCCGAGCCGCCTCGAACGATACGCCGACGAACAACTCACCGCCCTCGCGCGCTATCTGTACTCCTTGAAGCCGCCGCGAAATCCCAACAAGCTCGATGCGAAGGCTGACCGTGGCCGTCAAATCTTCGCCCGTGAAGGTTGCTCCGGATGTCACGCACCGCCGCTTTATACGAGCAATAAACTGACGCCGGTGGAAGGATTCTCGATACCGCCGGAGCATCGCCTCCGCTATGACATTATCGAGCGTCCTGTCGGCACCGATCCTGCCCTGGCCACACGAACGCGCAAAGGAACCGGTTACTACAAAGTTCCTTCATTGAAAGGTGTCTGGTACCGCGGACCTTTCCAGCACAACGGAGCGGCGAAAACATTGGAAGAGTGGTTTGATCCTGACCGCTTGAAACGCATTTCAGGCCATACGTTCGGCCTGTCGCTTAACGGAAGCGAGCGAGCCGAACTGATTGCCTTCCTGAGGACGCTTTGAGCCGTCTCGCCGCGATCGCCCTGCTTTTCTTTTCGCTGGTATGCGCATGCACGGCAAACCCGCCGGCGCCTGCCGCGAAGATACCGCAGCGAATTATCTCGGTTGTTCCCAATGTGACGGAGACTTTGTTTGCGTTGGGTCTTGGGGAAAAGGTGATCGCAGTCGGCGACTATGATCATTTTCCGCCCGAAGTCGACAAGAAGCCGCGAGTCGGCGGCCTGATCAATCCGAACATTGAAAAGATTATCGAGATGCATCCGGATCTGGTGATCACCTACGGCAGTCAGGATGTCCTGCGCGAAAGACTGCAGTCCGTCGGGATTCGAATGTTCCCATTTGTGCACGGCAACGTCGAACAAACACTGAAATTCATGCTGGATCTGGGCGAGGCCGTTGGAGCTGAGGCGCGGGCGCAAAGCATCGTCGGCGGGATTCGATCCAGCTTTGAACGGGCCGGAGCGAATGCGCCCAAAGTTCGTCCGAAGATTTTGCTGGTTCACGATCGTGGCGCGGGAACGATCGGGTCGTTCTACAGCGTGGGAGCTCGGGCTTTTCAACACGATCTGATCCGCATTGCGGGAGGCGAGAATCTCTTTGCGGATGTCGATAGCGAAACGCTTCAGCCGACCCTTGAAGAAGTGATACGGCGAAAACCCGACATCATTCTTGAAACGTTGCCTCCGCCGCTTGCCGAACCTGAAAAACTGCAACGAAAGAAAGATTGGGAGAACCTCGGCCTTGCGCGAGGGCGCATTTATATCGAAGCAGAATCCTACTTGCTGGTACCCGGTCCGCGATTCGGCCTCGCCGTCGAACGGATTTCGCAAATCATTCGCGAAGCCAATTAGGCAGGCGCGGTTCCCCAGGCGACAAAATGCAAAACGTCAACGGTGTCTATCTTGAAACCGCCAAGGCCGGCGGAAGTGAGTTGGGATCGCACTTCATCGGGCGAATATGCGGCGTGCAGCGATGCCGTGAAATCGCGTTTCAGGATGGGTAGAGCGTCTTTCGCGTGCTCGCTCACCAATCGCACGGCCGTTTCGGCGTCAGGTGGACGAATCAAATCGATGATCATGACCGGCGCTGCGGGTTTCGCGTAAAGCACCGCCGTTCGCCAGAGCGCTACGGGATCCGCGAAATGATGCAGCAGGCTGTTGCAGATCACTGCATCAAATTGCCGGACCTCGAATGACGGATCGGGCAGATACCGGTTTTCGAGTGTAATTCGGGATTCCAGTTGGGCATCTCGAACAAGCTGTCTGCCAAAACCCAGCATCGCCTCAGACCCATCCACACCGACGACATGAATTCCCGGAAACGCCTTTGCAAACCGAACCGTCACGTCCGCCGTACCACAACCGAGATCAAGCACCCGACCCGACTTCAAGTCACCGAATCGCTCCCGGAAATATCTCGAGATCTTGCCGTGCGATTCACTCCAGTCCGCAGCCGCATAAGCCGCAGCCTGTTCCTGTTCATCCATCAATTCCGGTTCCGGCGTTCGTTCCATAAATTCGGTGTCCGGCTTCCAGGCCGCGCTGGCGGCGTTGTCGTCGCGGGGTATGATCTCTTCACAAATATGAAATGTTGGGATGTCCCATATTGGGATGTCAAATGCAGATGTCAAAACACCGATTGACCCAATGCCCCAGTTTCCAAATTCTCAGTGTGTGAAATGGGTCGTCTGGTACTTTCACAACTGAATTGGGCATCCCAATATGGGACATCCCAACATTTCATATTCTTAAGACGAAGCGGTGAGCCGTGGTCACACCGAATTTATTACCTCATTGAGGGAGATGTCTTCAAGTTTTGTCTTCCAAATGATGCGGGAACGGCGGCCGATGGGACCCCAGATGAACGGATTTGTGGGACCGAACAGCGCAAGCGTAGGAACGCCGAGGTATGCGGCGAGATGAGTAATTCCCGAATCATTCCCAACAAAGGCACGGCAGCGGCGAAGATACTGAGATAGTTCGATCAGAGAAAGATTTTGCGGGAGGGCCACGGCGTCCTGAAGTTTTTCCATAAGCGAATCAAAAAACGGCCAGTTCTTATGGGGACTGCCGCTGCCGGCGTGAACAACGATGTCCCGGGAAGCGGGTTTCCACAAATCCGGAAGCGAGGGACGCGGTTGTTTTACCGATCGGAGCAGGTGGTCGGATGCATGTCCGAAAAATGGAAAAGCATGCGAATGCCGCACATCGTGAATTCCGGAACGTTTCAGGTTTTCCGCAACGGTGCAATCCTTCATCCAGGCAATCGCCGAATCAAATTCCAAACCCGGCAGCGGCTCGTAAAACAAACGCGTCCAGGGTTGCGCTTCGATCGAGAATATCGCATCGACGGCCACGAACTCCGTCGCCAGTTCGAGAACGGGTTTGCTCCCAACGAGAGTAAATCGTGCGTCCGGATGCAATTCCTGCAGGGCGATAAGCGCCGGCAGATTCAGGACAAAATCGCCTATGGCACAGGCCCGAATGACCAGGACTTTTTTCATATTTCGCAGAGGATAAAAGCGCAACCCACGCCAGTCGTGGCTTCAAGCCGAATACGTCCTTGACGTTTTCGTCACACCCCAATAGAATAGGGGAGTTTGTCACTGGTGGGATATGGATACATTTGAGATAGGCGATAAAGTTGTCTACCCCAACCATGGCGTTGGGATCATTGAAAAGATTTCGAACCGGCTGGTATCCGGGAAGTTTGAACGATTTTATCTCCTAAGGATATGTTCCAACGACATCCTAGTGATGGTTCCCACCGCAAACGCCGTGGACGTCGGGCTCCGAAAGATCATTGAGCGGCGCGACGTTGAACAGCTTCTCTCCTTCCTTGGCAGCAATCAATTCTTTACACAAAAAGACTGGAAAGACCGTTTCAAGGAGAACTCGGAAAAGATGCGGTCGGGTTCCATTTTCCACGTCGCTGAAGTGTTTAAGAATCTGGTATATCTCAGCCGGGTTAAGCCCCTGTCGTTCCGCGAAAAGCGAATGCTGGATCGCGCTCGATTCCTTCTTATTTCCGAACTTTCGACCGTTATGAAGTTGGCCGAGTTGGATATTGAGGATCGGATCGAGAAAGCCGTCACCAAAGCGTGCGGCAAAGTTCCTGTGGCCTAGACCCAACCCCTTAATGATCACCTTATTAATTCTGCCCCTGTTTGCTTTTTTTGCGCTGTCCGCATTCTTTTCGCTTTCAGAAACCGCAATTTTCTCCAGCAACAAGTACAAAATCCGGCACCTTGCAGCGCAAGGCAGCAAACCCGCCCAGAAACTGAGCGCGTGGCACGATGCTCCCGATAAACTTCTCGCGACGCTCCTGCTTGGGAATAATTTTGCAAACATCGGCGCAGCCACCGTATCCGCGGGGATCGTCGCGCGGTCTGTCTTAAACCCGAACGCATTGGATCTGGCTCTCGCCGCCGAGACCATTGTTCTCACAATTTTCACTTTGCTTTTCTGCGAACTGGGTCCCAAGGCCCTGGCCGCCCGGTATCCGGAAACGATCAGCATGCGCGTGGTGTTGCCGATTGAGATCTTCATGCGGCTTTTCTATCCGGTCACTCATCATGGGCTGAAGATCACACGATTCTTTTTCAGGATCCGGCAGCATGCGGAAGGGCTTGTCATGCCTCCCACGGACGAGGAACTTCGAGCCTTGTTGAACAGCAAACGTCACGAACACTCGCGGATGCTCGAACGCGTGCTTGAATTCACGGAGCGCCAGGTCAGGGATGTGATGGTGCCGCGCATGGAAGTGACGGCGATCGACATGACCACGCCGTTCGATGAGATCCTGCTGATTGTGGAGAGCACGCGGTATTCGCGCTTTCCCGTCTACCAGGGCGTCCTGGACAACGTTGTCGGTATTCTTCACGGCAAGGATCTCATGCCGTATTTGCACTATCCGAAAACGTTCCGGCTTTCTCAATTGCTTCGAAAACCGGTTTTCATTCCAGACACGGCTCGCCTGAACAATGCCATTCAGCTTCTGCAAAATGCGCAGACACATCTGGGAATTGTGGTGGATGAGCATGGAGGAGTCGAAGGCATCGTGACAGTCGAAGATCTGATCGAACAGATCGTCGGCGAAATCCAGGACGAACATGATGTCGAAGTGGATTCGGTGGCGCCTCACGCCGACGGCAGCATTGGAATTGATGCCAGCATTTCCGTCCGCGAGTTGAATGAGCGGCTCTCTCTGAATATTCCGGAGAACGGACAGTACGTGACGCTTGCGGGATTTCTGCTTGCTCAGTCGGGAAGGCTGCTTAAAGAATCCGAAGAAGTGGCATTCGACGATTGTGTTTTTCGAGTGGAGCAAATGATAGGACGCCGCATCATGCGAGTCCGGTTCACGCGCACTGCGCCGGTTACGGCGCAAAAACCTGCTTAATCCATCCTCACACGGTTCAGAAGATCGAAGAAACCCGGAAACGAAATACCGACACAGGCGGGATCTTTAATAATGACCGCGCCATCGGCGAACAGGCCGGCGACTGCAAAAGCCATCGCAATCCTGTGATCGCCGAAGGAATTCACAACGCCGCTGCGCAGTTTCTGAGAGCCCGGAATGTACATGCCGTCCGGATATTCTTCGACGGCGGCTCCGAGGGATCGCAGATTTTCCGCAACGGCACGAATGCGGTCACTTTCCTTCGCTCGTAACTCCGCTGCGTCGCGAATGCGAATGCCCTTCTGCATTTGTGTGCCGAGAACGGCAAGAATCGGAATCTCGTCGATGATGTTGGGTATCCAGGAACCACCCACTTCTATTCCTGCCAGCGGAGAGCTTTCAACAATCACATCACCAATGGCTTCTCCTCCGGCCGCCGACAATCCCGCGATGGTAATCCGCGCCTGCATTTCTTCGAGCAGATTCACAAAACCCGTGCGTGTGGGATTCAATCCGACACCTGTCAGACGCAGCCTGGAGTGCGGCACAACGAGAGCGGCGGCGATGAGGAACGCCGCCGAAGAAAAATCTCCCGGAACCGTGAGTTCGCGGCCCTGCAACGGATGGCCGCCTTCAATCTCCATAATGTTCCCGGTAGCCTGAATACGAGCGCCGAATTCCGCCAGTGCGATTTCTGTGTGATTGCGTGTCGGGACGGGTTCATACACTCGCGTCGTCCCGTTGCAAAACATGCCTGCGAGCAACACCGACGATTTCACCTGCGCGCTGGCTATCGGCATATGAAAATCGATTGGGCGAAGCGCTCCGCCCTGAATGGACAGCGGAAGATAATTCCCTTCTCTTGCCTGCAGCGTCGCCCCGAATTGCCGCAACGGATCCATGATGCGTTTCATGGGCCGGCGAGAGAGAGATTCGTCGCCGATGAACGTCGTTTCGAATGGAAGCGCCGCTGCAATGCCGGACATGAGCCTCACGGTAGTGCCGGAGTTTCCGGCATCGAGTTTCTGAGAAGGCTCAGTGAGCCCATGCAGGCCGCGCCCTTGAATTGTTACGGTGCCGCCGGTTTCATTTATTTGCACTCCCAATCTGCGAAGACAATCCAGCGTGCTGTGGCAATCGGCGCTCGCCGCAAAATTGTGAATGATGGTGTTTTTTTCGGCGATGGCGCCGAGCATGGCTAAGCGATGGCTGATGGATTTATCGCCCGGTACGGCGGCAACTCCTCCGATTCTCACGGCTGGCGCGATTTCCAGACGATCGACTTCAATCATATGAGCTCAGGTTAGCATGGTCATTGACTTTTGAAAAAACCTCGTGTTACCTAAGGGTCAATGACTTTAAGGGAGCCAAGGCGCTTCGAGCTGACGGTACCAAGCCGGATAGAAGAAATGGAGGCAGTACACGCGCTGGTTGCGGAGGCCATCAAAGAGTACCAGCTCAATGACGAGCTGGCCCATTGGATCGAACTCACCATCAGTGAGTCGATGATCAACGCCATTCAGCACGGAAACAAAGCCGATCCCACCAAGAAAGCCACGCTTAAAATCTCGTCCGACGGAGACTCCATCGAGATCATTGTCGAAGACCAGGGAAAAGGTTTCACTCTGGAAAAGGTCGCCGATCCTACCGATACAGCCAATCTGCTGAAGCCCAGCGGGCGCGGAATTCTGATCATTCGCTCGTTCATGGACGAAGTGGATTTATCGGAACGCGAAGGCGGCGGCTGCAGACTTCGGATGGTCAAGAAGCTCAGCGGAAATCATCAATGAGCATGGTCGTCAATCCGCGGCGTCTCGATGACGTCGTGATCCTCGATCTCAGCGGAAGGATCACCATGGGAGAGGGCTCTGTCGTCCTGCGCGACAACATTCAGAAACAGTTGAATGCCGGAGATCGTAAAGTCCTGCTGAACCTTTCCGATGTCGATTACATCGACAGCTCGGGACTGGGGGAACTCGTGACTTCCTTCACGACCGTCCGGAATCAAGGCGGACAACTCAAGCTCCTGAATCTCACACGCCGCGTTCAGGATCTGCTGCAAATCACGAAACTCCTTACCGTCTTCGAAGTGTTCAACAGCGAATCCGAAGCCTTGAAAACTTTCAAGTAAACAGATTCGGGGTTCACGCCGCTGCCATCGTCGAGTCGTCCGGCTCAGAAATGATTTGTTCCGGTTCGCGTTGAACTCCCGGAAACGGCCTCAACACTTCAATAAACTCCTCCACAGGGCGTCCGAATGCGGCCATCGTTCGCTTCGCACTGCTGATCGCGGCAGCCTTCAACATTTCAGTCTTGCGAGTGGTGCGTTCAATGACGGGATCGGTTTCTTCGGGACATATCGTGGCGATGTTGATTCCCGCGGGAATCTCCTGATGACCCAGAGCCATATCACGAACCATGTTTTCGCGGATGTAAGTCTTACAGCAGGCCTTCATCAATCGCTCGTTTCCTTGAGCGCAGCGGAAGTTAAAAAGACTCCGTTGAAGCCAGCTCGGCGCAGGTTCTCGGAAACTGGCCGGCCTTGTCAGGAGAACCAGCAGATCCGTGCAACCCGATTCGATGGCCTCGAGGACAGGCAACGGATTGATCAACCCTCCATCGAAACAGTGCCGGCCATCCACATTGACGGTTCCGTTGTACAGCAGCGGCATCGCGCTGCTGGCCTTGAGCAGCGTCAGCAGGGGCACGCCGCTTGTTTGCGCGTGACTGAGGAACGCTTCTCCGCTGCACGCATCGGCAATTGCGATATGGAAATCGGAACGCGATGCAAGGACCTTCTCAACGCACAAAGCCCGCTCCCCCGCGATTACGGACTCGAAGAGATCATCGATTTCGACGATCCGCAGATGCCAGGAACGGCGAATGAATCGTGTGTTGTTGATCTTTTGATAGTAGATCGTTGTGGCGTAGGATGCCTGGCCGGCGAGAAAGTACGCCGCGTTCAGTGCCCCCGCGGATGCGCCATACACTTCATCGAAGGCGCCGCTCATTCCGAGTTCTTCAAGTCCCAGCAGCGCGGCGCAGGATATAACGCCGCGCATCGCGCCGCCCTCCACGATCAGAGCAGTCTTGCGGGAGTCCAAGGGTTCCCGGCCTGTTGCTAATAGACGCGCCCGATCCTTGAGCAACTCTATAGTCTTGGTAGGATTTATGCCGTAAACGCTGATACTCATCCGGCCTACCTATATAAGGAAGAGCATTTCTGGTACCGATCTGCGTTCCTGGACGGCGGGGCGTTGTCTTTCTTCCAGGCAAGGGCCATCGCGGTATTCGGTTATCATTTGGCAATGCCGCTGATGACGTTGGTTCTGTTTTTCCTGAGCATGAACCTGCCGCCAACATCCCCGCCCACGTTCTACAAAGACGTGCTCTCCATTCTGCGGCAACACTGCCAGTCGTGTCATCGAACGGGCCAGATTGGGCCGATGCCCTTGATGACCTATACAGAGACACGCGCGAACGCGAAAGCCATCGAGCAAATGGTTCGTTCGAAGAAGATGCCGCCGTGGTTTGCGGATTCACGTTATGGACATTTTGCGAATGATCCTTCGCTGAATTCGAGCGAGATTCAAACGATTGCGGAGTGGGTTGAAACTGGGACTCCCGCGGGCGATCCGCGTCAGGCTCCACCTGCGGGAAAATGGCTGGACGGCTGGAACATTCCGCAACCGGATCGCGTGATTCAGATGCCAAAGGCCGTCGCCATTCCAGCACGCGGAGAAGTCGAATATACCTATGAGATTGTGCCGTCGGGATTCACGGAAGATCGCTGGGTGCAAATGTCGGAGATCCGGCCATCAAGCCGAAGCCACGTCCATCATGCGGTTGTTTACATTCGGCCTCCGGATTCGAAATGGCTTCGAGAAGCCCCTGTAAACGCGCCTTTCACGGCTTCGAGTCTCTCGGATGCCCGCTTGAAGCACGATGCTCACTGGACGGACAGTGACATGTTGCTCGTATATGCGCCGGGAAGTTCGCCGGACCGATGGCCGGACGGAATGGCGAAGTTTGTTCCGGCCGGATCCGATCTCGTCTTTCAAATGCACTACACATCGAACGGGCATGCCGGGCGCGATCAGACGGCTATCGGTATGGTGTTTGCAAAACAAAGCCCACAGCAGCGTGTCATCACGCTGCAACTCACCAACGATCATTTCGCGATACCGCCGGAGACGGATAACTATCGAGTCGAAGCGTGGGGCACACTGCCGAACGACGCAACTCTTCTGAGCTTCTTCCCGCATATGCATCTGCGCGGAAAGCGATTTGAGTACAACATCGTTCGCGGCGAGGGAAATATCGAAACGCTGTTATCCGTGAACTATGACTTCTACTGGCAGCTCAGCTATCGGCTGGCGGAGCCGCGTCCGCTCAAAGCGGGAACGAGGCTTCAGGCTGTGGCGTGGTACGACAATTCGTCGGGGAATCCTCATAATCCCGATCCGCACAGCACCGTCACTTGGGGCGATCAAACGTATGAAGAAATGATGGTCGGATTCTTCGATATTGCGGTTCCCCGCGCGACCGGTAAGTGGCAATATTTCATTCGCCAATGAAACGATTGTCCGGAATTTCAATGCGAAGTAGCTGGTGCTGAATATGAGACTCATGAAAACAATCTTTCTCGCAGTTTGCGCCCTTCTTGTTTCTGTGACCGCCTTTGCGCAGCAATGGTCGCAACCGGTTCGCGGTTCATGGGTGCGCGCCGAAGGACCTGCGCAAAGAGGCGACATCCTGCTGGCGGGAAACGGAGCGGGTTGCGAAATCGTCGTCGCAGAAACCGAGAACTCCGCGGTGAAGCAGGCGGCGCTTTTTCTTGCCGGCGATATTGGGCGGATCAGCGGATACAAGCCGCCGATCGTTTCAAGCCCGTCCGGTGGACGCGTCACGATTCGACTCGTAACCCTGAGTGACTCCCCGCAGGCCTTGCCTTCGGGCATTGCCAAACAAGAACTCCAGGGCCGGTGGGAAGCCTATCAGGTCTGGACATCGGGCGATGCGGTCTGGCTGGCCGGTTCGAATTCCCGCGGCACAGCGTTCGCGGCATACACGCTAAGCGAACGCCTCGGCATCGATCCGCTCTATTTGTGGACAGGCTACGAACCGGAAAAACATCCGGTCCTTATATTGAAACAAACCGATTTTTTGACGGGCCCGCCGACTTTCAAGTTTCGTGGATTCTTTCACGACGACGAAGACATCCTCCCACGCCCGTTCGACGAAAACGGATATCCACTCCAGACCGGTACAGTGCCACGGGTCTGGTACGAGCGTTTCTTTGAAACCGCGTTGCGGCTGCGAATGAACATGGTCGCGCCCTATGTGCGCGTCCAGCGTCCGTACGAGATTCAAAAACTGGCGAGCGACTGGGGCCTGTTTTACACATCTCATCATTACGACAGCCTGTTGTCGAATCCATGGGGATTCACACGCTTCGGACTTGCGGCTGCGCGCAACGCCGGAACCGATTGGGACTGGTTCAAAAACAAAGAAGGCATGTTGAATTTCTGGCGGGGCGGTGTTCTCGAGAATCGCGAGCTTGATGCCATCTGGCCCGTCGGACTGCGCGGCACTCAGGATCGGGCCTACACTTTTCCCGACGGTATTTCAGACGACGAAAAGAACAAGGCCTATCGTGAGGCGATCGACGAACAGGTCAGCCTCACCAGGAAACTTCTCCCGCCCGGCAAAACACCGCTCTTCCATTTCACTCTCTACACGGAGATGCTTCCGCAGTACCTGAGTGGAAAACTGGATGTACCTCCCGAGGTGACCATCGTGTGGACTGATGACAACGATGGTCACATGCGCGCTTTGCCGCGGGCGAAAGATCAATGGAAGCATGGTGTCTATTACCACCTGGCGTATTTCAGCACCACGACACGCCTCACCAAACAAGTGACGCACATCGTGACGCCATCGCGCGTCGAAGAAGAATTTCGCCGCATCGTTCAGGCGGGGGCCACGGAGTACATGCTTGTCAACGTTTCAGAACTCCGCGAGTACGTCATGGAGGCGCGCATGCTCGCAGAATTGACCTGGGATGCGCCTCAGGCGTTCTCACAGCCCAACGCGGCCGATCGTTATCTTCAGTGGTGGGCGCGCGAATACTTTGGTTCGGCGGCGGCAGAAAATGTTGTGGCTTCGTATCGGGACTATTACCGGTTGCTGGGCAATTGGGATCAGATTTCAGTTGGCGCGAACCGCGTGATGGAAGCCGTCAACGCGCTCGAGGCACGATTCCAAAAGAAGCCGGCTGCACGGATCGCGCCGAATATCCTGTCTTCACTGCTGGAGCGTGATGTTGCCTATAAAGACGCTCTCAAGAACATCGCTGCGGCTGCCGGACGGATGACACCCGCCCGGCAACAGTACTTCTTTGAGCACGTCGCTTTTCCTTTGCTCATCGACTCGCGTCAGACCTCGGCGGCCATCCAGTTGACCAAGGCTCTTGACGAATCCAACGCCGATGCCGTGCGCAAACTGTGCTTTTCAGCATTCGACGATTTGAAAGCGCTGGAAGACGACATCCAGCGGGCCGAGCGGCCTCCTTTTGAAAACTGGTATCGGAAAACCTGGATCCGAAGCGACGACAGTCCCTACAACGTTCATCGGTCGTACGAACGCGTGCGGGCCTTCCTGATTCAGAATTATTTGAAGCCCTGAACCTCGAAGCGTATATCGTAATGTCGCATGGGCCTCATGCGTTCGATACTTCTGGCAGCTTCCCGCAGCAAATGGCTTCGGGAGCGCGTTCCCCGATTTCAGTTTTCCCGCCGCGCCGTAACGCGATTCATGCCCGGTGAAGACCTCACGTCGGCTTTAAATGCGGCTTCGACATTTGCGCCGTCAGACATTGGCGTCGTACTCACGTACCTCGGTGAGAATGTTCATGACGCCGGCGAGGCACGCGAGGTCACGAATCATTACCTCGAGGCGATATCCCGGATTCAAACCGCAGGACTGAACTGTGAGATTTCCGTAAAGCTGACGCAACTCGGGCATGACATTGGAGCCAGGGTCAGCGAGGACAACGTCCGGGCAATCATCGAACGGGCGCAAACCGCGGGGAACTTTGTCTGGATCGACATGGAAGATTCGAGCTACACCGATTCCACTCTCGAGTTGTATCGGACGCTTCGAGCGGAATATGCGAATGTCGGCGTTTGCCTTCAAGCCTATCTTTTCAGGACTCAACAGGATCTCGAGAGGCTCCTGCCGCTTTCTCCCGCGATCCGCCTGGTAAAGGGAGCATATCGTGAACCCGCGAGCGTCGCGTTTCCAAAGAAGAAAGATGTCGATGAGAATTTTCTGATCCTGTCCACAGCTTTACTCGACTCCATACCGCAAAACAAAACTCGGGTTGCCATCGCAACGCACGATGCTCGCGTGGTCGAGCGCATTCAGCAAATCGCCGCAGAAAAAAAGATTCCGAAGAATAAATTTGAATTTCAGATGCTCTATGGAATTCGGACAACAGCCCTGGAGAGTCTGGTCCGAAGCGGCCACCGCGGCCGCGTGTTGATCAGCTATGGTCCGGCATGGTTTCCATGGTATATGCGTCGTCTGGCTGAGCGGCCGGCCAATCTGTTGTTCGTATTACGTAACGTTTTTTCGTCTTAAGGGAGGCGTTCGTGCTTCGACTTCGTCAAGGTCCTATTGTTTGCTTCCTGGCGGCCTGCTGCGCCGCCGTTTTGTTCGCGCAGGACGTGGATACATCACGAAGCGAGATGCGCGCTTCGATCGAACGGTACACTGCCGATCGCACGAGCCTCAATCGCTCCTCGCCGATTGATTATTCGCCGGCGCACAATGCGCGAATGAAGCAGTTTTATTCCGAGTGGCTCTCAACGATCGGAAAGATGAACTTCGATGCGATGGGCCAGGACGGCCGCATCGACTATCTGCTTTTCAAGAATCAGCTCGATTACCAGTTGCGCCAACTCGGCGCCGATGCACAAAAACTGAAAGAGACGGAAGCGCTTCTTCCGTTTGCCCAGACGATCATCGACCTGGAAGAATCCCGACGCCGGATGGAAACGATGGATTCCGCCAAAGCGGCTGCGACTCTTACACGGCTCGAGAAACAGATCGATCAGACCCGAAAATCCATTGAAGCCGACGGCACGCGCAACGTGAAAAAGCCGCTGGCGAATCGAGCGGCAAGAACGGCCGAGGAACTTCGGACTTCGTTGAAGAACTGGTTTGGGTTCTACAACGGTTACGATCCTCTGTTTACGTGGTGGGTGGACGCTCCATACAAATCCACCGACCGCGCGCTTCAAACCTACATCACATTCCTGCGTGAAAAAGTGCTCGGCCTGAAGCCCGGCGATTCATCCGACATTGTTGGTGATCCGATCGGTCGCGAAGGTCTCATGTCGGAACTCGAGCACGAAATGATTCCCTACACGCCCGAGGAACTCATTGCGCTCGCCAACAAGGAGTACGCCTGGTGCGAAGAAGAAATGAAGAAGGCGTCTCGCGAGATGGGATTCGGCGACGACTGGCTGAAAGCGGTCGAGCGCGTGAAGAACATGTATGTCGATCCGGGCAAGCAACCCGATCTCATCCGGGATCTCGCTCTGGAAGCGATCGACTTTGTGGAGAAACGGGATCTCGTTACGATCCCTCCGCTGGCTCGGGACACGTGGCGAATGCAAATGATGACGCCCGAGCGGCAGCTTGTAAATCCGTTCTTTACGGGCGGAGAAGTCATCAGCGTTTCGTATCCAACGGTCACGATGGGACACGAACAGAAAATGATGAGCATGCGCGGCAACAACATCCCGTTTGCCCGCGCAACCGTATTTCACGAATTGATACCCGGCCATGAACTGCAAGGTTTCATGAACGCCAGGTATCGCTCGCATCGCGGCATTTTCAACACGCCGTTTTCGGTGGAAGGCTGGTCGCTCTATTGGGAGATGCTGTTCTGGGATCTCAATTTCGCCAGGAATCCCGAAGACCGAGTGGGAATGTTGTTCTGGCGGATGCACCGCGCGGCGCGCATCATCTTTTCATTGAACTTTCATTTGGGAAAAATGACGCCTGAGGAGTGCATCGATTTTCTGGTAAAGCGCGTCGGGCACGAACTCGACAACGCCACTGCGGAAGTACGCAGGTCTTTTAATGGCACCTACAGTCCTCTTTATCAGGCCGCATACATGCTGGGCGGTTTGCAGATTCGATCTCTTCATGAAGAACTCGTCGGCTCCGGCAAGATGACCAACCGGGCATTCCACGATGCCGTACTCAAGGAAAACCGAATTCCCATTGAAATGGTGCGCGCCGGCCTGACTCAGCAAAAGCTGGATAAGAATTTCAAATCCAACTGGAGATTCTATAAATGACGCGCGTCGTCACGCGGCGCGAAGCTCTGCGAAGGCTCGGAAAGACGGGCGCCGGCGCCCTCGTCGCGCGTGGGGTGCTGCAAGGCCAGAACTCCGACATTGTTGTGGCCGGGCAACCCGTCGAAGTCGTAGTGACTTCGGTCAGTCCCTCGACGGTGCGAATTGCTTTTCTACCCACAGCGGGCGGAGCGGCATCCCTCGGTGCCGGCGACGCGTTGGTTGGTGCAGACAAGTGGCGCCGTGTTGCAAGCCGCAGGCGAACGGATTCCTTCGGCTCGATCAAAGCGGGCAATCTTGTAGTACGTTTCACCGCCGATCCTCCCACTGTCCACGTCGAAACAACTTCGGGACAAACGATCCAGCGCCTCACTTTCAATGGCACAGGCGAGCAACTGTCATTCCTCCTGCCGAAAGGTCCGCTGCTGGGTCTCGGCGAAGGAGGTCCGCAGTTCGATCGCAAAGGCTCGATGGACACCATGCGCAGCGGGCAGGGCGGCTACCAGTTGCGCACGCATGGCGGACGCGTTCCGATTCAGTGGCTCGTCGGCACCGATGGATGGGCCATGTTTATTCATCAACCCCTCGGCACGTTCGACTTTACGGGAAGCGAGGGCCGGTTCACGACGCCCAAACTTCTGCCTCTCGATATCTTCATCGTAAGCTCGAGCGATCCCGCCACGATCATGTCCGAATATGCGCGCATCACCGGCTACGCCGAACTTCCGGCGCTCTGGACATTCGGTTACATGCAATCCCACCGGACGCTCGGCGGACCCGATGAAATCATGCGCATCGCAAAGACATTCAGGGAAAAGAAACTCCCCTGCGACACGCTGATTTATCTCGGCACGGGATTCGCCCCATCGGGATGGAACACAAGAAACACAGAGTTCACCTGGCACCCCACCAATTTTCCGGATCCGAAGGCAACCATCCGCCAGCTTCACGACGAGCATTTTCGAGTTGTCCTTCACATTGTCATCGAAGCGGAAGGCCGGCGTCTCGCAGGTACGGTAAATGGAGCTTGCGGCCCTGCGGTTCCGAATGAGCTCCAGGCAAGCTGCTACTGGCCCGAGCATCGTGCTGTCTTTGATGCCGGGATTGATGGATGGTGGCCGGATCAGGGAGACGGCTTTGACGAACCTTCGCGGCGCAACCGGCATCGGATGTACTGGGAAGGATCGCAGCTTTGGCGTCCGAACGAGCGTCCGTTCGCGCTGCATCGAAACGGAGCGGCGGGAATGCAGCGTTACGCGGCTTTTCTGTGGTCCGGTGATGTGCAATCGACGTGGGAAACATTGCGCACGCATGTGCCGGTCGCTATCAATACCGGCCTCTCCGGAATTCCATTTTGGGGCACGGATATCGGCGGATTCATTCCAACACCGGAATTAACGGGCGAACTCTACGTCCGCTGGTTTCAGTTTGGAACGTTCTGCCCGTTGTTCCGATCGCACGGCCGCAACTGGCATCTTCGATTACCGTGGGGCTGGAATACCGGGAATCCGGGGCCGCAGGAAACTGCAAACTACACAACCGACCCTCGGGAGTTGCATAATCCCGACGTCGAGCCCATTTGCAAAAAGTATCTTGAGCTTCGTTACCGGTTGATGCCGTACACGTACACGTTGGCGCGAGAGTGCCACGATACAGGGATGCCGATGATACGAGCGTTGTGGCTGCACTATCCCGGCGATCCGGCCGCAGCGGCACGCGGCGACCAATATTTGTGGGGACGTGACATACTCGTAGCACCCGTTACGGAAAAAACAGCTACAAAGCGGAACGTGTATTTACCACGTGGCGCATGGTTTGATTTCTGGACCGAGCAAAGAGCGGAAGGCGGCCGCGAAATCGAACGGCCGGTCGATCTTGCAACGATGCCGCTGTATGTGCGAGCGGGCTCGATTCAACCACGGAGTCCGTTGAAACAGTACACCGGCGAAGTTGTGGATGGTCCGTTAACGCTGGTCGTCTATCCGGGCTCCGATGGAGCGTTTACGCTTTATGAAGATGACGGCAAGACATTCGACTATCGGAATGGCGCGTCCACGCGAATCGCAATGACGTGGCGCGATTCCGAACGGCGTCTCTCGATCCGGTTCGCGCCCGGTTCGAGAATGCTTCCTGCTGCACGGCGCTCCATGGAAGTGCGTATCGCCGGACAGACATCAACCCGGCCTTTTACTTTCGACGGGCGTCCGATTGATTTACGTCTTTGAGACTCGGGAGGAGGAAACGATGAGAACAACGAGAGCAATAACAATCATGGCGCTGATCATTTTCTGGCTCGCAGCCGGATCCGCCGCCTGGGCACAACTGCGAATTGTCGGAGCGATTTCCGGCGTCGTCCATGATCAAACAGGAGCGGTGATCCCGGGCGTTCAAATCCGGTTGCAGGACACGAAGACCGGCATCACCAGAGACACGCTCTCGACAGAAAACGGAACATTTCTTTTTCCCGATCTTGCGAGCGGCTTGTACGAAGTCGTTGCGACACAGCCGGGATTTCAGACATCGCGCCTTCAGAACATTTCTGTTTCGACAAGCCAGACAACGGACGTGAGAATCATCATGCAGGTCGGCCAGGCATCCGCTGAGGTAACGGTGTCAGCCGAAACCGCGCAGGTGCTGGAGACGACTTCGCAATTGGTCGCGGATACGCTTCAATCGAAGAGCATCTCGGAATTGCCGCTGGCCGGACGCGGCAACGTGCTCGCATTGGCAAGACTGGCGCCGGGGGCATCTCCTCCCACCGGCGGCGATACGCGATACAACAACCTGCCGGGCGGCGCTGTGAACGTCACTGTGGACGGAATCAATGACGCGTCAAACGGTTTCAAGAGCGGCGGCACGGTGTTCTACATGACCGTACCTGTGCGCCTGGGGGCCGTTGAGGAAGTGTCGGTCGAAAGCGGAGGGCTCAGCGCGGATTCCGGAGCGCAAAGCGGCGCGAATATCAAATTCACGACGCGGCGCGGAGGCCAGGAATATCACGGCAGCGCGTTTTATGAGCCGCAGAGTGAGCGGTTCAATGCCAATTCCTGGTCCCGAAACGCCCAGGGATTGCCGCGCGCATACAATCGCACACAGAATTACGGCGGCAATTTTGGAGGTCCGCTCATTCCCTACGGCAACTTGAAAAAGAAGATTTTCGTCTTTATGAATTTCGAGCGTCAGTATCAGCCGCTCACGACCGCAACCAACATTACGGTGTTAACGCCGGACGCTCAGAAAGGCATTTTCACGTATCTCGCGAACGGCTCAACCACAGATTTGAGAAAGGCGAACGTACTGAGTCTCGCCGCTGCCGTCGGCGCTCCGACGAAACTCGATCCGATCGTGCAATCCATTCTTGCGATCAATAACAAGATTCCGCAATACGCCACGAAGATTGCGTCGGGCAACGATTTCAACCACGACACCTACACGTGGAACGCCGAAAATAATAACTATGCGTATTTTCCCTCGGTCCGCGTGGACTCTTTCATCACGCCGAAAGAGCAACTGACGTTTACCTGGAACTACTGGCATAACTGGCAACCTGGGGCAAAGAGATTGCCGGTGCCGGACATCAATCGAACGAATCCGTTCCGCCTGGGTTACTTCGTATGGTCCGCAGCGCTGCAATCCACGTTGTCGTCGAAAACGTTCAACGAATTCCGGTACGGCGTTCAGCATAGTGGCGACACAAACCGCAGAGCGGAATATGGACTGTATTACCAGTACAACGACATACCATTGCGAATCGGCGCCACTCTGCCGTTTGGTCCAACGGTTCCATTCATCGACCAGGCGAATACCACAGGGCGCCACTTCATCACGACGATCCAGGACACGTTGACCTTGAACCGCGGGCAGCACAACATCACGGCGGGCGGCAGCTACCGGAACACCGATTGGAAAGATATTGGCCAGACATTTCCCGTCCCGACCTATGGAACGGGTACACCATCGGGTGATCCTCTTCAGGTATCCACGGCATACACGGCAGCAACTCTGCCCGGTATCAACAGCACCGAATTGCCGAATCCTCTGGCTCTGTACAATCTCCTGACCGGAAGGGTATCGACGGCGAACTTCACCAAGGTCGTTAATCCGGATACGTTCAAGTACGACGGTTTCCAAAACTACACCTGGACCAATTCACAAATGGGCGGAGCCTTCGTGCAGGATCGATGGCGCATCAAGCCCACCGTGACGTTGAACTATGGAATGCGTTGGGAAGTTCAGGGCCCTATGCATGACGTGAAGGGCCTCGCGGCTTCTCCCGATCTCGCAAGCATTTTTGGTCCCTCAACTCAATTGTTCACACCCGGCGCGCTCAGCGGGAACAACAATCCGACACTCACAGTGGGCCGAGTGCCCTACGGCACCGATTGGAAGAATTTTGCTCCTAATCTCGGTGTTGCGTGGAATCCCAAAGCAACCAGCGGTTTACTTGGAAAACTTCTCGGCGATTCGAAGACGGTGGTTCGAGCTTATTTCGGCCTGATTGTTTACGACGAAGGCACGCAGTTCTTTGCGGCGAACATCGGGCCCAATGCCGGCAAGACCGTCAGTGCAACCACACTGATTCCGGGCCAGGCCGGACAGACGTCGTTGCCTGCTTTCTACACGCTGTCGGACATCATCTCGAATCCATTGAGCGTCTCTTCATTTGCGTTTTCCACTACCGAGTACAAAAAAGTATTCAATCTGGCGGACTCGACTTTTGATGGGCGGCCGATCAGCGGGATAGATCCTACTCTGCGCGCGCCGTACACCGAAAACTACCACCTTGGCATCGAACGCCAGTTGTGGAACAACAGCGCACTCGAGGTTCGCTACGTCGGTAATCAATCGCACCTTTCGTGGCGCACGAGCAATTTGAATGAGGTGAACATCTTCGAAAATGGATTCCTGCAGGAATTTAAGAATGCGCAGAACAACCTCGCGATCAACGCGGCCGGCGGCGTCAACAGCTTCCAGAATCTTGGGCGAGCGGGACAGACGGCGCTGCCTATCTTCGATGCGGCCTTCGGCGCTCGCGGCTCGCTTGGCGCCATTGCGGCCGGCAGCGGTTATGCGTCCAACGGATTTATCACCAACCTTCAAAACGGTGAGGCCGGAGCCCTGGCCAACACACTGGCGACAAATCAGAATTACGTTTGCCGGATGTTTGGGAGTTCGTTCAGTCCCTGCGGCCGGGTACAACCTACGGCCAACGCGCCCGGGCCGTATCCCATCAATTTTTTCCTGCTCAATCCGTTCGTTGCCGGCCGCTTCACCTATGTCGACGACACAGGCTGGAGCAATTACAACGGCCTTCAGGTTCAGTTCCGCCAACGTTTCAATCACGGCACAAGCTGGACCACGAATTACACATGGAGCAAGAGCCTGACAAACCTGGCCAGAGACACGGCACAGCAGGATCTGGACTTCGTTACATTGCGCGATATCGGACGAAGCCGGCGCGTTTCTCCGTTCGATGTCCGGCACGTTCTTCAAACATTCGGAACGTATGAACTGCCTGTCGGCCGTGGCCGCTGGCTGCCTTTGAACAACAGCGTGCTTAACGGGATCGTGGGTGGCTGGACAATGGGTTCGGTATTCATCCTTCAAACCGGAACGCCAATCCAGTTAACCGGCGGAACATTCCAGACCGTCAATACAACCACCGGCATTGGAAACGGTGTTCGCCTTGCGCCCGGCGTGACGCTGGATCAGATTCGAGATCTGTTCGGTGTCGATCGGACTCGTTTGACCGGCAGGGCCGGTGCAACGGATTTGCAACGCCTCGCGGTGGATCCGAAGTTGATCGGTCCGGACGGCCGCGCCAATCCACAGTTCCTGGTTCCGAATACAACGCCCGGCGATTTTGGCCAGACACTTTTTCTGCGCGACAGAAATACGTTCAACTGGAATTTATCAATGACGAAGAATTTCAGTGTCGCGGAGAGAGGACGCCTGACGCTTTTTGCGGGTCTGAACAACGTTCTGAATCACCCGAGGTGGGCCTTCCCCAATGCGGACGCATTCAGCACGTCATTCGGCGTCGTCAATGGTCAGACCGCTGGAGTGATTACCGGAGCACGCACAATCAATTTGCGCGCCACACTGACCTTCTAAGATTCCGATATTTCAAATATTGGAATATCCCATCTGCAATGTCATATTCCCAGTAATGTGACATTGCATATGGGATGTCCCAACATTTGACATCCCAAGAGCTCACTTTCGCTTTGCGGCTCTGTCCTCGAAATCTTTCGGCGTGAGGACATCGAAATAAACGCTGTAGTTGCGGCGATGCGTCCGGTAGAACGGCGCCAGCATCACGTCCGTTGGATTCGCAGGTTGCGCGGGTATGCGGGCCAGGGGCTGTACGTGAAAATCCCCCGGACGGGAACCCGCCGGCGTCACCCATTCCGTGACAGGACGTCCTGCGGCAACGAACACCGGGACCTGAGCGAGGGCAGCTTCGTCTGCGGCGCGATCTTCCTGTCCGCGTCTTTCGCGGCGCGGTCCCAAATCGGCGGCAAGGGCGAGCGGCCCCCACATGATCGCCGCGACCTGAGGATTATCGGGCGTCGGTTCCATCCGAAGCGATTTGGGCAGGCTCAATTCGATCGTGTCACCGGTCTTCCACGTCCGCTTGAGTTCGACATACGAGCCGGTCTGCCGCTGAATCGCTTCATTGCCAGGCGCGTTGCCGCGCCCTCCGGCTCCGGCATCATGCAGGCTCGACAGCGGCGGTTGTTCGATCCGCTCGCCGTTCACCTTCACAACAAATCCATCGCCTGCCCAAACGGGCCGCCGCAGGGCAAGCGTGAAAGCCCTGGGCATCGGCGCCGTCAGTGCGATCGTTGCGGTATCGCCATCGGGGAAGCCGGTATCCATCTTGAGTTGTACGCCGGATCTGAATTGCGCGGATGACGGCACGAACAGGTTGACCCACAGTTTCTCCGGCGACTCGTAGTAGATCCCATAGCCGTGCAGCGCGTGACTCTCCATGCCCGTGCCTACACAACACGTGAAGCTCTGAAGCATGTTTTGATACTCCTGCTGCACTCCGCGTCCAACCGGCACCATATACGATGTACGGCCGTCTTCCGGATCGATGGACGCCAGGATGTGATTGAACAGAGCGCGCTCGTGAAAGTCGGCGTAGATCGGGTCGGGCCGCAGCGAGAACAACCGGCGCGTAAGCTTGATCATGTTGTAAACGTTGCAGGTCTCGCAGGTCCGGCCATCGACGCGTGGACTCAACTGATCGGGCGGCCCGAAGTATTCGGCGAGGCCGTGACCGCCTGTGGCGTAACTGTGGTGTTGCACGACGCGATCCCAGAAAAACGACGCCGCAAGAAGATCGGAAGGATCGCCATTGTAGCCGTAGCGCGCAGCCGAGCCGACGAGCTTCGGGATCTGACAATTTCCATGTTTGCCCGAAAGATTGTCCTCGTGCCGCTTAAGCGGATCCGTGAAGGCACGATGCTCGAACCGGTAAGAAAGATCGAGCCATCGCCGGTCGCCGGTATCCGCATAAAGATCGGCGAGCACCTCGTTCATCCCGCCGTGTTCTGTATTCAGGCTGCGCTGGACCTGCGCATCCGTCAGGGGCGCGAGCACGCGTTCAGCCCACGCGGCATACTTGATCTCCATTGCCAGCGCGGTGCGATTGCCCGTATATCGGTAAGCATCGCGCAGCCCCGCGTAGGTCTTGTGCAACGTGTACCAGGGCGACCACAAGCCGTTCAGATCGAAAGCTGCCGAACGGATTTCGCCCTTCGATAGAGCGGCGAAAGCCTCGCGTCCGCCTTCGAGCGCGCTGAGATATCCATCGGACTGTTTGTCCTGAACTTCTTTAAGCTCGCGAACGATATAATCGGCGCGTTCCTTGAAACGCGGGTCGCCGGTCGCTAGGTACATCAAGCTCACCGCGGACAAGTGATGCCCGGCAATGTGACCCGTGAGATTTCTCCCCGCGCCATCCCAACCGGCGTATGGCTGCGCCCTTTGCGGCAATCCCGCACGCACTCGATAGTAGGCGAGCATGCGATCCGGTTCGAGCTCGAGCAGATATTTTGCAGTGAGCTCCTGAGCGCGCTTGAGCGGACCACCAAGAACTCGTACGCGGTTCAACGGAACGGGACGCGCGCGAAGCATCTTCTCCTCGAAGGCACGGACCGCGGCATTCTGCGCCATCTGCAGGCCGGTTGCCGGTTGTTCCTGAGCGGCTACGGTTGAAACGCGCGCGCCGGCAGCCAGTCCCACTGCCGCGCGAGTTGAAACACGCAGGAAGTTTCGTCGTGTGGATTGCATGGTTAGGAAGTCTGCTGCGAATCCGGGTCCGTTTGCAAGAACTGGCGTAGGGTAATTCGGCGTCAGACCCGACAAACTGATAAAACAAGGGTCTGACGCCGGAAACAACACAATGTGTGTAGAATGTTCCCATCTTCTGAAGCCGGGTCTAACACGACGATGCGGAGAAGAATTGTTTCCGTACATTTCCTGAGTGTCCTGCTTGCGGCGCCGTTGCTTGCTTTCGTAGCGCAGAGTCCTTCAGGCACCATCGACTTCGAAACGCCGGACTTCAGCCTGAAACTCGTCACAACATCTCAGACGGTTGCATCGCTCCAACCCAAAGCATCGAGCGGTTTCGATTTCGCTCCGATGGATCGCCTGGCAAACCGCGCAGCCGAGGGTTTCAATTCGGTCGGCGATGTGACTTTCCGTGCGAGAGCGAGCGGCTCGGGGCAATGGACGGATTATTCAACCAGCGCGGCGCGACGTCCGGTTCAGGCGCTTCGAGCAGCGGCGCCGGTTCTTGCCGCCGCCGATCTGTCCGCGACTCTCCCTGAAGGCTGCCCGATTCAGATCACGCGGCGATGGCAACTCGACAACGGCCGGCTGGTCCTGACCTTCGATTTGAAAAACACCTCCGCAGGCTCCGTCGAAATCGGCGCGCTCGGCTTTCCGATGATTTTCAACAACATGCTAAAAGGCCGCCGCCTCGTTGATATGGAAGAGACCAATTCGTTCTACGATCCCGCGATCAACGAAGACGGCGGCTACGTGCAGGTCACGCGACTGAACGGGCATGGGCCGGCGCTCGTCGTCGTGCCTTATGGAAAGACTCCGTTCGAAGCGTGGCATCTGCTGAGCGAACCGAACGGGCCGGACAACATGTTCTCCCGGGGAAATCCATACGAAGGCTCCTTCGAGTGGATGGCGCACTCGAAAGCATGGGCCGAACGCGAATGGCAAGGTAAGGGACAATGGAATCCGCCAACGATGGCGATGCTCGCACCCGGTGAAACGAGAACCTATGGTCTGAAATTCATCGTCGCGCCGGAAATTCGCGACATCGAGCGAACTCTGATCGCGAACCAGCGGCCAGTAGCGGTCGGGATCCCCGGTTACATTCTCCCGATGGACCAGGATGCGAAGCTGTTTTTGAATTATCCGCGCAAGGTCACATCCATAACGGCTGAGCCCCAAAATGCAATAACGATCCAGGAAAGCGCCCCAACAAGAACCGGTTGGAAAAACTACAGTCTGCGCGGCAGAACATGGGGCCGCGCGCGCCTGTCGATCACATACGACGACGGCACGAACCAGTCACTGAGCTATTACGTCATCAAACCGGCGGCCCAGGCGGTCGCCGACCTCGGCAATTTTCTTTTCACCAGACAATGGTACGTCGATCCAAACGACCCGTTTCATCGCAGCCCGTCCGTGATGACTTACGATCGCGCAAACAATCGTATTGTGTTGCAGGACGCGCGCGCCTGGATTGCCGGACTCGGCGACGAAGGCGGTTCCGGTTCGTGGCTGGCCGCAGCGATGAAAGAATTCGGCCAGCCGAATAAAGACGAGATCGCGAAGTTCGAGCAGTTCATCGATGGCGTGCTTTGGGGCAATCTCCAATACAGCGAAGGGCCGCGCCAATACGGCGTCAAAAAGAGCTTGTTCTATCACGATCCCGCGGCGTTGCCAGACTTTCCTTACGACTCCCGAATCAATTGGGGATCATGGACCAGTTGGAACAAAACCGCATCGGAAGCGGTCAACCGCGCGTACAACTATCCTCACGTTGTTGCCGCTTACTGGGCGATGTATCGAGTGGCGAGAAACTATCCGGGACTCGTCACGAAACATCCGTGGGACTGGTATTTGAACCAGGCCTTCCAAACCGCGAACTATCTCGGCACGCATTCCAACATCGGCAACAGCCGCGATGGCCTCATGGACGGCACGATTTTTCTGTTTCTTCTCGACGATCTTAAACATGAGAACCGGGTTGAACAGGCCAACGCTCTCGAAGCGCAGTTGAAGAATCACGCTGAAGACTGGAGCCGCCGTGCGGTGCCCTTTGGCAGCGAAATGGCATGGGACTCCACCGGACAGGAACAGATTTACGGCATCACCAAATATTTTGGCCATGCCGGCGAGGCTAAAATCACGCTCGATTCGATCCTCGGTTATATGCCGTCGATCCCTCACTGGGGCTACAACGGCAGCGCCCGCCGGTTTTGGGATTTCTTTTACGGAGCAGCACCCGGAGGCGGCACCGAGCGGCAGTTGCATCACTACGGCTCCGGCCTTAACGCTATTCCCGTGCTGTCGGCCTTTCGCGACAATCCGGATGACGTTTACCTGTTGCGTGTCGGCTATGCGGGCGCAATGGGCGGATTGAGCAACATCGATCAGGAAGGATTCGCCGGAACGGCTTTTCATTCTTTTCCTCAAAACATGCGCTGGGATACTTACTCCGGTGACTACGGTCCGAATTTCTTCGGCGTCGCTGCCAATGCGGGAACTTATGTCATCAACCATCCGGAATTCGGCTGGCAGGCTTTTGGCGGGAACGTGAAGACTGAAGGTGACTGGATCAGAGTCCAACCGCTTGACCCTTTCCGTCAGCGCGTCTACGTGGCGCCGCGCGGCTTGTGGCTCACACTCGATTCCGGAACATTCGATAGCGTCGAAATCCAGACGAAAACGCACGCCGTTCGCATCGGGCTTTCCCGAACGAATGCTTCAGCGCCACAAGCCCGATTGCGCATCGAGCAGCCGGCGAAAGTCACGGGAATCGGAACCTATCGCGTGAAGGAAAAGCTTTCCACGGAACGCGGCGCTCTCGTTGTTCCACTGCAAAACAAAACATCCTTCGTTGAACTCGTAGACTGACGGCTGTTCAGGCGAAGCAGTAACCCATTCAGACGAATACAGGCATCTGTCAGTACGGTTGTGGTTGCTCTCGTGTTCGGCTTCCAGGCCGCGATGCTCGCAGCGGTGTCGTCGCGCGGGTATGATCTCTTCACAAATGTGAAATGTTGGGATGTCCCATATTGGGATGTCAAATGCAGATGTGAAAGTACCAGACGACCCATTTCACCCACTGAGACTTTGGAAACTGGGGCATTGAGTCAATCGGTGTTTTGACATCTGCATTTGACATCCCAATATGGGACATCCCAACATTTCATATTCTTTCAGCGCCCGTTCGGTCAGTTTTGTCCGGCCGGAATACCGTTCCAGTCCGGAGGCTCCACTCCGAGCAAATGATGAACGAAGAAATCCTCGAGTAGTCGCTGCCCATACGCGCCGCCGGCTCCGTGTCCGCCTCCCGGCACAGCCAGCAGATCGAATCTCTTGTTCGCTTTGATGAGCGCATTCGCAACCTGCATCGTGGACGACGGATCGACGTTCGTGTCCAGTTCGCCAAGAACGAGCAGCAGCTTGCCTTGCAGCCGGTATGCGTTGTCCACGTTGGATGAAGCGGAATATTCGGGACCGATCGGCCAACTCATCCATTGTTCGTTCCACCAGATTTTGTCCATGCGATTGTCGTGGCATCCGGAATTCGAGACCGCGACTTTATAGAACTCGGGATGAAAGAGAAGAGCTCCCATGGAGTTCTGTCCGCCTGCCGAGGTTCCGAAAACGCCGACGCGTGTCAGGTCGTAGTACGGATACTTTGCGGCGGCCGCTTTGTGCCAGAGAATGCGATCGGGAAAGCCGGCATCGGCAAGGTCCTTCCATGCGACATCGTGAAACGCCTTCGACCTGTTATTGGTTCCCATTCCATCAATTTGAACAACGATGAATCCAAGCTCTGTCAGGGCCTGCGTGGAAACGCTGAAGGACTTCGGCACAAATGAGCCCTGCGGACCGGCATAGATGCTTTCGATGACGGGATATTTTTTCGAAGGATCGAAGTGGCTGGGCCGATGGATGATTCCCCAGATATCGGTTTTTCCATCCCGGCCCATCGCCGTAAATACTTCGGGCGGACGCCAGCCCGCGGCCTGGAGCGCGGAAATATCGGCATGCTCGAGCTCCATGACGAGCTTCCGGTCCGATGTCCGTCGAAGCTCGGACACCGGCGCGAGATTCACGCGTGACCAGGTATCCACGAAGTACTTCATGTCGGTCGAAAAAGTCACGGTGTGATCGCCATCAGCCTCAGTAAGAGCTGTCAGACCCGTCCCGTCGAAATTGATCCGGTAGTAGTGGATGAAATACGGATCCTTCCCCGGATACATCCCGCTTGCCTGAAACCAGATCTGCCGTTTGTCTTCGTCCACTTTCTCAACGGCGCGAACGACCCAGTTTCCTTTGGTGATTTGATTCTTCAGACGTCCCGTCACACCGTCGTAGAGGTAAAGATGCGCCCAGCCGTCGCGCTCCGACATCCAGATGATCTCGCGGCCATCGTTCAATTCGTTACGGACCCTCTTGCCCGTATCTCTCGGGTTCGCAACTAATGTGCGGTAATCGATGAATGTTTTACTCTCTTCCGTGATGACGCCCCTTGCTTTTCCGGTGCCTGCCTCTACTTCTATGACTCGATACAACTGGTGGCCGCGTTGGTTGTACTCGAACGTGAATGCGCGGCTGTCTTTGCGCCACACGGGATTCGACAGGCTGTAGGGATTCGGAAACAACGCATTATCGATGACGATCTCCTTCTTCGTTGCGGCTTCAAAAAGAATGGGCTGGGCGGTATCCAGCGTATCGCCTGGTTTCGCATAGTCGCGCACCCAGTGTTTCGGCTGCACCTGATCCGCGGGCGACGACTCGACGTAATGAACCTGGCGGCGATAACCCGGGCGCACGCGGTACGCCGCAAGCCACTTCGAATCGGGCGACCATGAGATGGACGCCAGAGTGTAGTAATTGCCTTCCGATCCGTCGCGGCTCAGCGCGATCGAATCCGCCGGACTCGTCTTGCCTTTGGGCCGCATAAAAACGTTGTAATTCAGAACGAGCGCTTCCCATGCGCCGTCAGGCGAAGGTTTGGGTTCTCCGGCGCTCCGAGGTCTGTCTTCGCCAGGAATCTGGAGGCCCTGTGGCGGCTGCTGACCTTGCGGCGACACATCGGCCACGCCGTCAACGACGTCGTTGCCGAATTCCTGTGGATCGTCTCCGGCGATGTCTTCCGGCGGCCGGCCGCGTTGCCCCGCCTGCCGCGGAGCCGCGCCTTTTGTGCAGGCGTACGCGGAAAGATCGCATCTCCATGTGGACCCGCTCAGGGAAAACTCAATCGCGGTTTGATTCTGGAGAAAGGTGAATGTTGAAAACGGAAGTGTGACCGCTGTGTACGTTTGGCCCGAGGAAGCCGAGAGCGCCGTGGCCAGCCTGGCGTGATCGAAGGCCGGTTTTTTTGTCAGGGCTTCCGCATCAACCAGTACGAATTCATTCCCACCCTTAACCGACTTTCGATACCAGAAGCGGCTGGTATTCTCGATCGCATTCGCCTTTTCCGGCACATCGACCGCAAGGCCCTGAAATCTTTCACGGAGTTTCGCGGCACGCTCGTAATCCGCTTGTGTGATTTGCGCGCCGGCTATTGCCGGAAATCCCACGAGAATACCGGCCCAAAGGAGCATCGACCACTGACGGTTCCGTTTCATCGACCTTCTCCCGAATTGAAATGAGGATGGCCGATTGTATCTGTTGTTGGTATCCTCTGCACACTATTCCCGAATTCCCAATCAACGGAGGCGTGACCATGTACCGACTGCTTTGCCTGTTTGCGGCAATCTGGATCCTGACAGAAACAATCCATGCGCAGGACACTCGTGGAACGATTCAGGGATCCGTGATGGATTCGCAGGGTGGAGTTGTTGGCGGTGTTGATGTGGTCGTCACGAATGTCGAGACAGGTGTTCCCCTCCGCCTCAAATCCAATGAAACCGGCCGTTATCAGGCGGTGCTCCTGCTGCCGGGCCGGTATTCGGTTTCAGCCGAAGTGGCGGGTTTCAAGAAGGCCGTGCGCGACGGCATTACTTTGGAAGTCAGTGATGTCCGGCAAGTGGATTTCGTTCTGGAGCTGGGAGGCGTCACCGAATCCGTAACAGTTAATAGTGAAGCGCCGCTCCTGGATGTCACGAGAACCGACGCGGGCCGCGCATTAGACGAGAGGAGCGTGCAGGATCTGCCCGTGATGGCCAATACGGTCTTCACCATGATTCAGTATTCCGCGGGAGTGCAAACCGGTGGCCCGCCTGCGCTGCTGGGGCCGCATTCGACTCAAGGCGGCTCCGACTACAACAACGGAACAGGAGTCGGCGGAAATACCTGGACGATTGACGGAGCGATCAACAACGGTAACGCGCGGTTCACGGCGAATCTGCCCGCAGTCGAGTCTGTAGCTGAAACGAAAGTTTTGACCACGACGTTCGACGGCAATTTCGGTCATTCGACGGGCCTGGGTATCGCCGTCAGCACAAAAACCGGAAGCAACGATTTTCACGGCACTGTGAGTGAGAACTATTGGAACCAACGGTGGCTGGGCGCCAATCTGTTTACGAAGAAAAACTATTACTCGCAAATTGCCGTCGCCCGCGCGGCAGGCAATACCGCCCTGGCGGATCAACTGGCTTCTCAACCCATCCAGCCCGCGGGTCATTCGAATCTCTGGGCGTTGAATCTCACCGGGCCGGTGATTGTTCCGAAGCTATTCAACGGCCGCAACAAGGTGTTTTTCTCCTTCAACTACAACGGCGAGAAGGATGCGAAGCCGGAAGACTCAAGCACCTACAATCGCGTGGTTCCAACGATCGCCAACAAGAATGGAGACTTCTCGGATCTTCTCAAGGTCTCGTCGAATCCGCAGCAGTACCAGCTTTACGATCCCCTTTCCGTCCGGCCGGATCCGGCGCGTCCGGGCCACTACATCCGAACACCGCTGGCAGGCAATATTCTTCCTCCGTCCTACATCGCGATGGGACAGAAGTTTTATAAGAACTACGTGAAGTACTGGCCCGACCCGAACAACTGGTTCGATCCACGCACGACTCCCAACAACAATCCTTACCTCTCGGTTCACGCGCCATACAACTGGACCTACAGCCAGTTCGCCGGGCGCATGGATGTCAATCTCGGCGATCGAATGCGCATGTTCGGCCGATATTCGCAGAATCATTTCGTGGAATTTCGCGGAGACTGGACCATCGATATTCTGCCTGGCCTGAACAATCAGAACATCGCAGGCAGCGGCGTTACCCGGGATGATCAGAACGGCGTGCTCGACTGGGTATACACGGTGAATTCGAACACGATCCTGCACGCGGCGGCATCGGTGAGTAACTGGGATTCGCTGGCATCGGTGCGTGAGACTCCGTTTACTTTCAAACCGTCGGACGTCGGACTGCCCCAATACCTCGACGACAAATGCGCGCTGACGCGTTGTTATCTGCCGCTGATGAATGTCACGGGCTACTCTCAGAACGGCATCGGCGGCATTCCCGCTCCGATTTACAACCGCTTCTGGACGTATACCGGTGACGTGTTCCACAACCGCGGGAATCATGCGTTGAAGTTCGGCGCCGACATTCGCGAGCAGGTGAGATCCATCAAAGCGGGAAACAACGACGGCCAATACACGTTCGGCAATACATATTTTCGCAAATGTGATGATGCCTGCGGTGATGGCACGTACACCGCCGGCGGCATCGGGTTGAGCTGGGCTTCTTTCATGATGGGCCTTCCCACCGCGATTTCGATTTCCGGCAACGACAGCGCGATCGTTGCCAATCCTTTTTATGGCTTCTACGGCCAGGACACGTGGCGGGTGCTGCCCAAACTGACACTGACGCTCTCGTTGCGCGCGGAATTTGAGCAGGGAGCAACGGAACGTTTCAATCGCCTGATCATCGATTACGACAAGAACGCCGTTTTGCCGATTTCCACAGCCGCCGAAGCGGCATATGCCAAGAACCCGATACCCGAGTTACCGGCATCTCAATTCAAAGTTCTGGGAGGCGCCGTCTATGCAGGAGCCCCGGGAGCGCCGCGCCGCGCATGGGGGAGTCAGTTGATGTGGCTGCCGCGCATCGGTTTCGGTTATCAGGTGGATTCAAAGACGGTCTTTCGTGGAGGGTATGGAATCTATTACGACACTCTTGATGTCAACGCGATCTCGTTCGGCGGAAATCAGACGGGATTCAGCCGCGGAACCTCAACGACGATATCAACCGATCAGGGCGTGAACTGGCTTGCCGGCGATCCGTTCAACTTCTTATCTCCCCTGAATGACCCATTTCCTGTCCGCGCATCCGCCGGAGGAACACGGTTCGATACGCCGCTTCGCACGGCGCTTGGAAATATGGCTCTGGTCGGCGCGGGTTGGACGTACATGCCTTCCAAACATTCCCGCCAGCAACGCTGGCGCGCCAGCATCGAGCGTCAGATCGGAACGAGCAACGTGGTGTCGGTGGCATATGAAGGCACGTACACTTCGAACTTGAATATCAATGTCACGCAATCCGGGTTGCCCTCAACGTTCTACAGCAAGGCCAACGTACGCGATGCCGTGCAGGACTCCAATCTGACTGCTCAGGTTACGAATCCATTCAACATTGCCAACTTCGCATCCCTCGCGGCAACGAATCCCATTATTTATCAGGACATGACCACGAAGACGTTCTTCACCAGCGCGACAATTGCGAAATCGACGCTGCTGCGGCCTTATCCGAACGGCAACATCTCCGTTGGAAGTCCGATCGGAAAAGCGCGCTCGTCGCAGATCGAATTCAGCTTCAATCGCCGATTCTCGAAAGGCCTGACCGCAAACTTCGCGTATACCGGGATGATCGCCAAGCAGGCGACGACTCTCTTTCAACCGTGGGACCCCAACGATTCCATTTTTCCGCAGGTCCCGAACTGGTTGCGAAACGGAGCGAGTCCGCAGCGCGTGGCGGCGACGTGGGTTTATGATCTGCCGTTCGGCCCTAACCGGCAATGGGTGCACAGTAGAATTCCAGGCCTGCTTGCGAGCGGCTGGACGATCTCGGGGACGTATCAATATCAACCCGGCAATCTGCTTGGCTTTGGAAACGCGTTCTATTACGGCACCGTGAACGATATTAAAATCGATAATCCCACCCTGGACCGGTGGTTCAACACCGACGGCTGCGTCACATCCAATCCCGGCCCCGGCGATATCGTTGTACCGACCGGGCAGCCCTGCACGCAAGGCTGGGACAAGCGCGCAGGAAGCCAGCCCGCGACATTTCAAGCCCGGCAGTTTCCGGTCAATATCGATGGACTCCGCGGCCCGGCTATCCACCAGACGAATCTGAGCCTGATGCGCGAGATCCGGATTCGCGAACGGCTGCGATTCCAGGCTCGCGTGGATGCACTCAACGTGATGAACCATTCATTTTTCGGCGGCGTGAACACGACCCCGTCTTCCGCGCAGTTCGGGCAAATCACAAGCGGCAGCGTCGCGCTGAACCGGTTTGTCCAGATTCAGGGGCATCTGCGTTGGTAGGCCAGAACCAGATATTGTACTTGACCAACTAGTTGAGCTAATGTCAGATCATGATTAAGCTCAACCTGCATGTGGTCAAAGTCCAGTTGTCAAAATACATTGAATTGGTAGAGGGCGGCGAGACGATCATCGTCTGCAAGCGGAACATTCCGGTCGCCGAGATCCGCCCCCTCAAGCGCAAAGAAAAACGCACGCCGATCCTGGGTTCGGCAGCAAAAGGCGCAAGGTCTCTCAGGGCATTTCAGCAAACGATGCCGGCGGCAGAACTTCGCCTGTGGGAAGGTGACGACAAGGATCCGTTAAGGAAGTACGCACCCAGGGTCAGGAAACGGAAATGAAGCTTCTCCTGGATACAATTACATTCCTGGATGCCATTCTTCGGCCGCAGGACTTGTCGAATCATTCGAAGGAACTTCTGCTGGATCCCGAGAATGACTTGTATTTCAGCATCGTCTCGTCGTGGGAAATTGCCATCAAATACTCGCTTGGAAGAATTACTCTGCCGGATTCTCCCGATCAGTTCATTCCCGAACACCGGAGCAAATTGTGCGCCGACGTGCTTTCAATCGATGAACAATCGGTTCTGCACGTGGTACGCCTTCCGCTTCTCCATCGTGATCCCTTCGATCGGTTGCTGGTATGCCAGGCCCTGGTCCACGGCATGGTACTGGTCACTCCCGACGCACGCATATCGAAATACCCCGTTCGAACCGCCTGGTGATTAGTGGAAACGGATTTCATTGTGGTCGGTAGCGGGATCGCCGGACTACGAGCGGCGATGGATCTGGCCGAGGCGGGCCGTGTCACCATCTTCACCAAAGCCGAGATCACCGAATCCAATTCGATGTATGCGCAGGGTGGAATCGCTGCCGCCATCGGAGAGAATGACAATCCTGCACGACACTTCACCGACACGATGGCGGCGGGAGCCGGCCTCTGCGATCCTGATGCCGTCCGGGTTCTGGTCGAGGAAGGTCCCGCCGAAATCGAGCGGTTGCTCCGCTCGGGCGCGGACTTTGAGCGAAGCGGCACCGGGTTGCTGTTGTCACGGGAAGGCGGGCACAGCGTTCACCGCATCGTTCATGGGAACGGTGGCCTTACGGGCAAGGTTGTCGTCGATACACTCCTGAATCGAGCGCGGGCCTACTCTAACATCACGATCGAGCCGTTCACGTTCTTTCGCGATCTTCTTGTCATCGATGGATGCGTTGCGGGAATTCGATTCGACCATGAAGGGAAGAATGCAAGCTGTAAGGCAAGAGCTACATTGCTCGCCACAGGAGGCGGCTCTCAGGTTTATTCCCAAAGTACAAATCCTCAGACTGCAACCGGTGACGGCCTTGCCGCCGCATATCGTGCCCGCGCCGAATTGCGCGACATGGAATTCGTTCAGTTTCATCCAACCGTTTTGAATCTGGCCAATGCTCCGCGATTCCTCCTGACGGAAGCATTGCGCGGCGAAGGCGCTCACATTGTCGACGAAGGAGGCCGCCGCTTTGTCGATGAAATGCGGACTCGCGATGAAGTCAGCCACGCGGTTTACCGCCATCTGACTTCCGGTGCTGCCGCGAAAGTGTTTCTGGACACTACGCACCTGCCTGAGAACCTGCTGCGCCACAAGTTTCGCCACGTTTATTCAACGTGCCTGCAATATGGCCTCGATATCACGCGCGATCCGATTCCGATCACACCGGCGGCTCACTACTTCATGGGAGGAATCACTACGGATCTGAATGGCCGAACGAGCCTGAAAGGCTTATATGCTGCCGGCGAAGTCGCGTCGACGGGAGTCCACGGCGCCAATCGGCTGGCAAGCAACTCATTGCTCGAAGCTCTTGTTTTCGGAGGCCGCACCGCGCGGGCTATGCGTGACGATGACCTCGCATTAACTCCGGGATCGTTCAAGAGCAGCGGGCATCTACCGCATGGGTCGCACATTCCGCGGGTTGTGGATAGAATCCGCGACATCACATGGAGGTGCGCAGGAATTGTTCGCAATGCCCCGGGCCTCCGAGAAGGCCTCCGCCAACTAGACGACTTCAGCAACGATGAGTCGATCCCTAATCTGCTCGCGGTTTCCAGGATGATTCACGAATCCGCGATCGCGCGCGAGGAAAGCCGAGGTGCGCACTATCGTGATGACTTTCCCGCACTCTCACCGTTAAGGTTGCATTCGTACTCCAGGAAATGAGGTGTCTGTCCTGAATTGGCGCGATATCGGCTAGACTGCTCGGACATGCGCCATTCCCCGCCAACGCTGCTTCGTGAAATCGGCCGCTGGAGCCTGACCGCAGGAGTCGTGAATTGCGTCATCGGCAGCGGGATTTTCGGCCTGCCTTCGGCGGTGGCGAATCTGGCCGGAGCATGGAGTCCGGTTGCGGTCCTGTTTGCGGGAATCAGCATCTTCAGCGTTGTCCTCTGTTTCGCCGAAGTAGGCAGCCGGTTCGACGATGCAGGCGGGCCCTATTTGTATACGCGAGAAGCGTTCGGACCCGCGATCGGATTTCAAGTCGGATGGCTGCAGGTCTGGACGCGCCTACTTTCCGGAGCCGCGGCGCTCAACATTCTGGTCGCGTACGCCGGCACACTCGTGCCGGCGATAACAACTCCGGCCGGCCGTGCCGCGATCATGACAGGTGGAATGATTCTTGTGACGGCCGTCAACGTTGCCGGCGTTCGCAACGCCGCGTGGACGGTGAATGTTTTCACTGTGGGAAAACTTCTGCCGCTCACGTTGTTGATCGGCGCCGGACTTTTTCATATTCGCACCGATGTGTTGGCTACCCAAACCGTGGCAGCTCCGAATTGGACTGAAGCGGTTTTGCTGCTCGTCTTCGCCTACGGCGGCTTTGAGTCGGCCGTGATTGCCGCGAGCGAGACCCGCAATCCAAAAGGCGATACCGCTTTCGCGCTGATCATGGCGATGTTGTTGATTACGGGGGTTTATCTTCTCGTACAGCTTGCCGTTGTCGGCAACCTGCCGCATGCCGCTCAGAGCACAACGCCGATTGCCTCCGCACTGGGTCAGATCATGGGCACGGCCGGATCGACGATCGGAAGTCTTGGAGTCATTGTTTCGGTCTACGGCTGGCTGACGGGATTTGCGTTGATGACGCCCCGGATTCTGTTCTCGATGGCGCAGCGGAATGAACTTCCCGCTTTCCTGGGCGCTGTCCACCCGACGTTTCGCACACCGTATTGGGCGATCATCCTGCACTCGGCGGTTGTCCTGGCGCTGAGTCTCGCAAGCAGTTTTGCGCAGGCGGCAACTCTGGCCGCGATCGCGCGCCTTGGCATTTTCGGTTTCACGTGTGCCTCGCTGCTTGTATTTCGAGCGCGCGATCGCGAATCACGAGGATTCCGGGTTCCCTGCGGACGCGCCGTTGCCATGGCGGGCATACTGTTCAGCGCGTGGCTGATCAGCACGCGCAGCTTTAAGCAGGCCTGGCTGCTGGTTGCCATCGTCGCGGGCGGGGCGTTGCTTTGGATATTGCGGGATCGTTGGGCGGTCTTACAGAGCGAATCGATTCAGGAATGAGAACCAGGTCGATAATCGAGAAATACCTCCCGGCAATAACATCAGCACACCAACGGCAATAACCATTCCTCCGCTGACGAGTTCGACGGTATGGAAGTGTTTTTTGAATCGTCCGTAGAACGACAGGAATTTATTCAGAGCCAGACTCGTTAAGAGAAACGGTATTCCGAGGCCCGCCGAGTACACGGCCAGCAGAAACATACCTTCGGCCACGGTCTGTTTGGTTCCGGCAACGATGAGAATGCTTGCCAGGATCGGACCAATACAGGGAGTCCAGCCGAAGGCGAACGCGAGACCGAGAACGAGCGCCCCAAAAGATCCGCGCGGCTTCTGGACATTGTGAAAACGCTTGTCCTGGTAAAGGGCATTGATTTTGACAATGCCGAGAAGATGAATGCCAAAGACAATCAGGATCAGTCCGGCAATCTGGCCGAGCAGACGAGCCTTCGAAAGAAGAATTCCTCCAATCGATGTTGCGGTTGCACCCAGCATGATGAACGTGATCGAAAATCCGACAATGAACATGATCGAGTTCTTCAAGACGGTGCCCAGAATCGACGAATCCCGCGCTTGCGCTTTGAGCTGGTCGAGCGATGATCCTGAAATGATCGAAAGGTAACCGGGGACGAGCGGCAACACACATGGAGACAAAAACGAGACAATGCCCGCTCCGAAAGAAAGCCCGATCTGACCGAGTGTTCCGTAATCTGTGAGATCCATATAGGGGCTTCAGTTTACCGAATTGGCCATCAAAATGGCGACTGCCCATTTGTGCCGCACGGGGCGAGCGTGAATGAGACCCTGAGGAAGGTGGATTGACTAAAGGCTCGCGGGCATAAAGGCCCCGCAACTACATGCGCTCAACGACTACTTTGGCGGCGGGTACGGTCAGCCGCGTGAGGGCGCCGTCCGCGTCGGTTGTGGCCTGCAGCCTAACATCACCGACCGCGAGGTCGTAGGTCCGGGGACCTGCGGCGTGAACGGTTGCGGATCCGACGCTCATGTCCTGAGGAACAAAAACGGAGAAGGTGCCCTGGCCGGCCTGGAACCGGTACAGGAGAATCAAATAATGATGGAAGAAGTTATTGTCGAGAATCACACCACGATCGGGAAATCGAAAATCCGCGGATGAAGTCTGGCCGCCGACAACAGACTTCAGTTCGCTGAGAGGCGCCGCGACCTTTACGTGAATCGAACCTTCCTTGTTTGAGGTTTCATAGGAAGTCGGAATGAGGTTTTCGTCCAGTTCCATCTGGCTGGAAAGTACAAGATCGCCGATCGTGACTTTTCCATCGACGGCATAGCCCATTCCCTTTCGCGTGATCGAGAATTCTTCGGTGCCGATTTTCCGTCCATCCCTCAGGATGTTGAACCGGCCGTGTTCGACTTTCACGGGAGCAAGAAGCAAAAGCATGGATAACAAAACATTCATGAGTTTCGAATGACTCCGATGATTTCGTCGGCAATCGTTTCGGGAGTTCCCTCATCTGTTGAAATCTGCATTTTCGCCAGCGCGTAAGACGGTTCCCGGCTGTGATAGAGCTGCCGCGCCTGATCCAGATTCATGAAATTCGGCCTCGACCCGTCAATTCTCACACGGTCCGAGAGTTTAGCGAAGGAGACTTTCAACCAGATGCTGACGCCGGTTTTTTCAATCAAGGCGCGATTTTCAGGATCCATGAAGGCGCCGTTGTTTTGCCGGCGCCCATGAAGCCGATGAGGTAAATGCGATTAGATGCCACTCACGCCATTGTACTGGCGGAACGGGCTCTGTAGAACTCCTGACCTTCGCGCGAGAACAACACCCAAAACGCATAGATCGCAATGGCCGTGCCGACTGGAAAACTGAAGACAATGAGGATTGCCATGACGATCGCCAGGCCGCGGCCCCAGCTTCGGAAATGCATCAGACCTACACCTGCGGCCGCCACGGCGGACGCGAGTCCAATCATGAACAGACCGACAAGCGTCGTAATCGATCCCGCAAAATGCTGAATTGGAAATGGAAAATCGGCAGGTTGATGCATCGGAAAATGCCGCACCAGTTGTCCGAAGAACATGACCGGCAACGCGAGAAGGCCGATAAGAATGCCGTCGCCGATCATCAGCCAACTGAGCACATTGATGTGCATTTGCATATCGTGCGCCGGTTTTGGTTTCGGTGACGGAGTAGATGGCGGTGCTGCAGCCGCCAGAGTGTTTTCAGTCCCGCATTTGCTGCAGAATTTTGCGTGCTGTTCGATATTGTTTCCACAATTGGTGCAAAACATTTGGTTATCCCCTCTTGTTCAGGTGAACACTGCCGTTCTTTGCCGAGATAGTGATGTGCGGACCACCCGAGCCGACCCTTCCACTGAGCGATCGTTCATGCCGGGACGTGTTCGTTGAAATTCCATCGAATTCGGAATTGACCTCGCCGTATTCCGTATGCGCATTGATGCTGAACGCGGCATTCGCAGGGATCTCGATGGTCACGTTCCCGTAGCGCGTGGAAATATCGACATCCTTCTGCGGAGGCTTCACGAACGAAAGCGACAAATCGCCGTTGCGGCTGTTCACGGAAACGGAACCCCTGGCGTCGCCGATATTCACATTCTGATAGGAACTCTCGGCTCTCAGGTCCCCTTCAATGTGTTGAAGCTCGAGTGAATTGTTGCGTCCCGATATCGTTAACGAACCTTGCACGTTGTCCACGCTGATCGGCGAGTACGAATTCGAAATCGTCGCGTTCCCTTTCACACCTGCTACATCGACCGAACCATTTCGAGTGTCGATATCAAGATCCGAGCCCGCATTCTTCACGCTCGTGTTCGAGTATCGGTTGCTGATCTTCACCGGGCCGGTAACGTCCTGAACGGAGACGCTGCCGTTCCGGTTGTCGATTGTAAGATCGCCGGAAATCGTCTGAACTTCGACGTCGCCATAACGATTAATGATGTTCTGATTACCGGTAAGGTCGCCTATGCGGACGCTCCCGTTTCGATTGTCGATATGCAGTGCCGCGCGTTTCGGCACTTGAATCGTCATCGAACTTTTGTACCGCTGCCGCTCGAACCGGACACGATTGGAAGTAACGTCATCGCGATTCGACACGATGCGATATCTGCCGCCCTCGTCGCTGATCGAGAATGTGAAGTCGTTATTGAGCCGGTCCGCTTCATCGCGATTGCCTGCGCGAATGGTTTTTCTCACATCGAGAACGACGTGATCCGAATCGGAGGCCCGGACTTCGACATTTCCAAACAAATTGATGATGTCGATCGAAGATCCTTCCGGCACCGCCGCTTCCCGATGCTCGTCGTAGGAGAAGTTGTTGCCGGTGATGTCCCACAAATCGAAATCACCGATTTCGAATATGTTTCCGATTCCCGGACTGACGTTGGATGCTGTCGTGATCGCGCTTCCCGCGAAAATCAGAAAAATCAAAAACGCAACTTCACCCGCTGAAAAGAGCGGCCGGTTGTCGCCCGCGGTCCGGAAGCGGTAATAATCGACGAATTTCAGCAGCCCCCAGGCAATCAACAAAGCAGGCCAGTAACGAATGAAATAACTTCCGATCGGAATCGTGTAGCCAAGATTCCGCGCCAGAAGGAGGCCGCCGGTTGCGACCAGCGTCAAACCCCAGAAGATGGTTCCTGCACTTCGACGAACGCTCACTCTCCCTCCTTCCGGTCTTGCGGTTTATCCATGCTGTGCTGAAAGTATTCGAAGACTTTGGCAAGACCAATCACGATCAGAATCACCGGCCACATTCTTCCGAACCTGAAGATGCCGGGATACAGATTGTTCAGCAGGAACAGAACGCCAATGACAATAAGTAGTAGTGGACCGAGCATCTAATCACCCTTTTCCTGATGTTTCTTGAGCAACCACACGCCAACCCCCACAAGGGCGGCCGGCCAGAGTCGGGCAAGCCGATGCAGATCGAACATATTCAGGTTGCCAAGCAGGTAGAGGCCACCGACCGCGACGAGTGCAATACCTCCCCACAGTTCACGATCCTTAACGCTGCCGATTTGTTGCTGAAGGCGATCGATCGGCGTTTCCAGTTCGATCCCCTCGGCTCCGAGTTTGCGCTTCTTGGCGGTGTAATAAGCTTCGAACGGCATGTAGAAGAAAAACGCGGCCGAAGCCAGATGGAACAACGCCGCATCCGTCGCGTCTCCAAGTGAAACAAGAGTTCCGAAAATCAGGATGTGGATGGCTGCCTTTACAAATTCGCCGTTATAAATCGCGCCGACTCCCGGAATGAGACCCAACGCGAACGCCGCCCCGGGATTGGTTCCGGGAACATCATGGACCTGTTTCTTTGCGCCTGACGGCGCCGCCTTGCCTTCCACGACGTCACCCAGACAGTTCTCACAATAAACGCTTCCCCGTACGTTGCGCACACATTCATTGCAAAGCGCATGCCCGCATCGAATGCAGAACGCGACATTCGGATTCTCTGCATGATTCACACAATTCATTTAAGAAATCTCCCTGAGCCGCTCGATATTGGTTTCAATGTCTCTCACGAGCGGTGAGCGGTAGTAGGCGCGAATCGCTTCGTCATAAGCGCGATTCACAGCGCCCTGCGCTCCGTAATAAATGGAAGCCGGATTCCGAACCACACTGGCCCAGTTGGGAGACGCGCCGGCAAGACTTCCCATCCAACCGAGCACCAGTGTTGCTGTGAAAACCGCCATAGCAGTGCGAGGCTCGATGATCCATTTCCACAAGCCAAGGATCGTGTCGCCCCAGTTTTCGCGTTCGACGCGAGGCGTATTGGCGATGATTCGCGTGGGTAACCATGCAGGAGCCTGGTAGACCGGAAACTCTTTTCCCCATGCCAGCACTTCGTTCATGCCCGCGAGCAATTCAGCGCAAGCGGCACATGCGCGAAGATGAAGCTCCATGCGGCCTCGATCTTCCGCGGCAATCGCGTTTTCAAGGTAATCCGACATTCGTTCTTCGCATTGCGTGCAAGTCATGCTCGTCCTTCTTTCTGCAGCAGTCTTGCTAACTCTGCGCGGCCTCGATTGATTCGGGATTTTACAGTTCCGAGCGGAAGCTTCAACATATCCGCAATTTCCTCGTACGTAAACTCCTCGAGATCTCTCAAAATCACCGCCTCGCGAAGATCTTCTGTAATCCGGAGCAGTGCGCGATGAACTCGTTCGGAGAGTTCCAGTTGTTCGAGCGCCTGCGCCGGCGTGGCGTAGCGAGCGGGATTCTCTTCGGCCTTTTCATATTCGACCTCAAGCGAATCGGTGTGCGTTCGTTCTGTTTTGAATTTCCGGTAATGGTCGATGATGTGATTGCGTCCAACCCGTACCATCCATGTCACGAGCGCGCCCGATTCAGGCCGGAAAGAATGAAGCGTCCGATAGACTTTCAGAAAAACTTCCTGAGTCAGATCCTCGGCTTCATCAAATCTTCCGGTGAAACGGTAAGCCAGATTGTAGATCCGCTGATGATGCTGGCGAACGATGTTCTCCCAGGCGCCATGGTCGCCGGCCAGGCATCCTTTCACCAACTCCGCATCGGTCTGCAACCGTCTTGGCTCCGTCCGCTATTGCTACCTCGTTATAAATGAACGAAGTAGTGCGAATAAAAGTTTCAAATAATTCCAGTCTTTTTGAGATAATCGCCCAGTCATGAGCCGGAAGTCATTGTTTTTCTTAAGTTTGGCGCTGGTGACCGGAATCGTCATTTATGAACTCATTGGTATCGAGTTTGATTGGCATTTGTTTCTTCAGAGTCTATTAAACGTTCAACCATGGTGGTTGATTGCATCAATAGTAGCCACTTTCCTTACCTATGTTGCCAGAGCGGTCCGCTGGCAGGTTCTGCTTAATCCCCTGAAATCGATACGCATGGGTCCACTTGTCAGCAGCAACCTGCTCGGTTTTTCAGCAATCTACCTTGTGGGCCGCGCAGGGGAACTCGTAAGGCCTCTCTGGTTGACGCGGAGCGAAAAGGTTCCTCTGAGCGCATCGGTTGCAACCGTCATCGTGGAACGGGTCCTGGACATGATGATGATCATCGCCGTTTTCGGCTGGGCGTTGCTTCTGGTCAAGGTGCCCTCAACGGCCGATAACACGGTAGCGCTCATGAAAAGGCCGGCGTGGCTGATGGTCCTTCTTTCCGCGGCCGCCATGGCATTTCTGTTTCTGTTCCGATCCAACATCGAACACATTGTGCGCTACGTGAAGCTTCGGCGGATGGCTTCTCTCTTGAAAAGTTTCTCCGAAGGTTTATCGTTTCTGGATCGCGGCCGAACGTTCGGCCTTGTTATCGTTCATTCGATCCTGGTCTGGATTGTGATCATGCTTCAGTTCTGGTTCATGATGCTCGGAATGAATTTTCAATTCTCGCTCGCAGCGGCAACCCTGGTCATGGTTGGTTCCGCGATCGGTTCGCTTGCGCAGATTCCCGGCATCGGTGGCGGATTTCAGGCCATGTATATCTTTTGCATGACCACTTTCTTCGCGATCCCTAAAGAACAGGCCATAGCAACCTCACTCGTCGCCTGGGTGTCGAGTTACTTTCCGACAGTCATTGCGGGTGGGTTGTATATGATCTCTCACGGACTGTCCTTGAAAGACCTGCGGACAGCCCCCGCGGAATAACTTCATGAAATGTCCCTTTTGCGGTCATCTCCAGGACAAAGTCGTGGACTCGCGCGAAAGCAAGGAAGGCGACGCGATCCGGCGCCGGCGGCAGTGTCTGGAATGCCATCGCCGCTTTACCAGCTACGAGCGAATCGACGAAATTCCTTATATGGTTGTCAAAAAAGATGGGAGGCGCGAACGCTTCGACCGCCAGAAAGTCCTTGCCGGTCTCCTTAAAGCCTGCGAAAAACGGCCGGTTTCAATGGTTCAACTCGAAGCCATCTCCGACAAAGCCGAGGTCATGGTGCAGGAATCCAGCGAACGGGAGGTGTCCACCCGCACGCTTGGTGAGATGATCATGAATGAACTCAAAACGCTCGACAAAGTGGCTTATGTTCGGTTCGCTTCCGTCTATTTGGACTTCAAAGATGTTCAGGAGTTCATGAGCGAGCTTAAAGATCTGCTTAAAATGCGGGAATAAGAAATGTACTTCGAATTCCAGGTACAGCCCAGCCAGGGTGCGACGTGGAGTCCCACCGTCGATGTCAGTGAGCGGCCAAAAGAAATTGTCGTTTTTGTGGAAATGCCGGGTGTTGACCGCGCGGATATTCAGTTGACGTGGCATGAGGGCCTGCTCATCCTTACGGGACTCAAACGGCAGCAACCGGCAAATCTTAAGGACGGGGCAAAATACCTCTGCGTTGAGCGGCTATACGGACCGTTCCGGCGCGAGATTTCAATCAAGGTTCCCATCGATTACAAGCATGCGAAGGCGGAATTAAAGGAAGGCCTGCTTAGAATTCATCTTCCGAAGCGGATGGAACCGGAAACTGTTGTGATTCCCATCGTCTAACCCTACGCGTGCATCTTTAGAAAGCGGGCATATAGATTATGGGCATGGAACTCGTCAAAGCCGATCAGACTCCCGAACAACAAGTTACTATTCCCGACGTTTTGCCGGTGCTGCCCGTGCCGGACATGGTTGTATTTCCGTACATGATCGTTCCGCTTTTTGTGAATCGCGATCGTTCAGCCAAAGCCGTCGATCAGGCTCTCGCTGAAAATCGCATGGTGATGCTCGTTGCTCAGAAAAACGCCGAGGCCGATGATCCGAAAGCGGAAGATCTTCACGATTTCGGCACGGTTTCGATCATCATGCGCATGCTGAAACTGCCGGATGGCCGTGTTCGCATCCTGGTTCAAGGGTTCTCGCGCGCAAAGGTTGAATACTTTGATGAATCGAAGCCTTATATCACCGCCAAAGTGCAACCCCGGGCGGAACCGGAAGTGGCACCGGATTCGCCCGAGCATGAAGCCGTGATCCGGAACGTAAAGTCGTCGCTGGAAAAGATGGTTGCCCTGGGAAAGAACATTTCACCGGATCTGGTTGCGATCGCGGCGAACCTCGATGATCCTGGCCGGCTATCGGATCTAGTTGCATCCAATCTCGATCTGAAAGTCGATAAGGCCCAGGAAGTTCTGGAGCTGCTTGACCCCGTTCAACGTCTGCGCCGCGTTCATGAATTGATGGCGAAGGAGACCGAGGTCCTCGAGATTCAGAACGACATCAATACGCAGGCGCGCGGAGAAATGGACAAGAGTCAGCGCGAGTTTTATCTGCGCCAGCAGATGAAAGCCATTCAACAGGAGCTTGGCGAAGGCAACGAACTCCAGGAAGAGATTCAGCAATACCGGAACAAAATCAAGAAAGCAAAAATGCCGGCGGACGTCACCGAGGAAGCCGAAAGGCAGCTCGGCCGCCTGGAGCGCATGCATCCGGATGCCGCCGAAACGGCAACACTGCGGAATTATCTCGATTGGATGGTTTCCCTGCCATGGAACAAATCGACAAAAGACAATCTCGATTTGAAAAAAGCTCAAAAGATTCTGGACGAAGATCACTATGGCCTGGAAAAAATCAAAGACCGCATCGTCGAACATCTTGCGGTCCGCAAACTGAAGAAAGATTCAAAAGGGCCCATCCTCTGCTTTGTCGGACCTCCGGGAGTTGGAAAGACTTCGCTCGGAAAATCGATCGCGCGCGCCCTGGGGCGCAAATTTGTCCGCATGAGTCTGGGTGGCGTGCATGATGAAGCCGAAATCCGCGGCCACCGCCGCACGTATGTGGGCGCGATGCCGGGACGCATCATCCAAAGCATTCATCAGGCGGGAACCAACAATCCGGTTTTCATGATGGATGAAGTCGACAAGATCGGTTCGGATTTTCGCGGTGATCCATCGTCCGCATTGCTCGAAGTCCTGGATCCCGAACAGAACCACGCATTCAGGGATAACTACCTCGGCGCGCCGTTCGATCTGACAAATGTGATGTTCATTACGACCGCCAACATGCTTGACCCGATTCAACCCGCGTTTCGCGATCGCATGGAGATCATCCAGCTCAGCGGCTACACGGAAGAAGAAAAGGTGGAAATTGCAAAACGGCATCTGATTCCGAAACAGACCGAACAGCATGGGCTCAAGAAAACCCAGATCGAATTCACGGATGAAGGCATTCGGGCCATCATCAACGGCTATACACAGGAAGCCGGACTGCGCAACCTCGAACGCGAAATAGCGGCCGTTTGCAGAAAAGTGGCGAAACAGGTTGCCATCGGCGAGAAGAAAACACGCAAGATTCACACGGACAATCTCGATCAATTCCTTGGACGGCCGAAGGTCATCCAGGAGGAACTGTTGAAGCGCGATCAGGTCGGCGTGGCAACCGGACTCGCATGGACTCCTGTCGGGGGCGACGTTCTCTTCGTCGAAGCCACTGCGATGAAAGGCAGGGGAGGCCTGACGCTTACCGGACAACTCGGCGAAGTGATGAAAGAATCCGCGCACGCGGCTCTCAGTTACGCGCGGTCCCATGCAAGGGAGTTCGGGATCAGCGAGGATTTCTTCGGCAAGCACGACATTCACGTCCATGTGCCTGAAGGTGCGATTCCGAAAGACGGTCCGTCGGCAGGGGTGACGATGGCGACGGCTATACTTTCGCTTTTGACGGGAAAAGCCGTTCATCGAAAAATCGCAATGACCGGAGAAATCACGCTTCGAGGCGAAGTCCTCCCGGTCGGCGGCATCAAGGAAAAAGTATTGGCCGCGCGCCGTGCGAAGATCGATACGGTCATTCTTCCTTCGCTTAACAAACGCGACCTTGAAGATGTGAACGAAACGATCCGCCAGGAGATGAAATTCATTTTCGTCGACGACGTGCAGAGTGTATTCAAGGCGGCGTTGCTTGAAACGAAGAAAGGCTCCGGGGCCGTGCGAGGACCGCGCCGTCTGAGGAAAGGTGCAGAGGCTACTTTGTGAATCTGAGCGACCTCGGAGAAGGCGCACTCATTCGCAAAATCCGCGAGAAGTTTGGATCGAAAGCCGATGAATTGCCGGTCGGCATCGGCGATGACGCCGCCGTAATCGATATTCCTTCGGGTCACTCCCTGGTTTTCTGCTCCGATCTCGTCGCCGAGAACGCGCATTTCATTCGAAACCTCCATCCTGCGAATTCGGTCGGATATAAGGCCGTAGCCGCAAACGTCAGCGATGTCGCCGCGATGGGCGGGATCGCGATGCACTTCCTGATTTCCTTGTCCGCGCCCGGCGATCTCGACTGGACGTGGGTCGAAGACTTTTTCCGCGGTATCGAGAATGCCTGCCGGCAATTCGATGTCTCGCTTGCCGGAGGCGACACGTCGTCGTCGGATCGCATCTTTGTAGACGTGTCGATGATAGGCAGAGTCCCCACGGGGCGCGCAATGCGGCGCTCCGGCGCGAAGGTTGGCGATGGAATCTACGTCAGCGGCAACCTCGGAGGCGCGGCGCTGGGTTTGGAGCATCTGAAGGCAGGCAAGCTCAACGATCCGGCGGTGAAGCGGCATCTCTATCCCGAACCGCGGTATCGTCTCGGTTCAGCGCTTCGAGACCACGTCCACGCCATCATCGACATCAGCGACGGTCTTTCCACCGATCTCGCCCATATTCTGGAAGAATCCCGGGTCTCCGGCCGGATTTATAAGAATCGCATTCCGGTCTGGCCCGGAGCTGCGGATCGTCACGCTCTTCACGGTGGCGAAGAGTACGAACTGATCGCCATCTCTCCCGATCTTCCTGCAACCCTTGAGGCTGTGCCGCTGACACGCATCGGCGAAATCATCCCATCCGATCTTGAGCACCAGCTCTATCTGATCGATGGCAGGCAAGAATCCGTTTTACAGCCTCACGGCTGGCAACATTTTGCGAAATGATCCTGACGTAATTGTTCCCTCAACCGCCTTACTGGTATCCTCAACCCATGTCCAATTCCGATATCCTCGGCCGAGCCGATAAAGCGTTGCGGCCGGTTCTGAAGGAACTGGGAAGTTTCCAGTGGGTCCGGCTGGAAGGCTGTTGTGCCGGACACAAACCGGAAGACAGCCTTTGGCTCGAACTCCATGTTCTGGGTTCGTCGGGGCTTCGTGCATTGATGAATCTTCTCAGGACCCTCGATAGCAAGCTGGCCGACACGGAATGCCGTGTTGACTGTCTGCTGAGTTATTCATCACCGGCCGAACTTCCCGATGTCCCGCACGGCTGGATTCCCACGGCGATAGAAGTGTTCTGGCCGTCGCGCAACGATTGGAAGCGAAGCCAGACGATGATCGTCGAAACTCTGTTGTCCTCGATCGAAGAATTCCGCGGCCGCGAAGTGGACCTCGCCAATCCGCCTTGCGCGATCAACTACTGCCCTTTCTGTTCATCGTCTTTGATACGTCTGGACGCAATCGAGAAAACCGGCGCCCACCGGTACAAGTGCGGCGATTGCGACATGACCTGGACGATGATCGATCCGGCTGTTTGAACCTATGGAGTTCAGCTACAGCGACGACCTGCTCGAAATCAAACGCATCGTTCGGGACTTCGCCGAAAACGAGATTCGGCCGCATGTCGCCGAATGGGACGAAAAACAGATTTTCCCCCGCGATGTTCTGAAGAAACTCGCCGAACTGGGGTTCCTCGGTGTTCTGATACCCGCCGAATACGGCGGCTCGGGTTTGGGATATGTGGAATACGCAACGATTGTCGAGGAACTCTCACGGGTTGATGGCTCCATCGGCATCTCGGTCGCAGCGCACAATTCACTTTGTACCGGCCATATCTTCAGCAGCGGCACGGAAGAGCAGAAGCACCGCTTCGTCGTGCCGCTCGCAAAGGGAGAGAAACTTGGCGCGTGGAGTCTGACGGAGCCCGAGGCCGGGAGCGATGCAGGCGGTACGCAAACCGTCGCCCGCCTCGATGGCGATCATTGGATTCTCAATGGCCAGAAGACGTTTACCACTCATGGTACTTATGGAGATGTTTGTGTTGCCATGGCGGTCACGGACAAATCTGCGGGTCACCACGGAATCTCCGCATTCATCCTTGAAAAGGGGATGGCCGGCTTTTCTTCCGGAAAAAAGGAAAACAAACTGGGACTGCGCGCGAGCGACACCTCCACAGTGATCTTCGAAGACTGCCGGGTGCCGAAAGAGAATCTGCTCGGCCGGCCCGGCGAGGGATTCATCGACGCCCTTAAAGTGCTCGATGGGGGACGCATCAGCATCGCGGCGCTTGCCGTCGGTATGGCCCAGGGAGCATATGAAGCCGCGCTTCACTACTCCAAACAGCGCAGACAATTTGGAAAGGCCATTTCCGAATTCCAGGCAATCCAGTTCAAACTCGCCGATATGGCTACCGAGATCGATGCCGCGAGGCTCCTGATGCATCGTGCCGCGTGGATGAAGGACCAGGGCATGCAGACGACGGAGCAATCGTCGATGGCAAAACTTTACGCCGGAGAGGTCGCCGTCCGTGTCGCAAACGAGTGCGTTCAAATTCACGGGGGCTACGGTTACATCAAGGAATATCCTGCCGAAAAATTCTACCGGGACGTTAAACTCTGCACGATTGGCGAAGGCACCAGCGAAATTCAGCGGCTCGTCATCGCGAGAGAAATACTGAGACATTAGAGTGGATCAGCTCCTTCAAGACTTCTTCAAGGGCGGAACGCGCGCCCTTTCCCGCATCATCACGCGAGTCGAAAACCGTTCTCCGGACAGTCTGGCGATTCTTCAGCAACTTTTTCCTCACAGCGGGCGTTCGCAGGTCATCGGCGTGACCGGCAGTCCAGGCTCCGGCAAAAGCACTCTGGTCGACAAGCTGTCGACCGGTTACCGGCAAAGAGGCAAAACGCTGGGGATTGTCGCTGTTGATCCAAGCAGTCCATTCACGGGCGGAGCCATTCTCGGAGATCGAATACGGATGCAGACTTCTGGTCCGGATCCCGCCGTCTATATACGAAGCATGGCAACTCGAGGACATCTTGGCGGTCTCGCGTCCGCGACTGCGGATGTCGTTATGGTTCTCGACGCGGCCGGAAAGAATCCCATCATTGTCGAAACAGTGGGCGTGGGCCAGGATGAAATCGATATTGTGAAGCTGGCGGACATTTCGATTGTTGTCCTCATCCCCGGAATGGGCGACGAGATTCAGGCCCTGAAAGCCGGCATCATGGAAATCGGCGATATTTTCGTCATTAACAAATGCGATCACCCCGGCGTCGATAAAATGGAACACGCTCTTCTTTCGATGCTCTCGCTTGCCCATCGCGAGGATGGATGGCAACCTCCGGTTGTCAAAACCGTCGCCACCGGCGGGCAGGGTATGGACGGACTGATGGACGAGATCGAACGCTCATACACGTTCTTTCAAAACTCCGAATTGCAGTCGAAGAAGAAACAGGCTGCGGCGCGACAACGTCTCATCACGCTTCTGGAAGAACGTCTGGTGAATACTGCTATTCGTCAGGCTTTCCCCGGCGGAAAACTGGACGAAATTGTGGAGCAAATTGTGAAGCGGCGGCAGGATCCGTATTCGGTCGTTGAACAGATCATTCACGGCTCTCCATTCAAAGGCTCAAAATGAAAATCGATCACATCGGAATCGCGGTGAAATCGCTTGCGGATGCGGCAAAAGTGTACGAGCAGGCGCTGGGCCTTGAAATCTCAGGCTATGATGACGTCGACGATCAGGGTGTTCGTCTGGCAATGTTGAAGATCGGCGAAAGCCGCATCGAACTCCTGGAGCCGAAGGGCTCGGATTCGCCGATTGCAAAATTCATGGCTAAACGCGGTGAAGGCATTCATCACATCGCGGTTCGCGTCGACAATATCGAAAAGGCGCTCGAACGTCTTCAGGCAGCCGGAGCCAGGCTGATCGATACCGTTCCAAGGCGCGGCGCACACAACACGCGAATCGCGTTCGTACATCCTTCTTCAACACATGGAGTGTTAGTGGAGTTAGTTGAACATGGCAAATGAAATCCGGATCGGAATCATCGGAGGCAGCGGCCTGTATCAGATGGAAGGCCTGACGGGAATCGAAGAGATCGAGATTGAAACGCCGTTCGGCAAACCATCGGATGCGTATCGGATCGGAACTCTGGAAGGAAACCGCGTCGTTTTTCTCGCGAGGCACAATAGAAATCATACGATCTCGCCTTCAGAGCTTAATTTTCGCGCAAACATTTACGGCTTCAAGAAACTCGGCGTCGAATGGATCCTCTCGGCAAGCGCTGTCGGATCCCTGAAGGAAGACCTTAGGCCCCTGGATATTGTTTTGCCCGATCAGTTTTACGATCGCACCAAAACGCGGATATCGACTTTTTTCGGCGACGGTATTGTCGTTCATGTCAGCTTCGCACATCCCGTGTGCTCGAGGCTTGCCGACGTCATTGCGGAAGGGGCCGTAGGTTCAGGCATCCGAATCAAACGCGGCGGCACCTACGTGTGCATGGAGGGCCCTCAGTTCTCCACGGTTGCGGAATCGAATGTCTATCGCAGTTGGGGAATGGATCTCATCGGCATGACAAATCTGCAGGAAGCCAAACTCGCGCGGGAAGCGGAGATCTGTTATACAACGATCGCCCTGGTGACGGACTATGATTGCTGGCATCCGCAGCATGATGCGGTGACAGTCACCGAAGTCATCGAAAACCTCAAGCGAAACACCGAAAACGCGCAGAAGATCATCCGGGCGGCGGTAAAGCGCCTGCCCGTCGAACGTACCTGTAAATGCGGCAAGGCGCTGCAACACGCGTTCCTGACGGATCTCAAGAAAGTTCCGGAAGCGACGCGAGCGAAACTGGGACTCCTGCTGAAACCGTATCTGTGACCATCTTCCTGACTGAAAACAACGAACTGCGGCCCGGCTGGAAGTTTGGTCTTTATGTCGCAGAGTTTCTCCTCATCTGGATCGCCACAGCATTCTCGATTGCAGGCTTCTATACCGGCACCACCCTGTCCGAAATGGCGTTGAACGTTATTGCCTTGTTCATTGCTTCGACCGGAGCAATGTTTCTGACGATATCGTTCGCGGACCATCGTCCATTCCGAACTTTCGGCCTCGGCTTTTTTCCAAACTGGCGGCGCGATCTTCTGCTGGGAGTTGCCTGGGGTATGGGGCTGCTGGCGCTTTTCGTTGCGGGCTGTTACCGCATCGGCTACATCAGCGTCAACTGGACAGCGGACCAGGTTCCGCGGATTACTTTGATCGAGACGCTCGGCCTCATCCTGCTCGCAGCCGCAACCGAAGAACTTACATTTCGAGGCCTGCCCCTGCAGCTTTTGATCGACAGCATGGGAGAATGGCCCGCAATCATTGCCATGTCCGGACTGTTCGGGGCGCTGCATGTGAAAAACCCGAATGCCTCGCCGTTGAGTGTGGTGAATACCGTTATTGCGGGTATCCTGTTATCGTTGGCGTATGTGAGAACGCGTTCGTTGTGGCTGCCCTTTGGAATTCATGCCGGATGGAATCTTAGTCAGGGATTCATCCTTGGATTCCAGTTGTCAGGCGGGCATTTTGCTTCGATATGGACCACGGGCATTGCAGGCAGCGATTTAATTCTCGGCGGCGCTTACGGTCCTGAAGGAGGACTCCTGGTCACATTTCTCTTCGCGGCCTCGGCAGTCTTCGCTGAACGAAAAGGAAGGAAATCCTAGAGGCGCTTTATGGATCCGGCGATTCCCCTCAAACTCCTGCTGGCTGCGTTGCTCGGCGGCGTCATCGGCGTCGAACGGGAAATGCGAGACAAGCCTGCCGGCCTCCGGACGAATATCCTGATCTGCGTCGGGTCGACTCTCTTCATGAGCATTTCAACGAAAATAGCGGAATTACTCGGAGGAGATCCCGCTCGAATCGGTGCTCAAATCATCACCGGCATTGGGTTTCTTGGAGCCGGCGCAGTGTTGCATTCGCATGGATTCGTTTTAGGTCTCACCACAGCAGCAACCATCTGGGTAGTTGCCGGAGTGGGAATGGCGCTTGGGTCGGGAATGTACATGGTTGCGATCTTCACGACGGCGCTGAGTCTCGTCACGTTGTACTTTCTCGCATTTATTGAAGACAGAATTCAGGGACGCAAATTCTACAATTATGCGCTCGTTGTGAGCGATCTGAATGAATCGCTGAACGCGATCAACAAAATCCTGCAGGACAATTCCGTAGCTGCGGCGAGTTTCAATTTCAAGAAGAGGGCCGGACATTACCGGGTATGGTTCAATCTGCTGATTCCTCGCGAGACGAATATGAAGATCATTCAAGGTCTTTCCGCGGTGCCCGAAATCGTGCAAGTCGAAACCGGCAACAACGGGAGTGGATTTGCAGCCGCACCTCCTCCGGATGAACATGGCGGTCCAGGAGAAACATTTCGTGATCCCGTTCATTAAGACGCACGCGCTCGGAAACGATTTCATCCTTGTCGCGCACAGCGACCGGGTTCCAAACGACTACGCGGAACTGGCCCGCCGGATTTGCCATCGTCATTTCGGAGTCGGGGGCGATGGCCTGATTCTCTGGAAACTCGATCAGGATGTTTTCAGGCTGCGCATTTTCAATTGCGACGGCAGCGAAGCCGAATGTTCGGGAAACGGCCTGCGCTGCATGGCCGCCTACCTGATCGAGTCGGGACACTGGCCGAAAGAAGAAATTCGCCTGCAGACTGTTTCCGGTGACTACGTGCTTCGAAGAAGAAGCGGACAGTACGAAGCAGACATGGGCGAACCGAAACTCGCTCCTGCCGACATTCCCTTTGTTGCCGCCGAACCGATGGACCGGGTCGTGAACTATTCCTTGCCGGCGAACGGAAAACCCCTCGCGATCACGGCTTGCTCGACGGGAAACCCGCATTGTTCGCTGTTCGTAGAGGACATCAACGATTCATATATCGCTCAGATCGGGCCTGTGCTCGAACGCCATCCTGCGTTTCCACGGCGAACCAATGTCGAATTCATTCGTGTCTTAAACCCGCGAGAAATCGAAGTTGCTTTCTGGGAACGCGGTGTCGGGCGGACCTACGCGTCAGGAACAGGCTCCTGCGGGGCAACCGTGGCTTCGATATTGAATCGAAAAACAGAACGAAAAGTCACAGTCCATACAAAAGCCGGCAAACTCGTGGTGGAATGGCCGGAGAACGGACGTCTTCAATTGACGTCAACAGCAAACATCGTTGCGGAAGGGAATTATCTGGACGCGTCATGAGCCGGGAAATACTCGATGTCATCATCGTTGGCGCGGGTCCATCGGGACTCGCTGCGGCAATAGAGGCCAGGAAACATGGACTCCGCCACCTCGTCCTTGAAAAGGGAGGGATCACCAATTCGATTCTGCACTTCCCGACTCAGATGGTTTTTTTCACGACTCCGGAACTCCTCGAGATCGGCGGAATTCCCCTCGTATCCGAACGCGAAAAACCCACCCGCAATGAGGCGCTGAAGTATTACAGAAAAGTTGTCGCGTCGTACAAGCTTCGCGTTCATCAATATGAAGAAGCGCTCAGCATCGAGCAGACGCGGCACCATCATTTTTCCGTTCAAACAACAAGTTCGGTTTACGATGCGCGGAATATCGTCATTTCGATCGGATACTACGACAACCCCAATCTCATGGGCGTCCCGGGCGAAGACCTGCCGCACGTGTCCCATTACTTTACCGAGGCACATCCCTTTTACGACCGCGACGTGGTGGTGATTGGTGGAAAGAACTCAGCCGCTGAAGCGGCGCTCGACTTGTTCCGCGGCGGGGCAAGAGTGTCGCTTATACATCGCGGATCGGAAATGGGACCGACCGTGAAATATTGGGTCCGGCCGGATATTGAAAACCGTTTCAAGAAAGGCGAGATCGCTCCCTACTTCAACTCCAAGGTTTTGGAAATTACAGCCGGCCAGGTCAGAGTTGCCCAGAACGGAAGTGTTCGCGGAATCCCCGCTCAGCACGTCTTCGCCATGACGGGCTATCACCCCACTATGAAATTCTTCGATCAGCTTGGCGTTCGCTACGACAACGACACACTGCGCGCCGAACACAATCCTCAAACTTTCGAAACCAACATAGCAGGCGTTTATCTGGCGGGATCAGTTGTGGGCGGACGGCAAAACGGAGAAGTCTTTATCGAAAACGGACGATTTCACGGCGAGGTATTGATGCAGGTGATCGCAAAATCGGAAACGGTCGTCTGAACTATTTCTGCTCGTAGGCGGCGACGGCGTCTTCGTACTTGTCGTGGAGCTTGATCTCGAAGAATTCCTCAACGCGTTCCGCCGGCCACATCTCGATGGCATCCCATGCCATGCGTTCGCAAACGTTCACGCAGATCTTGCAGCCGATGCACTCGTCGAAGCGGATTTGCACGTTCGGCACAATCACATTGATGCCGTCCGAATTATCGCGGGGAGTGTGTTCAATGCAATCGACCGGACAAAAACTGACGCAGGCTTCACAACCGGTGCAGTTGTCCGGGATCACCACCGCAATCTCCTTGGGCTTCTTTTTCTTGCGAGTGATCTTGGCAGGCGCTTCAGGAATAATCAGGGTCGGATTTGCTTTTTTCGGATCGTATGCCACGTCTCAGTGCACTCCTGTCAAAGTTCCGGCGTCCATTGTACCCCAAAACGAAGGATTCGTTCGATGTACATGCGCGACGGAACTCGCGATTGTAACACGCAGTCGGAGTGTGTTAAGTTCGGCGGTTTGAAATGCTGAAGAGGGAACATTATTGAGTACGAGCCGAGCCAAAATCACCGCCGTCAGCCACTTCGTTCCTGAACGCCGAGTCACAAACAAGGATCTCGAAAAAAAAGTAGATACCTCCGATGAATGGATTGTCGAACGAACCGGCATTCGTGAACGCCGCGTCGTCGAAAAAGGCCAGGCGACCAGCGATTTGGCGGCCGCGGCTGCGAAACGCCTTCTGGAAAAAAGAGGACTCGATCCTTCCGATATCGATCTGATTATTGTGGCAACAGTGACTCCGGACATGTTTTTCCCGTCCACTGCTTGTCTGGTTCAAACAAAAATTGGCGCGCGGAAGGCATGGGGATTCGATCTGTCGGGAGCCTGCTCGGGTTTCATATATGCGCTTGCGACGGGAGTTCAGTTTGTATGCACGGGCACGCACAAGCGAGTCCTGGTGATCGGAGCGGATGTGATGACATCCATCATTGATTTCCAGGATCGGGCGACCTGCGTTTTATTCGGTGACGGTGCGGGCGCGGTTTTGCTGGAACCTGCCGAAGACGGCGAATGCGGGATCATGGATTCGCTGCTTCGGAGCGATGGCGGCGGCGGCCAGTTCCTCTTCATGCCCGGCGGGGGGAGCCTGAACCCAACAAGCTCGGAAACCATTGAAAAGAAAATGCACTTCGTCCATCAGGATGGCCGCAACGTGTTCAAGTTTGCCGTGCGGGGAATGTCGGAGATCTCGCGCGAACTTTTGGAAAAACATGGACTTACGGCAAAAGATCTCAAACTATATATTCCCCATCAGGCAAACCTGCGGATTATTAATGCTGCTGTAGAAAAAATGGGTCTGGAAGACTCTCAGGTGGCTATCAATATTGATAAGTATGCCAATACCACCGCCGCCACGATTCCTATTTGCCTCTCGGAAGCCTTTGAATCTAATAAGATTCAGAAGAAAGATCTCATCCTTTTAGCCAGCTTTGGAGCCGGTTTCACATGGGGCAGCCTCCTGCTCCGGTGGGAAATATAAACCCGGCCAAAAAAAATTGTATTTTCTGAGAATTTCGCCGGTCTATTGGTTGTAAGCGCAAGATTAACAGGCCGCGTCAGTAATTGCTTTCTCCGCTACCGTCCCTGGCGAAAAACGCAATTATCCGCTGACGCGGCCTTTGCGTTTTATAGCGAGTTCGCAGCAAAGCGATCCTGAACCTGCTCCGGGTTTCAGTTCCCCGATTTCTCCCCATCGCCATTCCGGATGTTTGGGAACCCCTCTCATTTCGGCATCCCAAAGCTCCATCTCCAGCCGATAGCTCGCGCGGACTTGAACGCCTTCAGCGAGTTTTTCTCGAGCGACGAGCGTCACGCCGAGTTTCTCTTCACCAATTCTGCCGATGAGATCGCCAACGGATTCTCCTGTCCGGAAAGATCCCGCCGGAAGTCCCCATATCCCCGGAAGTTCGTCGTCGTCATCCGGCCGGCGGATGATCAGTATGCGATCGCCATTCGAGATCATCACCGCGATCGACTGCTTTATGGGAAAAGACATGCTCAATTCTTGTCGAAGGTGCGAAGCCAGTCGCCGAATTGCCAGACATCACGCAGTACGTGAGGCCATGAAGGGCGGTTCCTGCCGTACGCGGTTTTCAACCTCCATTGAATGTACATCGGCGGAGGCCATGGAATAAACGGCGGCCTGCGATACCAATCACCGGGAACCAGGCGGAAGTAATAACGAATAAGCGCCCATGAAATTGCGAACGCCTTCACGGTTTTTTCTCGCTGGGGTTGAATGAATTCATGCTTGCAGTGAAGGCGTCCTCTTCTTAAACTGATTTCGCCCTGCCCACTATCCCACCACAAATCACATGCTTTTCAAAACTCGGAGTGCTGCCGTTTATGGCATCGAAGCTTATCTTGTCGATGTCGAAGTCAATATTTCCACGGGAGGCAATGGCCAATTTCGAATTGTCGGCCTGCCCGATACTGCTGTGCGGGAATCGCGGAATCGCGTCATTCCCGCGATCCGGAACAATGGATTCGGTTCGCCTTATCAATGCATCGTTATCAATTTAGCGCCCGCCGATGTGAAGAAAGAAGGTTCGGCCTTCGATCTTCCCATGGCAATCGGGATTCTGGGCGGCCACGGGCTTCTGGCCAAACAGGACCTTTCCGATTATTTGATGGTGGGTGAGCTTTCGCTGGACGGGAAGTTGAGGCCCGTCAAAGGCGCTCTTTCCATCGCGATGCTCGCTCGCGATGGAAAGATTCCGCACCTTCTTGTTCCACTGGGAAACGCTCGAGAAGCCTCCGTCGTCGAAGGTGTTGCCGTATATCCCGTGCGAACACTCACCGAAGTGGTGGAGTTCATCAATGGGACGCGTCCGATCGAACCGGTCCGCAACGAGGGTAGTCTGGCAACGCCGGAAACGCACCGTCGAACAGAAGACTTTCGCGATGTCCGCGGACAATTCCACGCCAAGCGAGCGATCGAAGTTGCCATGGCGGGCGGTCACAACATGCTGCTCGTCGGATCACCTGGAGCGGGAAAGACGATGCTCGCGAAACGCATACCGACCATTCTTCCGCCGATGAGTTTCGAAGAAAGCCTGGAGACGACGCGCATCCATTCGGTGACGGGCCTGCTTCCATCAGAGAGCGGATTGATTTCATCGCGTCCGTTTCGTTCGCCGCATCACACGATCTCCGATGCAGGTCTTGTCGGAGGCGGTCCGATCCCGCGTCCCGGAGAGGTCAGCATGGCGCACAACGGCGTCCTGTTTCTCGACGAGCTTCCGGAGTTCCCGCGGAATGTTCTTGAAGTTTTGCGGCAACCTCTGGAGGACCGAAGAGTCACGATCGCCCGAGCCCAGATGACGCTCACGTTCCCGGCTTCGTTTGTTCTGATCGCAGCGATGAATCCCTGTCCGTGCGGGTTCGCGAACGATTTCAGGCGGGAGTGTTTCTGCACGCCGCCGCAAATCCAGCGCTACATGTCCAAGATCTCGGGTCCGTTGATGGATCGCATCGATATTCAAGTCGACGTTCCGGCTGTACCGTACAAAGATCTTGCCGGCCCTCGGTCCGCCGAATCGTCGGAGACGATCCGCCATCGCGTGATCGCAGCCCGCAACACCCAACTGCGGCGTTTCTTCGACGAACACATCTACTCGAATGCGCAGATGGGTCCGCGGCACATTCGCAAGTACTGCGTGCTCACACCGGACTGCGAAAAAATCGTGGAAAACGCAGTGACCAAACTGGGGTTCTCGGCTCGAGGCTACGATCGCATTTTGAAAGTGGCCCGGACGATCGCCGATCTTGAAGGCGCTGAAGACATCGAGCCAAAGCATCTCTCTGAAGCTGTGCAATACCGCACGCTGGATCGGAATCTCTGGCTATGAAGACGAAGAGCGCGATGCCAAAACCCATGCTGATTAAGTCCGCAAATCGTCTGAATACGGTGGCTGCTGTACAAGAACAAATCGTTGTCGTACGCGGACACAGAGTGATGCTGGACCACGATCTGGCCAGACTGTACGGCGTCACAACGAAGCGGCTCAATGAACAACTTCGGAGGAACCGCAAACGTTTCCCTGCAGACTTTGCATTTCGATTAACTCTGGCCGAAGCGAAAGAGATTGCCGCTTCAAGGTCGCAAATTGCGACCTTGAAGAAAGGAAGCAATATCAAACATCCGCCTCACGTGTTCACCGAGCACGGCGCAATCATGCTGGCCAGCGTTCTCAAAAGCAACATTGCGATTGAAGCCAGCGTCTATGTCGTGCGCGCGTTCGTGAAGATGCGCGCAGTACTCGCGGAATACGCCGAACTGTCGCGCCGCATCGATGAACTCGAAACGCGATACGACCACCGCTTCCAGCAGGTCTTCGAAGCCATTCGTGCGCTGATTGCAATTCCCGAGAAGACAACCAGGCCGATCGGATTCATTACGGCCGGAAACCCGCGCGGAAGAAAGGAGCACAAATGACATTCAACCGGCGCGTGTTTTTTGCTCAGCTTTTCCGCAGACCGGTCGAGCCGGCCGCGGTGTCTGTCAGAGTCCTGGAGACTTTCACGCAGGGGCAGGAGCCATCCGCACTTCTGGTTCACCACGCGGACGAAGCGAGCCGCGACGGATTTGCGCGGTGGCTCCGGACAAATCCGAAGGCCCTCGTCCGCATTCGCGACAGATCGGGCAACGAAGCTCCCGCTACAATTTTTCGCGTCCGGATGTGCTTCGGCCGCGGTTTGGTCCTCGTGGGTGGCCGCATTCAAGCCCGAGACGGCGACGTCCTGACGATCGTCAATTTTCGGTAGTCTCGATGAACTGGAACGCTGCCCTCCGACAAAGTAGAATGTCGGCAAAATGCGTGCGGGCTACCGCAAAAATCAGGTCGATAAGGAGCAAGGATATGTGCGATCAGGATCGTTTTGAAAAGACAAACAGGAGTTCGAAGCTCTCGGTTTGGTGA
>CAZWGA010000022.1:0-16650 GCA_964633285.1 uncultured Solibacteraceae bacterium | reverse complement strand
AGGCTGCGAAAACAAAGGCTCAATTCCTCGTCGCCATCGCCTCAAACGACGACATGTCGAGACCCAATGACAAAACTGTCATGAAAGATACGTTCGCGAAGGCCAACGTGTCTGCCGAGATCGAAGTCTACAAAGGGGCACATGGATGGTGCGCTCCGGATTCGAGCGTTTACAACGAGGCGGAGGCCGAGAGGGCATGGGGCCGTTTGCTCGCGCTCTACGGCAAAGCGCTTGCCTGAGCCTGCCCGCTCGACAGCTTTTGAAGCCAGGGACGCCGGTAATTCAGCCGAAATAATTCGACGATGATCTCGGCGTCCTCTTCCCGCCTCATGTGACAGGTAATCCAGCCGGACTTCGGATGCAGATAATGTCGCTCGGCCTTGCCGGACGCGACCAGTTGTTCGCGGATTCGAACCGAAAACGGAAGGTCCGCGAAACGGTTTCCATGCAGATGACCGAGTTCGCGCCGGCCCACGTGGAAGAAGACCATTCCCCCTCGATATTCCTGAACGGATACTTCAGGCCAGGAAGCCACTTCATTTTGAATTCGCGCCGCCATTGAACCGGTCTGCACACCGGCATTATGCCTGCCTCCGGTTCCCTGTTGAAAGGTACTTGACACTTCAACAAGCGCTCTGGTATCCGGGAACGGCCTTCAATTTTTGTAAACGCACCTGAGGTGACTGAATATGCGTGTACGGAACACGAGATGGTTGATTTTGTCCGTTGCCGGATTCGTTCTCGCAACATGGGCCGCGCTCGGCCAGCAGTCGAGGCGAGTGGACGACAGTGCAATAAGAAATGCCGGCAAAACGGGCGATGAATGGGTGACCTATGGCCTGACGCCAGGTGAAACACGATACAGCCCGTTGAAACAGCTCGATACGACCAATGTGAAGCGGCTCGGACTCGCATGGTCCTACGACGTCGGGCAAGGAGGCGGGGGTCAGGAAGGAACGCCTCTTCTGATCAATGGAACCCTCTACGGCATCACGAACTGGAGCATTGTTTTTGCGGTGGATGCCCGCACCGGCAAGGAAAAATGGAGATGGGATCCGGAAGTCAACCGGCAAGCGGTTCAGCCCAAGATCTGTTGCGGCGTCGTGAATCGCGGTGTGGCTTTCTACAACGGCAAAGTCATCGCCCCGGTCATCGACGGACGGCTTGAAGCTCTCGATGCAGATACGGGAAAACCCGTATGGGAAGCCCGTGTCGAGTTTCCTCAGAACAATTACACGATCACGATGGCGCCGCGCATCGCAAGAGGCCGGGTCATTGTGGGAGTCAGCGGCGCCGAGTATCCGGTGCGCGGATTTGTCGACGCCTATGACGCCAACACGGGACAACGGTCGTGGCGCTTTTATACCGTGCCCGGCGATCCTGCCAAGGGCTTCGAAAGCCCCGCTATGAAGAAAGCCGCGGAAACCTGGTCCGGCGACTGGTGGAAGGCGGGCGGTGGCGGGACAGTCTGGGACGGCATTGCTTATGATCCGGACGCGGATCTGGTCTATGTGGGAACCGGCAACGGTGGTCCCTGGCCCGAAGATCTTCGGAAATCGAAGGGCAAGGACAATCTGTATGTCTGTTCGATTGTGGCCATCAAGGCGGACACCGGCGAACTGAAGTGGTACTACCAGATGGTGCCGGGAGATTCATGGGACTTCGACAGCGTTCAGCAATTAATGCTGGCGGATCTGACGATCAACGGCCGTCAACGCCGCGTGATCATGCAGGCGAACAAAAACGGTTTCTATTATGTGATCGATCGCATCACCGGCGCGTTCATCTCCGCTCAGCCTTTCGCGGAAGTCACGTGGGCGAAAGGAATCGATCAGGAAACCGGACGCCCGATCATCAATCCTGAAGCGCATTACGATCAAACGGGCGAGACCGTGGTCATTGAACCCGGCCCGGGCGGCGCTCATAACTGGTCACCAATGTCTTACAATCCAGCAGCCGGATTGATCTACATTCCGACCTCCACCAACAGCAGTTTCAATTACACCGAAGATAAGAATTTCACGTACACCGCAGGCCGCCAGAATATGGGCATCAATTTCGGCTTTGGTCCCGGTGGACGCGGAGCCGCGGCACCGGGCGCAGGCGCAGGCCAGCGAGGAGCCGCTCCGGCTGGGGCCACCGCTGCTGCAACTCCAGCTCCCGCGCCTGCCGCACCCGCTCCGGCACCGGGGGGACCGCCTTCAGCTCCAAATGCAAAAACGTTACCGAAGATCGGGCCGGCCGCGCCTGAGGGTCAGCGTGGATCGCTTGTCGCATGGGATCCCGTGACTCAGAAGGAACGATGGCGAGGAAACGGCGGCGGCAGCATTGGAGGTGGAACGGTCACGACAGCCGGGAACCTCGTGCTCCAGGTGATTCCCGATGGCCGCCTTGTGGCGTACAGCGCGGACAAAGGCGAGAAACTACTCGATGTGCAAACCGGACTTCGAGGAGGAATGGGACCGCCGATCACTTACATGCTGGACGGCAAACAGTACGTCGCGTTCATGGGCGGCACCGGCGCGTTCGGCAATCGCGGTGCCGGACCCGGTCCGGGTCCCGGCGCTCCAGCGCCCGCAGCCGCACCGGCTGCAGGCGCCAACGTTTCACCCGATGTCGCGAATGCTGCTGCCGCTCAACGCGGCGCGGCTGCAGGCGCCCCGCGTGGAAACGCTCCGGCTGCAGCCGGTCCCGGACCCGGGGGCCCGGGAGGTTTTCCGCCCGGCCCGCCGCCGGTTGCGCCAAAGCTTCTGGTGTTGGTGCTGGATGGTAAAGGAGAGCTTCCGGTAGTCGCGCCACCGGCGCAGTAAAAAGAACACCAGCCACAAAAAGAAAAGCCGGCATCAGGAAATTCTGGTTGCCGGCTTTCTTTTTGGGAATTGCAGGGACGCACCAGGACGCACCCTCGAATTCTGATGTACGAGTTCGAGGGTGCGTCCCTGTAATTCGTTAATTAATGTCGGTTGGATACTTCCACTTCGTGATCGCCCCATCTTCCAGGGCGACATTATTCTCTTCGCACGAGTATTCCATAATCACGTCGGGAGAGGCCTTGATCCTCCAGGTCCGGACGTTCATCCAATCCTGCGTGTAGGCTTTCGGATCGTGAACCGTGACCGTATGGGTCATGGTCCGGGAATCCGTGCGCGTGAACGTATTGATGAACTTCACGTCCTTGCTGTGCGGATGACCGTTGGTGTCGAGTTTCGTGTACCCGTTGAAGCCTGTCGTCTCAATGATCAGTGTATCTCCATCCCAGTGTCCTGTGGATACGCCGTTCCACGATGGTGGCAGGTCGGCGGGCCACTTGAAACTCGGATCGAGTGGAACCCAGTGGAACCAAGTATTCTGCTCAAAGAGAAACGCGAGCGCATCAGGATGCGCGATGACCTGAACACCGTGAGGTGAATTGATATTCCGCGACATACCGAACGGCAGACAGCTTCCGGCATAGTCTCCGTTCTTTTCCGGGTCGTACGCTTTCCACTGCTTCAGGCCCCATTCCGTATAAGGCAGGTCGTACGTTTTTCGCGCGCCTTTGGCGTCCGGAAGCGCGTCGCCCTTGTGTTCAAACATCAGAGGCTGGCGTGTCATGGTATCGACAGCGCCTCCCGCCATGTTTGGCGTATAGGGATTCGCCCACAGTCCGCTGAGATCCGGCTTTCCATTCGCCAGGCGCGGCACGGGTCCGGCAGGAGGAAGATTCGCCTGATTGCCTCGTCCACCTCCACGTCCGCCGCGTCCGCCCTGGGGCGCAGCGCCTCCGCCGCCTTGTTGTCCCTGTCCTGCCTGAGCGCCGGTTCGTGCCGGGGTTAAAGATACGAGCGCAAATATGGCTGCCGCAGCAATCATCCAACGAATTCTCACGTTATGAACTCCTTTCGACCGAGAGGCTATTCCCGACTCCGCCTGGAGTCAAGGGCACGGGCGAAAATTATAGAGGACGCCCGGAACTGTCAAGGTAAACTGTGTCGGCTCAAACAGAGCGCACCCGGAATTTCGGAGGAGATTATGGTACGCAGAACATTTTTTACGATGGCCGTTGCAATCGTCGTTTGCTCCGCATCCACTGCTGCCTTTGCGCAACGTGGCGGCGGACGAGGCGGTCAAACGGTTGAGAAGATCAAGATGCTGAAGCCCAATCTCTACGAGGTTACCGGCGGAGGCGCAAACACGCTCATTCGCGTGACCAATCAGGGACTCATCGTCGTCGATACGAAAAATCCTCCGACTCCTCCGACGGCGCCCGAGAGCGAGAATTTCAATCGGCTGATGGAAGAAATCAAATCCGTGACCAGCCAACCCGTGAAATATGTCATCAACACGCATCATCATCCGGATCATGTCGGCAACAACCAGAAGTTCATCGATGCAGGCGCCACCGTCATTGCGCTCGATGCGCTGAAAAGCTGGATGGAGAAAGATACTCGCACCTCGGCTATCCCGGGGCGTCCGACACAGACCTTTTCGAAGGAATACACTTTGAAACTCGCGGACGCCGAAGTCCGGCTCTACAGCTTCGGGCGTGGACACACCGGTGACGACACGATGGTTTATTTTCCGGACATGAAGATTGTCATGGTAAGCGATCAGATCACCGATGGAGCGCCCCTCGTGGATTTCGCCAACGGTGGAAGCGCCGTTGAATGGACGAAGATCCTCGATGGCGTTCTCGCGCTGGATTTCGAACAGGCCATTCCCGGCCGCGGTGATCCGAAATCAAAAGCAGACGTGCAGGCGTATCGGACGAAGGTGGACACCGTCGTCAAGCGCGCTTCCGATGCGATCAAAGCAGGAGCTACAAGGGATCAGCTTGCGTCGCAGGTCAAGACCGATGATCTCGGCTGGCAATTCCAGCCGGCATTCTACGGTTCCCTCTACGACGAACTCACGAAGGCAAAGTAAGTCAGGGTTACGTCACTTCCCCATAGGGAATATAGCGTCCAAGAACAATCACCGCGATCCAAAGAAATATCGAGGCGACTGCAATGACTTTGGCGTATTTGGGCGCGTCTTCGCCGGGGCCAACCTCTTCCAGACTCAGGAACACACTCGTGCACTGAAAGACGATCAGGTTCGTGCCCGCGAGGAGGATCGTCAAGAGCTTGATCTGAAAAACCACATTGACGACATAAAACGCCGGCATGCCCATGAAAAACAGAAAACCGGTAATCACATTGATCGCGAAGCCGGCGATTCCCCACGGCAGGAATCGGTGAAGCGGCGCCAGCGGCAATCGTTTCAGGAATCCCAGGATTCGCAAATTCAGTATTCCGACTCCGCCCAACAGAAGAATCAAACCCAGAAAGTGCAGGTCTTCCAGTATCGGCCACACCCACATCGACCAGTCGATCACGTAGTGTTGAAACAAGGGAGTGATTGACGAACCCGCTGAACCGATCGCGGATGTAACCGCCGAGTACGAGAGGATCTCAGGATGATTGATCTGGCCGCCTGTGTTTCCCGTCACCGCCATGAGGAAACACGTCGCGGCAGCGAGCACGAAGACAACCGAAAGCATCATCCGGCCCGGCCGCGCGGAAAATGGATTCTTTGCGGTTCGAGAGAATCGCCAAAGTCCAAACAGCGACGCGACGCCCGTCATTTCCATGAAGAAGAATGCGAACAACGCCGAGCCCTGATGCGTTTTGATCAGGTCCATCGAGATGTCGGCGGAATCCTTGATCGCTTCCTGCGCCGCATAACCGGTCATGAAAGTCGGGATGGCCACAAGGGCCATCAGGACGAAGAGCGCCAGACTCGCTTGCTTCAGAGCGTCTCGATTTCCCATCAGCGCGACGATAAACAAAGCCAACGCGATAATGGTTCCCAGAATCGGCCAGTGATTCAGCAGGAGATGTTGCTGTGCCAGATTCATAAGCGCTGAATCCCCCTAACCACGATACTCGTACTTCAGGAAGTTATACGTATAGGCGAGCAGGCGGCCCGCGGTCACCGCGCCGGTCCAGAGAATCAGCGACCACACGGCGAGAATCCGGCCTTTCATCATCATCGCGGACTCACTCAGGCTTGAATCGCTGAACACACGCCTGTTGATTCTCCGCATCACGACGACGGCCACCGCAATCAGTGTGAGCTTGATGTAGAAATCCGGATTCGTCAGGGCCTTTGTGGGATAACCGATGAGGAGGAGCGATCCCGACACAATCTGAATCCAGAAACCGATCCACAGAACGCGGTACAAACCCTTCAACGGACTCAGAGGCAAATCGCCGGCGACACCGAGAATTCTCAAATCGATCACGACACTGGAACCGACCAGCAGAGCCATTCCGATCGCATGAAACGAGAGAATGAACCAGAACGCGAATATCGACGGTGAATCGCGAATCCACGTGCTCAGTCCGCTTTCCTCAATCGTTTTGAAAATCATGGGAACCGCCAAATCGACCTCCTTCAGAACCCTGAGATGCAGATAAACACAGGTGCGGCATCGTATACAGCGCTTCCATTGCTGTCAACGGGCCGGGGCTTTTAGTGGTGGTCTGGTTTGGACCGGCGTAGGGCCGGGGCACTTGCCTCCAAGAATCCCTTGACTTAGCTGCGCGCGGCTAAAATAATTGGCCTTCGATCAGCGAGGTTTACCGGGAGGTATGATGAAGCGAAATATTTTGGTGCTCTTAAGTTTGACCGTGGTGGTTGTTTTTTCGGCGATACCGCTCCTCGCCCACCACGCGATTGCAGCCGAATTTGACAGCCAGAAGCCGATCAAATTCACCGGAACGGTGAAGACGGTGGATTGGATGAATCCCCACATCTACGTCAATATCGAAGCGAAGGATGAATCGGGAAAGACCGTGGTCTACGCGGTCGAAGGTGGACCGCCGAATTCGCTTTTCCGCAGCGGCTGGAGAAAAGATACGTTGAAACCAGGTGAAGTGGTAAACGTCAGCGGTATCCGTGCCAAGAAAGCCGAGTCGAACAGAATCGGCAGCGCATCGATTACAACCGCAGACGGCAAGCGAGTCTTCGGCGGCAACAACGGGAACAACAACCAACAACAGTAAGCTTCATTTCGGATACCGATACCTCATAAACGCGCGGGCCTCACGGCCCGCGCTTCATTTTTCGGCTGTGTTATGATCCGCGCCCATGAAGCAACCCCTCCTGGGAATCGTCGCTACTTTTCTGGTTATCGGTGCCGCATTGGGTTTCATTTCCCTAATCGATTTTCCAACTTTCACCACGTGGGTTTCTTATCTGCTTCAATGTCTGATTCCGATGCAGATCGTGATCGGCGTGATCTGGGGAACGAACCGGCCGGCTTTCGCTGCAAGGCAATCACAGCCGGTCAAGGGAATCCTGCTGATGCTGGTCACCGTCCTGACCGGCGCGATAGTGGCTCCGGTTTACCTGCGTGTGGCGGGCGGAAATGCAACGCCGCCCTCGCCGATGCTGATTCATGCGACCATCGTTTCCATCGCCGCCACTTTCTGGGCCGCCGTTACGTGGGGCGGCTGGCCATTCAAAACGATCCTCCGCAACGAGACCGTTGCGGGATTGGCGATGCTCATTTTCTGCTACGCGGCAACATACCTCGTGCAGCGAATATTTTTTGATTACGGATTCATGCAGGGCGCGCCCGTTTACGTCGCCTCGCTCGATCCGCACGGAATGTTCATGGCTCTCAACGCGCTCGTTTTCCTGGTGACCACTTTAATCGGGGTATTCATGCTGGCCGCCTTCGACCTCTGGCCGCTCACAAAAGCTCCGGCCCTGATGAAGCAGCCTGTACTCGGTCTCGTTTGGTCCGCGATTTCACTTTCAATCGCCGCAGTGACGTTCTGGATCGGAGTCGTCTGGATGCAGATCGATGTCATGACGTTCCTCGTCCGGCTTCCTGTGCCTTACATCTTCGGAACGATCGTCGTCCTGAACATGCTGCAGAACTCTCTCTTCGGAAAGCTGACGCAACCTTTGAAGGGAATCGCCAACGTCACCGCAGTTCTGGTTATCGGATCCGCATTGGCCCAGGTGTATCGAACGATCGCGCCATCCATTTCAGGAACACTTCACGCCGGGCCTCCAACTTATGATCTGGAAATCTGGACTGCAACGGCGCTGTTGGGCGTTACGTTTCCGCTGCTGATATTCTTCGCGGAGTTTTTCAGATTCTGGCCGCTGGCCAGGACGGATTAAGAACCACGCAGCAGCGGACGCGTCAGACAGGTGGGGCCACCGGCGCCCGGCAGGCAAATCTCGCTTCCATCGAAATCGGAGACCATGCAGCCGGCCGCTTCGAGACGCGATCGCGTGACCGGATTGCCGCTCACCATAATCACATGCCTGGGGGAAACCGCGAGAACGTTGCAGCCGAGCGAATCGTATTCCTGCTCCGGCACATCGACGAGTTTCACGCCACGATCATTCAGGAGTCCATAAAGAGGGACGGGCAAAATCCTGCGGTAGACCACGGCGAGATCCGTGTCCAGCATGCTGATGAAGGACATCAGGTGAAGCACATCCTGTGGTCCATTCCAATATGGAAGTTCGACGGGCACTACGGTGACGCCGAGGGGCGCGAGCATCCCGGCAAGTTTGCGGATACCGGCGGCATTTGTCCGGAATCCTCGGCCCACGAGCAGCGTCGTGCGGTCGAGCCAGATCATATCCCCCGCTTCCGCTGTGGCATCGCCGTCGATCGTGCCCAGAATCGGAACATCCCAACTTCGAAATGAATCCGCGAATGCGGGCCCTTCGCCGCGCCGCGCGGCCTTGCCTGTCTGGAAGATCACGGCGCCTCGTTCGGTCACCAGAACCGGATCGTGAACGTAGAGGGAATCCAATCCGGTCCGATCATCGGCAGGAAGATACAGAATCTCCGCGCCCTCGTCTTGCATGAGAGCAACGAACCGCTCGTGATCGCTGCAGGAGCAGATCAAATCGGGAGCGCGGGTGTAGTTCAGATCCCGCCATTCTTTTTCGATGAGCTCGCGGTTCCGGAAAGCGTCCTCGGGCCGTTTCACAATGACGCGCCGGAGCGGCGCCACCATGCTTTGACTCCCGAACGAACTCATTTTGAGGATGGAAAATGGATGGCTTTATGCAGCGCTTCGATCGTTTGTTCGGAGCCCGTGAAAACACCTTCGGGATATCGCGCCGTCTTTGTCATGTTGATATAGATCGGATCGGCTTTGTACGTGTTGAGCGACATTCCCGCCAGATACTGCAGTCGAAGGTTTCGGTCTCGATTGATGGAAGCGTCCTGAGTCCACGGCCTGAGATCCGTTGCGCTGCCGGCATACGTCCCCATCAGATCGACGGCCGAGTAGATGCCGATCTCGCGGAGAGACTGCACCATGCGCGCATACTCGGGACTGTTCAAGCGCGCCTGCATCTTGTCGACATCGATCTTTGCCGGCTCGACGGTTCCAACAAGCACCACATCGTAACCCTGGCCCTGAATCGTGTTCGCAAAAACCATTCCATTGGGAAAAGCTTCAAGGAAGGTTGCGATTTCGCTCTTCACGGCTTCTTCGTTGCTTTCGTACAACTGCACGAACTGCGTGACAATGCCGCCCGGATTTAAATGCTGCTTGGCAATCTCGAAAAACTCGCGCGTATATAACGCGGCGGCGCCTTTCACCCATGGATCGAGAGGATCCGACGTGATGCCGTCAAATTTTTCCTTGCTTGTGAGGAGATAGTGGCGGCCGTCGTCCACGTGCACCTCGACTCGCGGATTACGAATGACGTCGAAGTTGTAATCGGCAAAATGTGTGGACACCACTTTCGGCACAAGCGGTTCGATTTCGGCAATCGTCTCGAGTCTCAATCGCGGCTCGATGCTGACTGCTCCTGCAGTCACACCGGCGCCGCAGCCAATAACAAGAACCCTTCCCGGCTTTTCGGGAATCAAGGTGGTCAAATGGCCGAGCATCCGTTGGAGCCGCATGTCGGCCGGATCGCTCGAAGCCTGAACCTTACCGGCGTTGTGATAATTCCGAATGCCATCCGGCAGATCCGAGACGGCGACTGAGGCCGTCAGGCCTTCACCCATGTAGACGAGCTTGTTGGTCGCGCCGCGCACTGCGGCAAAGCGTCCGTATTCCACAAGACGCGGAGGCAACGGAGGCACGTACGCAACAAGCAATTCCGTATATCCGGCAATGATGAGGACCGAAACGGCGAGAGAATAAATCGAAAGGCGTTCACCCGACTCCGCGCCAAACGCCGTCGCACCGGCAGCGAACAAGGCGGACAAAGCGGAAACAACAATCAGAAACTGCTGCGAGTGCTGACTTCCGATCCACGCAACCAATATCAGGCTGGCGCTGAGCGAGCCGACAATCGCTCCCACCGTATTGGCGCCGTACACACCGCCGACGAGCTTCGCGGGATCCTGTCCTCGCGATGCAACCGACGCCAGCGCCAGCGGAAAGCTCGCACCCCAGAGGATTGCCGCCGGAAGCACAGCAAAGAGACAGCGCACGAGGTCGAGTTGCATCGAGAAGATCGGTGTGTCGGAAACAATTGAAGGGTCAATGGGCCAGTACGGCAGCGACTTCATGAGGATGAACGCAGCCCACAACATGGTTCCACAGAGAAACACCTGACACCATGCAAGGGCCACGCGCGGCCGCTTCATTTGATGCGACAGCGCCGATCCCAGGGTACTGCCTATGCCAAGTCCCAGCAGAAAGACCGCAAGAATCAAAGAAAACGTGTAGACCGTCGCGCCGAAGAGCAGCGATAGAACGCGCGTCCAGATCACTTCACAGGCAAGAGCCGTCATGCCGGACAAAGCAATCGACACGTAGATCGACCACGCGCCGGAGACCATCGCGGTTTCCGTTTCGACGGCTGCCGGGTTGTAGGCCGTCAGTTTTGAGACCGCAAATGCGATGCCGGCAACAACGACATTCAAACCGACTGCCGCGAAAGTCGTGATCGAAATGTCATGGACGCGCATTAAATAGAAGCCCGCCAGCAGACTTCCAAGTACTGCGCCCGCGATATTGCCGCCATAGAAAAAGCCCAGCCACGACACACCGCGGGGCGTTGTCTCCACCCAGCGGGAAATCGCCGGGAGCGTGGCGCCCATGAGGAGTGTCGGCGGAATCAGACAAATCGCAGCAATAATGCTGCGGACCACCAGGCTGAAGAAGCCGGATCCCGCCCATGCCGTATAGACTCCGCCAATCAACGGCATTCCGAAAAGAAGCGCGAGTCCAATCACGCCGATTCCCAATTCCATAAGGGCGTAGACCCGCAGGGGATGATGATTCCGCGATACGATCCGGGGAAACAGCAGACTGCCCAGGCACATTCCACCCATAAACGTTCCAAGCAGGATACCCAGAGAAACAGTGGATGAACCGATCACCAGTTCGAGCAACTGAAACCACACAACCTCATAGATCAGCGCTGAACATCCGCTGCCAATAAACATGATCAACAACAGCGGAAGAAACCGCCGTGAATCCGTTCCTGCCGTTTCCGTAACGGCGGCTTCATTAAGACTCATTTCACGCATACCGACGCAAACTCCTTAAAGTGGACGTGGGATCGTATCACAGGTAATGTCCAATGGTCCGCGATCCAACAGCATGGACCATTTGACATTTGGGGACCTCCGCGGAGGTATACTAGGCATCCCTATGCTCCCGGCAATTCTTATTGCACTGTTTTTGCAGGCCCAAACCGGCATCGTCCGGGGCCAGATCATTGTCCCTTCGGTTCGTGCGTCGGACCGCATCTTTGTAACCCTGCAGCGATCGGATGGCCCGATTGCCGGACGCACGTATTCGGATACGCTTGGCAATTACGAATTCCGCGGACTCGCTTCGGGGGCGTACTACGTCATGGTCAGTGTCGAAGGTTATGAAGACGTGAGACAGGACGTCGCCATCCAGACCGGCGGAATCTATAACACTGCGACTGTCAACATTTCGCTGATCGAAAAAACCAAGGCCGTCAAGGTCTATCCGGACGGCGGCGCAGCGGCCGACAAAGTGGATATCACGGAGCTGAAGTATCCGGCCAAAGTCGTCCAGGACTACGAGAAGGCTCTTGAAGAAAGCCGCAAAGGAAACACCGCGAAAGCCGCGGAATTGCTTGCCTCCCTGTTGAAAGCGGCGCCCGATTACTATTCCGCTCACAATACGCTCGGCACGATTTATCAAAAACTGAATCGCTATCGTGACGGAGAAGCGGAATACCGCCGGGCGCACCAGCTCAATTCACGCGTGCCGGATCCACTGGTGAATCTTGGAAGCCTGTTTATTCAGGAAGCGGAAGCCAGAACGAAGGAAGGCGAAGAAGTTGTCGGCAAAATCCTGGATGACGCCCTAGACATTCTTGAAGAATCCATCAAGATCAAACGAACGGCGATCGGTTATTCGCTGCTGGGCACTGCGTATTTCAAATCAAAGTTCTATGAAGAAGCCGAGACGAATCTGAAGCACGCTCTCGATCTCGATGCACATCTGCCGACAGCGCGTTTGATGCTCGCCAACCTGTATATACGGCAACAGCAGTGGCAAAACGCCCTGACACATCTCGATGCTTATTTAACGGAGAATCCTTCAGCATCCGATCACGCTCAAGTCACGGAAACGCGAGCCAAAGTGGCTCAGAGGATCAAATGACACGCCGCGAAATGCTTCAAAGGTTAGGACTGATCATCGGCGCGGCCGCATTGCCGGCTTCCATGCGCCTCCCTGCGCAGACTCAGGCGCGGACACAGGGCCTTGGCGCCGTCGGTGATGCGCTCGTATCGCTCACACAGGCCGAAGCGGAAACGCTGAGAGCCGTTGTCGCCCGATTGATCCCCGCTGACGAAAACGGCCCAGGCGCGCTCGAAGCGCGCGCAGACCGTTTTATCGATCGAGCTCTCGCCGGAGCTCTCAGGAATCAGCGGGAGGTTTATCGCTCCGGCCTTTCAACCCTGAATGCCTACGCCCAATCGTCGAAAGGCGCCGGCTTTGCAAAACTTTCCGCGGCGGACCAGGACGCCATTTTGACGGCGCTTCAACAGAATCAGGCTGAAGGTTTCACCGGTGGCTCCGCTTCCTTCTTCACCATGCTGCGCACGCACACGATCCAGGGAACATTCTCGGATCCTTTTTACGGGGGAAATGAAAACTTCATCGGTTGGGATTTGATCGGTTATCCGGGCGCGCGCATTGCCGTCTCCGCAAACCTGCAACGCATGGATGTCAAACCCGAATCCAGCCGCAAATCCGCCTACGACTATGGGATGTTCAACAAGGGAGAACTCTGAAGGAATGCGTCCCTTCCTTGTGTCTTTGGTCTTCTGCGCTTTTGCAATTGCTGCGTCCGCGCACGACATTCCCAACGACATCACGATCCAGGCATTCCTGAAACCCGAAGGCCGAACCCTTCATTTACTCCTGCGCGTTCCCATGAAAGCCATGCGGGATATCGAATTCCCGAAGCGTGGGCCGGGATATCTGGACATCGCGCACAGCGACGAATATCTGCGGGACGCCGCCACCCAATGGATCGCCCAGTTCACGGAAATCGAGGAAGACGATACACGGTTGCCGAAGCCCGTCATCCCTGCGGCTATCGTTTCCGTAGAATCCGACAAATCCTTCGCATCGTATGAGCAGGAGCTTGCTCACGTGATGGGGCCGCGTCTGCCGGACAATATCGATTTGTACTGGGACCAGGCGATGCTGGATGTGCTGATGGATTATCCGATCCAATCCGATCAGGCAAAATTCTCAATCCATCCCGGCTTCGAACGTCTTGGTCTCCGCGTCGTTACGGCCTTGCGATTCATGCCGCCGGGCGGCGCCGTTCGCGCATTCGAGTTTCTCGGCGATCCGGGCATGGTGCGGCTGGATCCGAGGTGGCATCAGGCGGCGATGCGGTTTGTCGCGATGGGCTTCGAACACATCCTCGATGGAACGGATCATCTGTTGTTTCTCTTTTGCCTGGTGATTCCCTTCCGCCGGTGGCGTCCGCTGATCGCAATCGTGACGTCATTCACCGTGGCGCACTCGATTACCCTGATCGCCTCCGCATTCAACCTCGGACCCGACGCCTTATGGTTCCCTCCGCTGATTGAGACTTTGATTGCCGTGTCGATCCTTTATATGGCGCTGGAAAACATCGTCGGCAGCAGCATCGAACGGCGATGGATGATCACATTCGGATTCGGCCTGGTTCATGGTTTCGGGTTCTCGTTCGCGCTTCGACAAACCCTGCAGTTCGCAGGTTCCCACATGCTGACGTCGCTGCTGTCTTTCAATGTCGGCGTGGAATTGGGACAGTTGCTCGTGCTCGTGCTGCTGATCCCGGCGCTGGAGTTGCTCTTCCGTTACGTGGTCGTGGAGCGTATGGGAACGATCATACTTTCAGCGATTGTGGCTCATACGGCATGGCACTGGATGACGGAGCGCTACGATGCCCTCCGCAAATTCCAGTTTCAGTTTCCGGCTCTCACCGCAACCTTCATGCTGACGGCCGTACGATGGATCATGATCCTCGTAGTAATCGCCTTCTTCGCCTGGCTATTTTTTCTTCGCCGAAGCCGAGCCAGTCTTCCCGCCGAAAATCCCGAGATCGACTGAATCCGCCATTGCTTTATAACCCGTATCGTTGGGATGCAGGTGATCGCCGTTGTTGAAGGTCGTCTTGAATGTCCTGCCATTCGGCGAATCCCTGGTCGCCGCGTCATAATCCACAAACGCGTCGAACGCGCCGCCCGTACGAATCCATTTGTTTACCGCCTGCCGGACCTCTTCGCCTTTTTCGCTGTAGTATGCGGCGCCTTCATACGGAGTGAGCGTGCAACCGATGACTTTGATTCCGTGAGAATGCGCTCTCTCAATCATCTGCTTCATCGGACCAATGAGGTCTTCCGCTGAAACGGGCTGAGTGCCGGCTGCGGCATTCGCGCGCGTGGTCTGGCCGATGTCGTTGATGCCTTCCATAATCATCAGCCATTTCACTCCGGACTGACCGAGCACATCGCGGTCGAAACGCGCCAGCGCATTCACGCCGGCGCCATCCACGAGGATTCGATTGCCGGAGATTCCCTGATTCAGAACCGCCAGTTTTGGAGCGTTCGGTGTGTTCAGAATTCTCTGCGAGAGGATGCTGGGCCAGCTCCGGTCGGCGTCATTCGTGGATGTCGCGCCGTCGGTGATCGAGTCACCGAATGCGACGATGGCAGCGGTATCCGGGGAAGCCATAACGTCGACGGCGGAAATCCAATACCAGCTTCGAGTGGTCGCCGGATCGTTCAGCATCGGTTCTGCGGTTACATTTCCTTTGGCGATATAGGTCGTATGCAAACCCGTTGCGTGCGTCGTCAGCGGACCGCTGTCTCCGGGAAGGTAAACGCTGATGGCCAGGTCGCCGAGCTGCGGCACGTCGATGTTCACGGGATCACTGATGATCTGCGCGCCGGCGGGAATCGTGATACCCGGCTTGCCGTCGAACATCAGGACGCGATCCGAACCCGGAACGATTGCGGATTCCCGGCTTCGCAGCGCCAGATGCGCGGATCCAACGATCAGAGGCGCATTCCCGAACGCATTCGATAACGTCACGCGCGCCCGGCGGCCTCCCAGGCTTGTGCGAACAATCATTCGAACGGTTTGATCGCTGAAAGCCCTTGGAGGCTGATTCGCAGCCGGCGGCGCCGCGCCGCCTCGATTTACGGCGGGAGCCTGAGCCTGCGGAGCTGCGGCCCATGTGGCCACCCAGTGATCCTGTGCCTGAGCGAATGGCGTGATCACCAGGGCAATGATGACGAAAGTAAACGCAGATCGAAGCTTCATGCGGGCCTCCGAAAAGTTTTGCCGGGATTATACCTGATTGCAGGAGGACCAATCCTGTCCTGCCTTTGAGCATCATAAATCTGTTAATTTAGGCCACAAAAAGGATCGTCAGAATGCCCAAGATGTTTGCCGACTCCATGGATAAGAAGGATGCCGAGAAGCTCGAACCCGCCATCGCTTCCCTGCTTGGACGCATGGAATCGGATGGACACGCCCTGCAGGCCATCGCGCTCCAGATTGAAACCGCAGTCGCCGGCCTGAAAGAAATCGTGACGACATTTCTGACTTCGACGAGCGAGCGGCAAATCGGGGCGATTGAGGATCTCCGGGATCATATCGACACTCAGCAGGAACGATTCGAGCGGGCTCTCAAGTCAATCGTGGAGAATTCGCGTGGACCGGTTCCTGCCTCCGAATTTGACGCGAAGGAAGAAGCGGGACAGCATGTGCGAATCCGCAAGGAACTCGTCGCCAGCGATTCTGGAGTGCGCTTCGCGATTCTGAAGGATTGGGTAACCCGGAATATGCCTTCGATTCTTTACCGGGCTTCGCGGGGCTGGGCGACGGCGAACGAATTGACGGCGAACATTCCCGACTATCTGGAACCTGAAGCCGAAATCCTCGATGGGAGGGTCCTCGTTCTCGGCACATCGAGCTGTTCCGAAAAACTGGCGCTTCTTCTTCGTGACCTTGATGCGACATCCGATCTTGCACAATGGTTTGACAGCACCTCCGTTCAGCAGAACGGTATCGCCGTGCCCGCAGTCCTTTCCCGTTCGAACGGCTGTTTTGAATTGAAGTCTCAGGGAATCCATTCCAGCACCCGCCGATAACGCTCACCCAATGATTTCCGGCGGCTGTCAAACGAAGC
>CAZWGA010000021.1:0-80355 GCA_964633285.1 uncultured Solibacteraceae bacterium | reverse complement strand
CACAACAGCTACGGGATCGCGGACCATCATCCTTAACGCCCGTATCGATTTTTAGCTCAGGGTAAAGACCTCCGGCAATCCGCGGCTACCTCGTGCCGGCAACGACGAGGTGGGCGCTGATTGCCAGGAGACTCGGTTCGCTTTCCACCTTTCGCGCGATTTTCAGAAGGCGGTCCCGCAAGTCCGGTTTGTCCCACCATTCATCGAAGTTTGCCGCGAGCCATCCCGGACCTTCAACTCCGAAGAGTCCCGTCACGGCAAAACCTGCAGTGGCGACTTCGCGGCGTAGCTCATCGGGATGATGGAAAAACGTATCCGTAAAGTATTCCGGGCGACCGGTGGGATTGCGATGTTGACCGCTTTCGAGATCCCTGTCCACGATCTGCGCGAACTGGGGATCTTCTAAGAATCCGCTGCGCAGTCCATCCAGTGTCGAAGCGAAACGCGAAATGCCGACAGCGATCAGAACACCGCCCGGCTTCAGCACGCGATACGCTTCTCGCAAGGCGTGAAGCCGATCTTCCTCTTCGGTCAGGTGATAGAGAGGCCCCAGAAGCAAAATCACATCGACGCTCTTCTCATTCCAAAGCAACGATCGCGCATCTCCCACCACAGCGCTTGCAAGCGGCGCTTCGGGCTGCCGGCTCGAAGCGGCCATTGCCAGTTCAACATGTAACGGCGTGATGTCCGTCAGGTGAACTTCGTATCCACGCTTCGCGAGCCAACATGCATAAACACCGGTGCCGCCGCCAACATCGAGAATTCTCGCCGGGGAAGGAGGCAGAAAACGAAGCAGCAATTCCTCCGTGCGTTCGCGCTCCAGCCGGCTGCTTCCGGTGCTCAATCGTTCTGCTTCGTACCCGGACGCGTAGTGGCTGATGATCATTTCCGATTGAGGCTGTTTACGCATCGGTAAAGTCTACGCTACCGGCTCAACTCAAACGCCTCGTGAATCAACTGGACCGCGCGGGGAGCATCCTTCTGACGCGCAACGATCGACAGGTTCAGTTCCGACGAACCCTGGGCAATCATCAGAATATTGATATTACTGGAGCCCAACACTCCGAACGTCCGGCCCGCGACGCCGGGCGCGCCTTTCATCCCCTCACCAACGAGAGCAATAATCGCGATATCCGTGATGCTGGTGATGCGATCGATGCGGCGGCGTTCGATCTCCGATTCGAACTCGCGGCGCAGGGCTTTGACAGTGGCCTCTCCATCATTACGGCTGACGACCAGCGAAATATGCTGCTCCGACGAGCCCTGCGAAAACATCATTACGCTGATGCGATTTCTCGCCGTCGTCGTGAACACACGGCCTGCCACACCGGGGACACCGATCATCCCGCGGCCTTCCACGGAAACCAGCGTCATGCCGGTAATCGACGTCACCGTCTTTACGCCGTATTCCCGCGCCGGACTCTCCGCGCTGATCAGCGTGCCGGGCATATCCGGCGCAAATGTGTTCTTGATTCGAATCGGAATGTTTTCGTCCACGGCAGGCATGATCGTCTGCGGATGAAGCACTTTCGCGCCGAAATAAGACATCTCCGCCGCTTCCTTGTATGAAACCCGTTCGAGGACTCGTGCATCGGGTACGATCCGGGGATCTGCGGTCATCACGCCATTCACGTCCGTCCAGATCTGGATCTCATCGGCCTTTACACAGCTTCCAATAATCGACGCGGAATAGTCCGAACCGCCTCTCCCGAGAGTTGTGGTGACGCCCGAGGGCGTGGAGCAAATGAACCCCGTCACCACGGGCACCACCGAGGACTTCGCGATCTTCATGAGTTTCTGACAACGCTTCTTCGTCTCTTCAAAATCCACCAGAAGAAACTCGGACTCTTCGCTTGTCACAATGATGTCGCGCGCATCCACTGGTTCGGCTGCGGCGCCGATTTCCGCGAGATAACGCGCAAGAATTGGAACGATCAGACGTTCCCCGAAAGAACTGATCAAATCTCGCGATCGCGTGCTGAGTTCGCGCAAAAGCGATACGCCCGTGAAAACCTTCTGGATCTCTTCCCAGATGACGCGTTCCGTTTCCTGCACTTCATGAACAACAGAACGATTCTTGAAGAGTTCATTGATAGCCTGATCGTGGCGGCTGCGAATCTCCCATAGCTTGTCATCGCGTTGCTGCGTCTGCCCGGCTACCGCGGCTTCGGCGGCCTGCAGCAATGCGTCCGTGACTCCGCCCATTGCCGATACCACCACGATTGGCTTCGAATCGCGCATCGACAGAACAATGCGGGCAGCCCGATCAATCTGCGGAACCGCACCGACCGATGTGCCCCCAAACTTGATAACGATCATGCAGACGTAGGGTAACAAATTCGGTGTCGGAGGCTCTTACCAATTTCCTCTCCCGGTCCACGCCTCTGACACCGAATTTCACCGTTCCGAATTCCAGGCGAGGGAGACGCCGTAGGTTTTCGAGCTCGGCTCCAGCATCGGATGGATTGCAGGCATAAACCGGCTGGCGGTTGTCCCATAACGCTTGTGGATGTTGGGATCCAGGTGATGATCGAAGACGTATTTTCCGATGAACCATCCCATCGCTCCGCCGGCCACGATATCCGAAGCATAGTGCCTGCGCCCTGTAAAGCGAGAGACACTCACCGCGGTTGCCAGGCCGTATGTCACGATCGGAACAATCTTGCTCGGCGCGTATTCGTGCGAGATCAGCGATGCGAACGCCCAGGTTTCCATTGCATGGCCGGATGGGAATCCGTCTTTGCCTTTGAAGAACCGCGCGTTGCTGCCGGGATCATCCGGACGTTCGCGCCCGGCCGCCAGTTTCAGCACCGGCGAGATAATGGCCGCATCGATCAAAGCTTCAGCTCCAAGTATTCCGACTTCTCGCGCCTTGGCGTCGTTGAATTTTCTGCCATAGAGGTACAAGACGCCGGCAATCGGCAATGTCGTGTAGTCGGCGCCAATCTGCGACACGCTCTTGCTGAATGAGATCTGTGATACAGAAGTGGGTATCGCCCTTGAAGTGTTCCGGTCGGTTCCAACCAGTGCGGCGGTGCCCACACCAAAGAGGCCCCACCATTTCGCGCTGTCCGCGTTCATGTGAAAAGGACTGGTCCACATACCCTTCTGGTCCTGCCAGAGATTGGTCAGGATTTTGCGACCCGTGGAAGGCGTGCTCGCAGACTCGGAAGGTTTGACGACTTCCGCCGGCTTTTGCGGCGGCGGCGTCTTCGCCGGCTCCTGTGTTTGTGTTGCCGGTTGAGCCTCCTGAGGCTGCTGCAGCACCGGATCCTCCGAACCGCTTCCAACTTCCTGCGCAAAGGCAGCCGTCCCACAGAGACTGAACAATGCAAAGAGTGCGCACGTCATGACGTTTCGTTGAAACATGTCTTCACCTCGCCGTTGTAACTTTTGCCTTTTCCGCCCGCTTGATACTTCCTGAATCGATGGTCTTCCCATCTTTGGCGATCACCTGAAAGAACAGGTCATCGTGAATGATCTCAGCGAGCATAAAAACGTTATCCCTGTCGAAGCCCTTCTCCGTGAGTTCGGTTTTATCGATATTGCCTTCACGAAGCTGTCCGCTGGAGCCAACGATAAAGTAATGAATTCCTTTTTGAGGCTTAATGCGCTCGTAGAAATGCTCGTGACCGCTGAGTACAACATCGACGCCATACATAACCATCAGCGGTTCGATTGCGGCGCGCAGTTCGAGATTCGAACCGTGTCTTTCTCCCGAGGAGTAAATGGGATGGTGAAAATACACCAGCTTCCATTCGCTTCCAGAAGCTTTCAGTTCGCTTTCGAACCAGTCGAGCTGCTTCTTGTCCATGTAGTTGCTGTCGAGGACGAAGAAGCGAATGCCATCCTTTGGCTTGAATGTGTAGTAGTGCTTTCCGCCCATGTTGAATTTGTCGTAAATAATCTGACGCGCGGGATCGTCGTGATTTCCGAGGGCCGCGTAAAACTTCACTCCGGCATTAAGCAGCGGGGCATAAGGCTTTTCGAATTTGTCCTGGAAGTCACTGGGCGATTCTCCGCCGTAAAGGTTGTCACCCATCATGACGACAAACTCGAACGGAAACCGGTCGTGCGCTTTGCCGAGCGCGCCGGCCGTGAGGTACTCGCCTTTGCCTCCAGTGCCGTTATCTCCGATGACAGCAAAACGCAGCGCATCTTTCTGCACGGGCATCTGGATTTCCTGGCCGGCGACGACGGCAACGGCCATTAGACAAACAAGCAGTGAACGATGAATCGTACGCATGGCTTCACCTGATGGCCTTTCTCAAGATGTCGACGATGAGGTTGGCTTTTGCGTCAAACAGAATTAAATCGTGTCCGACAAATCGATACTCGAGCAGTGCGGGCAGTTTTGGCAGCGTCATCAAGATTGATGGCGGAACCGTCGAAAGCGGAGCCCTGGCCGGATACTCGGCATTCACACGGAGATCGACGGGCGCCGCCGACTCGGGATTCTTCGGATTTCCTTCCCCCAGGATCATTCGCCGTTCCGTAGGCCCCTTCGGCGATTTGAGCTGCACCGCGATGATTGACCGCAATTCCTTTTGAACTTCCGGCGTGAAAAGGTCGCCCTCTGCCGCTTTGGGCCGCTCGGCGTGAATGCCCTTTGCAAGCGCCTTCTGGTGCTCGACGATCACGGCCGGATCGGACTCCTTCTTTTTGTCGATCGGCGGCAGCGCACTTTCGACATGGTTGTGAAGATCCGCATAACGCTGCGCCCGATCGTTGAACTCTTTGATCGCGGCACTGTTGATCGGAACAAGCGCGATTAGCAGAAGTAAGAGCATTCGTTTCTCCTTATCCCCTCGAAATCCGCACAAGCGATGCCGTATCTTTGGCAGCGCTCCATTCGAAATAGACCTTCACGGGCGGAGATACTCCGCTTTCCCGATTCGTCCAGATTGTGAGTTCGATGGGTGAATTCACCGCGTGTTCCACGGCGGCGCTGAGTTCCGCACGATCTATGACAATTTCAGAAGTGCGAAGCGTCTTTCTTCCGGATTTGAGGTGAGCGCCCTTGATTTCATACGTGTATGTTGGATTGACGGCATCGAGATGGCTGTCTACGAGCAGATTGTGGAATCTCACGGTCACGCCGCGCCGGTCCGGCTGAATATCAAATTCCGACAACGCGTCCACTTTGTTCAGCCAGTGCCTGGCAATGATCGCCCTGCGGTCCAGCAATGTCTGAACAACGTATTGCGTATCCTTCGGATCCGTATACCCGGCGGTTTCAACGATGCTTCTCAGTTCAGGTTCTGTGAACGACATGATGATCCGCGTTGCCCAGAACGCGTCTTCATGGGTCATGTTGTCGAACATCACGGTTGGGAAACTCGGCTTCCAACCTTCTGGATCGAAGTCGCTTGCCGTATACATCCCGACCTCCTGAGACACCATCAGCCCATGCTTTTCATCAGCCGACTCGAAAGCGCCCAGCGTGAAGACCTCTTTCATGATGCTCTTCATATCGAGCGCGTATTCACGTCCATGAAAATACTCGGTCGGAACCTGGCCGCCGCCGAGCGTCGAGCCGAAATCGATCAGGTAATGCCGAAGAAACCTGCGGCCGTTTTCCTCGACGTACATATCGAGTCCCTGGTCTTCTTTCATGTCCCAGTGATTGATCCATGACGCAATCACACGAAGGCCGCGCAATTCCCGGCGGTATTCATGTGGAATAAGATCATTCGGATCGTCGGCTCGAAAACCGATTTGAGGGAACGGCCCTTTAGGCTTTCCTGAAAGGATCTTGCTCGCCATCACGCGATAACGCCCATCGGACATGCGCGCCACGCGCGTCAACATGTGATCGAGATCATCTTTCGTGAATGGCCGTTTGTTTCCTTTCTCGTCCTTTATCGTGACGTCCTTGCCGATGTGCAGATCGTCCACGGACAAATAAGCGATGTAGTTTTCCGGGACGTTGTATCCCGCCGCGTACATGATCTTCGTCGAAATAACTTCGGCGCCGGATTGCAATTTCGGATAGTTCGCGTTATCGAATTTCACGAGGTACGACTGTCCGGACGAATCTTTCAACATCAGTCCGGGAGTCACGCCCTCGGTCTTGGCTTTCGTAATCGTTGCCGACGTGAAGTCCGGCGCCGATCCTCGATCAGGCCCGCGAACGAGTTCCTCGATCGTCATTCGATGAAGATGATGCCGGTTGGTGAACCAGCTCGATTCCGGAACCTCGTCCAGGGCATTCACGTTGGACGCCTGTTTCGGATGACCGGCCGCATGGCGCACCCATCGAGGGATATCCAGGTCCTGCTTCGTCTGTTCGATAAGCTGTCCCTTGAAGAAGAATTCGTAATAACCGCCCTTGCGCTCCTTCGGCTCCGGAATGTTTTTCATATCGAAGTCCAGCCACAGAACTCCTGCTGCCGGCCAGGCGATGGTTGAATACAGCACCGCGATGGCGGCGGCGACAGGAACAAACTTAGAAACGCGTGTTGAAATTGACATACAAACGCCATTTCTCCAGGCTGTGCGCCAGATCAATCGAGATTGGAAACTGTGGCTTCGGAAAAACAAACAGCCTCACTCCGTAGCCTGTGTGAAAGCGATCGAATCCGAAATCGCCCGGCTGACGCGCCACCTGACCTTCATCCAGGAAGAAGCCCCAATCCATCGCGCGCCATATTCGATACCGGTATTCGGCAGTCAGGCTCAGGGCGCTGGCATCGCGGAAACGGTAATTCTCGAATCCTCGCAGTGTTTCCCAGGCCCCCAGTGACGGCATCTCGAACCATGGAATATCCCCGCCGCTTTTGCGCTGATTGGTTTCGGCGAGTCCGCGCAGAGCGATGACGGTGCGCCGGTCTGCCGTCAGTTTGAAGAAACGCTGAACGTCGATCCGGTATTTCCAATACGCCCATCCCCGGCTCGACACGTCGTCGTTCATGCCGGCTTCGAAATGCTGCAGTCCGCCGGTGGACGGAAGCGTCTGATCATCGCGGTCGTCGTGGTCGATCGAGAGAATCGTGGACCGGATATGACCGCCACTGAACAAACCGGGAATCGGGAAATCATGCAACTCTGTCTGCGCCGAGGTTCCTTTCAGTGGATGGGAGACACCGATACTTCGATACGTCTCATGGAGTCCGGCTTTCCATTCCTTGTTCAAGTTCACGGTAAATCCGGCAGAGGCTTCACGGCTGACCGTCCGGATGTGGCTTTCCGCTGAAAGCGGCGACTCGTTCCCGATGGGAAACATTTCATCGTTCGCTTGTGTGCGGTACGCTGTTCCGAGATCGAACGTCAGCCGATCGACAAAAGTCTCTTTCGCGAGCGGTACTTTCGCGTTGAGCCGATATAGTTCGTAGCGATTGTAGGTGTAAACCAAAGGCGCTTCGACTTCGATTCCCTTCCCGAACAGATCCTTGTGAAAAAACGTGACAACGGGACCGAGGCCGGACCCAGGAGACGTTCCATCGACTCCAAACTTCACACCCGCGCGCTTGTCAGAGGCCGGCGCCGTTGCAAGCCTGTTGATTCTTTCGTTGTCCTGGAGTCGAAACAACGGCTTCATGCCCAGCTCCACCCACGTCAACGGATGAAGATTTCGTTTGAAGCTGTAGAGCGGTGGACGGCCTTCGACGATCCGGCCCTCATCCGGAGGCGGCGGGGATTCCTCCACTTCCTGAGCCCTCACCCAGGTGGCCGCTATCAGGAGCAATGTCAGTAACAGAACACTCCGGACACGAAAATCGGCAGATATATTTGCGGGGTGCACGTGGACTTCGCTGCACCGAGTGTTCCAATCGGATCTGTTTCAGCCTATAGCCAGCGAAGTGAACCAATTATGCCGGATCGTGCTCGAACACGCCGGGTGTGCTTTATGCAAAAACGTGGAGAATTGCGCCGCCGGGCTGTTCCGCAAGGAGGGTATTCATTCGATCGATAATCCCTCGAAGAATAGCGGGGGTAATTTCATCATGGTCTTCCAGCAGTAAATAGAAATCCTCACTGCGAATCTTGAGCAGATGGGAGTCTTCCAGCGCGACTGCGGTGAGATTTCTGGGCTGATTATCAAAGAGCGCCCAGGTGCCGAAGCTCTCGCCTTCGCCGGCGGTCCAAACGTCTTTGCCCTCGCGCGACAAGCCGACACGGCCTTTGGCGGAAACATACATGGCGTCGGCGTCATCGCCTTCCGAAAAGATGGCTTCGCCCGAAGCGGCGTCGACTTCAATGGCGATGGAGCCGATGAAAGACAGCATTTCCGTTGACGCGTGCCTGAAGACAGGCACTTTTTGCAAACACAGCACTTTGTCGACGGGTGTCACGCAGCCTCGCTGGCAGATGCAGAATTCACTTCAGCGGCAATCGCATTCAACCATGTGTCATCCGATGCCGTCAGCGCCTCACGCACGGAGTCCCATGTACGGAGAGCGTTCGGCCGTTCCACGGACTGAAACTTTTCGGGGTCCCACGATTCCTCCAGCATGGGAACAACCGTTCCTTTCACATCGTTGTCCAGCAAGTTGTCCATGAACTCGATAGCGCTCGGCCAAAGAGGCGGTTTATCGCGCCAATGGTGATACATCAAATAAAGGTCGTGCGGCGCATACAACACCGCGGTTAACCGCACCACCCAATCCAGGGTTTCTTCTATCCGTTCGTCCAGGGCGCGCATCAGAAGTTGCATCTTCGGATCGGCATCACCATTCTCTTGAATCCACGCGCGGATCGTACGCAGCCGTTCATGTGCCTTGTGGTGGTTCTCGATGTAAAGCCGCACGCGCTGTGCATCAATCGACAGTCTCGGCATACGAACGAGCATGCTATTCAATGTTTTCATAGCGTGCCATCGCAGTTGGGCATTTCCCGAACGGACACCCAATGCCACGACGAGCGCGTTCGCTCCCCGCCGGCCAAACTTCAAAAGCGCATCGCGCGCTTCAGCACGCAATGGCCTGCGTGCCAAGCTTTCGATCAACACAGGTATTGCCCTGTCGTACCTGACGAGCCCGCTCGTATGAATCGCCTGGCGGACCACGGCCGGATCCGGATCCTGCAAAAGCCGCTCCAGCAACGCGCATTCACGCGGAGAGCCCGTCCAGAGCAGGCCCAGCACGCTGACCATGGCCACGCGGGCCGTCTGATAGTCCGGATGATGAATCAACTCGGGCCGCGTAATCGAAGGATCGTTCCACCGCGCCAGGACCGCGATGGCGCGAGTTCGGACTGCGCTTGAAGGATGCCGGATCAATGCATCGATTTGACGGCGCCACGCCTTCGGCGGCGTGTTGCTTAACAGGTCCACCGCATACAAAACCTCACGTTCATCGCCGCTGGACAGGGCGCCAAGCAGCGTCCTCATACTTGAACGATCGAGAGTACGCAGCTCCAGCGCTTCCGGTTCAATCGATTCCTTCTGGAGCGCCTGCCGAAACGATTGGACGTACTCACGCTTCACAGCTACGGATACGGCAATCCACGCGGCAACCACAACACATGCAATGATGCTCAACGCTGGAATGGAAAGGCTGAGAAGCGCCGTCAATACAACCAGCAACACACCGCCGATTGCGCGACCGAAGCGGTCCACGAATGCATCGATGAATGCTTTAACGGTATTTCGTGTCTGAGGCGGAACCGGCAGGTAAAGCAACTCCATGCCGGCCCGATGCGTGGTATAGCTGAAGGTTCCGTCCACGAGCTGGAGCAGGGCCGCGCTCCACAGAACCGGACGAACGGCCATCAAGCCGAATGCCCCGAGCAGCGCCGATGGTAGCATCAGGATCACCCACCCGACACCAAATCGCTTCAGGATTCGGTTGGTGATCAGCATCTGAAACAACAGCGACACAATGCCGATCCAGAAAGTGATCGTTCCAAAGAAAGTTGTCAGCCGGTCCTTCGACGTCAAAAACTCTCGCGCCACAGATTTATATTCGTAATCGATGAACGCCTCGGCGATGACTGCCGCTCCAAGCATGCAGACCATCATCGTGAGGTGCGGTGATTCGCGAACAACCTTCAAGAGTGCCGACTGTGTGACTCCCGGCTCCTCTGTCTCGCGGGATTTTGTATCTTCGACGCTCTCCGGATCCGTAAAGCGGATCGCTCGTTCCAGCAAAGCCAGCGTAAGCGCCATCATCAACGCGCACGCGATCAACAACGATTCCGTGCCGAGCCGTCCCGCAAGCTGATTCGTCAATGCCCCGCCGAGAATTCCGCCGAGTATCCCACCCGCGCCGATCCACGCAAACACACGGCGCGCTTCTCTGGCGTCGAACACATGCGTCGCGAGAAGCCAGATCTGGGAAACAGCAATCGCGCCAAAAAGGCTGACCCACACATACAAAACGTAAAACCAGAACGTCGAACTCCTGCGGAAGACGAGCCAGAACAGAACCAGATTCGATATCGCGACAAAAGAAGTCAGACGCATCAGCCGGTACAGCCCGATACGATGTACGGCTCTCGAATAAAACAGGGAGATCAGTCCCATCACGCCCGCAATCAGCAGGTACATGTATGGAAGCTGCGATGGGCCGATTTTTGTGACGAACAACGAATCACGGACCGCTTTCGTCGTTGTGTAGCACGCAACGACGAGGAGCAGATAGACCGACATGACCAGAACGCGTTCGATCTCCTGGCTCCGAATATCCAAAACCCCTTCGCGGAATGGCCTTGGAAACTTCATGCCGCACGGCTTTCAGACTCAGTAAGACTGCCCTCTTTTCGTATCCGGAGAATGGCATACGCTATGGCCACCCAGATCAGCACCAATAGTGCATTGACCGCGGCGAAATACCGGACGCCCAGTGTGAGCTGCGTCCCCAGAAACACCAGAAGCGCGGAGAGCGCGTCGCCGGCCCGCCAGAAAAAGCTGTCGATGGCGGACTTTGCTTTGTACTTGGCCGCGCGATCGGTCCGCAGGAATAACGCATGCCGCGCCGTGTTTTGAATCGAATAATCGGCGCTGTTTTCCGCAATCTTCGCAATGCGTATGAAGCCCAGCACCGGAAGAAAGATCAGCGTGCCGTAGCTCACGAGCGCAATTGCAGGCAGTACGAACAACGCCGGACCGATTCCCGCGTACTTCATAATGCGTGACACAAGGAACATTTGAAGCGCGGCGCCGGCCACGTTGACCCAGAAAAAGAATCCGGCGTAGAACTCGCCGATGGCAGTGGGATCATGCAGGCTTCGTGTCACCGTCTTGCCGAGAATGAATTCTCCCGTCGTATTGACGAAGTTCTCAAGCAGCACCAGGAGAGCGATGAACAGCAGGTACCGATGCCGCAATACGAGTTGAAATCCGCCGCCCGGCCCCAGCCTTTCGCTCTGGGAAAGGCCCGCTCGCGAAGCGAGCCGGGTGAGCGCCGGCGCCCGGCCTCGTTCCCTGTTGTGCACGATGTTCGTCAATACGACGCAAACTCCCAGCAGCCCCGCGCTCACCAGCATCATCGAATAAGGTCCCAGCGGTTTGAACAACCAGCCCGCGATGCGCGCGCCGAAAATCGCGCCCACCGAACTGCCGATGCCCAGAACCGCGAAAAGCCTGCGGCCCTGTTCCTGTGTGTAAATATCGTTTGCAAATGCCCAGAATTGCGCGAGCACCATCAGATTGAACAAGCCGACCCATAAGAAAAAGGCAACGCCGAACTGCACGCCACTCCGCCCAAGCGCATAAAAGATCACCAGATTCGAAATAAAGAACAGCGTGACTCCGTTGATCAATCGCACTCGATTGACACGACTCGCAAATGCACTGTATGCGGGCACGAGAAGAAGGAACAGCAACGCCTGTCCCGCACCCGCGTAGCTCTTGATTTCTGCGCCGGCTCCTCCAAGAATCAACGCCTCGCGGACCGGCTTGATGATGTAATACGCTGTAAGAAGCGTGAAGACATTCATCATCATGAGAAGCGCCGTCAATCCTTCTCCGTTGCGTACTTCGGCAAAGATCGAGAGCGCGCGTTCGAGCAAACTCTTTCGTTTTGTAATGAATTCCGTCGAAAACACTGGTGGTTACACTCCGATGAACACAACGTGCACATCGAATACCATGCTGCGATTGACCGCCTGCCTGTTGATATTTCCAGCCATTGCAGCCGCCGGGCCTCTTACTGAACTGCCGTCCCATGGCGAAATTCCTCGCTTCTACCTGCTGACCGAGGGGCTCTATCGCGGCGGCCAGCCGACCACAAAGGGATTTGAATTGCTAAAGGATCGAGGAATAAAAACGGTCATCAACCTGCGGATGGAAAACGATGAGGCAGGAATCGTTCAGAAGCTGGGAATGAACTATGTGCAGATTCCGATCGAGGATATTCGTCCCTGGACAGCGATTCCCGGAGCAGCTATCGCGAAATATTTCGAGCTCATCAACAATCCAAACAATTACCCGATTTTCTTTCACTGCCGGCGAGGCGCCGATCGCACCGGCGCCATGGCAGCGTTGTATCGCATCGGTATTCAACGCTGGGATCCCAAAAAAGCGTATTCCGAAGCGCGAGATATCGGAATGCGTTGGATGTATCAGAGCTTGAAAGACCAGATTTACGCTTTCCGCACTCCGGCCCGGCCAACCGATCTCGAGCCGGAGATCAAGAAACGATAGTCCCTACGAGCACCCGCTTGTGGAACCGCAGTTCAGGCATTTGTAGCAGGCGCCGTTGCGGACCATAAGGGAGCCGCATTCGAAGCAGACCGGCGCATCGCGATCTTCAATATCCACCAGGGCGCCTTTCTTTGAAGGACCCGCAACGTCGGAGGTTTTCGACGCTGCAGGAGGCATCTGAAACGTTGACTGGATCGTGAGCGGCGTCAACGGCGCTTCATCAACCTGCACGCCTAGCGCGCGGGCTTCGTCGGCGGGAAGGAATTTCGAAGCGAGGTACCGGAAGATGTAGTCCATGATCGACTTTGCATACGGCACCTGAGGATTTGAAGTAAACCCGGAAGGTTCAAATCGCGTGTGGCTGAATTTATCGACGAGGACTTTGAGCGGCACACCGTATTGCAGGGCCATCGAGCATGTCGTCGCGAAACTGTCCATCACACCCGACAACGTCGATCCCTCTTTCGCCATCACGATGAAGATTTCCCCGGGCGTGCCGTCTTCATACATGCCGATCGTCAGGTAACCTTCATGACCGGCGACTCCAAACTTGTGCGTAATCGAATGACGTTCGACCGGCAAATGTCTCCGCACCGGCCGGCTCTCTACGACTGCCGCGGCCTTCGCTTCCGATGCGCTCGTGCTCAATGGCTGAGTTCGCTTCGAGCCGTCCCGATAAACGGCAACGGCCTTGAGGCCCAGCCGCCAGCCTTCGATATACGCCTGTTCGATTTCTTCGACCGTAACCGCCGAAGGCAGATTTACCGTTTTCGAAATGGCTCCGGAAATGAACGGCTGAACGGCGCCCATCATCTTGAGATGCCCCATATAGTGAATCGACCGCGTACCGTTCGTCGCTTTGAAGGCGCAATCGAAAACCGGAAGGTGTTCGGGCTTCAGTCCGGGAGCGCCTTCAATGGTTCCCTTCTCATTAACGTAATGCACGATCTCCTTCACCCGCGGATCGTCATAGCCCAGTTTCACAAGCGCCGGCGGCACCGTGTTATTGACGATCTTGATGGTGCCGCCGCCGACGAGCTTCTTGTATTTCACGAGAGCGAGATCGGGTTCGATACCGGTCGTATCGCAATCCATCATGAAGCCGATCGTTCCCGTCGGCGCGAGGACCGAAGCCTGCGCATTGCGATATCCATGAAGCACGCCGAGATCGACGGCATCCGACCAGATGGTCCACGCCGCATCGTACATTTCCACCGGGACGTTTTCGCGGCTGATCTGCTTCACCGAATCGCGATGCATGCGCATGACATCCAGGAACGGTTTGCGATTGATATCGAATCCCGCACACGGTCCCAATTCACCTGCGATCTTCGCCGATTGCAGATACGCCTCGCCGGTCATCATGGCCGTAATCGCGGCTGCGTAATTGCGGCCCAGATCGCTGTCGTAAGCAATGCCCTGCGACATCAGGAGCGCGCCGAGATTCGCGTAACCCAATCCCAATGGCCGGTAATCGAAGGAGTTTCTTTCGATCTTCTTGGTCGGATAGCTGGCGAATCCCACGATGATTTCCTGCGCAGTGATCGTTACATCCACAGCCTTACGGAACGCTTCAATATTGAACCGGCCATCGCTGTCCGAAAATTTCAGCAGGTTCAGGGACGCCAGGTTGCATGCCGAATCATCCAGGAACATGTATTCGGAGCAGGGATTCGAAGCATTGATCGGAGCGGTGTTCTTCGACGTGTGCCAACGGTTCACCGTTGTGTCGTACTGCATGCCGGGGTCGCCGCAGATATAAGCGGAGTCCGCGATCATGCGCATCATCTCCCGCGCCTTGTACGTATCGACCGGAGCGCCGTCCACGACCGAGCGCGTGGTCCAGTCTTCATCGTTGATCACCGCCTGCATGAATTCATCCGTCACGCGCACGCTGTGATTCGCGTTTTGAAAGAAGATCGAAGAGTACGCTTCGCCGTCGACACCGCCGGCATAGCCGTTATCGAGCAATACCCACGCTTTCTTCTCTTCATTCGCCTTGCTGTTGATGAACTCCATGATGTCGGGATGCCCGGCATTCAGGATCACCATCTTTGCTGCCCGCCGCGTCTTTCCGCCGGATTTGATGACGCCGGCAAAAGCATCAAACCCCTTCATGAACGATACAGGGCCCGATGCAATACCGCCGCCGGAGAGCTGTTCCTTCGACGATCGAATCGGTGAGAGATTGCTCCCCGTTCCCGAGCCCCACTTGAACAGCATGCCTTCGGTCTTGGCGAGTTCCAGAATCGAACCCATCGTGTCCTCGACTGAATTAATGAAGCAAGCCGAGCACTGAGGCTTCACTTCAACGCCGCAGTTGAACCACACGGGAGAGTTGAATGCCATCATCTGATTCACCAGCAAATGAACCAGTTCATCATGAAAGATCGCGGCATCCTGGCTGCCCGCGAAATATCCGCCCTTCTGCCCCCATTCGGTAATCGTGTCCGCCACACGGCCCACAAGTTGGCGCACACTCGATTCACGCTCCGGACTTCCCCGTTTGCCATGAAAATATTTCGAAGCCACGATGTTGGTGGCCGTCATCGACCAGTTCTTCGGGACTTCGACATTCTTCTGCTCGAAAATCACCTCGCCCGATTCGCTGGTGATCGCCGCCGTCCGGTATTCCCATTCCACCGTGTCGTAAGGCGAGATTCCTTCCCGCGTGAAATAGCGCCGGAATTCCAATCCTTTTGGGGTTGGGATGGGGGTCGTTTTCGCCGTCGCCGTGCTCTCCAGGACTTCCTCTTTCATGGGATGGTCTCTCCTTTTTGTCAACAAGATCTTGTGGGCAGTTCAATACAGTACACTAAATATTGATGCTTTGGAAACCCATTACAACAAGAGAAGAATGGCGGGAGCTTATGCCGCAGACTGGACAGAACAGGTCCCTGAACGGGATCAATCCACGAGACCTTCTTTGATGGCGTACCGCGTCATCTCAGCGTTGTTCTTCATATTGAGCTTTTCGAGAATGCGGACGCGATACGTACTGATCGTTTTCACGCTGAGCGCGAGTTCAACGGCGATATCCGAAACCGTTTTGCCCGAAGCAATCATACACAGGACTTGATATTCGCGATCCGAAAGAGTCTCGTGAGGGGGTTTCGATGCATCTGCATTCAAGTCGTAGACAAGTCTTTCAGCGAGTGTCGGGCTCACATACCTTCCGCCTCGAACGACTTTGCGAATCGCCTGAACGAGTTTTGCCGGAGCGCTTTCTTTCGTCAGGTATCCCGCGGCGCCGGCGCGCAGGATCCTTACGGCGTACTGATCTTCCGCATGCATGCTGAGAACCAGGACGGGAAGGCGGGGCGATTCGGCGTGAAGCTCCTTGAGGACATCGAGCCCGCTCTTATTGGGCATGGTGATATCGAGCAGCACGACGTCGCACGGTTCCTTTCTCACAACCTGGAGGGCTTCGAAGCCGTCTCCGGCTTCGCCGGTGACCGCCATTCCGGGATTTTCCGAGATGATTCGTTTCAAGCCTTCGCGCACAACCGCGTGATCGTCAACGACAATAACTTTAATCATGGGATCTGGGAATTGTGATATCGATCCGAGTCCCCTTGCCCGGCCGGGAAAAAATGTTGAATTCACCGCCGATTCTGGCCACACGTTCCTTCATTCCAAGAATTCCAAGCGACGTTGTCTTCGCAGCCTGCTCTTCAGACATTCCTTTGCCGTTATCGCGAATAGTGATCTTGAGCCTATCACCTTTCTGATCCAGGTGTAGACGAACATTCGTGGCATTGGCGTGCCGCACAACGTTCGTGAATGCTTCCTGCACGATACGAAACAACGCCGCCGATTTCTCCGGTTCGAAATCCAGTTTCTCCTCTGAGGAACGGACATAGCACCGGATGCCGGTGCGCTTCTGGATGTCCGCCGCCTGCCATTCGATCGCGGCAACAAGACCGAGATCATCGAGCAGCAGCGGCCGGAGCCTCGACGAAATCCGGCGGACGCGGTCGATGGTTTCGTCCACCTGGTTCATCATCGCATTCAGTTTCGTTTTTTCCGCGCGTTGCTCCCGCGACATCCTGGTGCGCAGCCACGAAAGATCGAGTTTCAAAATCGTAAGGGCCTGGCCCAATTCATCGTGGATCTCTCGAGCAACCGTCAAACGTTCTTCTTCGCGAAGCGCTTCCATTCGCGCCGCAAATTCCCGCAACTGTTCTCCGGATTGGCGCAGCAATGCTTCCGTGCGTTTATATTCGGTGATATCGCGGATCATCAGCATGATAGTAGTAGTAGTAGTAGTAGTAGTAGTAGTAGTAGTAAGGACCTGGGTTGGACTGAATGTAAAGCTGAACCACGCATCGTCATCCGAGATTCCCGACACTTCACAAGACACGCGGCGAAGTTCGAATGCTTCCCGTATGCATTCCTGAACCCGGCTCCTGTCCTCCTTTGAAACGTAGTCGACGAGATACGTATCCACCATCTCCGGAACGGCGCGCGACCAGATCGACCGGTTCGAGAACAAAACCTTTCCGTCGCGGCCGAGCGTCATGATGACGTCAGGGGCGTTCTGAACCAGCGTCGACCAGCTCTCGATGGCAGTGTGAAGCTGGCTTTCGGTGTGCCGGACTCCGGACAAATCCACCAGCATGACGCGCGCAATTCCCTCCTGCGGCGAAGCTCGAATCGAGAATTGCACCGGAACGAGGTGATTGGCGAGCCGGAGATCGATATCGATGGCGCCGGCGTCGGTTCGTTTAAATGTTCGGCTCAGGAATGCCAGGAAGCGCTGCAGGTCGTGAGTTGCGACGAAGGCGATGAACAGTCTGTTGATCAGCCACGACACGGAGGCGCCAAGCAGTTTTGCGGAAATGCCGTTCAATTCGACGATCCGGGTCTTACGATCCAGAGTCATAAAACCAACCGTCCAGAGGTTGTAGAGTTCGTTGTACCGGCTCAGCGATTCCAGCGCTTCCGCGCGCGCGGCATCGAGTTGTTGGTTCTGGAGCTCGAGTTGTCTTCGATATGCGACGACCTCGCTTACCAGATCGTCCACGGTCATACTTGAGCGATTTGAAACGTGCCGGCCGTTCTTTGAAACAGACCGCTCCAATTCCTGTTTCATGGTTGTTTGCCGGAGTTCTTGTTGTTCTTACGCGTTTCGAAATCGAGGAAGATCATCACGACGCCTTCAATCTTATTGTCCATCGTACGGTACGGCCTGAGCCGCATCAAATACGGTCTTCCGATAGTATCCACGACCTCGGTTTCCTGGATTTCAAGAGTTTCGATCACTTTAGCGCTCAGCGCACGCAGGTCGGGTAACTTCAAAGTGGACTTGATGTCGGTTATCGGCCGCCCCACATCGCCGGCAATCAGATTCATCATTTTTTGAGCGACAGGCGTGAACCGCCGGATGCGCATGTCGTTGCCGACCATCACGATGGGAATATTCACGCTGCTGAGCAGATTGTTCAAATCGTTACTGAGCTGCGACAATTCGTCGTTCCGGTTTTGAAGTTCTTCGTTGACGGTCGTCAGCTCCTCATTCGTTGATTGCAGCTCTTCCTTCGCCGTTTCCAGCTCTTCATTGATGCTCTGCAATTCCTCGTTGGAAGATTGAATCTCTTCATTCGCCGACCGGAGTTCTTCGTTGGTCGTCCGCTGTTCTTCGATGATCGATTGCAGATATCCGCGTGTCGCTTCCAATTGTTCGCGCAGATTCGCATTCTCGGTTTCGAGCGGTGTGAGCTTCCCTTTGGCCGACTTTTTCGGCGATTTTCCTGCTGACGGCATCTTTTCATCCTTCCGCGGAATGGCGCCCGCGTCTTCGAAAGCTACGACGTAATAACGTTCTTTTCCCGGCATATTCCTGACGGACGTAATTTCGACATTCACGGTCTTCAAGCCGCCGTTGTGCTCGACCAGCAGTCCCTCCCGGCGAACGGTCCCGGTTTTTCGAACCTTTGGAAATGCAAGCCGGAGTTCGAGCTGCAAACCGGTTTTGACCATCCTCAACAAATTCAACGACGCGTCGCCTGGAGCGGGGTCCAGGAACCGGCCGGTTTGTCCGATAAACTGATGAATGTTCAAGTTGTCGTCCACAACAACGCTTGCCGGGGCGTAACGGTCCAACAGCAATTGGCCCGCGATTCGCTGGAGGTCGACCGGCGGCGCTTCGCGAGCCCGAGGGGTTCTTGGACTCGCGTCGTGGTATTCATGGACGCCGACATGCATCGCAAGAGATCCCGGTTTCTTCTGGTAAATCTTTTGCTTTTTGTCGATCGCGACAAAGAGGTCTCCATCGGAGGTCGCGGTTTCCGAAGTACCCAGAAACAGAATGCCGCCGGGATTCAGCGCGTAGTGAAACACAGGAAGAATACGTTTCTGAAGAACCTGGCTCATGTAGATCATGACGTTTCTGCAACTGATCATGTCGAGCCTTGAAAACGGCGGATCCTTTGCAATGTCCTGTTTGGCAAACAGGCAAAGGTCGCGAATCATCTTGCTTATCTGGTAACCGCCGTCGGCCTTCTGGAAAAACCGCCGCAGGCGCTCGGCGGAGATGTCCATTGCGATGTTCTCCGGATAAATACCGGCCCGGGCCTTCTGGATGATGTGGTCGCTGACGTCGGTCGCGAATATTTGAATTTGAACATTCGACGGCTTGTCGCCCATGGCTTCCAACATCGCAATCGCGAGGGAATAAGCTTCCTCTCCGGTCGAGCAACCCGGAACCCATATGCGAAGCGGGCTTTGCGAGTTCCTGCCCTTCAATATGTTTGGGAAAATGTCATCGCGCAGCACATCGAAAGCTTCAGGATCGCGGAAGAAGCCGGTCACATTGATCAGGATATCTTCGAAAAGCGCTTCCACCTCTCCCGGATTCACCCGCAACAATTGCAAATACGACGGCAGACTATCGACCTTGCGCAAAAACATGCGGCGGGTGATCCGGCGTTTGATGGTTCCCTGTTTGTAATAGTTGAAATCGACACGGCTGACGTTACGCAATAGTTGAAAGATCTTGTTTAGCGTCTGATCGCCGGCCGGCGCGCTTTCCGCCTCCGCGGCATCGTCTGACGCGAATACATGAACGTGCCTGGAAATCCGCTCCAATTCCCGTGCGATGAGACTCGGCGGCAATACGAAGTCGACGTTGCCTGCTGCCACGGCGCTTCGCGGCATAGCGCTGTATTTTGCGGATTGTTCGTCCTGGGCGAACGTCACGCCTCCCGCCGCCTTGATGGCCTGCAGTCCCAGCGTGCCGTCGGATGCGGTCCCCGAAAGGATGATGCCGATGGCGCGGTTTTGCTGATCGTCCGCCAGAGACCGGAAGAACAAATCGATTGGCAGGCGCAGAGCGCGTTCCCTATCCCGCGTGGCCAAATGAAGCGCGCCGTCCTTGATCGACATATCACTGTTTGGAGGAATCACATAAACGCGATTGGGCTCGACCCGGACACCTTCCTTGACCTCGACCACCGGCATCCTCGTCGATCGGGCAAGCAATTCCGAAAGAATGCTTTCACGTTGGGGCGCGAGATGCTGAACGAGAACAAATGCCATGCCGCTGTTTTCAGGCAACGCGGCCAGCAGTTGTTCGAATGCCTCGAGTCCGCCTGCCGATGCGCCAATCCCGACAATGGAAGCCGGCCGGGCTGATTCGTTATCGTTGTTCAGAGCAATACGGTTTGCCGGCCTGCGTGGCTTTATCGGCGGTTTCTTCCTGTTGCCCATGTAGTTCTCCGGAAGATGACTATTATGACCCATCAGGCACTCTGATCCGATCTTTCTTCAATGACCACCAGCGTTGCCCAACGGATCGGGAAGGACCCCTAATTCAAATAACCTCGTATGCGCGCAATGCCCTGTGCCGCGGGCGTGTACTCCTTATTCTCTTCGAGCGCTTTTTTGTATTCGTCTTTGGCCCGAAGCCAATCGCGTTTCGATTCGAATGCGCGGCCCAGATTCATGTGCGGATAACAGTAGCTTTCATAGCGGGGAGCCTGAAGAGCGCGTTCAAGCCAGGGAATGGCTTCGTCCACATTGCCCTTCATCATGAGATAGGAACCGATATCGTTGTAGGGATTCCCAAAAGTCGGATCGACTTCGATGGCCTTATGGCATTCGGCGATCGCATCGTCGATGCGGCCCATGAAACTGTACGTCCAGCCTAGAAATGTATAGGCCTCGGCCGTCGGGTAAGTCTCAATGGACTTCTTGTAGAGTTCAACCGCTTCATCAAACTCATTTCGTCTTTGATGCTCGTATGCCTGTTGAAAAAGACGGATGGCGCGGTCCTGACGGCTTTCCGATTCCATTAAACAAATTCTAAAGCCACGCGCTCGGGAATGATCTTCTTCTTGTACGCTTCCTGCAGGAGCTTGCGCACCGCTTGTTTCCCTTCAGCGCCGTAATCCAGCGTGAGTTCGTTCACGTACATGCCGATGAAACGATCGACTCTCTGGGTGTCGAGGCCGCGGGAAAACTGAATCGCGTAAGCCATCGCTTCTTCGCGATGATCGAGGCCGTACTGGATGCTCGTCCGAATGTCCACCGCGACTCGCTCCATCATTTTCTTTCCGAGATCGCGCTTGATGACGTTGCCGCCGAGCGGAAGCGGCAGTCCCGTTTCCTGCAGCCACCATTCGCCGAGATCGAGCACCTTGTGCAGGCCCTGCTCACGATACGTGAGCTGGCCTTCATGAATCAGCAGCCCGGCATCGTAGTTTCCTTTCTGAACCTCATCGAGGATTTTGTCGAACGCGACGACCCTGAACTGAATATCGGGTTCGAAAAGACGAAGCGCAAGAAACGCCGACGTCAATGTGCCCGGAACCGCGATGATCTTGTTTGCAAGACTTTTCGCTCGAATGGGCTTTCCCGCAACCACGATCGGGCCATAGTTCTTGCCCATGCTCGCGCCGCACGAAAGCAGCGCGTACTTGTCGGCCATATACGCGTAGGCATGAAAAGAAATCGCTGAGACATCAAACTCACCTTCCATGGCTTTGCGATTGAGGGTTTCAATATCACTCAGCGTATGGATGTAATTGAGATCGCCGGTATCGATCTTCCGCGTCGCCAGAGCGTAAAACATAAATGCGTCGTCGGAGTCCGGACTGTGCGCAACATGAATATCCTTCTTCATAGAGGGTGTAAGGATAGCAGAACGCGGGTTCTACACCCGCGTTACATTATCGATTAACCGGGTCCCGCCGATCCGGATGGCAGAGGCGATGTAAACGGAACCGTCAACGCTGGAAACCGGTTGGAGTTCGTCAGGTTCCACAACCTCGAAGTATTCCACGCGAATCAGTGGTTCATCATTCAACACAGCCAGCGCTACCTCCCGAATCTTCGACACATCGCGTTCTCCGGATTGAATGCGTTCCGCCGCAGCCCGCAGCGCGCGATACAACGCCGGCGCCGCTTTGCGCTCCTCCGCATTGAGATATTTATTTCTTGAACTCAACGCAAGTCCATCGGCCTCTCGCACCGTCGGAATCGCCACGATCTCGATCGGCAGATTCAGGTCGCGAACCATTCGCCGAATGACTACCAACTGCTGCAGGTCTTTCGCGCCGAAGTAAGCGCGCTCCGGTTGAACAATATTAAGAAGCTTCAAAACCACCGTCGCGACGCCCTGGAAATGTCCAGGACGAAACTTCGCGCAAAGATGTTCCGTGAGACGCGTGACTTCGACGAATGTGAGTTGCGGCAGCGGATACATCTCCTCGACCGAAGGCGTAAACACGAGATCGACGCCGTGGCGTTCGCAGATCTGAAGATCCTGCTCGAGTGTTCGCGGATAGCGCGCGTAGTCTTCCTCAGGACCAAACTGAATCGGATTCACAAAGATACTGACGGCAACCGTTTGAGACTCTTTTCGCGCGGATTGAATCAACGCTTCGTGGCCGGCATGAAGCGCACCCATCGTGGGCACGAATCCAGGTTTCGGGGCCGCGGCAAGCGCTTCGCGAACTTCGTTAACGGTGTGGACCACCCGCACGGACATCCTCGATATATGCGCGCGCGGCCGAGAGGATCTGTTCGGAAAGCTGCGCGAATTGTTTCGCAAAGGGTGGAGGCGTCTCCGACAGGCCCAGCGTGTCGTTGACCACGAGAACCTGCCCATCGCATTGATTGCCCGCGCCGATGCCGATCGTGGGAATCTTCAACGATGCGCTGACGCGGCCGCCGAGATCTGGGGGTATCGATTCCAGCACGATGGCAAATACTCCGGCCTTCTCGAGTACTTCCGCATCTTTAACAAGACGGTCTGCAGTCTCAGTATCGCGGCCCTGAGGCCGGAACCCTCCGAGCTGATGGACGGACTGAGGTGTTAATCCGAGGTGTCCCATCACCGGCACACCGATATCGACGAGACGCCGCGCCGTATCGGCGATCTGCTTCCCTCCTTCGATCTTCACGGCTGCAGCTCCGCCTTCCTGAATCAAACGTCCGGCATTTCGCATCGCTTCGTCGGTGCTGAGCTGGTATGTAAGAAACGGCATGTCGGCGACAACCAGGGCGCGCTTCACTCCACGGCTCACTGCAGCCGTGTGATGGATCATCATATCGAGCGTGACAGGCAGCGTGTTGTCGAAGCCCAGAGCGACCATGCCCACCGAATCCCCGACAAGAATCACATCGATTCCCGCGCGATCCAGCAAACGCGCCATCGTGAAGTCGTATGCCGTCAGCACGGCGATCTTCTCGCCGCGCTCTTTCATCAATCGCAAATCGGGCACGCGAACACGTTTCATACGAATCACCAGGTGTTGCGATACACGTAGTTCTTTGGAATCTCGGAAAGCATCGCCTTAGTAGAGTACCGCAGGCTGTCATGGATAAAACAGACGTGCGTGCACCAGCATTGGTCGCAGGAAATCTGATGCGGCTCATTTTTGCGCGCGGGTGTTTCCCAGAAGACCTTTAGATTCATGTCGAAGTCGCGCAGGTTACCGATAGGCTTCCTCAATTCGCACGAGCGGATCCGTCCGTCGAAATCGATAACCGCGGAAGTCTCGCCGGCAGTACACGGCATGGCCCAGCGACGCGAAGCCTCGAGGTTCTCGAATTGCGTCCGGTGGTGGAATGTCAGGACGGCGACATACACAGCTTTCTTGATCCACTTGATGAATGGAATCCGGTCATCAAACATGCCTTCCGCGTAACTCCACTGAATCTCCGGCAGTCTCGAATAAATGCCGCGCAGCTTTTCCCGTTCGACGCGCTTGAGTCCGGGATCCTTCGCGTCACCGCGAATCAGGTTGAAGTAATGACCATCGGCAATGCGCTCGGCTCGAATGAACTCCGCGAGAGGGAGAATGTCATCGAGGTTGTCGCGTGTGATCACCGTATTGATATTGACGATGAGACGCAGCCCGAACTCCTGTTTCAGAAGCCGGAGCATTCGCGCGCTTTCAAGGGCTTTTTCAAAATTCCCGGGAACGCCTCGCATCAAATCGTGGGATTCCTGAAGGCCGTCCAGCGCGATGTTGATGTGCAGCTCAAGACCCGGATTGTGCCGAAGGCACTGCGCAGCCACTTCGCAGATGCGGTGCGGCTTCAATCCGTTCGTCGGCAGATTGATGTATTGCACGCCGTTGTTGCGAACGAACAGATCGATGATTTCCGGCAGTTCTTTCCGCAGTGTCGGCTCGCCGCCGCTGAACCAGAGATCCGTGAATGGCGGCGTGTTCTTCGAGAGCTTCACGATCTCGTCCCACGACAAGTCACCCTGCTGATTAAGTTCGTCCCAGTAGAAACAGGTCTCGCAGGTTGCGTTGCAGTGCGAGGTAACGAAAAAGATGATCGTGTTCAGCTTTCGCTTGCGGCGGATCCGCCAAACACGCGTGTTTCGTGGGGTGACACGAGTCTGTAATGTATCTGTCGCCATACAATCTCTCTGCTGAACGCCGCGCACGTCATGTTGTAGAGATAGAGCAGCGCCACAAGGGGCGAACACAGGATATAGAACCACCCGTAGTTCGACAAGGCAGGCCGCGGCAGCACCGTTCCAATCGCCCGATAACGGATCCAGGACCGCACCGCAGAAATGCCGTAAAGCGCGAACCACAGAATCGGGTGTGTGAGCGGAAGAATGAAGAATGCGGCAGTGAAAATCAGATGCCCGGCAAAACCGATTCCCCAAAGCCGGGGATGATAAACGCGTGTGATGATGATCTGCCGCGTCGTGAACTCAAACAGTTCGCTCCAGGTGCACTCGCCATACGATGGGATCAGGCACTCTGGAATAAACACGATTCTTACACGTCCCCGCTCCGCAGCGCGTGTCACCGAGTAGTCATCGCTCACGGAACCGCGCCAGGCATCGAGTATTTTGAGCCGGTTGAATGTTTCCTGATGGATTGCCGTGGATCCGCCCCACGCGAAGTTCCGATTATGATCGCCGAGGACGCTTACCGATGACGCATTCCATGCGGATCGCAGAAGCGTCTGGAGGTGAAATCGAGGTGTCGCGTACCAGCGATACCCGGTCGTGATGTTATCCGCGTTGAGCGGCGCGAGAAGCCGCGACAGCCATTCGCGCGGAAACCGGGCATCGGAATCACAGAAGACGAACACCGTCGCGGCGGAGGTATCCGTCTGCTCGATCGCGTAAGCCAGATTATGAACTTTTTGCCCCCGGGTCGTCGCGTGGCCCGCAACGAGAATTCTCGGGACACCCAGGCCGGTAAGAGCGCCATAGGCAGGGTCGTCTATCGAGTCGACAATAAACGTAACGTCGAAATGCGGGTAATCCTGATCGAGTATCGAACGAATGTTTTTTTCAAACCCGCTGTCGATCCCTTTGCACGGACAAAAGACCATCACGCGTTCGCCGGCAACCCGGCGGGGCCGGAACGTTCGCATGTGCCGCGCGGAGCGGATGCCATCGAAGAGTGCAACGAGACCCTGAAGGATGGCGAGGATGCCGAGGATTAAGGAAAGCAGTGCCATGTTTTGGCTTTGCACAATGACTGATCCATGGAAACAAAACTCCCCTCCTCAGCGCGTGAGAGCGATGACGCCCTTGTTTCAGAGATAGGAGATGAGGAGAGCAGCCTGTCCCTTCGCCGACTTTTTGTGCGAAACGTTGCCAGAAGCCTTGAGGTTGTTGCAAGTGAGTCAAGTTGTGAAGAGCGACATTCCCCTCCTCGCAGAGGAGGGGTGGCTGCGGCATCAATAAAATGTCGCGAAGCCACCGAAGCGCCGCAGACGGGGTGGTCAGTTCGGGACTGCTTCGAAGCCGTGCCGAACCGACCACCCCGTCCGCGCTAAATCGGAACGGATACTTTTTCTTGATAGCGCGGCCACCCCTCCTCTGCGAGGAGGGGAATGTCGCTCTTCAAAACTTGACTCATTGCAACTAACCTCAAGACTGCTAGTCCCATAGTCGATTGAGAACGAATGCCGGCATTCGGCATACCGCGGCGGCAAATACCTTCCGCTTTGCGAGCATCCTCCGAATTCCGAAACCTATGGCTCGCCGCACGGACCACTTTCTTTCCCACTCGGCTTCATACTCCCATTTCATTTCTTCATAGGTTGCACTGCGACGGAAAGCCCGGGCCACGATCCCGGCCGCCAGCATGCCGGATTCGAGCGCGTGCCGCATCCCTTCACCACAAAATGGATCCACCATTCCGGCAGCATCGCCGATCGCGATGAATGCGCCGGGAAGTCTATCGTAAGCAAGCGGACCGGTCACAAGACAATCCGCGCGGTTTGCGTAGCGATTGACGGCGTTTTTGCGAATCAGGAAACATGAGTTCGATTGTCCACCTTCAATCGAGACAGTCCCGCCGTAGCCCTCTTCGAAAAACCGGAAATCCAATGTTGGTGACACCGGTGACGGCCCTTGATACTGAACACCGAACTCCGCCACGGCACGCCGTTTCGTGAAGCGGCTCAGCTTTCCCGCGGCATCTATCAGGACACGGCATTGAACCCCATCAACCATGAACCCCGCGTGATTTCGGCGAACCGCCGTCACACTATGTCCCTGCTTCACGTTCTCAACGCGGCCAACAATGTCATCCAGAACGCTGCGTGAAATGCCGAAACCGGGGCGTTCAAATGGAAAATCAACCTCGGTGGAATCCACGGTGATACGAGCGGATCGAACCTCAACAGCGCCCGATTTTCGACAGGCATCAAGTACACCAAGATGAGCCAGGCATGCTGCCGCGCCCGGGGACAGAAATCCGCCACACACTTTGCGCCGGGGAAACCGCTCGCGTTCAAGAGCGATCGCATCAACGCCGAGGCGCGTCAATTCCCTCACGCATGCTGCGCCCGCAAGACTGCCGCCGATGATAATCACATCGTGCTTCACGGTTTCTCAGCCACCAGAACCAGCCTGTACGGAAAGCTTCGATGCACACGCGCCGGGATCCCGGCACGCCCGGCAATTTCAATCAAATCGCGCGGCCTGAACGCGCGCGCAACCGAGACCGGGCCGTCATGACGAACCATCGCGCTGCGGCTGAAGAGCGCCGTCAAAGCCCGGATTGAGAAGTAGGCCACCGCGTGCCGGTGCAGATCGTTCACCAGAATCCGGCGCCTCGCCACGCGCCACATGTTTGATAACGCGCGCACGCAGTCATCGTCCGAGAGATGGTGAAAGAAAAGCGACGCCATGACGACATCGAATGTTCCATCCCCGAACGGCAACTCGACAGCATTCCCAACAACCCGCCATGATTTTCCGGAGAGTTTCAACCCGCGCGCATTCAAATCGAGTACGACGATTCTACACGGCCATCGCGTGAGCAGCGCTTCGCTGACATCACAGCCTCCGGCCGCGACATCCAGCATCAGCAAATTGCCTGTGCGCGGAAGGAATCGTTCGATTGCGCGGATACCGCCGAGATAACGGTTGATGATTCCCAATTCCCGGTAAGCCTTGTCAAACTCGATGCCAGCGCCGCCGAGGTCATCCATGATCTCGGACTCCTGCGATCGATGCGCAAACCGGCTAAACATTGCCGAAGACGAGCGCGGAATTCTTGGATCCGAACCCGATGCAATTCCCAAGCGCGTACCGGACCCGCGCTTTGCGTGGGATGCGCGGCACATAATCGAGATCGCATTCCGGATCCGGTTCATCCAGATTCAAAGTCGGAGGAATCATTCCTTCTTTCATTGCAAACAGGATCGCGCTGATTCCTGCGGCGCCGCTGGCGCCTTGCGGGTGTCCCACCATGGATTTCGTCCCGCTGGCAGGAATCCCTGCAGCGCACTCTCCGAAACTCCGTTTGACGGCGCGAGTTTCGATGCGGTCATTCAAAGCAGTTGATGTGCCGTGAAGATTGACATAGTCGATATCCGAAGGTGAAAGTCCCGCGTCTTCCAAAGCGAGAGTCATCGCGCGCGCAGGTTCGACACCCGATTCATCGAGACGCACACGATGATGCGCGTCGCATGTCGAGCCGTATCCAAGCACCTCCGCATAAATCGGGGCGCGACGCGCTTTCGCTGAACCCAGCGTCTCGATAATGTAGATCCACGCTCCTTCTCCCAGAACGAATCCGTCACGATCCTTTGAAAACGGACGCGAACCGCGCTCAGGCCGATCGTTCCATGATTCAGTGAGAACACGCATGAGACAGAAGCCGGCAAGGATCCCCGGCGCCAGCGGCGCATCGACGCCTCCGGTAACCACAATATCCGCGCGGCCGCTCATCACTGCATCGCATGCGTAATACAACGCGTCGGTCGAACTCGTGCAGCCGGTGGACACGACATGACTCGCTCCGTGCAGACGAAACGCCATCGAGATTTCACTGCTCAGCGTTCCGATCGTCGATGTCGGAATCGTGTAAACGCTGGCTTTCTTCGGTTCGCCGCGGAACCAATGTTCATACTGGCGCTCGGTGAACTCCAGGCCGCCGCCTCCGCTGCCGAGCACAACTCCGATGCGGCGCCTCTCCTCGATCGTCAGAACCTCCGGATTGAGATTCGCATCGGCAAGAGCCTGACGCGCTGCTGTAATCGCGAGAGCGGCAGTCCGCGAAACATGATGGCGTTCTTTCACCTGAAAATATTCAAATGGATCGATGCCGCGAACTTCACCGGCGATCTGGACAGCAAATGAAGAAGGATCGAAAGCCGCAATGCGCCGGATGCCGCTTCTCGCGTTGCGAAAGCCGTCCCACAGTTCCTCGCGGCAATTTCCCAGAGGCGTCAAACAACCAAAGCCGCTGATGACAATGCGGTCTGTGCGTGTGTTGCGGCTCTGGATAAATGGCACCGGTAAATCATACACCGCAACGCTAAAGTTCTGCCGGGACCTGCCGATAGGTGTAAGTGGGAGACTGACATGGACATTCTTCCAGTGAACAACTTGACGAAGATCGTCGAGCCAACGCGTCACGAAAATCGCGATCAGCAACAAAAGCGCCAGCCGCAACGAAGGGGCGAGAGAATCAAGAACGAACCGGTATACACACCCGACGGCCATGTCGATGAAGAACCGGTTTCAAAGATCGACGTTGTTGCGTAACACATCCGCCCAAATCACCTGCACAAGAAATTACCGCCATTGACAAGCGTGAGTACCTCCGACTACTGTAAACTTTTTGCGGAGGATTCATGGGAGCTAACACGATTGAGATCACGGATGCCAACTTCGACACCGAAGTTGCGAAATCAAGCACACCTGTACTGATCGATTTCTGGGCGGCCTGGTGTGCGCCGTGCCGTGCCATCGCACCAACAGTTGACGCAATTGCCGATGAATACAAAGGCCGCGTCAAAGTAGGAAAACTGGATGTCGATGCGAACGGTTCCACCGCCGCGCGTTTCAACGTCCGAGGCATTCCAACTCTTCTCGTCATTAAAGACGGGCAAGTCAAAGAACAAATCGTCGGAGCTGTCGATAAAGGCGTCATCACCAAAGCTCTCGATAAGCATCTCTAGTGAAAAAGAATCTGGCAGTCGTTGGCGTCCAGTGGGGCGACGAAGGCAAAGGCAAGATTGTCGATATCCTGTCGGAGGAATTCGACTGCGTGGCCCGCTATCAGGGAGGTCACAATGCCGGACACACGGTCAGCTTCGGCAACAAACGGCACGTGCTTCACCTGATTCCTTCCGGAATATTTCAGCCGCATGTCAGGTGTGTGATCGGCGGCGGTGTCGTTCTCGATCCCATGGCGCTCCTGGAAGAATCGGAAGCGATCGAAAAAGCGCTTTCCATTTCGATCAAGGGCCGGCTTTTTGTCTCGAATCGCTGCCATTTGATTCTGCCCTATCACCGCGTGCTCGAAGCAGCCATTGAAAAACAGCTCGGCGAACGCCGCATCGGAACAACATCGAGAGGCATCGGACCGGCCTACGAAGACAAAATGGGACGGCGCGGCCTTCGTGTCTGCGACCTGATGAGCCCCGATACGCTGAGCGCAAAAATTCGAGCGCAGGTTGAGGACAAAAATCGAAGGCTGGAATCGTTGAAATATCCGCAGACTATCGATCCTGAACCGATCTGCGAATCGTACGCCGAGTATGGCGAAAAGATCCGGCCGCTTGTCGCCGACACATCGGTAATGCTGAACCAGATGGTGCGCGATGGGAAATCCATCCTGTTTGAAGGCGCGCAGGGAACGTTGCTGGATATCGACCAGGGAACATTCCCATACGTCACTTCATCAAGCGCCGCCGCCGGCGGCGCTGCCACGGGACTCGGAATTTCACCCAAGCACGTTCATCGTGTGATCGGAATTTCCAAGGCATACACAACCCGTGTCGGCGCGGGGCCGTTTCCAACCGAAGCCTTGAATGACGTGGGCGACCAACTGCGCATTCGCGGCAATGAATACGGATCGACCACGGGACGCCCTCGACGCTGCGGCTGGTTCGATGGCCCGGCCGCGCGTTACTCGACCATGGTGAATGCGCTGGATTCCATCGCTATTACTAAAATCGATGTGCTCGATGAGCTCTCGGAAATTCCTTTCTGCGTGGAATACAAATACAAGGGTTCGATCCTGAAGGAATTTCCCGCCGATTCCTCGATCCTCGGCCGCGTTGAGCCCGAATATAAATCCATTCGCGGCTGGCAAACCTCCCTCGCCGGCATGACCGAGTGGTCCAAACTGCCCTCTGCAGCCCAGGATTATTTGAAATTCTTATCGGACTATCTCGAAATCCCCGTCAGCATCATCTCCACCGGTGCCGGCCGCCACGAAACCATCCGCAGATAAATTCTGCGGCGCGGACATTCAGGGACAATTCCCCGCCGCCGCGGAATTTCCGAAGGTGATGGCTTTTTTTTCGGGGCCAACAGAAGCGATGACGGCGGTGGCGGCAAAAACGACGAGGGCGGTCAGGGCCATCGCATTCGAATAACTGGTGGCGTCGCTGAAGTAAGCCTGAAGATAAGTGATGGTGCCGGCGAGAAGAATTCCGCACTGGTAAGCGAATCCGGGCATGAATCCGCGAATGGCATCAGGGACGAGTTCAGAAATGTGTGCAGGCACAACGCCCCAGGCTCCATGCACGCCGAACTGAATCAGGAAGGCGCCGGCGGCGAGCATCGCGATTGTTGGAGAGAAGACCCACAGTGGAATCACAAGAATTGCAAGTCCGAGTCCACATGCAATCGCGCGGCGCCGGCCGATCCGATCCGACGTCACCGCGACGAGCACTCCTCCGACCAGCGCGCCGAGATTCGCAATCATCGTCATGACTGCCGCTCTCTCCGCTGTGAATCCGCGCTGCGTCTTCAGAAAAGTGGGATACATGTCCTGCGTGCCGTGGCCGCAGAAACCCATGAACGTCAGGAACAGCACGAGGTAGAGAAACACTTTCGTGTTCGCCCTGATGGTATTGCTGAGCTGACTCCACTCTTTGCGGTGCGTCTTTTCCCACACTTCCGATTCCTTCACCTTCGACCGGATAAACAGCGCAAGCAGCGCCGGAGCGCCGCCGATGAAGAACAGCGCGCGCCATCCGAAATGCGGCACGACGAAGTAATACGCAATGGAAGCCAGCAGATTCCCTGTTGTGTAGCCCTGCTGCAGGACTCCCGAAAGCAGCCCCCGCCGCTTCGGCGAAATCTTCTCCATGACCAGCGATGCGCCGGCGCCCCATTCACCGCCCATCGCGATACCGAACAGCGCGCGAATGATCAGGAAGCTCGTAAACGTCGGTGCCAGGCCGGACGCGACAGACAATACTGAGAACGCAATCACATCGATCATGAGCGGCTTGCGCCGGCCGTATTTGTCGGCCATCAATCCGAAAAGGAAAGCGCCAACGGGCCGGAACGCGAGCGTCAGCGTGATGGTCAGGGCGACTTCTTTATTCGTACGGTGGAACTCCCCGGCAATTTCCGTCAGCACCATCACGACGACAAAGTAATCGAACGAGTCCAGAGTCCAACCGATCGTGGACGCGGCAACGGCATACCAGTTATCGCGCAACTGCTCGCGCGATAGCTGTTTCGCCGGGCCTGCAGTTGTCGGGGTTGACATTCTTCAGCGGGCGCTGCAGGGCGCGGGATTCCATCCCGACGCGTCCGCCTGCTTGCGGAAGTGCGTGCTTCGGATAAAAGTCCGGGTGAGGTATTGAGGATCTTCAACGATGCTTTTGACGACGAGCCATTGCTCGCCCGACGGTTCCTTCACGACATCGAAGTATTCCGTCATCACCGCGTTCGCACTGTATGGAGCACCGTTTTTCTGAAGGTATCCGGGACGCATGCGCGTGGTGATCACCTTCAGCGAACCGCCGGCGCCGCGCCCGCCTGCAGGACCTTCCCATGCCGCCGCGGAAACGCCTTGCCATTGCGGCGCGCCGTCGCTTTCGGTTCCACCGAAGCGCAGCAGGCGAGTCTGCATCCCTGCATCGGTATCGACCTTGAGTGTCGTGTCGTTAGCCCATGTGATGTGAAGCCGTGCCGGAATCCTAAAGATGTTTGCGGCGCCGTACGCGCGGCATTGCTCGCCGGACGCTTCGTCTTTTGCCGGATCCCAGGCATCGGCAATTTTCTTCCCGGCATCGTTCAGAGGTATGTCGGGATAATCCCCCTTAGGCGGCGTGTACATGCGGAATCGCCAGTCTTCGCTGACGACGGCGACCCAGTAGCCGGTCATGTCGATCTTTGCATCCAGCCGCGGAGTTCTCGGGGCCGCGCCGCGTGCTTGCGCGAAGAGAGATACGGGAATCCATGCAAAAAAGAAAAGTAACCAGGAACGTAACCGCAATATGTCTCCCTACTTCTTCAGAGTCTTGTATACCGCTTCGACAAATGCGTCACCGGAGCCGAAGAGCGGATCGTAATCGCGCGTCGGCTTCGACGCTTTCACCTGCTCGAGTGTCATGCCCTTCTTCACCAGATCCTGAATGCGATCTCGAATGATAATCGTCATCTCGCGATAGTTGAGTACGTCGCCGAAATCGGAAAGCCTACCGTGCCCGGGAATCACAAGCGTTCCGCCTTCCTGGCCGTAGACGGGGATGATCATGTCAACGAGGCGATTCAGGGAATCCACCACACCCTGAATCGTTCCTCCTGCCGCAACATCGATCACGGGATAACTCGTAGTCGTAAAGATGTCGCCGGTACTGATGACATCCGAACGGCGGAAGAACACAATGCTGTCACCATCCGTATGCGCCGCAGGCTGATGCAGAATCGCAATCCCTTCGCCGTTGAAGAAAAGCTTCTTCTGATCGCTGAGGAACGTGCTCGTCGGCAGGGCGCCGCCGGGCCCCTTGCTCATTCGTAGGAGGACATTGTCATGAGCGATGATCTGCGCGCCCACCGCGGCATCCTGAATATCCCCCGAAACATTGCCGCCCGCGATCGTGCTGCCTGCTTTTCGAATCGGATCGTTGCCGCCGGTGTGATCGCGATCGTATGCCGTATTAACGATGTAACGGATCGGTCCATCAGATAGCGTTCGGATCGCCGCCAGGATCTTCGCCGATAGCGGCGCATATTGCGTGTCGACAACCAGCACTCCATCCTTGCCAACCTGCACCGTAATGTTGCCGCCCGCGCCGGCAAGCATGTACACATTGCCCTGCACCGGAAGAACGCGCACTTGAACGTTATTCAGATTTGGAGTCTGCTGCGCGTACACAAGGTTCGATGCGCAAGCAGCTATGACCACGCTCAGTAGGTAGTTCTTCATCGCTTCGTCTTCGATTGATATTCGGGATACATGGTCTCGGCGCCGCCTCGCGCCGCCTCGCGCGGTAACTTGTGCTTGTCCGCGAACTCCGTGAGGAATGGATTCGTGCCCGGCAGATGATGCGGAATGACGCCGCTCGGACGTACGATCTCTTCAACCGGCTCACACGGATAAGGAGCAATCTGCCCGCCGATGAGGTACTCATACTCGCGGGTGCGCACCATCGGCTCCGTGAGATAAACGGGATCCGTGATGACGGTCATCAGCGTCAACCCGTCCGCATGACGGATGAAGTGTTCCACGACTGTGGCGCGATCGCTTCGCGGAACACCATTGCGCCGAATCCACCCTTCCTTGAGATGAGTCGTGGAGACGGTCAGGATGTCGCCTTCCCATTTCCCCGTCGAGAATCCCATTGCCGTGTGCAACGCGTAATCGGGAGGATGCGGACGGCCGTCCATCCAGATCGTTCGCTCGGTTCCCCATGCAAAATGATGCGTGTGAATCGCAATGAGCTGCTGCGACGCGCTGTCGCGCTCTTCCCACACTCGAAAGCCCGCAAAACTCGGAACGTAGTCGGATGGATGAACCCGGCATTGATACTCCGGCAGGCTGATCAGCGACGCATCCCACGTGTCGGCGCGAAGCCGCGCGGCGTCCGTGAGCGGGATGCCGCCGTAATCGCCGAGTTCGGGGCCGAACAGACGATCGGGCCAGTCTTCATGAAGGATGCCGAGGTTGTCCCACACTCCCGAAAGATTCACCTGACCAAAAGCCGGCATGGCGATGAAACAGAAAGACGCAAAGAGAGCAGCCGCACAACCCTTTCGCATGGCGGCCGTATTGTATGACATCTACGGCTTGGGCTTGTAGGTCTTGCTGAAACCATTGCGGGCATTGGTCACGGTGAAGGTGCCGTCCTGTTGCGCCGAAACCTTGATCCAATACGCTTTGCCGTTGTGAACCGGAGGCCGCGCCCCTTGTAAGGTTGCGGCTTCGGGAGCGATCGGAATCGCTGCGGGAGCTTCATCGATCGTATTCGCGATAAACAATCCCGGAACCGTGTATTCCTGGCCGCTCAGTTGGGAAAAATGAAGCTGCCACAGGTCCTCGAGTCCGGGCGATGTGTGAACAACCTTCATCACGTCCGGCTCTCCGCCCTTACGCGTGCCGTCATTCATCACGGCAACTCGCGGGTGAACCGCATGCACCATGACCTCGGAGTTCGAACTGGCTTGTCCATGATGAAGGCCGAGGAGAACATCGACGGCACCGATCCTGTTGTTCGGACACATGAGTTCGAATTCCTTGTTCTTTGTCAGATCGCCCAGATGAATCGTGCGGAATTTACCGAACGTCACATGAATGCCGACCGATTGCGGATCTTCGGCATTGTTGTCGCCGGCTTTGAAATTTGCACAGTATGGATTCGCTTTGCCCCCGCCCGGCAAAGCCGTCTTGATCGTTTGACCGGCCGATGTCAGGACTCGAATGTCGAGCCCGGCTACTGAAATTCTGTCGCCGGGTTTGACGACCGTGTGTCTCCCCTTCGCATAAAGGCCCGGGTAGGTCTTTTGCAGGAAGTCATCCGCGGGCTGGCCGGGTTGAACATTCGGCCCATGGTCGATGAATTCCAGGATCGCTACTTTCGATGCAAGCTCGGCCATACCGCCAAAGTGATCTCCATGCCAATGCGTTGTGATGAGGTGATCGATCTGCTTCAGCCCGGCGGCCTGCATTGCTTCGATGATACGGCCCGCATCGCGCGGCGCGGCAGCGCCGGCATTGCCCGTATCGATAAGCAACGATTCTCCTGACGGCGCGCGAAACAATGTCGCATTGCCGCCTTCGACATCGACGACGTAGATATCGAGGGTCGAAGAGGCGCCGGCCTGCAACAGCGAGAGCAGCAGTAAAGCAATAATTGAACACTTCATGTTCATCTCCTTATGTTTCGAACCACAAATCCATCCGGACGAATCAGAATTGCGCCTGAGGTTGAGATTCCGTAGGCCTCCTCGAACCCGCCTTCCGGATCAAGCAAGCCGTTTTGACCGATGGTGTGCGTCTCGGCATTCAACTCGCAGGCCGCCGAACTGTCGCGTCCGCGCAATAAAACATAATTCCGCCCAAAGAGATCGAGCGTCGAGATGCGCTTTCCATTTCTCTCCAGCCAATAGTGCGGAGCGCGGCTGCCGGGTCTGGCTTTCGTGTCTCGAGGATTCTCGTGCAGCTTTCCCTCGTAGCAATAACCGAGTTCGACGTTCAAATCGTTTTCAACGGGCTGAATGCCGCCGGTTCCCAGATACGGCGCCGTGCGCGTCACGTAACGCGAGTACGCCTGTTCGGCGGTGAATTCCGCAACAGGCTTCCGTTCCGCTTCATAGGTTGCGAGGAGATTCTCATCCGCAGTTCCTCGAAGAACCATCGCCAGTTTCCATGCGAGATTGTGCGCGTCCTGAACGCCGGTATTTCCGCCAAAGCCGCCGTTCGGCGGCATGACGTGAGCCGCATCACCGGCAAGGAAAATGCCTCCGTCCTGAAATCGCTCAGCAACGTCCGCCTCCGCTTTCCATGGCATCGTGCTTTCGATCTGAATTGGAAGATCGCGGGCCCCCAGCGCCGCTCGAACGAGTTTCACACAGCGGTCCGGCGTCAGGCCCGACGCCACATCGGTGATGGGATTGTTCGGATTGCCCAGCGCATTGATCGCCAGGAATCCCGAATCGAACGGCTTCTCAAAGCGGAAGAAACCGCGAAGCGTGGCGTTGTTGACATAGATCACGCTTAAGTTGCGGCCGCGCATCAGCGGCGCCACATTCGCTCGAAAATAAATCGTGATGCTGTTGGAAAACGAGCCGCGGCCGAGCATCGGAATGCCGAGCCGCTCACGAACCGAACTGTGCGCCCCGTCTGCCGCCACCATGTAGCGCGCGCGAACCGTCTGGGTTCTGCCGCCGTCACGCCCGCGGATCACCCCGGTGATTCCGGAATCGTCCTGCTCGAACGAGATCATGTCGGTTGAAAACCGGAGCTGTGCGTCCAGTTCTTCAGCTCGCGTTTTCAAAAGGGGTTCAAGCAGGCTTTGGGAAATGAAAACACGCTCGGTGGGACTGACGTCGCGAACGCCTTCGTTCAGATTTGCAATGAACCATGCGAGCTCTTTGCCGGCCAGCGTTTCGACCGCCATGATGGCGCCGTCCTGCACGAATTGCTGATCCGACTTCGCGCGAACGATCTGCTCGATGCCAACTGTCCTGAAAATCTCCATCGTTCGCTGGCTGATTTGCGCGGCCCGCGGATGGATGGCCGTCCCTCGATGATGTTCAACAACGAGCGCGGGAATGCCGTGATGTCCCAGAAGGAGAGCGGTGGATAAGCCCACAAGGCTCCCGCCGACGATGAGAACGGGAACTTCCAGACTGTCCAATGCTCCGTGATCCATGTTCAATAATCCATGAGCCTGGCGAATGAAGACCGGCGAACTTCACGGAGCATTGAAACCCTGTTTTCTACTTCACCGCGAAAACCCACACCGCGCCGCCCTGCGGGACTTCCGGGAATTCGCCCGGACGGCCGCGGTTCAGCACACCCTGAACGCCTACCGGATCGACGCCCCAGCCCGACTGCACGGCGATGTATTGCTTGCCGTCAACCATAAACGATGTCGGCTGGCTCGTAATGCCGGAATTTGTCGGAAATTCCCACAACAGCTTTCCGGTTTTTGCATCGAACGCGTGAAACATCCGGTCGTTGGTGCCGCCGCTGAACACGAGTCCGCCGGCGGTGGCGAGCATGGGTCCCCAGTTCATCGATTTCGGGTACATGTGAGTCCAGACTTTCTTTCCAGTGTCCACATCCCATGCCTGAACTTCGCCGACGTGATCCGCGTTCGGCACAAGGTACGTTGTCGTTGTGGCGCCTGTGTATCCACGGCCGGGAATATACGGGACATTCTCCTGACCAATGGATGTGCCGCAGAGATTCTCATTCGCGGGTATGTAAATCATGCGCGTCTTCGGACTGAACGCGATCGGCGGCCAGTTCTTTCCACCCCACAGCGACGGGCAGAAGTCCGCCTTCTTGCCGGTTCCGGGTTTTCGCTCGGGATCGACATCCGGCTTGCCGGTCTCCGGATCGAGACTCCGGAAAACATTCTGATGAACAAACGGCTTGCCCTCGACAAAGCTGATCTTTCCACTCGAACGCTCGAGGAACCACAGATAGCCATCGCGTCCCACGTCGATCAAACCTTTATACATGCGGCTACCACGTTTGAAATCGACGAGAATCGGCGGCGACACTTCGTCCCAATCCCATGATTCGTTCGGATCGTACTGGTGATAGCCCTTGATCTGTCCCGTCGCAACATCGACCGCGATCGTCGATGACGTATAGAGGTTGTCACCTGGACGCTTGTCGCCAATCCACGGGCCGCCATTGCCGGTTCCGATGAATGCGAGATTTGTTTCCGGATCGTAGTTCGGCGTTACCCAGACCGACCCTCCGCCGTTTTTCCATTGATCGCCCTTCGGCCACGTTTCGCTGCCGGGTTCTCCCGGCGCCGGAACCGTAAAGACGCGCCACAATTCCTTCCCGCTTTCCGGATCGAAAGCCGCAACAAAGCCGCGAATGCCGCGTTCGCCGCCGGAAGCGCCAATGAGGACTTTGCCGTCGGCGACGAGCGGAGCCATCGTAATGTAGTACCCGTTCTTGTTTTCCTCGACCTTGCTCGACCAAACTTCCTTACCGGTCTTCACATCGATGGCCACAAGCACCGCTTCTCCCGCCGCGAAGAAAACTTTGTCACCGTAAAGCGCGACGCCGCGGCTCGTCTGATGCGGCACGCTGGAACCTTCGGGCGATGCTTTGCGGAACCGCCAGAGGATTTTGCCGGTCTTCGCTTCGATGGCAATCACCTGATTGCTCGGCGTGGCTACGAACATCACGCCGTTGGCAACCATCGGCGGCGCTTCGTGGCCGCTGACAACGCCGGTCGAAAATTCCCATACAGGCTGCAGCTTTTCCACGTTCTTCGTTGTGATCTGCTCAAGCGGACTGTAGCCCCAACCATCGTAAGTGCGCCGGACCATCAACCAGTCACCGTCTTCCGGCTTCTTCAATCGCTCGGCTGTTAACGGCCTGTAACTCTGCAACACCGGCGGTGTGGGCGCGGGCGGTTGCTGGGCTGGAGGCGGGACCGGCGCCGGCGTCTGCTGTTGTTGCGCGGCCATTGTTCCGCCGATCCATACAGCGGCGAACAGACCGGCAAGCATTAGTGTGCGAAGACTCTTCATTAGACTGACTCCTTAGAACGGCTGCTTTTTCAGAAACTCCAGAAGCGCGCGATTGAATTCCTCCGGCTTTTCCAGCATGAGGAAGTGTCCGGTTCCTGGAATTTCCATGTAAGAAATATTCGGATAGATCTTCTTCATGTAATCGCGATCGCCCCCGGCTCTGGATTTGTCCGCATACAGGCCGAGGACGGGCATCTTCATGACGTCATCGCTCGTTTTAAATGTTTGAAACATGGCTCTCATCGCGCCGGTTGCTGTGGCTTCGGGCGCGCCAAGCATCATATCGAGGATGTGCGTCTGCATTGCAGGAGTGGTCGAAGCGGAAAACATGCTGCGGATCATCGTTTCGCGCGCCGTCTTCCCAGCGGGCCCGGCAAATTGCTGCTCATTAATGCCGGCGCCGTTGACGCGGATCGCGCCATCGACAAAGACCAGGCCGGCCGTGTGAGCCGGATACATTCGCGCATATTGAATGATGACCGGCGTGCCCATGCTGTGGCCGACCAAAACGACTTTGTCGGCCTTCGCTTCACTCCGTACAGCTTCGACAGCTCGCGCGAACAGCTCCATCGAAAACTGTCCGTCTTTTGGAGATCCGCTTTTGCCGTGTCCGGGCAAATCCATAGTGATGACTCGATAGTCTTTCACCACCGCCGGCACCTGCGATTCCCATGTCGTTTCGTCACATGTCCAGCCGTGCACAAAGATGACGGTCTTCGATCCTGTCCCTTTCGCCGTCGAATGCAGCGAAATGCCGTCAACCGTCGCAGCTATCGCATTGCCCGCAGCGAGGATCAGGAATATGAAAAACAATCCTCTCTTCATTCGGAAAACCTCCGGAGAATTAGTGCTGCGCAGTATAGGTCACGCACATCACACGACGCAATCGACGCCAACCAGGACTCAGTTCTCTGAGGGCCTCTCAACGTTGTCAATAATGAGCACTTCAACCGGGCCTCTGGCGGATTCCAACTTGAGTCGGAGTTGTTCTTGCAATGCAGTGAAAATAGAAGGAGCCGGATCATTGGCGACTGGTGCAGCCGTGGACGCGCCGCCAGTACCAACGGGATTGCCTGGGGTGCTTTCGGGAGCAAAACTTAACTGCACATCAAAATGATCTCTGATGCTGGTCCTGTCAGCGATGGATCGGCCGACTAGTCCGCTGACAGCGGCGATGAACTGAGCCATGGTGATGGCATTACCCACGAGATTGGCTGGGCCGATTCCCAAACCACCGGGAAGCGGCGCGTTAGAGGGTCTCTGTCCGGCCAGGCGAGGCGGAGGCGCTTCAACGATTTTCAATTTTGACCCGCCTTTGGCGATTGACAGTGTATAAATCGGCAATTCGCGTGTCTCCCGATGGAGCTTCAACTTAAAGCGATCCTCGAGCAGCGATTGCACGCGGAGCGACATAGCGTCCGGCGAATTTGGATCTACGGGCCCGGTTTGTGCGGGAACCGTGCCGTCTTCGGCATGGGCCTCGATATTCCAACGATCCGTGGCAATCCAATTCGGACCGCCTATCAACTGGAAGTCCCGGATACGATATGCATTCTGAATAAGCAGCTTCAATGTAACGTTGGCCGCTGTAAATCGCCCACGGGACGGCCTTCCAATTTGTCCGCGCTGGTCTAACCCCGGACTCGGTTTGACCGAGGCAACCTCGAACTGAGGCTTTTGTGCCGCCTCCTGGGATCTTGATACGGCGGAAATTACCAATCCAACCAAGGCCATTCTTAACGTGAGTCTCAGCAAAACGAGCACCATCCGCCCTCAACGGATATAATGCTAAAAATTTAGCATTATATCGCCGCGCAGTCAAGACCTGATGCTGTAAGAGCCTTTGCGAGCTATTTTTTCACCTGCGAGGTTTGCGTCTCCATGATTATTTCGACTATGCTCTCGGCAACATGATTCCCGTTATCACGATTTGCGCGCTACTGCTGGCCGGACAGGTGCGCTCGATCACGCAAGGTGTGTATTCAAGTGCGCAAGCCGCACGTGGCGAACAGCTCTACCAGAAGCAATGCGCGGAATGTCACGGCAAGGCGATGGAGGGCACGATCGGATCCCCTCTCTCCGGCGATAGTTTCCTGGCGAACTGGAGTGCGCGGCCGCTTTCGACCTTCGTCGATAAGATTCAGAAGACGATGCCGTTCAACTCGCCCGGTAGTCTTTCGCGACCGCAATCCATCGACCTGGCCGCTTACATCCTGCAGGCCGGAAAGTTTCCCGCGGGACAGGCCGAGTTGACGGAATCCATGCTGGCCCAGGCGACATTTCCAACCGTGCGCGCTGCAGCAGCGCCGGGAACGGCTGCTCCTGAAGGAAACCTTGCCGAGTTAATGCGAGCGATCGCTTTTCCAAACGCCAATATCATTTTCAACCTTCAGTTGAAGGATCCGTCCACACAGCCTAAGAAAGCACCGGCTTCCGCGCCTTTTGATTATGTGGACTGGGGATCAACGGTCTATCCCGGATGGCTCGCTGTCGACCAGGCGGCCGTTGCGATCACCGAGACAGCGCCGCTGCTCCTGACACCGGGCCGCCGTTGCCAGAACGGAAAGTCCGTACCTATCGATCGAGCAGACTGGAAACAATATGTCGCGGCCCTCACCGATGTAGGACGTCTCGCCCGCCGGGCTGCGAGAGCGCGCGACTTCGAAGCATTTATCGATATCAGCGAAAAGTTGAACGATGCATGTGCGAATTGCCACAAAGTCTATCGCGACAAAGGCGGCACCGAGGGGAGCGGCGCAACAAGGTGCCAGCCGAGTGATAAATAGAGGATAAAAAAATGATGCAGCGAATACTCGTTTCGACAGTGCTCCTGCTCTCTCTTTCCGGATCACTGCTCGCGCAGGAATGGATTGAGTACGCCAACCGCGACGATCGCTTCACATGCAATTTCCCGTCGCAGCCGAAAGTCACCGAGACAACTTATAAATCTCAAATGGGAGCGGCGCTTCCCTCGCGCATTTACAGCGCAACGCAGGGACAGAGCCGCTATTCGGTGACCGTCGTCGACTACACTCAGGCGCAACGGATCCTGACGGAAAAAGCGAAGTCCTGCCCCGTGGGCGCTGAACCTTGTCTCGGTTCTCCCGGAGACGAAGGACATTGGAAGGCCGATATACGCGGAGCCATGGTCTACTCGGCATGGCGATACATGCAGCGCGATGCCAAAGTCACAAGTTTCGTGTGGAATTTTGTCGATCTGGTCGAAGGGCTTCAAATGCAGCTCACAAACAACGCCGACAAGTCGCGTACGTTCGCCGGAATGTACATGCACGAAAACAAACTGTACATTATCGAAGGAACGGTACCCGCAGGCTATCCAGAGCCGGGGTTGTTTCAACAATCCCTGGGATGGCTCGACGAAAATGGAATCGGATTACGCTATCAGTCGTATTATTCGAATGGATATCCGCCACCACCGCGAGTCAATCGCGCGGGCCGCGGACAGGGTCAGGGCCGGATCGACGCTCCCGGCGCGACCCCGAAATGAAAAGGAGAACGAGCATGCGGTTTAAATCAGGCGTGGGTCTGGTCACACTTTTTGCGCTTGCCGTCGTGCTGCCGGCATGGGCACATCATTCGCACGGAAACTACGAAGACACGTTCATGGACATTGAAGGCATCGTCAAGGAAGTCCACCTTGTTGTGCCGCACTCCTGGATTTACATGGAAGTGAAGGATGCCAAAGGTGAGCCGCAGATGTGGGCTCTTGAAGCCACCGGGCGGACGGGCCTTCAACGCATTGGAGTCACACCGGATTACGTCAAAGCCGGTGACAACGTGAAAGCACGATGCCATCACCTCCGGGACGGTTCGAATGGTTGTCTTCTTGGTTTCCTGAAAGCCAAAGACGGCACCGTCAAAGACTGGGATGGAAACAACGCGCCCGCTCCTTCAGATTTCTAAGAAGCGTTATTTAGGGCAGGCCGCGGACTTCTTCTCGAAGAAGGCGGCCGCGCCGCAGGCGAAGTCCGAGTCTGTTTGAAGTCCTTCGAGGACGCGCCGTTTCTTGCCGGGAGCTGAGAACACAATTCCCAAAGGCGGCTCCGCATTCGCGACGTTCAGCCGTGTACCGTCCGGCAGGTAAAGCATGTCGCCCTGTTCAACAATTCGAAGTTCCACTTCGGGAAAGTCCCGCTTTGCGATTTCCTGGATCCGTTTGACGAAATATTGAAACCCGTCAAGAATTCTCTGAGGATCGCGGCCCATCAACACTCGATCTCTATCCATGAAAACGATCGCGACGTTTTTGGATTTTTCGGTCTCGGGGGGTTTCTGTGCAAAGCAGGTGCCGATCATCACCGCCACGACGGTCATAATCAACACCCACTTACGCACGAGTTGGTCTCCTGTTAATGCCGGACTGCCTGAAGCACGTCAATGCGGCCGCGGCCGAGCTGGCCCGCATATCCGGGATTCTGCGCGTCGATATTGACGGCGGTTCCCGTTATCGAAGCCGATACTCCGCTCGCGTGCAACGAACGCACCAGCGTCGCCGTTGCCGCAACAGCCGGAGCACTGAATGAAGTTCCCGACACGACACTGTACATTCCCCCCGGATAAGGAAGAATGACATTCACGCCCGGACCGTCCAGCGCCACAGCGCTTCCGTAATTGGAGAATGAACCTTTTTTATCCTGAATATCGGTTGCGGCTGTCGTCAGGATGCCGCTATACGCTGCCGGATACTGCGGGCTGTTTGTATTATTGTTGCCCGCCGAAGCGACAAGAACCACGCCGGACGCCTGCGCGTAATCGATCGAGTTCTTGATCGTTTTTGAATCCGTCATCGTGCCGAAACTCATATTGATGACCTGAGCGCCATTCTTCACAGCATAGCGAATCGCCTTGCCGATCGCCATCAGATCGGTGCCGCCATGATCGTCAAATACGCGCAGCGGCATGATCAAACTATCCGGCGCCATCGCAGCAATGACTCCTGCACACAACGTTCCATGGCTATAGGCTGGATTCGAGCTGGCCAGTGGAAGTCCGGTAGCATCCATGAATCCGGTTGAAGACTGATCCATGAATCCTGAACTCGACTGATCCATGAATCCTGAACTCGACTGATCCATGAATCCACTCGAAGACTGATTCAGGATTGCCGTGCCGCTCGGCCGCGACGCGACGAAGTCATAGCCGCCTGTGAGATGACCGCGAAGCGCAGGGTGACCGTAATCCACCAGCGAATTGAGATCGGCAACGATAACGCCACGGCCTCGGGAATAAGCCAAAGCATCCTGGGAATGAATGCGCAACCACTGGGGCTGATTCTTATACCAGTCCGGCGCCGCGCTGCTGACCGTTTGAAACACGCCAAGCTGTCCGGCATTCGGCAGCCCGACGCCCGTGTTGAGCTCCATCCATTGAATGCCCAATAACGAAGCCGTCAGTTGAGGCGGAACGAGTGGAACTCGAAGGAGATAAATGTTGGTGTCTGGAATCGAATCAACAACGGTTCCACCCAGCGCGTTGGCAATGGAAAGAATGCTGGATAGCGGTCCAATTTGAATGATTAACGGTAAGCCGGACTGCGCGCTCGCCAGAGCGTTGAAGCCCAGCAAAAAAACCAAAAGTAAGATTATTCGACGTCCTGTCATGTTTTCTTATCTCTCGTTTAGCTGAAGTATTGGCACTTGTCGTGAAAAGCGCAACGGCTTTCGTTTAGCAAACTTCCAGCCAAACGCGCATCCTGCGTCCGGAAGCCCTTTCAGCACTCTGACACAATCGTCAATCTGTTGATCTAAAAGAGACTTATAGCTTGCCTGTCGAGAGTCACAGACACAGATCCGGCAACTTTGTTTAAACACGAACAGCAAGTTTGTGGAGCAACGCGCAAAAAACGGTAACAAAAACTCCCGTCAGCAACGGGGGGAGTCTCAAGCCGCCGGCTTGTTTCTCTTTTTTTCTTTATCGCTGATGTGAATGAATCGATCCGGCGACTCCACCATGAGTTTCCATTTTGTCGTCAGTTTGGGATGCCGCGGACAATCGGGAAACCTTGCGCCTTCGGATATGACAATCTCATATCCGCAACAGACGCTCTTGTAAACGCCGAATTTTTGATTGATGTCGCCGTTTTGAGCCATTGCGCCGCATCCTCCGGCTTGCCGCTGGAAGGTGGTGGTCTTTGAACCTCAGCTTTCGCTTGACGGTGTTCGATAGCACACATAAGGCCAACGAAGACAACTCAGATTCTGAATCATTTAGGCATGGCACTCTGTTGCCATGCCGGAAAAACATCGGCAATGGAGCGGGAAATTTTGCCGCCGGCGATCGGGACTAAACATTCGGCTCAACGCCTCGCTCGCACGAATACGTTTGAGATTGTCCGCCATTCCACAACAGAATTGGCTTTACCCAGAGAATAAAAGGAACGCGGGCGATGAAAGCAAAACCCAAACTCTCAAGGAACATGACAGTGGCTGAATTCGACAACGGCTACTGGTACGCAACGCAGATCAAGGATTTTGCGGAAAGAATCGGGATTCCCCACTCCAACAAGCTCCGCAAGGACGAACTCGAGAAATCCATTAAGCTCTTTCTTCAAACTGGAAAGGTTGCGCTGCCCACGAAACGCAACCTCATCAAATCCGGAATGCGCGATCTCGATAAGGGACTGAGCCTGCGCCTTCCCGTCATCAACTACACGAGCAACCGCGAAACGAAAGAGTTCCTTATGCGCGAAGCGAACAAAATGGCGCCTGGACTCAAGAGGAAGTCTGGAGCGCGCTATCGCTTGAATCGCTGGCGCGAAGAACAACTCACTCAGGGCAATCCCATTACGTATGGAGATCTGGTCCACGAGTACGTCAGGCTGAACCAAACCGAGGGACCGTTCGCCCGGATTCCAGTCGTGTGTTACATCAACTTCTTAAGTGACTTTCTGAAGTCTGAGAAACACGCAACCCGGGCTGATGCGCTTGCGGCCTGGAAGCAGCTCAAGCGGATGAACGTGCCAAAAACATATCGCGACTGGAAGAGAGCTGCTTCAAACAGCCTGAAGGTCTAGCGCCGGAGATCGCGCCGCTGCCGTTCGGCTTGCACCCGGCGATAGTCTTCGCCATAAATCGGGACCACATCGCACATTTCGTACAGGCGCGATCGGAGGCGGTCTCCGATCTGATCTTCGAGCGTTTCAGGTTCGTCCCTCACCGTCGTGAAACGCACACCGCATTGCTCGAGGCGCGCCATCTGAAATATATCGATCTCGCCTGCAGCGTTCATGACACCCAGTTTTTTCATCGTGGCGATTCGAAGAGCGGTCCGGTCCGTCGAGGGTTTGTCGGACAGATTCGTCGTAATGATCGTGGCTCGACCGCTGTTGTAACGCGTGCTGATCACGCTGGACATTTGATCCTGCACCCAGGCGGTCCAGCGTTGCGCGCCAAAATCGTCGAGCACCAGAACTTCAGCATCGTAGACAAGGCGCGGAAGGATTAAAGATTTGTCACCGCTCAACGAGTCCCGAATTTTTTGCAATTCAGCGGCAAAATCGCAGAAATAGCAGGAAACGGATTTCATTTCGATCAAACGGCGGATGATGCCCACGGCAAGGTGCGTTTTGCCGAGTCCCGGCGCTCCCTGAAACAGGAGTCCCTTCGGTGTGACTTGTTCAAAGTAGTTGTCAACGTATCCATTCGCCTTGATGAGAGCCGTCGCCAAATATGGATTCTCCTGCGATGGAGGAGTGACGTAGTTGCCAAGGTCACACCTGGCGTATCGATGCGGGATGTTCGCCGCCATGAGCAACCGCGCCGTGCGATCGTCGCTCTTGCATTCGCACTTGACGACACCTTCCTTTCCTTCAACGTGCCGGAAACCTAATCCGCCGCATTCCGGGCATATTTCTGGAGTTTCTTCTTCGGGCTTGTAAGTCGAACTCATTGCGTCCTCCCGCACCCTGTTTGAATGGAAATGAGCCGTGCTGGATTCGAACCAGCGACCCCCTGCTTAAAAGGCAGATGCTCTACCACCTGAGCTAACGGCCCGACAACCGGAAAGAATAACATGGGAAGGAAATGAGTTACGAGCGGCTCTCGAATGCGGAAATCGCCGTTTGATGTTTCAGGATGTAGCCGATCTCATCAAGACCTTCAAGGATGCACGTCTTAGAAAACGAATCGATCGGAAACGTCACTGTGGGACCGTTTTCGATCGACAGAGTCTGCGTGGCGAGATCGATAGCCACCGATGTGCCCGGACGAAGCAGCGCATGCGTGGCGGCATCGACAACAATGGGCAGCAATCCATTCTTCAGAGAATTCTGCTTGAAGATATCCGCGAAACTCGTCGAGATGACGGCCCTGAAACCAAAATCCACAAGCGCCCAAGGCGCGTGTTCGCGTGAGCTGCCGCAACCGAAATTGTTGCCCGCTACAAGAACCCCGGAACCTCCGGTAACGAGCTCGCGGAATTCCGGACGATCGGCAAACAGATGTTCGCCGAGTCCGGCCTTGTCCGTGACTTTCAGAAATCGCGCCGGAATGATCTGATCCGTATCGATGTTTTCACGCGGGACGACGACGACTCGAGATGAAATCTTCATGCAGCTCCTTCTGAATATCGCCGGGGGTCCGCAACACGGCCTTCAACAGCGCTCGCAGCCGCAGTGAGCGGCGAAGCGAGCAATGTTCGAGAACCTTTTCCCTGCCGGCCTTCGAAGTTTCGATTGCTCGTACTGACGGCGATTTTGCCGGACGGCACCGCATCGCCGTTCATCGCAATGCACATGCTGCAGCCGGCCTCGCGCCATTCAGCACCGGCCTCCTTGAAAATGCGATCGAGGCCTTCGGCTTCCGCAAGCCGCTTCACCTCATACGAACCGGGAACGACGAGAGCGCGCACGCCCGCGCTTACTTTGCGTCCGCGGAATACCCTGGCCGCATTGCGGAGATCCGAAAGACGGCTGTTCGTGCAGCTCCCGATGAAAACAACATCGATGGGCTGGCCCACCAAAGCCTGTCCCGGTTCGAGCGCCATGTACTTCAATGCCGCGGCGTCCGCCGCGTTTGCAGGCGCCGGAACCCGGCCGTTAATCGGAATACTCATCCCCGGATTCGTGCCGTAGGTGATCATCGGCTCGAGCGCGGATACGTCGATCGTCACAGTTTTATCGAAGTGCGCGCCGTCGTCGCTTGGAAGCTTTTTCCAGCGCGCGAGGGCGTCGTCCCACGCGCCTGCCTTCGGAGCGAACTCGCGTCCCGCCAGATACTGAAAGGTTGTATCGTCAGGACCAATCAATCCGGCGCGGGCGCCGCCTTCGATCGACATATTGCAAATCGTCATGCGCGCGTCCATGTCCAGCGCGCGAATGGCGCTGCCCATGAATTCGAAAACGGATCCGGTTCCACCGTCGGTTCCTGCTTTTCCGATGAGCGCCAGAATCATGTCCTTGGCTGTGACTCCCGGCTGAAGCCTGCCGTCAAAATTCACTTTGAAGTTCTTCGATTTGCGCTGCAGCAAACATTGCGTCGCCAGAACCATTTCCACTTCGCTCGTTCCGATTCCATGCGCCAGCGCGCCAAATGCGCCGTGCGTGGACGTATGACTATCGCCGCATACCAGAGTCCGTCCGGGCTGAGTCAGACCCAGTTCCGGACCGATCACATGAACAATGCCTTGCTTCGGGCTGTTCAGGTCGAACAGAGGAATTCCGAATTCCTCGCAGTTCGCCGCCAGGGTGCGAACCTGATTCGCGGCCATTTCGTCGAAACCGGCGAGGGAGCGGCTGGACGTCGGGATCGAATGGTCCATTGTCCCGAATGTCTTGTCGGGCCGGCGAACCTTAAGGCCGCGCTTTTTCAATCCTGTGAAGGCCTGGGGCGTTGTGACTTCGTGAATCAGGTGGATGTCGATGTAGAGAATCGCAGGAGCATCGGTTTCGGGCGCGACAATATGCGCATCCCAGATCTTGTCATATAGCGTCTTCATAAATTGTTACTCAGGAAAAAAACAAGGGACACCAGGCTTAATCATGTTGCGTCGGGCATTCGGATGTAATCGCAGATCAGCTCGCCCATTTCCTTCGTGGAAACGATTCGTTCTTTGTGCTTCTCGCGGCCGGTGCGGCTCTTCAGATCCGGAGTCCGGTATCCCCGGCTCAATACTTTCACGATGGCGCGTTCGAGTTTCGTGGCTTCGCGCGGAAGTTCGAGCGAGTGTTCAAGCAGCATCGCAACCGATGAGATCGCGCCCAGCGGATTTGCAATTCCCTTTCCCGCGATGTCCGGCGCCGAGCCGTGGACCGGTTCGAACAATCCAACCTTGCCGCCGATGCTCGCCGAGGGCAGCAGTCCGAGACTTCCCGCAAGCATCGATGCTTCGTCGCTCAAAATATCGCCGAACATGTTGTTCGTCAGAATCACATCGAATTGCGCCGGCTTGGCGATGAGCTGCATGGCGCAGTTATCGACATACATGTTCTGAAATGCGACATCCGAGAACTGCTTCGCCACTTCGGTGCAGGTTTCACGCCACAAGACGGAAGCTTCGAGCACATTTGCCTTATCCACCGAAGTCACGCGGCGGCGGCGATGGCGCGCCAGCTTGAAGGCAACCTTCGCGATGCGCCTCACTTCGTCGCGGCTGTAGATCTCGGTATTGAATGCGTGACCGTCTTCGATTCCGCGGGGAGATCCGAAATAAATTCCACCGAGAAGTTCGCGGACAATGACGAGATCCACCCCTCGAACCGTATCGCGCCGGAGCGGAGAGCTGTCGACCAGCGCCTCGAAAACCGTCACCGGCCGCAGGTTTGCGTAGTTGCCGAGCAGTTTGCGCAAATCGAGCAGGCCGTTTTCACATTTCTTGCCCGGCGGCAAGTGATCGTATCTCGGATCGCCGACGGAGCCGAGAAAAACGGCGTTTGCTTTCAGGCAAATGTCTTGAGTGGCTGGAGGGAGCGGCTCACCGTGACGTTCGATCGCGACGCCGCCGATGTCGGCCTCCGCGAATTCGAATTCGTGATTGTGCTCGCCGCCGATGACTTCGAGGACCCGGCGGGCTTCGCGCAGCACCTCCGGGCCGACCCCATCACCCGGCAGCCACGCTATGAGAGCTTTCATGTATTGAAATTAAATCCTGATCGTCGACTTTCTTTTTTCGGTCGGCAACTTCGAGAAATTTCACGTATGACTTTTCAAGCTCTTCGCGCGTCAACGTGTAACCGAGCTCGCGATAGCGCGCTTCAAGAGCGTGACGCCCGGAATGTTTTCCAAGGACGATCTCGCTGCGCGGCACGCCCACTCGATCGGGCGACATGATTTCGTACGTGACGGCATTCTTCAGCATGCCGTCCTGATGAATTCCCGCTTCATGAGCGAAAGCGTTCGCGCCGACGATGGCTTTGTTGACCTGTACCTCCTTGCCTGTCAACTGACACAACATCTGGCTCGATCGATAGAGCTCTTCGGTCTTCACCCCGGTTGTCACGTTGTAATAGCGTTTGCGGGTATCGAGCGCCATCACAATCTCTTCCAGCGCCGCATTGCCCGCGCGCTCACCGATACCGTTCAATGCGCATTCCACCTGGCGCGCCCCGTTCTCGATCGCCGCAAGGCTGTTGGCGACGGCAAGCCCGAGGTCGTCATGGCAATGCGTGCTGATCGTAATGCGTTCGGCATTCTTCAACCGCTCGCGCAAGGTGCGAATCAACTGGCCGTATTCGGCCGGCGTCTGATAACCCACGGTGTCGGGAACATTCACAATGGTCGCGCCCGCATCAATTACCGCGTCAAACACGGTGCACAGATAATTGATCTCCGTTCGGCCGGCATCTTCCGCTGAGAATTCGACTTCATCGCACAGTTTCCGCGCCCGCTCGACGGCTTTGACTGCGAGGTCGAGAGCTTCGCCGCGACTCTTGTTGAGTTTGTACTTCAGGTGAATATCGCTCGTTGCGAGGAACGTGTGAATTCGCGGGCGGGCCGCGCCTTCCAGCGCCTGCCAGCACCGATCGATGTCGACGGGCACAGCGCGCGCGAGGCCCGCGATGGTCGTGCTTCGAATCTCGGCCGAGATCTTCTTCACGGCCTCAAAATCACCTTCGGACGCAATTGGGAATCCCGCCTCAATGATGTCGACCTGAAGCCGTTCGAGCTGGCGCGCAAGCTTCAGCTTCTCGTCAACATTCATGCTGAAGCCGGGAGCCTGTTCTCCGTCTCTTAATGTGGTGTCGAATATTGCGATTCTGTCCATTTTGTCTCCTCTGTTTCGAGCAAAGAATCAGCCACTTTTCTTCGTCGTCAATGAGCCGCAGCCTTGACCGCATGCCGCTCCACCCACGCAGTTCCCAGGATTCCCTGTAAGAAAATCTGCTGAAAATTCGTGACAATTTCTTCCCGCGAGTTGGATCCCGATGCCTTGTACCACTGATAGGTCCAGTTCAACATTCCGAGCAATGCAAACGCCGCCAGCTTCGGATTCACATCCTTCACCTGATACTTCTTCAGCACATCAGAAATCAGTTTGGCAGCCATTCGCACATATTCCTTTTTGCGCCGGTCGATGCGCGCGCGGTCGGCGGCTGATAACGTCTTGCATTCATGAAGCAGGCCGGTGACTTCAAGGTTGCGTTCCTCGAGGACGAGACGAAGATGAAGGTCGATCATCGTCCTCAAACGTTCCAGAGGATCGGTGATCTGCTGAAGAGGCTTCACAACATAAGATTCGGTAAGATCCAGGCCATAATCGAGGACCGTATAGAGCAGGCTCTCTTTGCTTGAAATGTGATGATAGAGTCCCGCTTTTGTGAGTCCGGCGGCGTTCGCCACATCGCTCATCGAAGTGTTGTCATAACCCTTGCGATGAAATACTTCGGCGGCAACTTCAAAAACCCGATTGCGGGTGAAATCGCCATTGCCGTTGTTCCGTTTTTGCCGTCTTTCCCGCATGATGATCCAACCTACCGACCGATCGGTAGGTTAACCCTGCGGCGGTAATGAAGTCAATGGTCAGTTTATTTGAGATTGGAGAACCCCATATTTGAGATCTCAAATCTCAAATATTGGGATCTCCACTCTCAAATTACCTGAGCCTTTTCCCTCCGGAAGGCAAGGTATAATCCCGGCCCGTGAAAATCTTTCCCTCATTGATTCTTGTTCTCTTCCTTTCCGCGTGCGGCGGCGAAGCGCCCGCGCCACAACAAACAACGGTAAAAGAAACGAAGGCGCCCGACGAAAAAGCCGCGCTGGAGATCATGGCAAAGACGAATGAAGCGCAGTCGATCCACTTCAAAAAGAATCGGCGTTATGCCTTGACGTTTGAGGAGCTCGTCGAAACCCGCTTGTTGAACGCGGAACCGTCGTCTCAGGCGGGATACGAATTCAAGCTGCGTCCAGCGGCGGATGCGCAAACATATTCGCTCGTCGCGACGCCTACATCGGCGGTCACGACAGCCCGGTACTTCTTTTCGGACCAGTCCGGCGAGATCCACTCCGAGCAAGGAAAAGAAGCAACGGCATCAAGCCCGGCCGTGCCGAAGTAGTTTCCTGCTTTTTTTCGTGAATATCCCACTGTTGCTGGACAGAGACCTGTCCTGACCGGATCCTCTTTCATCATCTCCACACACTTTGAATTTCGGACCGAGGAGAGTTCGTTCATGAAGACTCTGAAGACGAAGGCCGTTGTTGTATATCATCCACAACCCGTATGGTGTTTTCATTGCTGTATTCGAATTGCGCCATATGACATGCGGACTGTTTTTCGCGGGAAGGACTACCACCGCGATTGCTTCGCGAAAGTGACACAAAGCCACACCAAGAGGAAACACCAACTGTAGCGGCCGTCATCAGGCGACACGAGCGCGGCGCCTGCGTTTTTCAGGCCGAAGAATCTGCGGGCGCCGCCCGGCGCTATGACCGGCCGCTGAACAGCTTGCTTTGAAGTTTCTGAGCCTTGTCGAGATGGCTCTCGAGCTTCGGCAGGAGGTCGCCAGTATATCTGCGGACATCCTTATCGAATGCTATCGAAGCCTGTTCGCGAACCATTTCAAGCATCTTTTCGTGATCGGCCACCATCGTATTGACGAACTCCCGGTCGAACTCCGCCCCTGTCAGTGCATTCATTTTTTCAATGTCGACCTTCACATCAGCGGCGACTGTCTTCGGCTGCGGCACATTCTTGTCCTTCATCAGATCGGTGAGATCAGCGAGGGCCCGGGTGTGATCGTTTTGGATCATGATCGCGAAACTCTTCACATCGCTGTTCAACGTTTTGCGCATCGCCAGACCGGCCATATCGATTTCGGCAATGTGCTCCCGTGTTGCTTTCATCATGAAGTCCTGCTCGGCCGGCGTAGCCGCGGGGGCTTCATCTTCGCGTGCCGCCTGGACGCTCGAACCCCGATTGCAGGAAACAAGCAGCAGGGTAGAGAGCCCCAAAAGGCAAACAAGAGGTAGTCGCGCGTACATAAAACCTCCTTTTCATCATTCTTTAAACGCAGTTCCTGTGCCAGAAACGTGCTTTGGGACTTGAAGATTGTCACTCAGGAGGTTGGAAACAAAGGAAACGGGCAATCGAACCGGCTGCGCCGGTCGATGCCGTCAGGAACAGGTAAATTTTCGTTGAATTCTTTTCGGGTCTGACCTGCTTTGCCCGCGGGCAAAGCGCCCGCGGGGCCCCTTTCTACTTCGCCGCGAGAGCGTTTTCGATGCTACCGACCATTTCTCTGGAAAGGGGTTCGACCGCGGATTTGAACCGGCCGATCACTTCCCCGTTGCGCCCGATAAGGAACTTCTCAAAGTTCCAGTCGACCTGGCCTGGAAATTTTGGATGACTCGTCAGGAGCTTGTAGAGCGGCGCCTGACCGGAGCCGCGGACCACGATCTTCGAGAACATATCGAACTCGACGCCATAGTTTTTGGTGCAGAATTCCGAAATCTCCCGATTCGTTCCCGGTTCCTGGGCTCCGAAATCATTCGCCGGGAAACCGAGAATGCTGAGGCCTTTCGCTGCGTATTTCTTATGCAGCTCTTCGAGCCCTGCGTATTGAGGCGTGAATCCGCACTCGCTGGCGACATTCACCATCAGCACAACGCGCCCCTGATACTTCGAAAGATCAATGGGCTTTCCGCTAAGACTGTCCATTGTGAAATTCAATGCTGCGGGCACTTTCGTAATTCCTCCCGGTTTGTTTTGTGCGCCGGCCAGAAGCGCCAGCACGACTGCGCTAAAAAGCTTCGTCATCTGCGGCCTCCCATGGGAAACTGTCGCATTATGAAAACACCAATCTCAAAGAAACTCAATCGCCGCGAGTTTGTGGCCGCGGGAACCGGTGCGGGGATGCTCGCTTCCGCAACACGAATTGCCGCCGGACCCCAGGTGATTTCACGTGGAGTGAAACCGGTCGTTGTGTCTGCCGGGAACGGCAACCGGTCAAAGGATAGCGCGGGACTGACGTGTGTGGCCAAAGCCTTCAAGATGATTACAGCCGGTTCGGATGTTCTCGACGCGTGCATCGCAGGCGTGAACATTGTGGAACTCGATCCGGAAGACACCAGCGTGGGTTATGGCGGCTTGCCGAATGCTGAAGGCGTTGTCCAGCTCGATTCCTCTGTCATGCACGGTCCCAAAAAAATGGGAGGCTCCGTTGCATGTCTTGAAGGCGTCCGGACACCATCACTGGTCGCAAAGAAGTTGATGGAGGAAACGGACCACGTTCTCATCGTGGGTAAAGACGCCCAGAAATTTGCGCGGGACATGGGTTTCACAATCGAAGAAGACCTCAATACGCCGAAATCACGCCAACTGTATCTGGAATGGAAGCGCCGGACGGATCCTGAACACTACATCCCGCTCAAGGAGCGCGCCGCTCTCGGATGGAAAGTCGCGCAGGAAATGGTTGCGGAAGGAAAGATCGACCCCGATCACGTCTATGGAACCATCAATTGCAACGGGGTTAACTCCAAAGGAGAGATCTGCGGCACCACAACAACAAGCGGCCTCGCGTGGAAAATCCCCGGACGCGTGGGAGATTCTCCCATTCTCGGTGCGGGTTTGTACGTCGATGGCGAAGTCGGAGCTGCCGGCTCCACCGGACGCGGCGAAGCCAATCTCCTGAGTCTTGCGTCTTTCCTGATTGTTGAATCCATGCGGCAGGGAATGAGTCCCAAGGATGCCGGCATGGTTGCGTTGAAACGAATCAAATCGCAGACCGTGGCCAAGCGGTTGTTGAACAGCCGCGGCAACCCGAACTTCGGCGTGAATTTCTATGTGCTGAATGTGAAGGGCGAATACGCCGGTGTCACAATGTACAACCCGAACGGATCCAGCTTTGCGGTTTGTACGGAGAACGGTCCCCAGAACGTTAAACTGGAGCCATTGTTGAGCGGAGCCGCCGCGGATTAAACAGGATCAACTCGCAGCACGGGCACAAGCCTGCAGCCACGGACACGCGCCCGGATTTTCCCGCGTCGTTTGGATAGACTGTAAGTATGACCTTGAAAGAGCGGTGTGTCCGTTTTCGCTCCTTCTATATTTTTCCTGTGCTCGCGCCGGTCATCCTCTATCTGGCGATTCATAATGAACCCGGACCGCGGCCCGGCACACTTTTCTCGCTGATAGTCGCTGGAATCCTTCTTTGGACTCTCATCGAATACGGCCTTCATCGTTTTGTGTTTCACATTCAGATACCCCTTCGAAATCCGCGACTGCGCGAAATCGTGAACTCCTCTCACCTGACTCATCATGCTTCGCCGCGCGAGCCGGACAAGATTCTCGTTCACCCTCTTTACGCGATCGTGATTTCCGGCCTGCTTTGCGGAATTCTGCTGGCGGCTTCACGCAGCATGCTGGTGGCCGGTGGGATCATGACCGGCGTTTGGGCGGGTTTCCTCTACTACGAGGCGGTTCACTACCGTGTTCACTGCAGTCTTGCCGGCTCGGGATTCATCGCACGCCAGCGCCGGACGCACTTCTATCATCACTTCACGAACAACAAGCGTTGTTTCGGCGTCACGTCGCCGTTGTGGGATTACGTGTTCGGAACAACCGCGCGGTGAGGTTCTGCGCACCTTTGCCTGACAGACGTTACTTCTTCTGAGCTTTGTAGGCGGCTTCTTTGGCTTCCCGGAGTTGATCTTCGAGCACAGCGATCTGTTTCTTGAAACGGCGCCGTTCGGCTTCCCATTCTTCGACAGCGTCCTGATGATTGCGTTCCATGCGCGAATGCACCCGATTCGTTTCTTCGAGCTTGGCATCAGACTGCGCATTCAATTCCGCGAGACACTGCTTTCGCGTTGCCTCCTGCGCCTCAGGTATGGCTTGTTCCAGGCGCTCGATGCGCGCGTTCAGACGCTGGCGCTCCCCGGCAAGTTCCCCGGTGAGCGACTGAAGCTCTTTTTCGAGACCCTGGCGATCCCTTGCAGCTTCGGCAAGACGGGGCTCATATTGCGAGCGCATTTCCTGATAGATCTCGGCCCGTGTCGCATCCTGAGAACGCTGGATCTCCAATTCAAGTGATTTGATCTTCAGGTTTAACTGGTCGCGCTCGGTATCCCAATTGATTTTCGCTTCCTCGAATTCCTTCTCCCATTGCGACGCAGTCTTAACGGCGGGCGCCGCAGTGCCGGCAGGTAATTTGCCGAGTTTTTGAAGCACGGCGCGGCGTGCCGCCTCTTTCTTTTCGTCGGGGAGGCCGGACGCTTTTTTCAACCGGTCGATTTCAGCAGTGAAACGTTTTCGTTCTCCTTCCCACTGAAGTTGCCATTCCTGTTTTGCCTCAACCAGCTTCGCTTCCACGCCTTCACGAACGGCCATGGCCATGCGCGCGGGATTATTTCCGCGCTCCATCGCCTCGACCACACTGGCCTGCATGGCCGCGATCTGCGCTTTCAGATTGTTTTTCTCGGCTTCGAACTTCTCGTGCGCGGAAGCGAGATCCTGTGCCAGTTGCTCCCTGGCGCGTATAGCTTCGTCCATTTGGAATTGAAGCTCCGAATGCAAATCCTCCGATGTCTGCGCGCGCGTGCTGTGCTGTCCCTGTTCAACTTCGTCCTCGAGACGCTCGATTTCGGCATGAAGGTTGCGGCGCTCGTTGCGCCACTGGCCGCGCGCATCTTCGAATTCTTCGTCAAGCTGTTCCTGCTGCTTTTTGAGATCCTTGATCTTCTGCTGATACTGTTCCTGAAGTTCCTCGATGAGCTGCGCCGTCGCCGACTCCGACCATGCGACGGCATAAAGATCGATGGGCTCTTCCTTTCCTTTAAGCTCGGCGCGGCCCATCTTGGCGCATTCAAATCCCGCCGCGGTGGCGGCTTCCACAAGAACATCCGTGATCAGGATCTGCTCGGGCTGGGCCTGATGCTCGACGCGCGAAGCGGCATTCACGACATCGCCAAAGACATCGCCTTCCTTAAGAAGCCCCAGGCCGGTATGAAGACCGACCCGGATGTGAATCCCATCGCTTTCGTCATAACCCTTGCGGTCTTCGGCGAGCGCGCGTTGCATTCCTACCGCGGCTTTGACGGCGCCGACAGGATCCTCAAAACAGGCAAGGATCGCATCGCCGATGGTTTTGACGACTCTTCCTCCGGCAGCTTCAATTACCGGAAACAGAAGAGCGTTATGGCGATTGATCATTCCCATGTATTCCACATCGCCCTTCTTTTCCGCGTAGGCCGTCGACCCCTTGATATCGCTGAACAGAATCGTCATCGGCGTGCGCAGCTTTTCCAGTTCGTGCTCAGCATGGGCACGCGCTTCCAGCAGTTCCTGCAACTTGTCTTTATCCATGCTCAAAACGTGGCGATTATAACTGAACCGCTCATTGAAATAAGAGATTTGAGGCCCCTCCGGACGGATTGAAAAAGTTGATCCTTCCCGAGCTCGTTTGGCCAAACAGAACAAACTGCATGCTATAACCCGCGCCGTCGGCAAAGTGCGGAATGACGAGATACGAATCGGGCGAGGTCGACGAATCATCCTGAGGCATGGTCGTAGTGATGAGAAAATCGCCCCGCTCATTCGTGCGGCCCCGCAGGCTGGTAACGAAAACCCCTATGTCCGAAGTGATTCGGACGACTCCTTGAAAAGGCATCGAAAGATTGGCGAACTCCGGAAGTTCCGTGAGAAAGAAAGCGCGTTGACCGTTCGGTGGAATACTCAGTATGGATACAATGCCGGCGGCTTCGAGTGTGACGCCTGCTGGAGCGGAGGCGGGATTCGCGATTGCGATACCGGATCGAACGGCTCCGGAATTCTCAGCGTAAGTCCCGAAAGAAACACCCGCAGCAAGAGGCGGGACGCCGGCTTCGGTAACCGTGACGCCATTTCTCTTAAAGGACAAAATCGTGAAGGAACTCGCGCCGGCCGTCACGCGAACGGAACCGGTCGTTACAGCTTCGCCTGTACCCCCGGTCTGCACTTCTCCCGAGCTTCGCGCCTGAATGGTGTAAGACGCCGTTCGATTGACCTGCCCCGCAGAGTTTCGGAATTCGACGGTTCCGTTTGCCACAGCGTCCGATGGATTCACGAGTATCACGCGTGTCTTCCATCCTCCGCCATCGGCAAAATGCGGAATGATCGTTGCGGCGCTCACGGATCCGAGTGAAAGCACCGGCGTCGTGGTCATCAAAAATTCCGAGCGTTCGTTCGTGAAACCCCGCAGTGCGATCGCCGCAATCGGGAGAGATGCGGTGAACGTAAACGTTCCTGAAAAAGAGATCCCTCCATTGAACGGAGCTTCGCTCAGGAAAGCTGCGATCTGCTGGTTTGGCGCCAGCGTCAACGAACCGCTTCGTGAATTGTTTCCGCCGGCATCCGTGAAATAGAAGGACACCGTAGCCGGCCGGCTCTGCGGATTCACAAAAGCCATTCCCGTATTCACCGTATTGCCGGCCTCCGCGAACACGCGACCACTTGTCAGAAGAGATGAAGCGGGCACCGTTGCTTCCGAAACAAGAATTCCCTGCTGCCGGAAATCGAAGATCGCCATGCCGGATGGCAGTGATGTCCCGGGATCTGAAACGATCTGCCCCGATCCGACAGTCAATGCGGGCGCGCTGCCCGTTGTCGATCGGGCAAACACACCGTTCCCCGCGATTTGAAATGAAAGTGAAGACGCCCGCAACGCATTCGGATTCGAGATCCGGCCAACAGCCCCGTCAAGTCCCATCACATAAAGTTCGCCGGATTCGTCTTCTCCGAAAGATGTGATCGGAAAACTTGTATTGAACAGGATGCTTTGCAGACCATCTTTCAGCATCATGATTTCACCCGAGCACAGGTCGCCGAAAATATACGCGCCATACGGCAGGCTCGCCTGCGTCCCTCGATAGACATATCCGCCGATGATCGCGCAGCGGCCCATGTCGCCGGTGTTCACATAATCCGCGACGGGAGGCGTGAAGCCGGGAGCGGAACATGGCGTGGGACCCAGATTCGTGCACACGGTGCCTTCCCAGATTCTCCAGCCGTAGTTCCCGCCCTTCGTGACGATGTCGATCTCTTCACGAGCGCTCTGGCCAACATCGCCTGCCCAGAGCCATCCCGTCACCCTGTCGAAGGAAAACCGCCATGGATTTCGAAAACCGTAGGCAAAGATCTCCGGCGCGCTGCCGGCGACATCGACATTGATGCGCAAGATCTTTCCGAGAAGCTCGTTGAGGTTTTGCGCGCGATTGCCGGGATCATTGCCCGAGCCGCCATCTCCCATTCCGATGTACATGAACCCATCGGGTCCGAACTCGATCATTCCGCCGTTGTGATTCTCGAATGGCTGCCCGATTGTGAACAGCACGGTCTCTACGCTGTCAGCGTTGTTGGGATTGACCGTGGAGGCGCGGTATTCCGCCACCACCGTCGCGCCATCGGGCCGCCGGGTGTAATTCACAAAGAATCGGCGATTGACTGAGAACTGTGGATGGAATGTGAGGCCCAGCAATCCTTGTTCGCCGTTGAACAACACGCGGCCCGTGATATCGAGGAACACGGTGGATGAAGATGCGTTCGGTTGAAGCACGCGGATACGTCCGGCTTGTTCGATGATGAAACGGCGGCCGCTGCCGTCGTGCGCATTCGTAAGAAATACCGGTGTCTCGAAGCGTGAGGGCAATTGCGTCAGGGCAATCTGTGGAGCCTGGGCCAGGCACCATCCCGAACTGAGCAAAACGGAAAGCAGGACCATCAAGGGGACAAGCCATTCCGCTCGTCCGCCATCCTGACCACCACGGCGCTTCACGCCACGCGTCCTCCGCGAGGAGCGCCATGTTGAACGCTTCCTACAGCGTCGATCCATTGTCGCCAGGCAACAGGATCCGGCGTACTGCCTTGATCGGGATGCTTCCCTGTTTCAGGAATTCATCATGAAATCCCTGGAGGCTGTAAGCTGCGCCTTTGGCTTTCTTGTAATCGTCCCGCAGTTTGTAGATCTGCAGTTTTCCAAGCGTGTAGTAGAGATAAGTCGGATTGTATGCGCCACGCCGCGATTCTTCGTACGCATTGGCGGGTTCCTGAAATGCTTTCTCTTCGAAAAATTTAGCGCCCTGCTCGACCGTCCAGCCCTGCGTGTGAAGTTTGATGCCCACAACGTAACGCGCATCGCGCAGCAGTGCCTCCTCGAGTTGAGCAAGGCGAGTTCGAGGATCGCCGTTTCCGAAACCTTCCTCAAGCATCATCTGCTCGGTATAGTGCGCCCAGCCTTCCGCATTGGATCCACACGCAATCAGCTTTCGCGTCTTTGTCGGAAATTCTTTCGCGTTCAGGAACTGCACATAGTGTCCGGGATAAGCTTCGTGAATCGTGATGATGTTCATGACCGGCCGGTTGTAGGCCCGGAGATGTTCGTCTTTGTGTTTCGCATCCCAATTCTTTTCCGGAGGCGTGACGTAATAGAATGCTTCCGTCGCTTTCGTTTCGTACGGCCCGGGCGTATCCATTGACGCGAAGGTGCCCGACCGCGCATAAGGCGGTGTTTCGGTAATCGTCGGCCGGACGTCGGAGACGATCGTCACGATTTTCCTGTCTTTGATGAACTGGATGATTCCTTCAATGGTTTTCTTTGCGTCGGGAAGAAGACTCGCCTCCGTGGGATGCTCGTTCGAAAGCGATCGCATGACTTCCATCGGCTTCCTGGAAGGATCGATCTTGCGTGCAGTCTCGACAAAGTCGTTGTAGTCCTTTTCGAGATTGGCTTCGCCGACAGCGAGAAGCTTGTCGAGCGGAGTATCGACCATCTCCTCATAGAGAAGTTTTTTCGAGAAATTGTCCACGCCGATCGCATATTGCCCCTTTGAATTTGGAAGAAGCGTTTTCTCCAGCCATTGAGCTCCTTCTTCCAGCGATTTTGCGGCTGCAGCATTCGCATCGTTGAATTCGCCGAGCAATGCCTTGTCGCCGCCGGCGGCATCCTTCGCCCAGGCAGCGATGCTTTCTTTAAAGAAGCCCACTGACCCTTTCGCAATGCGAATCGAAAGATCCGTGAATTCGTGCGGCGGATTCTCGACATTCTGTTTCATGGCCTCGATGATCGACGGCACGCCTTTCAACCGCGCGACGATCAGGCGCAGGCGATCCTGCGGCGGCGCGAAGTTACGTTTCATCAGGGAGTCGATGGATCCTCCGGGCAATTCGACATAATTCATCGGATTGTGCCGCCAGGTTTGAAGCGTCTCGAGATCCAGAAGCTCGGCGCGAATCTGCGCATCGAGAATTTCGGCATCGATCGCATCCCCGGCGGTCAGCTTTTCACGGATGGCATCGCGGAGACCGGCCTGAAGCTGTTTCAGTTTATCGACACGTTTCTGAACCGCAGCCGCGGACAAATCTTCAATTTTCGAATCGTACTGATGAACGCCGACGCCCGTGGCCGTCGAGGGACTCCATTCGAACAGCGCATTGAAATAGTCATCGACGAATGAGGTCATGGAAATCACCTCCGGCTGTTTCGGCTCCGGTTGGGGCTGCTGGCAGGCGGCCAGCGCGAGACAGGCGCACACGATCAGGAGTAAACCGGCTTTAGACATTCACTGATTGTATACCGGCCTGAATCTCAAATGCTCCGCGCCCATGGAGCACGGAGCATTGTGGATCCGTGAACCGCTACCGCCGATCGCCTCCGATGATGTCACCGATCGTGCCGAGGATCGAACCTTCCTCGCGTCCACCCTGGCCGGTCTGAGGCGCGGCGGCAACGATGCGGCGCGCCATACGGCTCAATGGCAGCGACTGAAGCCATACACGGCCCGGCCCACGGAGAGTCGCGAAGAACAAACCTTCACCGCCGAACAACGCGGATTTGATTTTTCCGACATACTCGATGTCGTAATCCACGGTGGGCTGCAGGCCGACGAGGCATCCGGTATCCACGCGAAGGATCTCTCCGGGCGCCAGAGTTCGTTCCGTCAGCATGCCGCCCGCATGCACGAAGACATAGCCGTCTCCCTGCAGTCTTTCCATAATGAAGCCTTCACCGCCGAAGAAACCCACACCGAGGCGCTTTTGAAACGCGATGCCGATGCTGACGCCTTTGGCCGCAGCCAGAAACGAATCCTTTTGCGTGATCAACTCGCCGCCGATTTCCGAGAGTTTGATGGGAACGATCTTGCCTGGATATGGCGCCGCGAACGCGACACGCTTTTTCTGTCCGCTGGTGTTGAGAAAAACCGTCATGAACAGCGATTCGCCGATGAGCAGGCGTTTCCCCGCTCCGATCAATACATCGACGAAACTCGTCTGCTGTTGCGATCCGTCCCCAAAAATCGTCTCCATATCGATGCCGTCTTCCATGTAAAACATTCCGCCCGCTTCCGCGACGGCCGCTTCATTCGGGTCCAACTCCACTTCGACATACTGCATGTCGTCGCCAAACACCTTGTAGTCCACTTCGTGCATTGCTGCCATGGCTGGTCTCTCCTCGGTTTTTTCAAACAGTATATGATTCCGCTCCGTGAAATATGACGTTGTCATTCTCGGCGCCGGCGCTGCCGGCCTGATGTGCGCCATCGAAGCAGGAAAGCGCCGCCGTTCGGTTCTAGTCATGGAGCGCAATGAAGCCGCTGGAAAGAAGATCCGTATTTCCGGCGGCGGCCGCTGCAACTTCACGAACCTTCATTCGGCACCTGAGAATTTCATCACGACGAATGGAAACTTTCACAAATCCCCGCTCGCACGTTACACGCCCGAACATTTCATCCATATGGTTCGACGCCACCGGATCGCGTACCACGAAAAGAAATCCGGACAGCTCTTCTGCGACGGCACGGCGCAGCAGATTACCAATATGCTCCTGAAAGAATCCGCTGCGCATCATGTGCACGTGAAATTCAGTTGCGATGTTAACAGTATTAAGAAGGATACGAACTTCACGCTGACGACCAATCAGGGCGTTTTCGAAAGCGACTCGCTTGTTATCGCGACAGGTGGTCTCTCGATCCCGAAAACAGGCGCAACGGATTTCGGGTATCGCGTCGCCCGCCAATTCGGCATCCGCATTGTGGAGACACGGCCTGCTCTCGTACCTCTCACACTCGGAGGCGGCGAGGGACCGGCCCTTCGAACTTTGAGCGGCATCTCGCTCGATGCGCAGGTCGTGAGCGACAACGTATCCTTTCGTGAAAAAATCCTTTTTACTCACAGGGGGCTCAGCGGTCCCGCCATTCTTCAGATCTCTTCATACTGGAAGCCCGGCGAAACCATCGTCATCCATCCATACGAAAGGCCCCACCGTTTTGTTCAAAAGTGGAAAGAACTCTATGGAACAACGCCGATTCGGGAATGGCGCGTTGAACCGTCCGGAACGGAGGGTTACGCCAGGGCCGAAGTGACGCGCGGCGGCGTCGACACACGCGAACTCTCATCCAAAACCATGGAGGCGCGGCGAGTGTCCGGCCTATACTTCATCGGCGAAGTTGTCGATGTAACCGGACACCTCGGCGGTCACAATTTTCAGTGGGCGTGGGCATCGGGCTTCGCCGCGGGCCAATACGCATAATGGAAAAACTCGAAACTGAAAACGACGCCATTCGCTTCATGAAGAAAGTGAAGTTCGCGCTGCGCTACGGCGCAACAAAAAGTCTTCCTCTCGCCAGCATTTATTCGGCGGCGAGGGATGCCCGAACAGCCATTGAGCTCACGAATGCGCTGCTGGCAAGAGATGAAGCCATCGAAACGAACGTCATTGCAGGGCGTCTGATCCTCGTGCACCGCGATATGGTGCCTGCGTTGTACGCATTGCGAACGCGTTTTCGAGCAGCGGCGCTTTCGGAAAACGCGGCACGGGCGTTCAGGCTGATTCAAGACGACGGCACGGCAAGTGTCGGAGACATCCGGCGGTTCCTCGGAGTCGATGGGATGAAACGCCCGGATCCCGCGGATCTTGCTGCGAGTGAACTGCAGCGGGAAATGCTGGTGGACCGCGGGCCATCCAGCGTTCCAAAGAACGGCATCCCGTATTTGAGCAGAGAAGGATATCCGTATCGTGTATTCGACAAGGCGCATCCCGAGCTCGTCAAGGCCGCCGGAAAAATCAGGATTCCCGACGCCATTCAATCTATTCGCGACGCCATTGCCCCCATTTCACCGCGGAAGTTTACATCGATGTTTTCGCTGTGCATCAAAAAGGAAGAGATATGAATGATCCCGTTCGAGATCAGCTTCTCGCGCTCCTGCAGGGCGGCAACGCTCACGCAACATTTGACCAGGTCATCAAAGGTTTTCCCGCAAAGCTTCGTGGTGTGAAGCCGAAAGGCGCGCCTCATACGGCGTGGGAACTTCTGGAACACATGCGCATTGCAGTTTGGGACATCCTGGAATTCAGCCGGAACGCGAAGCATGTGTCGCCGGCGTGGCCCAGTGGTTATTGGCCGAAAACGGCAAAGCCTCCGAGCGATGCCGCGTGGAAGAAGAGTATCGCTTCGTTGACGAAGGACCTCGCGGCAATGCGGAAGCTCGTTGAGAATCCCAAAACAGATCTTTATTCGAAGATCCCGCACGGCACGGGCCAGAACATCCTGCGCGAAGCTTTACTGATTGCCGATCACAACGCATACCATCTTGGCCAGCTCGTTCTCCTCAGCCGGCTGCTGGGAGCCTGGAAGGGATGAGCCTGCTTTACGACATTCGATTCGGATTTCGAATGCTACTGAAGAACCCTGGTTTTACCGCTGTCGCCATCATGGCGCTTGCGCTGGGTATTGGCGTGAACAGCGCGGTGTTCACGATCTACAACGCAGCGTTGCTCAAGAGCCTGCCGTTCGATCAGCCGCAGCAGGTAGTCCATATCGGCAATCGAAGCATTACAGATTCGAAAAACCGCCTCGGCATGTCCTGGGATGAGTTCACGCAATATCGAAAACAGACGCATTCCTTCTCAGGCATCGCGGCAATCCGCGAACTGACCCTTGCGATCAGCGACGAGCATGGTCCTCCCGAACAAATCAACGGAGCACGCATCAGCGCAAACACCTTTTCCCTCCTTGGCCAGAAGACTCGGCTCGGACGCGATTTCCGCGAAGAGGACGAAACGCCGGATGCAGAACCGGTAGCGATACTGAGCTACGGTCTCTGGCAATCGCGATACGGCGGCGATCCTTCGGCCATCGGCTCGACACTCAAACGGAATGGGCGCGTCTACACGATTGTCGGCGTGATGAGAGAAGGAATGGAGTTTCCCGAAGAATCCAGAATGTGGATTCCGCTCGTACCCAATCCGGACGAGCTGAAGAACCGGTCACCCATCTTTGATCTCATTGCCCGGCTCCGCGAGGATACGCCCCTGCGTCAGGCACAAACGGAACTCACCGGAATCGGCAGGAACATTTCCAGGGAACATCCGGAAACGAACAAGAACACCGAGCCCTACGCCACCTCGTACATCGACTGGGTCATGGATTCCGACGATCGCATGACACTCGCTTCCCTGCTGGGAGCTGTGACCTTCGTTCTCCTGATTGCCTGCGCGAACGTCGCCAATTTGCTTTTGTCGCGCGCCGTACATCGGTCGCATGAAACTTCCATCCGAGTGGCGATCGGCGCCAGCCGGTGGCGGATCGTGCGGCAATTGCTGATCGAAAGTATCCTGCTGAGTTTTGCAGGCGGCGCTGCCGGCCTGATCTTTGCGATCGGCAGCCTGAAGATCTTCGTGAAGGCCGTCCAGCCCCTGGGAATTCCGTACTACATCGACTGGTCCATGGACACAACGGCGTTCGGCTATCTCCTCGCAGTCTGTTTTGTGGCGGGAGTGCTTTTCGGGCTGGCGCCCGCGTTGCAGATATCGAAGGCCAACGTGAATGAAGGTCTCAAAGAGTCTGGAAGAGGTTCAAGCGGAGCGCTGCGCTCCCGCCGGCTGACGAGCGCTCTTGTCGTCGTCGAGATCAGTCTGACTCTTGTTTTGATGATCGGTGGCGGTCTGCTGATCCGAAGCCTGATGAAGAGGCAGTCGTTGAGTCTCGGAATCCGTACGGAGAATCTGATTACGGCCGGAATCGGGCTCCAGCAGACGAAATATCCGCAGCCGCAGGATCGCATCGCGTTCGTGGATCGTCTTACGGAAAGACTCGGCGCAATGCCGGATATCCAGGCGTTCACGATCGCGTCGCACATTCCCGCGCGCGGCGCTCAGTCGCACCAATTCAAACTCGTAGACCGTAACGTTGCCGACAAGAATGGTGTTCTCCCCAGCGTGCTGACGGTTGTTGTAACGCCCGGATATTTTCAGGCCCTGGACCTCACGATACCGCGAGGCCGTGAGTTCAGATCCGGAGACGGACAGGCCGGATCAGAAGCAGTGATCGTCAATCAGAGATTTGTTGCACAGTACTGGCCCGGCGAAGAAGCGATCGGAAAACAGATCCAACTCGATTCGAATGTCGTGTGGCTGACTGTCGTCGGTATCAGTCCGACGATCCGGCAGAACAACGCCCGTCTTGAAATCGATCCCACGATCTATGTTCCATACAGGCAAATGCCAACCGGTTCTTTCAGCATCATGGCTCGCTCCCGTTCGTCGAAGGAAGTTCTCGCGAAAGGCCTCCGTGACCAGATGCGGCTTATCGATCCGGATCTTCCCCTGGCCAATATCCGCACCATGCAGGAATCCATCGCGCTGCAGACACTGGAGCGGCGCATTCTCGCAGCGATGTTTTCGTCATTTGCAGTCATCGCGCTCATTCTGTCGTCGGTTGGAATTTATGCAGTCACCGCTTACGCCACCAGCCAAAGAACTCAGGAAATCGGAGTGAGAGTAGCCTTGGGTGCGGAAAAGCGCGATGTCGTCTGGCTCATATTGCGTGCCGGTCTGAGGCAACTGCTGATTGGATTACCGGCTGGGCTTGCCGCCGCATACGGTGTGAGCCGGGTGCTCGGCAGCATGCTGTTTCAGGTCACGCCCTCAGATCCGATGACCTTCGTTTTTACGGCGGCGGTGACGGCTGCCGTCATTGTCACAGCCTGCATGCTCCCTGCGTGGCGGGCATCGCGGCTGAATCCCGTAGATGCCTTGCGGACGGAGTAGGAGACTCCTACTCTCGCGAGGCACGAGCCTGCGGCCAGCGGCGGTTCTGCCCAAAGGCGGCTCGAACACCTTGTTCGATACCTTTGCAAATGGCGCCCAGTTCAATCAGCGGATCGAAGATGCTTTCTTCCACTGCGCTCGCCGTTCGGGCGACGCTGTCGACTGTCTTGTGAACGTTGGACGCAACCTCGGTGTTCTTTCCTTCCAGTTGCCGAAGCCGCATGTGATAACGAGCCTCGGCTTCGGAATACGCGTTCTGTCCCGCATTAAGCCCTGCTTTGCCTTGTCCAGAACGTTGCGTACCTGCCCGGTCATGGCCCGGGTCTTTTCTTCGATGAAACATCGCGCGTCGTCCAGGCCATCTGCCAGTTCGCGCGGGTGCGCGATTGTATGACGGATCTTTCTGCCCGACTCTGTCATGCAGAGGTAGCCGATGGCTCCACCAATCGCTGAACCAGCAATGACATACGGCCACATATTTGAAGAATTACTTTTTAGTTCCATATCTCCTCACTCCTTCACTTCTGACACGAACTCCCATTATCGTTTGTTGGCCTGCAGGATCTTTTTTCGAAGCCGGATCGATTGAGGTGTCGCTTCGACGTATTCATCATCGCGAATGAACTCGATTGCCTGCTCGAGATTCAGGATCCGTGGTGAGACCAGCCGTATGGCTTCATCCGCGGTCGAGGCCCGCATGTTCGTCAGCTTCTTTTCCTTCACGATATTCACGTCAAGGTCCGCGGCGCGAGCGTTCTCACCGACGATCATGCCTTCGTAGACTTCCGTTCCCGGAGAGATGAAGATTTCGCCTCTCTCCTGCAAATTCCAGATCGCGTAGGCAGTCGCTCTTCCGGCCCGATCGGCCACAAGCGCGCCCGTCGGCCGGATCGGGATGTCTCCCTGCCATTCGATATAGCCGTGGAACAACGAGTTCATGATCGCGGTACCGCGGGTGTCTGTAAGAATCTCGCTTCTCAAACCGATCAGGCCGCGCGTGGGCACATGAAATTCGAGGCGAACACGGCCCGAGCCGTGATTCACCATTTTCGCCATCTTCCCTTTGCGGCCCCCGAGTTTTTCGATCACGACGCCAAGGAATGACTCCGGACAGTCGATGATCAGCATCTCCAGCGGTTCCTGAAGCTGGCCCTGGATTTCTTTGGTCAGGATTTCCGGCTTTCCCACGGTCAATTCGTAGCCTTCACGCCGCATTGTTTCGATGAGAATGGCCAACTGCAGTTCGCCGCGCCCCATCACGCGATAAGCTTCCGGTCCGCCGGCTTCCTCGACACGAATCGATACATTAGTAAGCAGCTCTTTTTCCAAACGCTCGCGGAGATTTCGCGACGTGACATATGTACCCTCAAGGCCGGCAAACGGCGAGGTGTTGATCGTGAAGACCATCGCGATGGTGGGTTCGTCGATCTGAATGTGAGGCAATGGCATCGGCGTCTCGGGATTCGTCACGGTCTCCCCGATGTTGATCCCCTCGACACCCGCAATGGCCAGGATGTCGCCGGGCCGGCCTATCGTTTCGTCGACCCGCTTCAATCCTTCAAAGGAATACAGCTTCGTGATTTTTGTTTTTTGAATTGTGCCGTCGAGCTTCGTGATAGCCACTTCGTCGCCGATATTCAAAGTTCCATTGAAGACACGGGCAATGGCGAGTCGGCCGAGATAGTCGCTGTAATCAAGGTTCGCCACGAGAATCTGCAGAATATCGGATGGAACGCCGGCGGGTTCCGGGATGTGCTTAAGAATGGCTTCGAACAGCGGACGCAGGTTGTTCGATGACTCCTCGAGCGCCATTGCTGCGATGCCTGCTCTCGCATTGGTATAGATGATGGGAAACTCGAGCTGCTCCTCCGTGGCATCAAGATCGATGAAGAGGTCATAGAGCTCATTGACGACTTCCTGAACACGCGCATCCGGACGATCGATTTTGTTGATAACCGCAATCGCGGGCAACTTCGCTTCAAGCGCCTTCATCAGAACATATCGTGTTTGCGGCAGTGGTCCCTCGCTGGCATCGACGAGCAAAAGAACGCCGTCCACCATTTTCAAAGCTCGCTCGACTTCACCTCCGAAATCGCTGTGCCCCGGCGTGTCGACGATATTGATCTTCACGCCGCTGTAACGAATGCCGGTTGTCTTGGCCAGAATCGTGATTCCGCGCTCGCGTTCGAGATCGTTGGAATCCATGACTCTTTCCACGACTTCTTCATTGGCTCTGAAAATTCCGCTCTGACGAAGCATTGCATCCACGAGAGTGGTCTTGCCGTGATCCACATGAGCGATGATGGCTATATTTCGAATCGCATCGTTAGGCATAACCCAGTATATTCGTTGAAATGGATCCGGCCAGCAGCGTTGTCATCGAAATTTCACATCAGGGTGCCTCCGGAAAAGTTGAACTGACGTTTGAAGAGTGGCGCGCAAACCAGATCGATATCGCGTTTCGCGATCGCCTGTACCGCAATTCCGGCTTCATTCGCATCGATGGAGAACCCGGCCGGATGGTGATCAGCGTACCGCGGCCGTACACCAACTCCTTATCCGACCCCAACGTGTTCGACGAATATTTCCGCGCGATTTTCAACTTCTTCGGCCGTTACTACACATTCGGATGGTCGCCCGCGCCCAATGAGATGATCTCCTACGATGCGGCTTACCACGAGTCGAACCAGTACACACAGGGAGATCCCAGGGAAGTTGCGATCAAGTGGGTACAGGCGCGGATCATTGCGGATACAGCGAATCCCCGGAAGTGCGTCATTGCCGGCTGCTCGAATGGCGAACTCGTGCGGCAGTGCCGTTCGCTCGGCATCGATGCATCCGGCTTTGACGTGATTCCGAACATCAGCGAGATCGCCTTTCCCGAAGTGCGCGAATACCTCCGGCACGGATCATTGACCGCAATTCCCTTTACCGATGACGACAAATTCGACACTCTCGTCGCAATCGACGTCCTCGAACACATTCCAGAACGCGATGTGGCGCGGATGGTCGAGGAATGGGTACGGCTCGGTGTCCGACGCCTGGTTCTTCTGATCAATCTCAATCAATTCTGGTATCCGGGCCATATCACCCTGCGTCCTCTGGAATGGTGGGCCGGGCAATGGAAGCCGCATTTCAAACTTCGGGAAACGTTTCGGCACTTCCCGAATTTGCCAACCATTTACAGCAATGCCGGTCAATACAACCAGCAGTGGACATTATGGGAAAGGTTGGGTTAGATCATAGGCCATGACTCGAACGGCGATTGCGCTCATCGCGCTTCTGTTTCAATTTCCACAACAACAACAGCAGCAGCAACAAACAAGGCCGCAGGATCGCGGTTCCATTGCGGGTTATGTCATAAAGATGGGAACCAGCGATCCGCTGGGCAAAGCCGTTGTCACAATCAGCGCATTTAATGGAGGCCGGAGCCAGTCGTACACGGCGACGACAACCTCGGCCGGACAGTTCATGTTTCAGAATCTCGAACCCGGGCAGTATCGCCTGTCGGCGGCACGCAGCGGCTACATCCGGATGGAATATGGCGCGCGAACACCGAACCGGCCGGGTTTGCCCCTCAATCTGAACCCCGGGCAGAAACTTACCGATGTGGTTCTTCCGATAATGTCTGCAGGAACAATCTCGGGCCGCGTGTTCGATCGCGACGGCGAGCCGCTCGCGAATGTGAATGTGCAGGCGCTGAAGTATTCGTATCAGGAAGGTCAGAAGGTTTTGAATTCCGTGCAACAAGCTCGGACAAACGATTTGGGTGAGTACCGATTGTTCTGGCTTCAGCCCGGCCAGTATTTTGTCAGCGCGACTCCTCCGGCAGGCCAACGAGGCGCTCTCATGAACGCCCTGGCCGTGGCCGGCCCTGGCATCGCCGGAGCCCTCGGCGATTTGATCGCGGCTGCCGCCGGTAACGGAGGCGGGCGCGGAAACGCCGGGAATGGCGGGAATCGTGGCGGCCGTGGCGGAGGTGGAGGTGGCGGAGGTGGCGCGGGCCCGCGTGGAGCTCCTCCGGATCAACCACCGGCTCCTCCCGTTAACGCCGGAACCGGACAAGATCAGGCGGATGAAGGTTACATACCGGTTTATTATCCGGGAACGACCGACGCGCAAGCGGCCGCGCCCATCAGTCTTCCACCCGGCGTGGTTTTCAGCGGTGTCGACCTTTCCGTTGCGCCGGTGCGCACGCTCACGATTCACGGACAGGTGATCAACGGACTCACAGGCCAGCCGGCCGCGCGAAATGCCAATATCCTTCTGGTACCGTCGCAAAGCAGACGCCGGGGCGGAATTCGCAATGGGGGAGATTTCCGCTCAAGAATTCTCAATGATCAGGGCGCGTTTGAAATTCGCGGCGTAGTTCCCGGCTCATACAGCCTGATTGGCCTCATCAACGACCGCAACAATCGCATGACGGCAAGCGTGCCGATAGAAGTCGGTAATTCCGATATTCAAAATGTGTCTCTCATTATTTCACCCGGCTTCACCGTTGCCGGCCATCTCACCATCGAAGGACAGCAAGCCGGCGCTGGAAATCAGGATCTTCAGCGCGTCCGCGTCATGCTGCGGCCCGAAGATATGGCCTCTCAAATCGCCGGAGCGCCGCCTGCAGCACAGGTTCAGGCCGACGGCACGTTCAATCTCCAGCAAGTCGGGCGAGACGAGTATCGTCTTACCGTGAGCGGAATGCCTCGCACCGCGTATGTCAAATCCGCGCGGCTCGGAGGAATCGATATTTTGAGCGACGGCCTCCGGCTCGACAGGACGCCGAGTGCGCCGATCGACATTATCGTCGGTACCACCACGGGAATCGCCGACGGAATCGCGCGCAACGAAAAGCAGGAGCCATCCGCAAATGTGACTGTTGTGCTGGTGCCGGACGCCGCGCATCGAAATCGCCTGGATCTTTACCGCACGACCTCAACCGACGCCATGGGTCATTTTCACGTCGAAGGTGTTCCTCCCGGCGACTACAGCGTTTTTTCCTGGGAAGACGTCGAATCCGGCGCCTGGCAGGATCCGGACTTCATCCGGAAATACGAGGATCGCGGCAAGCCTGTTCGGATTAACGAGAGCGGATCCACAACCTCAAATATTGAGTTGAGAGTTATCCCTCCTCAGGTTTAGAATGCCGCTCCCTATGACGGCTGGGTATTCGAAAAGATCGCTCGTTGACAAGCTTGGAATCAAGCCGGATTCGAGCATCGCTATTCTTGATGCGCCAGCGGATTTCAATTCAACCCTGGGTAAACTTCCCGGCGGTGTTGTTGTACGATCCAAACTCGATAATTCCCTGGATTTCATTCACGCATTCTTCCTCAACAGCAAAAAGCTCGACCTGAAATTCCCTGCTCTGAAACAGGCGCTTTCTGAAAAAGGCGCACTATGGATTTCGTGGCCCAAGAAAGCCGCGAAGATCGATACGGATTTAACCGACAATGTCGTTCGCGAAATCGGACTCCGGCATGGCCTTGTGGACATCAAAGTCTGCGCGGTCGATGAAGTCTGGTCTGGATTGAAGTTCGTGTATCGCCTCAAGGATCGGCGGCAGGCTTAGCTTGCCCATCGGTTTCCCCGTCTAAAAAGAATTCATGAGGTGCATGTATGTCCAACGACACGATTCATTCCGGGCTTCCACGCCGCTCCATGATCAAGTTCAGCGGTATGGCGCTGATGGCAATCTGGAGCGGGAAAACGATTCCGCTATCCGCCTCCGCACAAACCGGCAAAGACCTTTACCTCGCTCCAGAGGATTCAGGCGACGTTGCTGTTCACTCGCGCGCCGAAAATCTTTTCTGGTCCGACATCATGATGGAACACGCGGCGATCTTTGCGATGCTGATGCCCGGCCCCGAGCTTGCCGCACAGCGCGCACAGGCTGAGAACTTTCAACGCAGCTTTCAAACGCAGTACGATCGCGCGAAATCCGCGAGCCTCGACCGAAACACGTACGCGGCATTCAATCGTTCTACTGTCGAACTGATCAAACCTTTCGTGGAATTCAAGCATCGAATGCTGGAGGCTCAAAACTCCGGCATGGCCCGCACTCTTGTTTTTTCGCGTTTCTTCGATGAAACCATTCGCGAAGGCAATCGCGGCATCGCACGGCTGGAAAAGCTCGCCACGGGTGACGTGACATTGACGTACTCGGAAGTTGTCGATTTCTGGACCGGCGTGATGGGCGATCACGGCGATTTCATCGCTCATTTTCTCGATCCGGACGAACAAGACCTCATCGGCCAGGCTCTCGATTCCAGCGCCGTATTCAAAGGCTTCAATGAACGCAATCATGCGCGCGGCGTCGCCGGCGGAGAGGTTGTCCTTGCAACTGAAGAGTTGATCGACTTCCAGGCGACCGTTGAACAAGGCGTTCAGAACGGCCGCGTGAAGAGCATCATGCATCCGTTGCTTGCCGGACATATGCGCCGCGAAACGTTGAAGTTCGTGGATGAATTGAAACGAACCGGAAACCGGACTTAGCGGAATGCCGCTTAATCGGACTCCTCGTCCAGAATCTTAACGACGCGGCCCCGCGCCTCGTCCACGGAGATGGATTTCGCCGCCAGAACATCCACGAGCGCTGTCGCGGCAACGGACCGGCCCTCGCGGAAAAAGCCGAGCAGGAAATGGCCGCTTCGGATTTGTCTGTGATGTAAGCGATCTGCTTCTTCCGTGGCGTTCTCCACAATTCGCCTGCACTCGACGGAGAGGGGCCGGCGAGCGGCCACAATCTTCCTGCGAGGAATCAACCGATTCTCAAGTGCTTTGAGAATTGTCTGGCGCGTGTGTGGCTCGTTCAGAACACGGTCCAGCAAACGGTCATCGGCATCCATCAAACCCACGAGCAGATGCTCACTTTCGATGCACTCGCTCTCCCGCCCGCCTGCCCACGCGAAAAAGATAGCCCGGCGCACCGTTTCGGTATACCGCGCGAACGAACTCCCCTCCAGCCGAACCGGATCGATAGGAATCGAAGGCTCATTGCCGCCGGTACCTGCCGGACGTCTCACGGATTGGACGTGTTCTTTCAGTTTGCGCCAGCTCACAAACCCGTACTTGCGCGCGATGGCATGCTGAGCCTCGGTAAGTTTTGCTTCCGGGTGTTGTTGCTGCAGTTCACGGAGCAGCGTCCTGGCTTGTTTTCGAAGATGATCAAGATTTGGAAAAACAGGAAGGTCACGAGACATCATTCCTCCTTCAGCGCCCGGCGTCCGCTCACAGGCAAGAGAGGTTTAATGTTCGTACAGATCACGAGCAGGTGGGATGTTCCCTTTCCGCGGACGGGATGCAACCTGTTTGCGGGTCGGATCGTACATCAGAACCAGACGCCAGGCAAATTCCATTCAGACGCTTTGCCCAACGGGAGGTAAATTGAGTCAGACCCCTCTTGCCGCAAAAACAACTGCAAGGACTTCATCACGCTGCCACCGTGGGTCTGACCCTCTTCCCCCGTCCGGCAAGCCTTATTCAGAGCGCGGCGTAGCGAACCAAAAACAGAATTGTGAAGACCACCATCAGCCAGTGCAGCTTTCGATAACGGCCCGCCAGAACGCTTAGCAGAACATAAGAAATGAAACCGAAAGCGATCCCATCCGTGATGCTGAATGTGAACGGAATAAATGCAATCGTGATGAATGCCGGGATGTACTCGAGGGGATCGTTCCATTCAATTCTGCCGACGTTCCGCATCATGAATGCGCCGACAATGATCAACGCCGGCGCCACGGTCGGATACAGCGTCAGGCCCGCCGGGTTCTTGTAGCCTTCACCCACCATTTGTGCCAGCGGCGCAAAGAAAAGCCCCGAGAGCATGAGGAATCCCGTAAAGATATTCGCGAGACCGGTCTTGCCTCCTTCGGCGACGCCTGCCGCACTTTCGATGTAGCTGACGACCGGAGAATTCCCCAGAAGACCGGACACCGAAGTTCCAATTGCATCGGCAAGCAGCGCTTCTCTTGCGCGTGGCAGTTGTCCGTCGCGCATGAAGCCGCCCTGCTCGGCAATGCCGATAAGCGAACCGATGCTGTCGAAGAGATCCAGAAAAAAGAAAATGAAAATGACCTGGACCGCGCCCAGCTTCAAGGCTCCGATAATGTCCAGCTTGAAAGCAATCGGCGACAGGGATGGCGGCGCACTGAGCAGCCCGTGAAATTTCACGATACCGAGAGCGAGACCGAGCGCCGTGCTTGTGACAATGCCAGCGAGGATCGCACCGCGCACCCGGCGCACCAGCAGGATTGCCGTCACGAGAATTCCGGCGCCGGATGTCCATACCGCGGGATGATGAAGGTCGCCGAGAGTTACAAGAGTCGCGGCGTTTGGCGCGAGGAAGCCGCTCCATTCCAGTCCGACCAGAGTGATCAACAAACCGATGCCGACCGCAATTCCGCGCTTCAGCGAGTCCGGAATGGCATGCACCAGCGCTTCTCGAACGCCCCAAACCGACATGACCAGAAACACAACTCCGGAGATGAAGACGGCTCCGAGCGCGACCTGCCATGAATAGTGCATGCTCGCAACGACCGTAAACGCGAAAAAAAAGTTATGTCCCATGGCGGGGGCCACCGCAATGGGATAGTTCGCAAGCAGCGCCATCAGGAAGCAGCCGAACGCGCTGACGATGCAGGTCGCGGCCATCACCGCCTGAAAATCCATGCCTGTTGTGGAAAGTACGGCAGGCTGAACGAAGATGATGTAGGACATCGTCATGAACGTCGTCAGCCCGGCAAGCGCTTCGGTGCGAACCGTGGTGCCGGATTCGCGGAGGTGGAATAGACGTTCAATCAGATTGCTCATAAGACATGGACGAGGGATTGAACTCCGGCATAACGCCCGCGACCGCATGCTCACCGGTCAGAGTTTGCTCAACACCGCATCTCCGACTTCACGTGTCCCCAGCCTGCCGCCGGCATCCTGCGTCGTTTTCTCTTCATTCACGCAGGCCATCACCGCATTCTCGATGGCGTGGGCGGCCTCATTCATGCCGAGAAACTCGAGCATCATGGCGGCAGTCAGGATGGAACCCATCGGATTCGCGATGTTCTTCCCGGCGAGTGGCGGCGACGAACCATGAACCGGTTCGAATAGCGATACGCTGTTCGGCTTGATGTTTCCTGATGCCGCCATTCCCAATCCACCCTGCAACGCGGCCGCCAGATCCGTGACGATATCGCCGAACATGTTATTCGTAACGATGACTTGAAAATCCTGAGGCTGCCGGACCATCAGCAGACACAGGGCATCGATATACAAATGACTTGTCTGAATGTCCTTGTATCGCGCACTCGCTTCCCTGAAACAGCGCTGCCACAGGTCGCCGGCATAAGCGAGCACATTGGACTTGTCGCTCATGCACACACGGGTCATCTTGTTTCGCCGTGCATACTCGAACGCAAACTCGATGATTCGATCCACTCCCTTGCGCGTGTGAACTTCCACCTGATTGGCAATTTCGTCCGGCGTTCCCTTTTTAAATACGCCGCCGGCATTGACGTACGCCCCTTCCGTGTTTTCGCGTACAACCGTAAAATTCACGCCGGCCGGCATTACGCCTTTGAGCGGACAAAGCCGTTCATGAAAGAGCCGGACGGGCCGCACGTTTGCGTAAAGGTCCAGGCCAAAGCGCAGCGCAAGCAGAATCTCCGCAGCATGGCGCTGGTCGGGCACGCGCGGATCACCGACAGCGCCGAAAAGAATCGCATCGAAATCTTTCCGGAACATTTCAAACGCGCCGGCCGGCAAAGCAATGCCTTCTCGCAGATATTTGTCGGCGCCCCAGTCGAATTCCGTAAAATTCAGTTCAGCGCCAAAAACTTCATTCACGCGCCTCAGGACACGCATGGACTCGCGAGTCACATCGATGCCGATGCCGTCGCCGGGAATGACCGCAATATGTTTCATGTTGGTTTGATTGTTACGCCGATCCGCGACTCAGCGTGTTGTATTCCGCCACAAGGGATCGCAGATGCGATTCTTCGTCGTTGGCAAAATCCATGAAGATCTTTCGTCCGTGGGTGTCCGAAATATGATTTGCGAAATCCTTGAAGAACTGATGGGAGCGGCGCTCGAGATTCATCGCAATGTTGAGCGCTTCGAGATCACTGGTCTCATCCTTGACCTCGGTCTTCAGTAATTCCTTTTGCGGAAAAATCTCTTCCACAATCTTGCGGCTGAGCGGCAACCGCGCTGGCTCGCGTTTGAGCCATTCATTTTTCTCAAGAAGGAGGCGATGTTCTTTCTGAAGTTGCCGCAAGTGGTCCGACTCTTCGGCGGCGAGCCGCTGAAACATAATCCGCCCGCTGCCGTTCTTCGTCTTTCTCGAAGCGTTCGTATAAAACGTGTAGCCGCGGCGCTCGATCGCGAGGGTTAATTCAAGCGCATCCCGCACGACGGTTGTTTGCATCCTTTGTTGTTCATTCAAACCCGCGGACTTTCGTTCTTTTCGCTGACAGGACTTGCAGACTCCAAAGATCGCGTACCGGCTGTACCGTTCTTCGAATCCGTGTTCATCCGTGGCTTTTTGAATCAGGTGTTCGATCTTTCGCGATGGAAACTCGACGGTGGACCGGCAACTGTTACAGATGAAATGCAGATGATTCGGCTGATTAACGACCGGCTCATAACGTGTCATTCCCAGCAGTTTCGACTGCCGGATCATGCCGGATTGAAGAAGGATCTTCAGCGTTCGGTAGATTGTCGCGAGGCCGATCCGATGGCCGCCTTTGAGCAGGCTGTCCCGAATCTCTTCAACGGATGGATGTCCCTTCGTTTTCAGTAAAGCCGTCCAGATCAACGTCCGCTGCGATGTTTTCTTGAGCTTTTTCGCCGTAAGGAACTTTTGCAGTTCTTTGCCCTGTTTCATCGCCGCCCGATTATACGCTATAGTAGACGACCATGAAGAAGACACCCATCGCCATCTTTGCCACGGTTCTGCTCGCGTTTCTGCTTGCGGGTTGTTCCAACAAAGCCGATGTGTCCAAGCAAGGTTTTGAACCGGTGGCCTCACCCAAGGGGCCGGCTCCGGATTTTGATCTCGAGAATGTGGCCGGCGGCAAACTGAAAGCGGCGGACCTCAAAGGCAAGGTGGCAGTCATTGATTTCTGGGCGACATGGTGCGAACCCTGCATCGCGGAGATTCCGAAGTTCAACGAGCTTCACGACCAGTATCAGGGAAAGGATGTGAAGGTCGTCGGAATTACGGTTGAGTCCGCGAAGGCCGACATCAAACCGAAGGTCAAAGAGACGGGCATGAAGTACACGGTGCTTGTCGGAACGGATGAAGTCGTCGATGGCTTCGGTGGACTGATCGGCTTCCCCACAACGTTTGTCGTCACCAAAGACTGGAAGATCTACAAGAAGTACATGGGTGCTCTTCCGAATAAACAGGAACGCATCCGGAAAGACATCGAAAAACTTCTGGCCCAGGAAGCGAACACCGACTAGAGCGGCAGGCTTACCGAAAACAGCAGGAACTTCGAGAAGAATTCTCCGAACAACAATGCCACAACCGCGAGGTATAACAGCCCCGTCGCGGCCTGCGTGTGCTTGATTTGAACGGTATTCCAGATCATGACCGCAAGGATGATCGGCACAATGACTCCGAAGATCAGCCGCGGCCAGAAGAAAATTCCCTGCTGGACCATCAGTTCCCGGATGACGGCTTCCAGAGGAATCGGCTGCTTCAGATCGACTACGATCAACGAACCGATAATCGTGAGGACTCGGAGCGCGATCGTTCCCATGAGAACTTTCGTCAGACGTTTCAGCGGATCGATTGAAAGGCGCGGGATGACGAGATACCAATGCCCGAAAACCATAGTGAGCATGACCGAACCGAGTAACGCGGTGGCCGCGATGTGGTTCAGCAGCAGAACCCGGTTCTCCCATCCGCCGAGCGTTATCAATCGTGTGAATGCCAGCGAATCCGTCGCGACCGACAACAATCCCGCGGCCACGGCTGCCGCCAGCAGCGCAAACGCGGCGGTGAATTTGTCGATGTCGACCACACGGTTGTAGATCACTGCCAGGACCGCAGAGATCACCAGAAAAACCACCGGAACCTGAGTCTGCCGAACCGGCGACGGAAATAGAAAATTGAAACCAAGTGTGACGCCAAGCAGGATTGCAGCAGTCTGGCTCGCAAACTTGAAAAAGCTGTTGCCGATACTGCGTGGCGAAATAAACAGGAGCGTCAGCATCATGCCCACGCCCAATTGAGAAAAGAGAAAAAAGAAAGTGGAGGAGATCAAAGCTCTGATCCCTTAATTCCCGATGTAAGCCGACGCTGCATCTCTCACCCGTTCCCGCATATCCCAGACATCGCGATCGATCAGCACATAAAACTTCCAGAGTTCCTTGTGCTTGTCTTTCAGTATACGGATTTCCTCGTTATTGCCCGCGGACAATGGCCGAATGGCGCCCCGATCGAAACGCGCGGGCACTTCGGCTTCGGAGAGCGACATCCCGAATGACGGGCAATAAATAATGATTTCATGGGGCTGAATTCCCGATGCACGCGCAATGCTCATCTCCGCGGCATCCCGGGCCTCAAGATCATGATGGAAGCGGCTCACGATATCGAGGCGGCGCTTTTCGCCGATTTCCGTAGTGAGAACGTGGCACGCGCGATAAAGCTGGCGGGACTCGAGACGATTCAGAAGATGCGCAATCGTCGCGTTCCTGGTGTAGAGCTCGCGCAGCGTCCAGATCAGCGTCTCGTCTTTCAAAGTGCGCAGTTCTTTGACGGTCATGCCGTCACGCAGCGCCAACTCCACAGCTTTCGAAATCATCGCGCCTGAAGACCCGTTGGGAGGGGTGTAATAAACGCCCCCGGAAACCGTTTAACCCATAACCCTCAGGTTGCCCAGTTCCCAA
>CAZWGA010000020.1:0-87374 GCA_964633285.1 uncultured Solibacteraceae bacterium | reverse complement strand
AAAGCCGATGAACGGAAGCAACGAATGGCCCACCCCAACTATCACGCCAACCGCGCAAATCGGAATCCAGCTGGTGCCTGCCAGCCATCCCAGATCGGTCTCGCCAAATGTGAGATTGGCAGGTACCGGGGCCGGAGGAATCTGGGCCGGTCCACGAATCAATAGCGTCAATGTGCACCATACAAGAAACATTGCAACCATCACCGTGGTGATTTGCATGATGCGAAGCGCTTTGCTGCTCGATTCGTGAATGCCCTTGATGTTGCTCCACCAGAAATACGCCGTCGCAACCAGAGCAAAGGCCGGGGCGAACAAATGGGGAGGAACCGACATCCCAATGTTGAGCATTTGCGAGATTTCGTTGATCAGCCGGCCGAGATATTGTCCTGCGCTCACCGCGCTGATCGGACCGGTCAGGATGTAATCAAAGATCAGCGCGGAAACTGAAAGCCGCGCGAGGAACGGTCCCATGGCATCGCGAACAACGACGTAAACGCCGCCGCGGACATACATGCTGCAGCTTTCCATGTAGACCGATCGCACGGCAAAGCTGAACAACATGACGCCAAGCACGAACCAGGGAGCGCTGCGGCCGATGGCTTCTTCCGCAATGCCTCCCGCGTAGAACGCTGACGATGCAAGATCACTCAGTACAATCGCGGCGCCACGCCAGAACGAAATGAACGAAAGCATGACCGTGCTCGCAACAACGACTCGGGCGGCGGTACTCGATCGTTCGTGACTCGACAACGAAGTTTTCCTTTCCTGCTGCATGGCGGCCCGTTCCCGGCCAGCCGGAGGCAGGAACATAGTTTATAAAATATTGAGACAGTATTTATGACTTCTTTAGTACTGGCCGCTTAACGTGGTGGTTTTGGGCGTTCGCCGCTACTGTGAATATTAAAGCTCCCGCATCTGAACAACGCTCCAGTCCGGCCGGTGGTGCAACCAAGGTTGTGGTTGCAAGCCTCGTCATGGTGGCCTTCATTTCCTTTTGGCGTGCCGCTGCCATCGTTTTGAATGACCTCGGTTCCAGCGTCTACTACGTTGGCGGCATCGTTGAGCAGGCGATTGGGCCGACAGCGCCGTGGTTCATTGTCGCCGTCATGTTGTTCAGTTTTGCCGTGCGCTCCATCTACATGGAAAGCAGCAGCATGTTCGTTCGTGGCGGCGTGTACGTGGTGGTGCGTGACGCGATGGGGCCGTTCATCGCGAGACTTTCCGTCTCAGCGCTTCTTTTCGACTATGTCCTGACGGGACCCATCAGCAGCGTCAGCGCCGGGCAGTATCTCGGACGTCTGGTCAACGAAGCCAGCGAACTTCTGCATTTTGAATTCCGGTTGTCGCCGGAGCAATTTGCGGTTTTCTTTGCGTTGCTCGTGACCGTGTATTTCTGGTGGTACAACATCAAAGGTCTGCACGAGTCGAGCACCAAGGCGCTGCGGATCATGCAGGTGACGACCGTGATGGTCGTCATTTTTCTGGTGTGGTGCTCACTGACTCTATTGATGCGCAAGCCGGCGCAGGTTCCTCCGCCTCCGACGCCCTCACATATGGCGTTCAGCGATGACGGCCTGGGTTGGTTCAAGGGGACAATATGGCCGACGATTCCGGTCGTCGCGATCATCATTGCGTTCGGTCATTCGGTCTTGTCGATGAGCGGATTTGAAACCCTGGCGCAGGTTTACCGCGAGATCGAGCATCCGAAGCTGAAGAGCCTCAAACTTACGGGGAACATCGTGTGCACCTACGCGCTGATCTCCACGGGTGGCATCATTCTTTTCGCATCGATGATCATTCCGGACGCCGTAAGGAAGAGCTACTCCGAGAATCTCCTCGGAGGTTTGTCGATGCACCTTGTGGGACCGGAGTTGCTGCGGCTCGCATTCCACATCTTCGTGGTTATCGTTGGGGTGCTCATTTTGTCCGGCGCGGTGAATACATCGATCATCGGAGCGAACGGCGTGATGAATCGCGTCGCTGAAGATGGCGTGCTGGATCCCTGGTTCCAGAAGCCGCACCGGCGATTCGGCACGACGTATCGCATCATCAACCTGATCACGATCCTTCAGTTGATCACCGTGGCGCTCAGCCGCGGCCAGACCTACATCCTCGGTGAAGCCTACGCCTTCGGCATTGTGTGGAGCTTCTTTCTGAAAGCCCTGAGCGTACTGGTGCTCCGCTACCAACGCCACGATCAGGAATACAAGACCCCCTTCAACATCAGGATCGGCCAGCGCGAAATTCCGCTGGGCCTGATGATGACAACGTTGATTCTGTTTTTTGTGGCGGTCGCCAATCTGTTTTCCAAGAAGGTTGCAACGCTTTCGGGAGTCTCGTTCACGATCATTCTCTTTATTATTTTCACGATTTCCGAACGAAGAGGCGCAAAGAAGAAGCAGGTGGTGCTCGAGCAGTTCAATCTGGACATGCGGCCCGAGATCTCCACTGAGTCGATTCACGTGCGGCCCGGCTGCATCCTCATCGCCGTTCGCGACTACAACCGGATGGAACATCTGAGATCGGTTCTGCAGAAAACCAACATTCGCAAACATGACGTTGTGGTCATGACCATTCGAGGCGTGTCGACGGCCGGGACCGGTGAATACGCTTTGAACGAGAATCAGCTTTTCAGCGAATACGAACGCGAACTCTTTTCACGCGTCGTGTCGCTTGCGGAAAAGGAAGGAAAGCCCGTCGAGCTGCTGACGGTTCCAGGCGTGAATCCTTTCGATGCAATGGTCCAGGCGGCATCCACGATTAAAGCGTCGCGGCTTGTCAGCGGAGTGTCCGCGAGGATGGATTCCGAGGAACTGGCGCGCCGGATCGGCGCCGCCTGGGAGCGCTTGCCCGAACCGCGGCATGCGTTTTCTCTCGAAATCATTTCGCCGGACCGCCCTTCCATTTTTGTGAACCTCGGGCCTCATCCTCCGCGTCTCTGGCCGGAAGACGTCGATCTGGTTCATGAGCTCTGGCTGGAATTGAGCGATAAGTTCGGTTCCAAACTCCATCATCGCGATGTCGTCGGCGTCGCTCTCCAGCGCATGAATCGCGAACTCCATTCCCCGGACGAGCATTCCGTGATATCGGACATTCAGGAAGAATTAAATCACCGGCCCAAAATGTAGCCCGTAACAATTCGAGGGACGCCCCCCCGAACTCCGAACTTGAATTCGGGGGTGCGTCCCTCGAATTGTTCGTCGCCGAATTTGGTGCTTCGTCCAGTAAACTATTCCTCATGATGCCGGGAGGACACCTTGCAACGTCGCTGGGGTTGGCAGCGCTATCCTATGCGGTCACGGGTTCTATCGAAGGTGCGGCCGGATGTGTTGCCGGCGGCTTTCTGATTGATGTCGATCACTATCTCGATTATTTATTGTTCGAAAAGCAATGGCGGCGTCCCGGGCCATTGAGCTTTCTTCGTTATTACTTCTCGTACAATCCTCAACGGCTTGTGCTACCCCTCCATTCGCTGGAGCTGATGACCCTTCTGCTTATCGTTATCGCGTTTTATCCAAGGCCGCTGCTGATGGGGTATTGGGCCGGGGCCATCATGCACCTGATTTTCGACATCCTTATTAATGGCGAGCACGAACTGAAGCATCCCGTCCGGTTTTATCTGTTCGGCTATCGAGCTTCGCAAAAGTTTGCGGCTGAAAACCTGATGGCCAATTTTGTACATGCTCCGGAGGCCGGGAAACGGCCGGTCAAAGAGTTTTTCAGGTGGAGGCCGATTCGCCTCTAACATGGCGAATTGATGTAGTTGCGTCCTGTCGGTCTGGCTGACTATACTGCTCGGCTGATAACGCAATACTTGTATGCATATCTTGACAGGAGGAATTGCATGAAGATCTCTACCCTTTCCAGGGTGAGGATTGGGTTTCTTTGCGCGTGCCTGATCGTTCTTGTTGCCGCGTTTGGAGCCTATCCTACGAGCGCCTTGTTACAGTCTCAACGAAACATTCCGCCGGCGACGGGTTACATCACAGGCGTGGTCCAGAGCAGCAACGGGACGGAGGCCGGCGTGTGGGTGATCGCAGAGACGAAGGATCTGCTGACGAATTTCATTAAAGAGGTTGTAACGGACGATCAGGGCAAGTTCATGGTCCCCGATCTCCCGAACGCGACTTATAAAGTCTGGGTTCGCGGATACGGACTTCTCGATTCCACTCCGGTGACCATGAAGCCCGGCACGAATTCGATCACGCTTCGCGCGACGGTCGCCAAGACCCCGCAGGAAGCGGCCAAAGTCTATCCCGGCAATTATTGGTTGTCGCTGCTGGCGCCGCCGGATCGCAGTATGTTTCCGGGGAAAGGGAATCAGGGCAATGGAATCGGCGCCGGAATGCTGACGCAGAACCATTGGATCAACCAGTTGAAATCGGGATGCAATTTCTGCCATCAGCTCGGCAATCAGCTCACACGAACGCTCGACGATGTTTATAAAGTCGAGCCCAACATCAAGACATCGGTTGATGCGTGGGATCGCCGTTTACACGGCGGCGTCCGCGGCGATTCGATGTATGGCACGCTGAGCACGATGGGTCACGATGGTTCGTTGAAGTCGTTTGCCGATTGGACCGACCGCATTGCGAAGGGTGAAGTACCGCCCGCGCCGAAGCGGCCGAAGGGTGTCGAGCGGAATGTCGTCGTCACGTTGTGGGATGTGGGTGACGATCATTCGTTCATGCACGATCAGGCTTCCACCGACAAAAATCATCCCACGGTGAATGGCGGCGGACCTGTCTATGCCGTGAATGCGGGTCATGGACAGCTCGTCGTGATGGATCCGAAGGAAAACAGCACGTACACGATCGACATTCCGACTCGTGAAGACCGCGCAAGCGTTCCATCGCGTTTTCCGAAGCCGGTGATGCCGTCGCTGCACTGGGGCAACGAATGGCTCTGGGCGAATCCGCCGTATAACCCGGCCGATCCACACAACCCGATGCTCGACAGCAAAGGTCGTGTCTGGACGACTTCAAAGATTCGCGGCAGGGAAGAACCGAAATGGTGTAACGATCCCGCATTGGGTAACAAGTCCGCCGATTGGTTCCCGCTGACGGGGAGCGGGCGCCAGACTTCGTACTACGATCCGAAGACTCAGAAGTGGCAGTTGATCGAGACCTGCTACAGCACACATCATCTTCAATTCGACAACGATGCTGACGAAACGCTTTACTTCAACGAGCTGAGCGGTCCGATCTTCGGATGGCTGAATACGAAGCTCTACGATAAAACGCTCGCCGAGACCAAGAACGAGATCAAAGCGGAACAGACTGCAGTCGGCTGGTGCGGACAAGTCGTCGATACCAACGGCGACGGCAAGATCACCCGTCCATGGAACACAACGGTTCAACAGATCAGCGGCAACGAACTTCTCTATCAGGGTGACACCGGTGGAGGTGCTGCTCCCGCACCGGCGCGAGGCGCTGCAGCACCGCCTGCAGGTGGTCCTCCGGCAGGTGGAGGTGCAGGTGGAGGAGCAGCCGGCGGTGGCCGTGGCGCCGGGCGTGGCGGTGGCCGAGGTGGACCGGCGGCGCCGTTCGATCCCAAACTCGACACGATGGTTCGATTCAATCTTTATTCGGTTATTCCGAGTCCTGCTGACGATTCCGTTTGGGGCGTCAGTGAGAACCCGATGCCGGGCATGTTGATTCGTCTGCAGCGTGGCAACAATCCGCCGGAGAGCTGCAAGACTCAGGTCTTCAAGATTCCGGAAGCGGGCTTCGATCCGCGTGGAATCGACATCGATACCAACGGCGTGGTCTGGACCGCTCTTGCCGCCAGCAGCCATCTCGCGAGTTTCGATGTTCGCAAATGCAAAGACCTCACTGGACCGCAGAAAACCGACGGTAGTCAGTGCGCTGAAGGTTGGACGCTTTATCAGACCGATGGTCCGAAGCTGAAGGGAACGGAAATCCCGGCCGACTTCCACTACTACAACTGGGTCGATCAGCAGAATATAGCGGGACTCGGAGCGAATACGCCGTTCGCAACGGGTTCGAATTCCGACTCGGTGCTCGCGCTCAACACGCAGACCAAAGAGTGGATCAATCTTCGCGTGCCCTATCCGCTGGGCTTCTATGCCCGCGGAATGGATGGGCGCATTGATGATCCCAATGGTGGCTGGAAAGGCCGTGGGCTGTGGTCGAACTACGGCACGCACTTTGTGTGGCACATCGAAGGCGGTAAGGGCACGAAAGGAAAAATTGTGCACTTCCAGATTCGGCCGAATGCGCTAGCCAGGTAGTCCTAGAAACGCACAACACATTTGAGAGTGGAGAACCCAATATTTGAGATCTCAGATATTGGGTTCTCCACTCTCAAATAGACTGCATCCCTCCATTTGTTCTTAAGCAATCAGTGGTTCGATCGTTGCCCGCGCTTTCATCGCCATCTGATAAGGATCCATGCCGCGCAGCGCGGGCGTCGCGGCCTGGAACATTTCCATTGATGCCGGACCCGCATATTTCTTGCGCTTCAACACTTCCACAATTTTTCGCAACGGGGCGATGCCTTCGCCGGGAAATCTTCGATCCGGTTGTCCCTGAAGTTCTCGAATCGGATCAGCCGGCACATCTTCAAAGTGAAGGTGAGCAAGTTCTCCATCGCGCAACAGTTCGAGGTCCTCGAATTTGCTGATTCCTCCCCAGAAGTGATACGTGTCCATCATCACGCGATAGTTCGGATGGTTGCACTCACGAACCAGCATCAGCGCCGTGGGTAGACAGGCGGCGAATCTTGACGTCCGCGCGAACTCCAACATCAGTGTTACTCCGGCCGGCTTGGCGATTTCGGCGGCTTCGCGCATGTTGTCGATGCCTTTCTTGTAGTCATCCGCCGTATACATCCCGGCCCCGGCGGAAGGCGTTACGAGACGGTCCGCTCCGATCGTGTGGGCGAGTTCAACTTTCCATTTCAGATCTTCGAGGGCCTGAGTGCGCGCATTGCCCGGTTCGGGCAGGCTGAGTTGATTGCTCGACGATACCGCTTTGAGTCCAAGGTCATCGAGCAATCGCCTTGCCGCCGTCGGCGATTCCTTCATGGCAAAGTCGCGAACCTTCAGAAGGTCGGGTTCGACCGCGCGGATTCCGGCCTTCGCGTATCCTTCCATCGCGGTCTTGAAATCGAATGACCCGGAACTGGCTTCGTGCATCGACACAAACATTTTCCCCGAACCGGGTTCAGCCGACTGCAGCAAAGTGGGTACTGTGGCCAGTGCCATGAACTCTCTCCGACTCAATGGTTCCATCTCTCTTCATCCCTCCGAAGTTTTTTGGTGCGGAGAATATACAGCACGGGTAAACTTCCCGGCAAATCACGCGAGGAGAAAATCGCATGCGCATTGCTGCCGCCATTGTTGCGATCGTGCTCGTTTTTTGTGTTCCTGTTTTTGCTCAACGGCCGTCGGATCCGGCCCTGCTTATTCCGCAGACCGCGCCGGAACTCGATTATGTTTCCGTGGCGGACCCGTTCGTATTTCCAGCCGGGACAAGTTTCGCGGGAGCGGCCGCAAGCGTCGCGTTTGATGCGAAGGGACACATTTTCGTACTCACTCGCGGAAATCCATCCTTATACGAGTTTGAAAACAGCGGAAAGTTCATCCGCTCCTTTGGCGAGGGGCTTTTTACGCGTTCGCATGGATTGCGCATCGACAGCGACGGCAATATCTGGGCCACCGATGTCGGCGCTCACACCGCCCTCAAGCTCAGTCCTCAGGGACAGGTTCTGTTGACTCTCGGAACCAAAGGTCAGCGCGGTGAATGGAACGAAGCCTCGCACCTCCTGAATGAGCCGAACGACATTGCGATTGGACGCAATGGAGACATTTTCATCGCGCAGGGACACACTCCGGGCGCGAACGGCGACCCTCGAGTCCTAAAATTCGACAAGACCGGAAAGTTCATCAAGTCATGGGGCGGAAAAGGAAAGGAGCCGGGCAAATTCGATGTCGCTCATGGACTGGCGTTCGACGCCAAAGGTCAGTTGTGGGTGACTGATCGCGAGAATCAACGAATTCAGATCTTCGATACCGACGGAAAATTCATCAGGGAATTGAAATACTCAGGCCTGCCGTGCTCTCTCGATATCGGTCCGCAGAATATTTTCATGGTGAACGGATTTGCAGGACAGCTTCTCAAGCTGGACCTCGATGGCAAAGTGCTTGCCGCAACGGGAAAACCCGGGAAAGGGCTCGGTGAATTCGGCGAAGCTCACGTTATTGCGGTGAGTCCAAAAGGCGAAGTTTTCATAGCCGACAGCGTCAACGCGTCCGTTCAGAAGTTCGTGAAGAAGTAAGCGGCTTTCAATCCTGCAACAGCTTTTCAAGTGCGTCCACGTCCACGGGTTTGACCAGATGATGATCGATCCCGGCAGCTTTTGCCTGTTCGCGGTCGGCTTCGCTCCCGTAACCCGTCAATGCGATGATCCGAAAACTATTTCCCGGACGAATCGCCCTTAGCCGCGCTGCAACCTCGTAGCCGCTGATTCCAGGCAGGCCGATGTCGAGTAACACGACTGAAGGTTTCCATCGCTCAAATTCAGCAACGCCGGAAGGTCCGTCATGAGCGACATGCGCCTCGTGTCCGATGATCGCCAGCATTGAAGCGAGTGTCTCCGCCGAGTCCGCATGATCTTCGATGAGAAGCACGCGCTTCCGATTGGAAGCCATATGCTCCTGTTTTATTCCTGCGATGTCGGGAGCGACGGTTTCACCCAGGGTCGGCAGGCGCACCGTGAACTGCGTTCCCTTGCCGGCGCCATAGCTTTTGACTTCGATTGTGCCGGAGTGCATTCGCACGAGATTCTGGACGAGCGTCAGTCCGATACCCAGTCCTCCTTCCGAGCGCGCGAGCGAACGGTCACCCTGTACAAAGAGGTCGAAGATATGAGGAAGCAGTTCAGATGGAATCCCGCAACCGGTATCCTTCACGCGCAGCACAGCCTGATCCGCATCCCTCGCGACTTGAACACGCACTTCGCCGCCCGGCGGGGTAAACTTTGCGGCATTGCTCAGGAGGTTAAATACGACCTGATCGATTCTCGTGACGTCCGCCACGATCGGCAATCGCTCCGGAGTGATCTCGGTTTTGATTTGCAGTTGCCTCTTCTCGAATACGAGACGCATCGTGTCCATGCTTCGCCGGACGAGCGCAGCAAAGTCGGCGGGCTGTTTCGAGAGTTGAACCCGGCCTCGCGTGATTCGGGCGACATCCAGAAGATCATCGAGAAGGCGGCTCATGTGGCGGATCTGACGTTCCATGACGTCGCAGGCCCACGCCACCTTTGATGCGTCGGCTTTGGGTGATCGGATGATTTCGACGGCATTGCGAATAGGCGAGAGCGGATTGCGAAGCTCATGGGCGAGGATCGCGAGGAATTCATCCTTGCGGCGATTTTCTTCCTGCATCTGGCGCTCAACGCGCTTGCGTTCGGTGATGTCCGTCATCGTGCCGACCCACTCGCGGACGTTGCCTCCGGGTTCAACGACGGGTATTCCCCGCGCGAAGACGTTTCGATAGGCCGCTCCGTCCGCCGTCATGACACGAAATTCGTTTTCATGCGGTGTTCCAGTGGCAATCGAGCGTTCCCACACGCGGCGCACCTGTTCGACATCGTCGGGATGAATTCTGCTCATCCATCCGCGGCCCATCATTGCGTCTTTGCTTTGACCCGCAAACGCGCGCCAGGTTGGAAGATCTTCGATGACATTTCCGCTTTCGTCGGTCGACCACACGACGTTGGATGAAGCCAGAACGAGCGATTTGTAACGTTGCTCGCTGCGATAAAGAGACTTCACTGCTGAATCGCGTTCCGTTTGCGTCACGGCCAAAACCAATCCGGTTCCCGCTGCAATGGACATGAAGAGCTGTAGTGCGATCAGATTGTCGTTCATGCTTGCAGCGGTGAATGGACCGAATCCATACGCTGTGCACAGGATTGCGACCGTGGCGGTAAAGACGCTTGCGATGGCGGTTCCGCACGGTCCAAAGCGCAATGCAGCCCAGATCAACGGCGGGAATACGGCATACGAGCGCGGGTTGTATCTGGCCAGGAATGTATTGGGAGCCAGAAAGATCCCGAGGTCCGACGCGCCCAGGACCGCCATCAGCGCAGCATACTCACCCAGGCCACGCGACTGGACCCGCTTGCGGGATTCCGTTGAGGACAACGTCAGGATCAAAGGCGCGATCAGCATGTTGCCCATGGCATCACCGAGGAACCATACGAACCAGAGAGAACCGAATCGTTCCCAGGGCTGCATTCCGGTGAGACACAGGCTTGTCACGCCGATCGTCGCGCTGACGGTTGTACTGACGCCGGCTCCGAAAAAAATAAGTCCGAAAACGTCGCGCAGTCTGTCCAGAGAAGGCCGAAACTGAACAATGCGAGTTACGAGATACGCTCCAGTCAGGGCTTCAAGAGTATTTCCCGCAGCGATGCCCAGCGATGTGATGACTGGGGCGTCCGTCGTTACATTTGCTATGAAGGCGCCGAGAGCGATGTACGGCCAGATGCGGAATCCCAACAGCAGCACTGCGGCGAATGCGATACCCGTCGGCGGCCATACGACGGTTACCTGCTCGGCAACAAAAGCCAGTCTCAATCCCAGCTTGGCTCCCGCCACATATACGGCGGCGGTAATCAGACCCAGACCGATATATTGCAGGCGGGTTGATTTCATCGCGATTCTTCGGCCATTCTAAACTGCATACCACGTGAACGGCATTCGTCGAAAAGTGTTTCAGGAGGAACAACGTCTTCGGGAGCACTGACACCGGGCCGCGATACAACACCGCTTACGATCATCTGTGCAACGATCGACGCGGGGCATGCGGTATCGATGTCTCCGGCGCTTGCGTTCCATTCAGCGTTCGACTCGGCATGGCAATCCGCGATGATCCGGCGCCGGCCGCCACGCACAATGACACGCGTGATTTCATAATCCTTTGGAGTGTTGCGCGCCGATGGGAGAGCTTCAAAATCACGAACCGTCCATCCGGCGCGAAGGCGTTTGATGATCTCTCGAACAAAGGAGCGCTCGAATCCTACTTTGAAGTCCGCGTACCGCAGGCCGAGTGTTTTGTATCGAAGGGGAAGTGTCGCAATTTCGCTGTGACGCGTTGTCACGAGCCACACGGGCCCAACCGGCGGACCGAAATCCATGCGCTCCCATCCCGACCGCGGGGCGGCCTTCACGAATTTGCCGCCGCTCCACTTCCACGGTTTCAGCGTCAGCTCCTCAACGATGGTTTGAGCAGAATAGGGAAAGGCGAGTGAACTTTGTTGTGTATTGAAGTCGATTCCTCCGACTCGAATTCGTATCGAATCGGCCTTTCCGAGTTTCGTTACGGCGGCGGCAGCCATCACATTCGTCAAACCGGGAGAACAGCCCATTCCCAGGATTGCAGTCAAACCCGCGCGCGCGAATTGAGAATTCAACCGTAATTGACGCCGGGTCCAGACGAAGAGTCCGCCGAGATCCAGGTAATGCACATGGGATGCCAGCGCGGCTTTCATGACGTTCAGATTGAATTGATGCCGCGTGCAATTGATAACGACAGAATGTCCACGGAAAATCCGGGCGAGTTGCGACGGGTCGCGCGCATCCGCTCGCTCGAAAGCCACGCGGCGGCTGCGAAAGCCGGCAGCGAGCTGCCGGGCGGAATCCTCATGAAAATCCGCAATGAGAATTTGGTTTTTCGGTTGAGATCCAAACAAGTCGCGGACAATGATCCGGCCGATTGCGCCAGCGCCGCCCAGAACGACGAATCGCGGGACGCTCAATACCATCCGATAGGCCGCTCACTCAGGTTAATGTGGACCTGCTTGGTTTCCAGGAACTCTTCGATCCCGTGCAGGCTCAGTTCGCGGCCATGACCGCTTTGTTTGTATCCGCCCCATGGCGATTCGACGTAACAAGGCTGCATCGTATTCACCCACACAATTCCCGCGCGAAGAGATTTGACCATTCGCAGACACTTAAAGATGTCGCGCGACCACACGGCAGCCGCAAGTCCATATGGAGTGTCGTTCGCGATCTGCAGAGCATCGTCCTCATCTTTGAAAGGAATGCAGGCCACGACGGGCCCGAAGATTTCTTCTCGCGCAATGCGGGTCTGATTGTCGGATTCGAAAATGGTCGGCTCGACGAAGTATCCGTTCTTCAACTCCTTCGATGAAGGCCGGCGGCCTCCTGCAACCAGTCTTGCTTCCTTGCGGCCGATCTCGATGTAGCTCTCGACCTTTTCCAGATGTTCTTTACTGACAAGTGGTCCCATTTTTGTTGCGCGGTCCATCGGGTTTCCGAGAACAATTCTCGGCAACATGTCTTTCATTCTTCCTACAAACTTCTTAAACAAATCCTTCTGGACCAGGATGCGCGATCCGGCGGAGCACACTTCTCCCTGATTGATGAAAATGCCGAAGAGGGCGCCATCCGTTGCGGCATCGAGATCGGCATCCGAAAAGAAAATGTTGGGAGATTTGCCGCCCAGCTCGAGTGAGACTTTTTTCAGATTCGAATTCGCAACACCTTTCAAGACTTCCCGCCCGGTTTCTGTTCCTCCGGTAAATGCGACCTTATCGACCTTCATTGATTCCACAATCGCCCGGCCCGCGACCGGCCCGTCACCGGTGACCACATTCAGGACGCCTTTGGGCAGATCGGGAATGTTTTCTTTCACCAGTCGCGCGAATTCCAGCGTGGTGAGCGGCGTTTGCTCCGCGGGCTTCAGGACGACCGTGCAGCCGGCTGCAAGAGCAGGTCCGAGTTTCCAGGCTGCAAGCATGAGCGGATAATTCCAGGGAACGATCAGGCCGGCGACGCCGACAGGTTCGCGCAACGTCATGTTGAGCGCATTGTCCGGCACGGGAAGCGTTTCTCCATGAATCTTCGTGGCGAGGCCGCCGTAGTATTCAAAGCAGCTCGCCGTATCGTTCATGTCGAATTCACTTTCGACCAGAGGCTTGCCGCAGTTCAGCGTTTCCATTTCCGCGAGTATCGTTGCGTTCTTTCGAACAAGGTCCGCCATCTGAAACAGAATGCGTCCGCGCTGCTGCGCCGTGGATTCCCGCCAGGGTCCACGATCGAAAGCCTCGCGGGCGGAGTCGATGGCTTCATCGACATCTTTTTTACTCGCCTCGGAAACGAGGGCGAGAGTTTCTCCGTTGAATGGATTTACGACAGAGCGTGTGCTCTCTTTGCCTTTTTGAATCTTGCCTGTCTTTGTGGCCGCCATCTCTAATGCCCTTTGTTGTATTCGGAATATGGATACCAATACGGTTTGATTTCCTGCTTGTAGTCCAGATGAACGTGTTTCGTCTCCCTGAACTCGTCGAGACCCTCTTCACCGAGTTCCCGCGAATGACCGGTCTGCCTCATTCCTCCGAAGGGACCCGCATCGTTGTCAGTCAGCGGGTCGTTGATCCAGAAAGTGCCGGCGGTGATCCTGTCCATCGCTTTCATTGCCCATTCCATGTTGTTGGAATAGATGTTGGCGCCAAGGCCATAGGATGAATCGTTCGCAAGTTCGATCGCTTCATCGATATTGCGAACTTTCATGATCGGAAGAATGGGACCGAATGTTTCCGTGCGCACGATTCGCATTTCCTGCCGGACGCCGATCATGACGGTGGGCTCGTAAAAGAAACCCTTTTTCAATTGCGGTGGCCGCCGGCCGCCAACGAGAACGCGGGCGCCTTCGCGAACAGCTTCGTCAACGCGGTTCGCAATGTCGTCCAGTTGCCGGCGGTTGATGAGAGGGCCGATATCGGTGTCGGGTTCCATTCCGTTACCGATTTTCAGAGACCGTGTGAATTCGGCGGCACGTTTTGTGAATTCTTCCGCAATCGATTCGAAGACATAGAACCGCTTTGCTCCGGTGCACACCTGGCCCGAGTTCAAATACGCGGCCCAGCAGGCCGCACGCGTAGCAATCTCGAGATCCGCATCATCGCAGACGATGAATGGATCATTGCCGCCCAATTCGAGATGCGCTTTCTTGACTTGCTCCGCACAAAGCGCGCCGACGCGTTTGCCTGTTTCCACAGAGCCCGTCAGGGCAATCAAGTCCGTGCCCGGATGTTGGACCAGCGCTTCACCGATTTCTTTGCCGTATCCAGTAACAATTTGCACGACGTCTTCGGGGAGGGCCCTGAAAAGCTCCTCCAGCGCAAGAGTCGCGAGAGGAGTTTCTTCACTGGGCTTGATGATGACCGTGTTTCCCGCCGCAAGAGCCGGAGCGACCTTCCACGACAGGAGCAGCAGCGGATAATTCCACGGAATGATCGCCGCAACCACGCCGTATGGTTCCTTGATTGTGAAATTGACCTGGTGTTCAAAAACCGGCGGAAGGGAACTGCCTCGGGAATTGCGCCCGATCTCGGCGTAGTAGTCAAAACAGGCTGCGGTCCACTCGATTTCGTCGCGATTTTCGCAGAAGGGTTTGCCGCCTTCACGGGTCATCAGGGCCGCGAGATCCTGCTGATTTGCCCTCAAACCCGCGGCGATCGCGTGAAGCATCGTTGCCTTTTCAACGGCGGGAATCCATCGCCATTTTCGAAATGCTTCGCGCGCGGCGCGCACTGCGCGATCGGCGTCGTCTGCAGTCCCGCGAGGAATTTCTCCGATTACTTCTTCATTTGCGGGGTTGAGAACCTGAATCGTCTGCATCGCTCCGAAATACTAAATGAACGTGGGACGAATGTGACAAATTAATCGAATTGGCGCCGCGGCGCTTCCTGTTCCGGTGTCCTAGCATCCATTGTCTCCATTACGCCGTGTTTTCCTCAGCAACAAGTAGATTGCTGCACAAACACAGAAATCAAGGATAAGGCCAATATCGACCTTGAATAAATGATGTGTCAGAACCTCAGGAAGAACGGGCTGAGCCGCAAAGTAGATGACGTTGCCGAGGAGTATGGCCAGCAGCATTCTCATCCAGTTGTGAATCACCATACGGTAGTATACTTAGTAGTATGAAGAGCAAGACATCGATAACACTATCTCCCGGTTTGATCGAACGCATCGACAGGATTGTCGGCGAGAACGGCAGCCGTTCTGAGTTGATTGAGAAAGCAGTGCATGTGTATCTTCAACATCTCGCCCGGGTGGAGCGCGATCAGCGCGACTTAGCGATCCTCAATCGTAATACAAAGCGGATCAATCGAGAGGCCAGCGATGTTCTGCGCTATCAGGTGAAGTTGTGAAACGCGGCGAATTGTATCGGGTCGTTCGCCGGTCGGGCCCAGATCCGAGGCGATCAAGAGTATTCGTGGTTGTCAGCCGCCAGGTATTGATTGATTCCAGGTACTCCACCGTCATCTGCGCTCCGGTTTATTCCGAGCGCCTTGGACTTTCAACTCAAGTCGATGTCGGCCCGGATGAAGGCCTCAAGGCCGAGTCCTGCGTACACTGCGACGAACTCGTCAGTCTTCCGAAATCATCGCTCACAAACTACGTTGGTGTTTTGTCGCCACAAAAACATGATGACTTGAATGCGGCCTTGAAAATCGCGCTGGATGTCGAGTAATGGTCCCAACAGACGGGAACTGGAACGTCTGAGCCGGGAAGCGCCCGATTGGGTTTCAATCATGAGGTTGGCGGGTTCACGGGAGAATTTGCTACTCTGCCGAACAATAAAACAAATGAGGTAATGCCGCATGGCCGCCGAACGAATACCCATTCCGGAATTGAAGAAAAAACTCGAAACGAACAAGAAACTTATCCTCGTGGATGTTCGGGAGGCTAAAGAGATCAAAGAAGGTGGCGCCATCCCCGGCGCCATCCACATCCCGATGGCCCAAATCGAGAAGCGGGCGGGCGAGATCCCGAAAAATGCCAATGTCGTTTTTTATTGAGGCGGAGGAGGGCGCGCGTCGCGTGCTGCCGAATCCTTCCTTAAAGCAGGTTATAAGAACGTTCAGTTTTGCGGAATCCGCGACTGGAAGAAAGATGGCCTCCCGACGGTGCCGGACATTTGAAGGATGATAACTTCCCAAGCCGGCTCACGTATTAAGTGGATGAGGTCGATAATGAATCGGATCTTGAAGCAAAAACTCGGATTTGTTCTTTTTCTAATAGCGCTCGCTGCCGGTAACGCCGCCGCGCAAATCAACGGGCCCGTGGATGAACCGGCTCAGATCACAAGGGATCAACTGACCAGGCTATTTCAACACTATCCACCTTCCTTGAGGAATGTCCTCCGAATCGATCCGTCTTTGCTCGACAACGAAAAGTATCTTTCGCTGTATCCCCAGCTTGCAGCCTTCCTCAAGCAACATCCGGAGATCGCGCATAACCCTGCGTACTATGTGGGAACCTCCAGGGAATACGATATTCCGATCAGGGATACGGTTCATCTAGCAGAGGCCATAATGCAGCCTCTTGCAGTTGCCGTTGTTCTGATTGGCATTGTTACCGGACTCACATTGATCGTCAGGTCCGGCCTCGAGTACCGGCGTTCCGGCCGGGTCGCCAAGGCTCAATCTGAACTGCACGCGAAAATCATGGACCGCATGACCTCGAGTGAGGATCTCCTGGCCTATATCCAGACGCCGGCAGCGAGGCAGTTTGTGGAGACAGCGGCGAGCGATTCCGATACACGAGTGGGCTCGCCGGTGCGCCGAATTCTGTGGTCGGTGCAAATGGGTTTGGTTATTGTGTTCGGCGGCATCGGCATGGAGTATGTGAGCAGTCAGTTTCAGTATGAATTGGCTCAACCGTTTTTCGTTCTGGGCGTGCTGGGTATGACGGTGGGCGCGGGTTTCATTATCTCAGCGGGCGCCTCTTATGCGCTCTCGAAACATCTGGGTTTACTCGATCCATCGGCATCGAGCGCCGGTACGAAGCCGACTTAACTTCGAAACATATGCGGGATATCACTCTTAACGAACTCGAAAGGCTTCAACCCGGAATCGCGGAGGCGGACGGCACACTCCAGATGGATCAGGAAACCTTTTGCGCCCTTTACGAACGAACAGCGCGCCCGCTGTGGGTTTATCTGTGGCGTAAGACGGGTGATTCCCAGCTTGCCGACGATCTGCTCCAGGAAACCTACTACCGGTTTCTTCGCGCGCGGGTTAACTATGAGAGCGAAACGCATCGGAAGAATTATCTGTTCCGCATTGCGACGAATCTCGCTCACGACAGCTTCCGGCGGCAACACGATGAGCGGCCCTTGTCGGAGGAAGATGAAAATGTGGCATCGCAAGGCGATCGCAATGGCGCGGAACAACATCAGAAGCGCGCCGACCTTGCGCGTGCAATGACGAAGTTGAAACCAAGGCATCGCGAAGCGTTGTGGCTTGCGTATGCCGAAGGTTCTTCGCACGAAGAAATTGCGGCCATCCTTGGATTGAAGCCCGGGAGCGTCAAGTTGATTCTCTTTCGCGCGAGACGAAAGCTCGCGGGTTTGCTTCGGGGAGAGTTATGACCGAGTGCATTCATGAACGTGATCTCGTCGAAGCCATTTTGTCGAATCGATGGCCGGACGGCTGTCATGAACTGAAGGCTCACGTCCAGCAATGCGCCATCTGCGCCGACGTTCTCATTGTTGCGCAGGCACTTCATCAGGAACGCGAGGACCTGCTGAAACACGCGCCGGTGCCTTCTGCCGGGCTCGTATGGTGGCGGTCGGAGCTTCGCGCGCGCCAGGATGCGATTCGGACAGCAACGAAACCCATGAGGGTTTTTCAGGCATTTGGCGCAGCTTCTGTCGCCGGTGTGGGCGTGGCGCTTGCGGTGGGAATGCTTCCCTGGTTTGAAGGCTGGGTGGATTCGCTCGCCGCGCTGCCGATGCTTCACCAACTTCCATTCTTACTGACACTCGGCGCGGCGCTTGTCCTTGCGCCTTTCGCGCTCTATCTGGCTTTTTCACGCGATTGAACTTTTTGTAATTCGTCCACGTACTGGCATCGGGAGAATCTATGGGACTTCTTCAGGACGTACGCTTCGGCATACGTGTGCTCTCCAGGAATCCGTGGTTCACGCTTGTCGTTGTGCTGACGGTGGCGTTGGGCATCAGCGTCAACACAACGGTGTTCACGATCGTGAATGCCGTTTTCATTAATGGCCTTCCATTCAGGAATTCGCAAGAGCTTGTATACCTCCGCTGGTCGCAGGCTTCGGGTGGTCCTTCCAATCAGGCTTCGTATCCAGACTTCCTGGAGATCCGCGGACAGACGCGCACCATGCAGGGGCTCGCCGCTTTTACGCCCCTGTCGGCCGACGTTAACGACCAGGATACGGCGGCCGAGCGTGTGAGCGGCGCGTCGATCAGCGCGAATATGTTCACGATGTTCGGAGAGCGGCCCATGCTCGGACGTGACCTGACGCCCGAAGACGAAAAAACCGGCGCTCCACCTGTGGTGTTGATCAGTCATTTTCTGTGGCAATCGCGGTACGGTGGAAAACCGGACGTCCTGGGCCGTTCGATCCGCGTCAATCTGAAGTCGTATACCGTGATCGGCGTCATGCCCGAGGGCGAATCTTTCCCGCAGGGAACAAGATTATGGCTGCCGATATTGCAGGATGAGGCGCATCAAAAACGCAATCAGCGCAATGTCGAACTGGTCGGCAGGCTGGCGCCGGGCATTTCGATCAAACAGGGGACTGCCGAGCTGCAGACAGTTTCTTCACGGCTTGCGAAAACCTATCCGGATACCAACAAGGATCTCAGTGTTAACGCGATTTCTTATACCGAGCGCAGTACCGGAGGTCCGATCAGAACGGTTCTTTATTCGATGCAGGGAGCTGTCGGCTTTGTATTGTTGATTGCGTGCGCCAATGTGGCGAATCTTTTGTTGTCTCGAGCCGTAAGCAGGACGCGAGAGACGTCGATCCGCACTGCGGTTGGAGCCAGCCGATGGCGAATCATCCGTCAGTTCTTGATTGAAAGCGTCATGCTCAGCCTTCTGGGCGGCGTTCTGGGATTAGGCCTTGCGGTGTTTGGAGTGCGCTGGTTTGATCGCGCCGTCACGGATACCGGCAAACCGTACTGGATCGTTTTCCGGATGGATGCGCACGTATTCGCCTACTTCCTCGTTATCTGCGTCGCAACGGGCATTCTGTTCGGTCTCGCGCCGGCATTGCAGATTTCCAAAACAAACGTTAACGAGAATCTCAAGGAAGGCGGCCGGGGCACGATGGGAGGTCTCCGGGCGCGACGCTTGACAGCCGCGCTGCTCGTGGGCCAGATCGCGCTGACGATTGTGTTGCTCGCGGGAGCCGGCCTTATGATTCGCAGCTTCATGAATGTGCAGAGACTCGATCTCGGTGTTCAGCCCGCAGGGATCGTGACCGTGCAGATTCAACCCGCGGCCGCGCGTTATCCGCAGGCTGCGGACCGGTTCCGATTTGAAGAAGGCTTGCGCGAACGTCTGGTCACTCTGCCGGGAATGTCCAGGCTGACAATCGCTTCGCAAGCACCCGCGGGAGGGGCAGCGCCGAAGACGTTGAAGATTGAAGGGCGCAATATGACGGACAGCAGCAATCGTCTGCCAGTTGTCGACCGCGTCTCCGTTGCTCCGGGTTACTTCGAAGCGCTGGATATCAAGGTGACGCGCGGCCGTTCGTTGACGGCAGCAGATGGGGTTCCGGGCGGTGAAGTGGCAATCATAAACGAAGTCCTGGTTGCGAAGTATTTTCAAAACGAGGATCCGCTTGGAAAGCGGATACGGCTCGGTTCCGATACCGGTAAAGCGGCCGAAGATACATCGTCACCGTGGCTCACGATCGTTGGTGTGAGTTCAACGGTGTTTCAGCGTGGAGGGCCGAACAACGATATCAAGCCTCAGCCTACGCTGTACGTGCCTCTTAGACAGGACACACCGCCGGCATTCACTGTCCTTGCAAGGAGCGGTCTGCCGAAGAACGCCGTCGTTTCATCGATTCGAAACGAGTTGAGGAAGGCGGATCCGGATCTGCCCTTGTACAATATCCGGACCATCGACGACATCCTCGAGCAACAAACGTGGCCCTATCGCGTCTTTGGAACGCTCTTTGCGGTTTTTGCGCTGATAGCGCTCGTCATTTCGTCGGTCGGAATCTATGGCGTCACTGCCCATGGCGTCGGTCAGCGAACTCAGGAACTCGGTGTGCGGATGGCTTTGGGCGCGAACCAGACCACAGTGATGTGGCTCATCCTTAAACAGGCTTTGAAGCGCATCACAATCGGACTTTCTCTGGGCCTGGCGGCCGCCTTCGGTGTAAGCCGCGTTCTCGCCAGTTTGCTGGTGAACATTGCGCCTACGGATCCGGCTACGTTTGTTTCGATCTCCATTCTGCTGGCGACAATAACGATCGCGGCGTGCCTGATTCCCGCGATGCGCGCCATGCGGCTGGATCCCGTGGAAGCGCTCAGGTCGGAATAACAGCGAAGGCCCGGACAGCGGAAATGTCTGCAGGAGGCGTCAGCAGAGGAACCACGCTGAATTCAAAGCCGACGCGCGGAAGTGATGCGAGTCCGCACAGATTCTCGACGATCGGGATTCTGCCTTTCGTGATCAACTGCGCTTCTGCCGAGTGTCCGCTGACGGGGAAGTCGACTCCAATCACTGCGACGCGGGAACGAACACAACGAAAAATCAAGTGCTCCGCGAGGAATGGTCCCGGTTCCCAATACGATTCCGTGCCCCAGCGTTCATCCCATCCTGTTTGGATCAACAGCGCGATGCCACCGACTTGAGAGTCGTGAAATGGGACGCTGACCTCGTGCCGTACCGGTCCGACGGATTGAAGAATCATCGCGCGAAGGTTCGATAATCGGCCTCCGGTTGCATCGGATGCTTTGTGTCCAAGTTCGACGATCCGCATAAAAATCAGGGGGAGCGTGGCAGGATTTGCCGGGATTTTCAACCATCCTTGTCTTCCGGTATTGTTTCCCGGTTCAAAGATGCCCGCAGCGGCAGGAGCCACTCGCCGCAAACCCATATCCGTCCTGCGTTTCAGCCTTGGGTGCGCCGACTGGCCCCGCTCGTGCACCGTGAATGAGTCAGGTTCTTATCATCCATGAGAGGTGCAAGATGAAAGTGTGTAAGCTGGTTTTGGGGATTGTGTTTTTATCCATCCTGATTATTCCGTTCGCTGCTGCGCAAGCGCCGGGACAGGTGCAAGTCCAGCGGAGCGGAGAAAACCCGATCTACAGAATCACCATTAATGTAGTGGAACGCCAAACCACCGCCGTCAATTATCGTCATCGAGGCGGCTCCACACGGCTCGATTTTCGAGGTACACCGCTATTGCCCGGCGCGCACGGAGATGCTGAGGTCGAAGGCCGAAAGGGCTACATCGAAATCAAAACAGAGTTCAAAGATCTGCAGCCCGCATCGCGTTTCGGACCGGAGTTCTTGACATACGTTCTATGGGCCATTACGCCTGAAGGCAGGCCGGTGAATCTCGGTGAAGTTTTGCTTGATGAAAACAACCGCGGCGTTCTTGACGTCACGACGGATCTTCAGGCGTTTGGCATGATCGTCACGGCCGAACCCTACTTTGGTGTCACTCAGCCGAGCGACGTTGTTGTCGTCGAGAACTTCGTGCGGCCCGATACAAAAGGCATTATCGAGAAAGTCGACGCGAAATATGAACTGTTGAAGCGCGGCCAGTACACCGTGAACACTCCACCGGCGGAGCTCAAGCCGATGGTTTTGGAAAAGCACAAGCCACTCGATTTATACGAAGCCCAGAATGCTTTGAGAATCGCTCGCTGGAACGGAGCGGATCGTGACGCCGCCGACTCTTTTGCCAAAGCGCAAAACCTGCTTCAACAGGCGGAGAGCTATCAGGCAAAGGATCCTGGAAGCAAACCCGTGTCGACAACCGCCCGTGGAGCCGTTCAGGCAGCCGAAGATGCCCGGTTGATCGCGCTCAAACGTCAGGATGAAGCTCGCCTGGCGCGTGAGCGCGCGGTCGCGGCGGAGCGTGAAGCGCAGGCCAAAGCCGCGGCCAACGAAGCAACCCGGCGGCGTGCTCAGGCTGAAGAACAGCAGAGACTGGAGAGCGAACGGCGTGCTCGCGCCGAGGCCGATCGGGCGGCAGCTCAGGCGGCCACCGAACGTGCTCGCGCCGAAGCCAATGCCGCTAACGAAAGAGCAGCTCGCGAACATGCTTCGGCGCAGGCCGAGGTCGAGCGGGCGCATCATGCCGCCGAACTGGCGGAGCGTCAGCAACAGGAACTGCGGCAACAGCTAATACTGCAGTTCAACCGGATTCTCGAGACACGCGACACGGCCCGCGGATTGATCGTCAACCTGTCTGATGTTCTCTTCGATACGGCTAAGTGGGACTTGAAACCCGGAGCGCGGGAAAAGCTGGCCAAGATTTCGGGAATCATTATCGAACATCCGGGATTGAAGCTCGACATCGAAGGTCATACCGACAGCGTTGGATCCGATGACTACAACCAGACTTTGTCGGAAAGACGAGCGGATTCCGTGCGCGACTTCCTGATTCACCAGGGAGTGAGTACGGGGTCGGTCACTTCACGAGGGTTGGGCAAGACCCAGCCCATTGCCTCCAACGATACAGCGACGGGCCGGCAATTAAATCGGCGCGTTGAAATGATCGTATCGGGCGACATTATCGGTACCCCGATCGGTCCAACAACGCGTCTGAAACCGGACACTCGATAGGAGGAATTCAAGGGACGCACCCCGCAATTCATGAATTACAGGGTGCGTCCCTCGATCTCTTTATGACTCACATCAAGAAGATTCTTTGTCCTGTGGATTTCTTTCCGGCGTCGGATCGCGCAGTGATGTATGCCGCGGACCTTGCGAAGGACTACGGCGCAACCATTCATCTGCTGCATGTGGTGACGCCTTTGCTTCCGCTGGCGCAAGGGTATCCGCCCATCGCGCCGGTGACGATCATGAAGTCCGTCGAAGAGGCTTCAGCGGTATCGATGAAAAAATTGATGAGGAAGCTTGAAAAGCGCGGGCTGAAGGCCAGCGGCGAAGTCAAAACCGGAGATGTTCATGGACTCATCGAGCGAACCATTGCGGCTGTCAACCCGAGCATTATTGTGATGGGAAGCCACGCCCGCAGCGGTGTTGAACGTCTTTTTATGGGCTCGGTTGCAGAGTGGCTGATGCGTCACAGCCCTGTTCCTGTATTGATCATTTCCCAAAAACAAAAGATCGCCTCAAGAAAAACCCGCCGGGCCGCTTAGGCCTTTGGCAGAATACAGGAATGCGTCTGCGTTCGGGCGATGCGTTGTTGATTGTCGACGTGCAAAATGATTTCTGCCCGGGCGGAGCTCTGGCTGTTTCCGGGGGCGACAAAGTCGTTCCGGTCCTGAATGCCTGGATAGAAGACGCAAACAAACAAGGCGTGCCCGTTTTTGCGTCGCGGGATTGGCATCCACCTCACCATATCAGTTTTCAGGAGCGCGGGGGCCCGTGGCCTCCTCATTGCGTGCAGGGTACCCATGGGGCCGAGTTTCATTCGGGACTGAAGCTGCCCGACAACGTTGAAATTGTCAGCAAAGCGGACGATTCCGAGGAAGATAGTTACTCGGTCTTCGGCGCCAGGAACTTTGCCGAGCGCCTTCGCCGGTCCGGGGTAAAACGCATCTGGATTGGAGGCCTGACACAGGACTATTGCGTGCGATTCACCGCACTCGACGCGCTTCGTGAAGGATTCGAAGTCCACATTATTGTCGATGCCACGCGGGCTGTGAATGCGCAACCCGGCGACGGCGCCCGCGCCCTCGAGGAAATCCACAATGCCGGCGCGATCCTCGAACACGCTCCCGCCCGATGACGTCGCGCAAAACCATGTGGGTCGACGATTCCAATGCAGCTCTTCTCACCGACCTCTACGAACTCACGATGCTGCAGTCTTATTTCGATGAAGGATTCAACGGCACTGCGGTCTTTGATTTGTTCTTCAGGCGTCTGCCTTCGAATCGCAATTATCTGATCGCGTGCGGACTTGAACACGTCCTGCACTATCTGGAGACATTTTCGTTTTCGCCCGGCGCCATCGACTACCTGAGTTCGCTCGACCGCTTTTCAACCGCGTTCCTCGAGAGCCTTCGCGAGTTCCGGTTTACCGGAGACGTTTATGCGATGCCGGAGGGAACGGCTGTCTTTGCCGAAGAACCTGTCATGGAGATCGTCGCCCCGCTTCCTCAGGCTCAGATCGTCGAGACCTTCCTGATGAACCAGGTTCAACTGGCAACCCTCGCTGCTTCGAAGGCCGCCAGAGTCGTGACAGCTTCGCGCGGAAAGCCGGTCGTGGATTTCGGCGCAAGACGGACGCAAGGCGCTGACGCTGCGCTGAAGGCGCCGCGGGCATTCTACATAGCCGGTGTTGATGCCACGTCGAATGTGCTGGCCGCACAGGTGTACGGAATTCCGGTGGCGGGAACGATGGCGCACAGTTACATTCAGGCTTTCGAGACCGAGCGCGAGGCCTTTCGGCAATTTGTTCGCGCTTTTCCCTCTGCGATTCTGCTGATCGATACGTATGAAACAGAAAAAGGCGTGGAAGAAGTTATCGAGCTCGCGCGTCTAATGGGTTCTGATTTCCGCGTTTCCGGAGTCCGTTTGGATTCAGGCGACTTGCTGAAGGAGAGCATTGGAGTGCGTCACAAACTCGATCAGGCCGGTTTAACGGATTTGAAAATCTTCGCCAGCGGCAGCCTCGATGAATACGCGATCGACAGGTTGATGGTGGATGGTGCGCCCATCGACGGATTCGGCGTCGGAGCTCACATGGCGACATCTTCGGATGCGCCGGTGCTGGATGGCGTTTATAAGCTGGTCGAGTACGCAGGGCGGCCAAAAATGAAAACCGCCGCGTCTAAGACGACTTTGCCGGGAAGGAAGCAGGTCTTTCGACAAAAATCCCAAGGGAAAGCGGTTCGCGATGTGATCGGCCTGGCCGGCGAGAAAAATCCGGGAGAGCCATTGCTGTTGAAAGTCATGGAGAATGGCCGAAGGACTGTTGATCCCGAATCCCTCGACGCCTCCCGGTCCCGTTGCCGTCAGGGACTGCAAAGTCTGCCGGATCGGCTGATGAGCCTTTCATCCGCGGAAGAAACGTATGTCGTCGAACGCAGCAGTCGACTTCAGAAATTATTTGAGGAAACTTTGAAGACCGTCCGGGGATGAATTCCGGTAACTATTTTCCGGTTTACGGTGTCTATACACCATGCGCATGCGCCGACACGCCGCTGCCGCTGTAATTTTCCTTCTGTTGTGCGTAATCGGCCTCACGGCGCAGAACACAGAGAAGAAGTCCGTCCACACTCTCCGCGCTGTCCGAGCCACCGATAAAATCGTCATTGATGGAATGCTCGACGATCCGGTCTGGATGAAAACCCCAGCCGAATCGGGCTTTACCCAACGTGATCCCATTGAAGGTGCAGATCCGACCGAGAGAACGGAAATCCGAGTCGCCTACGACGATGCCGCTGTCTATTTTGGGATTCGTCTTTTCGACAAGGAGCCCGGGAAAATCGTTCGTCAGTTATCGCGCCGCGACAATTATTCGGATGCGGACTATTTCACTCTTCAGTTGAGTCCTTATCACGACCGGCTGACGGGCGCCATTTTCGAAGTCAGCGCTGCGGGCGTTCAGCGCGATGCCATCGTTTCAAACGATGTCTTCACCGATTACTCGTGGGAAGGCGTTTGGGAATCGGCGGTGCGTGTCGACGAAGAAGGCTGGTCCCTGGAGATGCGCATTCCTTTTTCTCAATTGAGATTTCCGCCAGGTGGCACTCAAACGTGGGGAATTAACGCCGCTCGTTTTATTCATCGAAAGAATGAGACGGTATGGCTGCAACTCGTTCCGAAGAAGGAGAGCGGTCTGGCCTCACGCATGGATGACCTGGAGGGAATTGATGGCGTTGAACCGCATCACCATCTCGACCTGATGCCGTATGTCGTGACCCGAAGCCAGTTCATTCAGCCTTCATCTCCGAACGATCCGTTTAACAGCGGCTATCGGCAATTCGGGACAACCGGCCTGGATATCAAATACGGCATCACGAGCAACTTCACTCTGGATGCGACCATCAATCCGGACTTCGGTCAGGTTGAAGTCGATCCGGCAGTTGTGAACCTTAGCCAGTTCGAGACCTTCTTTCCTGAAAAACGGCCTTTCTTTCTTGAAGGCGCGAATATTTTTTCGAATTTCGGGCGAGGCGGATCGAACAATTTCTGGGGATTCAACAGGCAGGAGCCCAACTTTTTCTATACACGCAGAATTGGAAGATCTCCGCATGGAAGTGCGTCGGGTGATTTTGTGGATCCGCCGACCGGAACAACGATTCTGGGCGCCGGCAAGTTAACAGGTAAAACGAAGAATGGCTGGACGTTCGGTTTGGTCGAAGCCTTGACGGGACGTGACTACGCCAGAGTTTCCACGACATCCGGCCAGCGGTCGCGTGTGGAAGTCGAACCGATGACAAACTACATGGTTGCTCGCGTTCTGCGTGAGACCTCGCGCGCGGGAATCGGATTCCTGACCACCGCCGTTGAACGGGACCTCCGGGTGCCGGCGTTGAAGGATCTCATGCCCAGGCGGGCGCACCTCGTTGGAGGTGATGGGTACTGGTACATCGATTCGAAGAAAGACTGGGTTGTGACCGGCAGGCTCGCCGGAAGCTGGGTCAACGGCGATGTTGCGGCCCTCGATCTTCTCCAACACTCGCCTCAACATTATTTTCAGCGTCCCGATGCACACCAGGTTTCACTGCGCCCCGGTGCGACTTCAATGAAAGGTTGGAGCGGCGACGTTAATCTGAATCGGCAGACTGGAAATGTTCTCGTCAACGCTGCGGTTTGGGGAGTCAGCCCCGGCTTTGAATCGAATGACCTTGGATTTCAAACCGGTGGAGATGTTGCGGGCGGACATGCCGTCGTCCTTTGGCGTAAGACAACGACCGACCGCTTTACACGCTTCCGCAACGCGTGGGTCAGTAAATGGTGGACGTGGGACTACGGACGACACATTACTCGCGACGCGTGGAGTTCCAATACTTTTCTTCAGTTTCGGAATTACTGGGACTTCTATGGCGGTTTTGGCTATCAGCGCAAATCCATAGACACTCGCCTGACACGCGGCGGTCCGATGGCTTCGTATCCAGCCAACTATGGAATCAATCTCGGAGGCGACACCGACGGACGCAAAAGGGTTTCGGTCAGCAACGGCTATTATTACAACCACAACACTGCCGGTGGATGGGGTGGCGGCGGTTATTTCAGCATGAACTACAAACCCACGCCTTCCATCACCCTATCCACCGGCCCCAGCGTGGATCGGAGCCGGGGACGGGCGCAATATGTGACTTCGGTTGCGGATGCGACTGCCGCCAATACCTATGGGAATCGATACGTCTTCGCCGATATCGATCAACTCGAAGTCTCAATGACGACGCGTGTGAACTGGATCGTCAGCCCGAAAATGTCGCTTCAGGTTTATACACAGCCGTTGATTTCCGTGGGCCGTTACTGGGACTTCAAAGAATTCAACAAGCCCAACACCTTTTCGTTTTCGCGATACGGCCGCGACATCGGAGATCTCGCGGTGGATTCGAACCAGGTTTACACCGCGGACCCGGATGGACGCGGTCCCGCTCAGCCATTTTCGTTCAACGATCCCAGTTTCAATTTCAAATCTCTCCGCATTAATGCCATCTTCCGATGGGAATGGCGTCTGGGTTCGACGCTTTATTTCGTGTGGACCGAGAATCGGCAGGATTTTTCAAATCCGGGCGTTTTTTCGCCGAAGCACGACGTGGCAAGTTTGTTCAGCGCTCACCCCAACGATATCTTCCTCGTCCGGCTCGCCTACTGGTTCAGCAGATAAGATAAACTGGCACGAGGAGGTCGCACCATGAGCTACCGAGTTCCGCCGCCTGTCAATGAACCCGTCCGATCTTTTGCTCCGGGCACAGATGAACGTCAGACGCTGAAGAAGAAACTTTCAACCTTGTCCGCTGAGAAAATCGAAATCCCCCTGATCATCGGGGGCAAGGAAGTAAGGACGGGCGACACTGGCACTCAAGTGATGCCGCATCGGCATGGTCACGTCATTGCAACTTTTCACAAAGCCGGCCGGAAGGAAGTGGAACAGGCGGTGAAGGCTGCTTCGGATGCGTGGCGGGAGTGGAGTTCGTGGAGCTTCGAGGATCGTGCCTCCGTGTTTTTGCGGGCAGCGGACCTCATGGCATCAGGGTGGCGCGACACGATCAACGCGACCACCATGCTGAATCAGAGCAAGACCGCGCATCAGTCGGAAATCGATGCGGTCTGCGAGACCATCGACTTCCTCCGATTCAATGTTCACTTTGCGGAACAGATTTACGCCAACCAGCCTCAGAATTCGCCGGGGATGTGGAATCGGATGGACTACAGACCCCTCGAAGGCTTCGTCTACACCGTTACGCCTTTCAATTTTACGTCGATCGGGGGGAATCTTTCGTCAGCGCCCGCATTGATGGGCAATGCGGTCATCTGGAAGCCGGCGAGTTCGACCGTATACAGCAATTACCATATGTTCAGGGTCTTCGAGGCCGCGGGATTGCCCGCCGGAGTGATCAATTTCCTTCCCGGCAACGGATCCGACATCAGCGATGTCTTGCTGAACCATCCTGATCTTGCCGGCATTCATTTCACGGGTTCGACCGATGTCTTCCAGTCGATGTGGAGCACGGTTGGGGGGAATATCCGGAAATACAGAAGCTACCCGCGTCTCGTTGGAGAAACCGGCGGTAAGGACTTCATCATCGCTCACGCGAGCGCCGATCCCGACGCGCTCGTGACGGCAATCCTTCGTGGCGGCTTCGAATATCAGGGACAAAAATGTAGCGCCGCGTCACGCGTCTATGTTCCGGATAGTTTATGGAAACGAATCGGCGATCGGCTGGTTGAGACGACAAAGACCATCCGGATGGGAGATGTATCGGACTTCCGAAACTTCATGGGAGCAGTCATCGATCGGGCAGCGTTCAAACGATTGAGCGCATATCTCGAGGAAGTTCGCCGTTCCGATCAGGCGCAGATTATTGCCGGAGGCGAAACCGACGATTCTGTCGGCTACTTTGTCCGGCCCACTTTGATTCGGGCACAGCGCCCGGATTATCGGACGATGTGCGAGGAGCTGTTTGGTCCAGTCGTCACTCTTTACGTTTATCCCGAAAAGGAATGGACCGAGACGCTCACAATTGTCGATAAAACTTCGCCTTATGGCTTGACGGGCGGGGTTTTTGCCACAGAGCGCGGGGCTGTTGCCGATGCGCATCGGGTTCTCCGGTTTGCCGCGGGTAATTTCTATGTCAACGATAAGCCCACCGGTGCAATGGTGGGGCAGCAGCCGTTTGGCGGCTCACGCGCGAGCGGGACCAACGACAAAGCCGGCTCGATGTTCAACCTCCTGCGATGGGTTAGCGCTCGAACAATCAAAGAAAACTTCGTGCCGCCGACGGAATATCCCTACCCATTCATGGCTGAAGAGTGATTTCGCGCAGTAATTTTCGATTTCTGTGATGCGTCAGGTACTAATTGACCGTCTCAGTCGCACTTCCTTAAGGGTGAGCTGGTGCCCTGACGCCAACTGAGCTTGGCATCTCAGATGCAGATCTCCCCTCGTACAAGGAGGGACACATGAAGTCGACCGAAGAATGCGCCGTTAAGAAGACGTTTCTGGACATCCCTAATGCCGCCGAACTTGCAGGGTTCTCCGTTCGGCATTTCCGCAGAATCATTGAAGAAGAGCGCATTCGGATTGTTCAAATCGGCCGAAAGTTTTTTATCCTGGGCGCGGATTTCGAGCGTTGGCAAATAGCCAAAAAACTCAAAGCTTCTTGAAAACTGTCCATCAACTTTGTTGATGGATTCAGGGACGGAGCACTGAATACCCTAAGTCTGCAACCTTAGTTCAGGGTATTCAGTGCTCGTTTCCTGAATTACCTCACACACCTTGAATCGTTCCAGCCTGCCTCGTTACACTCCTGAACCATGACAGCCAATATTGAAACCTTTCAGTTCCAGGCGGAGGCTCGCCAGGTTCTCGACCTGATGATCCATTCTCTTTACACAAACAAAGAGATCTTTCTGAGGGAATTGATCTCCAACGCGTCGGACGCTTTGGATCGAGTTCGTTTCGAAGCGTTAAGCCGCCCTGAATTGATCGGAGCCGATGAAAAACTTGAAATCTGGATCGAAACGGACTCCAAGGCTCGGACTCTGATCATCAGCGACAACGGCATCGGCATGAATCGGGAAGAGGTGATCGCCAATATTGGAACGATTGCGAAGTCGGGTACGCGCGAGCTTCTGCAAAGTCTGCGGGACAAACAGCAACCGTCGGAGACGGTCGCCTCGCTGATCGGCCAGTTCGGCGTTGGGTTCTATTCTGCGTTCATGGTCGCGGAGCGAGTAAGCCTGGTGACCCGCCGAGCCGGCGAGAGCCAAGCGGTGGAATGGGAATCTGCAGGTGACGGCGCCTATACGATCCGGGAAACAGCCAAGTTCACCCGGGGGACCTCGATCACGCTTCATCTTAAGAAATTCGAGGAAGACGCGGAAATCGACGACTTTACGGACAAATGGGTCATTGAGCGCATCGTCAAGAGATATTCGGACTTCGTGGCGTATCCGATCATCTTCAAGTCTCTCGATCCTAAAGAATCCGAGAAAACACTGAATTCCATGAAGCCGATCTGGACCCGCTCTCGATCGGAAGTGAAGGACGAAGAATACAGGGAATTCTACAAACATATTTCTCACGATTGGAGCGAGCCGCTCAAGATTTGGACCTTCCGGGCCGAAGGCCGCTCCGAGTACCAGGCCCTCCTCTTCATACCTTCCCAGGCGCCATTGGATCTGTTTTATGCAACCGGAAAATTCGGCATTCATCTTTATGTGCGCCGCGTTCTGATCATGGAAAACTGTGAGGATTTGCTGCCGCCTTATCTCCGCTTTATTCGCGGGGTTGTAGACGCTGCCGATCTGCCGTTGAACGTTTCCCGGCAACGTCTTCAGGAAGACCGGCACATCAGCCAGATTCGAAAGTGGCTGACGAAAAAAGTGCTCGACTCCCTTGAGGACATGCAAAGGAACGAGGCCGGGACTTATTCAAAATTCTGGCAACAGTTCGGCCGCGTTCTCAAGGAAGCCGCAACTTTTGACTTCGATAACAGAGAAAAGCTGACCGGTCTCTACTTGTTCGAATCCTCCAATGACGCAGAAAAGCGGACCACTTTGAAAGACTATGTTGGCCGCATGAAAGAAGGGCAGGGCTCGATCTACTACCTGACCGGGCCTTCGCGTAAAGCTGTGGAAAACTCTCCCCACCTCGAAGCATTCAAGGAACGGCAGTACGAGGTCCTGTACCTGGTGGATCCGGTCGACGAACTGGTAGTGCAGGGCTTGCCCGAGTTCGAAGGAAAGAAACTGAAATCGATCGGCAAGGGAGAATCGGACCTCGAAGATGCGCACGAACTCAAAGACAAAGCGAAGGAGTTTGCAAATCTGATCGAAGCGCTCCAGAAGCAACTCGAAGATCGCGTGAAGGAGGTCCGTTTGACGGGCCGGCTGACATCCTCACCTGCGTGTCTCGTTGTATCTGAACACGACGTGAGTCCGAATCTCGAAAAGCTGATGAGTCAATTCAAAGGCGATGCCGTTGGCCGGCAGAAACGCATTCTGGAACTGAATCCCCGGCACGAGATCATTGCGAGAATGCGCGAGCGTTCAAGCGATTCGATGATGGAAGATTTTGCGGAAGTCCTGTTCGGATACGCCCTGCTGGCCGAAGGTTCGGAGCTCGAAGAGCCTCTGAAATTCAATCAGGCTTTGATGCGGGTTCTGTCAAAAACGGTTTCTGGAGGGGCTTGATTTCAGAGAATAGACCCCACCTTCATAACCTCCCCGTTGGACACCTTAGGTCCATTTCGTGAAAATTTTCTTGTCTTCCGTTTGCATGGCTGATAGCCTCGTCTCCAGAAAACAGGGAAAAGACCAGGAAGACTCCCAAAGAAACACCTGGCTCTTAGGGAAAATACAGGACACAAAATGGAAAGAGTTAAGGAAGTAATGACCCTGCGCGAGGCTTCGGAGTATCTCGGGATCTCTCCGGACACACTATATAAATATCTCAGTGAGAATCGCGTTCCGGCATTCAAACTCGGCAATCGATGGCGGTTCAAGAAGGACTTGTTGGATCGCTGGATGGAAAGAAAGAGCGAACGCACTGAACTGGCAGGGGAACCGAAGGCCAGGCGCCTGGTCAAGAGCACGGTAAAAGGGTAAGACAAGGACAACCATTACTATGGGGTTTTTAAAGAGAAACAAGCCGCTGGTAGGACTCGATATTGGATCGAGTTCAATAAAAGCCGTCGAACTGGTCAAAGCGAAGAAGGGCTATCAGCTCACCGGCATTGCCTATGAGACTCTGGGAGCGGATGCGGTTGTCGACGGCGCAATCATCGACGCGCCCGCAGTGGCTCAAGGCATCAAGCGGACGTTTACCGAAGCGAAATTCAAGCCGAAGAGCGTTGCGACGGGAGTCTCGGGCCATTCGGTGATTGTGAAACGCGTTGTGATTCCGGCGGCGACGGCGGATCAGGTCGCTTCGTCCATTCAGGTCGATGCAGAACAGTACATTCCATTCGAAATTACAGAGGTCAATCTCGATTATGAGATCGTCGGTCCCGGCATTACTTCGACCGATGAGCCCGGCATGGAAGTTGTACTGGTTGCGGCGAAGAAAGAAAAGATTCAAAACCAGACAAACGTCATCGGGCTTGCCGGTAAAACGCCGGACGTTGTGGATATTGATGCGTTTGCCGTCCAGAACGCATACGAAGTGAACTACATCACCGATCCGGATTCGACTGTTGCCCTGCTCAACATCGGCGCATCGCTAACGAACATCAATATCGTCAAGGGTGGAAAGCCGCTGCTTATTCGTGATGTGTCGGTCGGCGGCAATCAATACACGGACATCCTTCAAAAGGAACTGCAGCTCAATTTTCAGGAAGCTGAAGATCTGAAACTGGGCAAGAGCGGCTCGGAAGCAGATATGGTTCAGCCGCTTCTGTATTCGATTACCGAGATGCTGATCATGGAAGTGCAGAAGACATTTGATTTCTTCCGTGAGACTTACCCATCAGAGTCGGTCAGCCAGATTTTCATCAGCGGCGGCACGTCCCACATGCAGGGTCTCGCGGAAAAAATTCAAGAGACATTCAATGTTCCGGCGGAGGTGCTGGATCCATTCCGGACCATAACCGTGAGCCCGAAGGTCAGTCGAGAGAAAGTTACAGCCCTCGGCCCGTCTTTAGCCGTTGCTGTTGGTTTGGCCTTAAGGGGGTTTGATCAATGATTAAGGTAAATCTGGCTGGAACGGCGCGAAAGAAAGATGTAAAGGCAGGCTTCAAGTTAGGCGTGCCTGCGAGTGTCATGCCGCTTCTGCTGGTTTTGATCTTCCTTGGATTTGCGGGCGGCGGCTACTGGTGGTTCACCAGCCTGAACGGTCAGGTCGCGGACCTTGATAAGAACATTCAACAGGAGACGGCGCAAAAGGCTTCCCTGGAAAATGTGATCAAGCAGGATCAGGTTTTCGAAGCGCGGAAGAAAACTCTGGAGAACCGGATCAAGATCATTGAGGGCCTCCAACGCAATCAGGTCAGCCCGGTACTGGCGCTCGATCAACTGAGCGAAGCCATTGATAAGACGCAATATGTATGGCTCTCAGCACTTGATCAAAACAAGGGTGTTTTAAACATGAACGGCACGGGGAGTTCGATTCCCGCGATCGCCGATTTTGCGAGCAACCTTTCGGCAACCGGTTATTTCAAGAACATTGAGCCAACCAATCTGACTCAGGTGGATCCGACCGGCTATTACACATTTTCGCTTCGATGTGAATTCTCGCCCCCCACGCGCAGTGCGACGACGGGGGAGAAGGCGGGAGGCAACTAATGGCCATCGAGTTCAAGGATTTTCTAAGACTCAAATGGTATTACCAGATCCTGATCGTCGCCGGTGTGTCGGGCGGATTGCTGGCCGGTTTCTGGTACTCGTACTTGACGCCGATTCAGGCCGACGTTCAAACCAAGACCGGACAACTTGAAGAGTTGAAGAAAACGAACGCGACGGCGCGTGAGCGGCAGAAGCAGCTTGCGCAGATTAAGAAAGATGCGCTTGCGCTTCAGGCAAAGCTCGACATGTTAAAGGCCGTATTGCCGCTCGAACCCGAAACGGATCAGATTTTCCGATCGGTCGAGGCACAGGCCAAGCTGTCCAGTCTGGATGTGCGCCGGGTTTTGCCGCGCGGAAGGATTGATCGAGAAGTCTATACCGAGTTCCCGATCGACATGGATGTTATCGGCACGTACCACAATGTCGGTGCATTTCTGGACAGGATTCGGCAATTGTCGCGCATCGTGAATATCGATTCTTTGAGAATTACCGGAAGAGCGTCGGAAGGCGATGCTGCGTTTACGTCGAGTATCGCATCGACGTTCACGGCGGTTACATTTGTGTACCGTGAAGAACCGCCCACAGCCGCGCCGCCCCCGGGAAAGAAGTGAAGGTGCGAAAAGCAAAGATGAAGTATCGACTTTTTCTCCTTATCACTGTGACAACCTTGAGCCCGCTGGCGTTTCCGCAGGCCCAGCCGCAGAAGCCGGCAACGCAAGCCGAGGAACCGCCGCCGGTGCTGGCCGTTCCGAAAGATTACCGTTACAACGCGCGCGGGCGGCGTGATCCGTTTTTGAATCCCATTCCCAAACCTGTCGAAAAGAAAGGCCCGGCGGCGAATATTCCGCCTGTCCAGCGTCCGCCGGGTTTGAAGGGAGTATTAATCTCGGAAGCGGGAATTTCTGGAATTGTAACGTCAAGAGATCCGTCGATGAACGTCGTCAGTATCACCGCTCCCGGCGGCAAGGTGTATTTCGCCAGAGTAGGCGACGCGCTCTACGACGCGGTTGTCAAAAGTATCAAACCGGACAGCGTAACGTTTGCGCTGACCGCTCCGGGCGCTCCCAATGAGAAAGGGTCCCGGGAAGTTGTGCGGAAAATGCGTCCTACGCCAGGAGAAGACAAATGAAAGTTCATTCCCTGAAGTTCCTTTCGGCCGGAGTCTTCCTGTTGATTTCCACTCTGGTTGTAAATGGAGCAGCCTCGAGAGAGGCCGCGATCGTTAAAGACGTCTCATTCAGTAACAGCGGCGATTCTCTCGAAGCCAAAATCGCGTCGAGCGGAGAAACCAAATTCACCTACTTTGAGCTGAAGAGTCCACATCGGCTCGTCGTCGATTTTCATGGGATCCAGAACACCATCAGCTTCAAGGAGAAGAAAGTCGGCGTTGCCGGGCTCGACCGCGTGCGGACATCTTTCTTTAGTGATCATTCGCGGAAGGCAACCCGCATTGTTTTCGATCTGGACGACAACGTTCTGTATCGTGTCATCGACGATGGCGACGGTAACGTTCGCATTGTTTTCGGCCCTACGGCCCATGCGCCTTCCAATCTGACGGCAGGGCCGCCGGTAGCGCCTCCGGCCGAGTCACCGGAACTTCCCGCGGTTATCATCGAGCCCTCCGCGCCGCCGATTACGGTTCCGGAGCGTTTGCTGGTGAAGGAAGAACCCGCAATTTCCCCCTTGCCGACAATTGCAGCCGCCGCATTGGAGCCGATTCAGCCATCGGTCGCGATCGAACCGCCTCCGCCGCCTCCACCTGTAGCGCCTCCGATCCCGGCGGCCGCGGCGACAACGACGACTCCGGCGCCATCAGCAACGGCGGTCCTTACGAGTTCGCCGGCGTTCAGAGCAACGGAAAACGCATTGCTCCCGCAGACGCAGGTGACGATTGTTCCACCGACGCCGTCGCAGGTGCCTTCAATAACGCCGACACCTACGCCGCAATATCAGGGAGAAATCATCACCATCGACTTGAAGGATTCCGATATTAAAGAGTTCTTCAGGTTCATTTCGGAGTTCACCGGCCTGAACGTTGTGCTGGATCCCGGCGTGATGGGTACGATTCCTGTACTGCGACTGACCGATGTTCCTTGGGACCAGGCCCTGGATGTTGTTTTGAAGAATTTTCAACTCGGCGCGCAACTTCAGGGGAACGTTCTGCGCGTTGCGACGAACGCGACCCTGCAGGCCGAACTGGCGGCCCAAAAAGCCGCGAAGGACGCGCTCGAGCAACAGACTCCGCTGCTGACCCGAAACTTCATTTTGAATTACACGAAAGCGGATGCCGTAGCCACGACGCTGAAATCAGCTCAATTGTTGACCATGCGGGGCACAATCGTTGTCGATGCCCGCCGCAATGCATTGATCATTTCCGATATCCCCGGGCAATTTGACAAATTCGACGCGATGGTGAAGTTTCTCGACACACCCGCCCAGCAGGTGGAGATCGAAGCGCGGCTGTTGCAGGCGAATAAGTCATTTTCCAAGGACATCGGTAATCAGATTGGTTTCCTCGTGGGCGCTAAAGCCGGCAACGTGTTAACGGGACTTCCAAGCCAGGTCAGCCCGTTCAATCGAACCCCGCAGCCGCGGGCGACGAGTGGAGCGGGTCTGCCGCTGATCTCGAACTTTCCCGCAGCGGCGACTTCCGGTCTGTCATTCCTGATCCAGCCCGGGGGCGACATCCTGCTGGATGAAATCATCGGCGCTGCTGAGGCGAGCGGTACAGCCAGGCTGATTTCGCGGCCACGAGTCACGACGCAAAACAATATGGCTGCGACCATCCAACAAGGTACGCAGATACCCGTTCAAACGAACGTGAACAATACGATCACGGTTCAATTTACAAGCTTCACCTTGAACCTGACTGTGACTCCTCAAATTACTGAAGCCGGCACAATTCTGCTGACGGTTCAGATCAACAACAGCCAGCCGGATTTTGCGAAGGCGGTGAATGGAATTCCGTCGGTTGCGACGCAGCAGGCGACGACTCAGGTTCTGATACCCGACGGCGGAACGGCCGTCATCGGTGGCATTCTGGTTGATACCGATACTGTGAATGTCCGCCAGGTGCCGGGTTTCGGGAATCTTCCTGTGATCGGAACGCTGTTCAAGAATACAAACACCGTGAAACAGACTTCTGAACTTATCTTTTTCATCACTCCCCGTATCAAGGCAATGGACGCGATCACCGTGCTGGCGCCGGGCGAGGAGAAAACACCTGCACAGCCGCAACAACGGTAACGTGAACGTGTGGGAGATCTAAAGAGAACGTTCAGGAAAGCTCTGGATCAGCTTCGAAAAAGCATTACCAGCGTCCAGGCGCTTATTCTGGTTGGCCCTGACGGCATTGTCGACTACATGGCCGAAGATCCCGGCCTGAATATCGAGTTGATTGCGGGAGAGTATGCCACGCTCCTTCGAATTGCGCGGAGCGCTTCCGAAGATTCGGGTTCGGGAAATCTACTTGAAAACATAGTCGTTTCTGAAGAATCCATAATGATTGCCCGGAACGTTTCGGGCGAACATTACCTCATTCTCTTGTCCCGGGCACAGGACCAGATTGGCCGCGCACGCTTCGAACTGAAACAGGCATCCCGGGAATTTCAAACCTCCTGATCTGCTATACTCCCCAGATTGCCCTTATGAACCTGAAGGAACTGAAAGAGATCATTGACATTGTGACCTCGAAGGACTCGATCGAAGAACTGGAGATCGAGAAATCCGGCGTTCGGCTGCGCATTAAGAAATCCAATAACAATCATGCGGTTGTGGCGCCGGCTGCTTCCATTACGGCGGTGAGTGCTCCTCCCATGGTGTCCGCGTCCTCTCCAGCGTCCCTGAGCCAGGAAGTTGACGACGGGCTTTTCTATATTAAGTCTCCCATCGTGGGAACCTTTTACCGATCGCCGTCGCCGGATACCGAGCCTTTTGTTTCGGCCGGTGACTTTGTGGAAAAAGGGGCCGTGGTCTGCATCATCGAAGCGATGAAGTTGATGAACGAGATCGAATCGGAAGTAGCGGGAGAGGTGGTCAGCGTCCTTGTCGAGAACGGCCAGCCCGTCGAATACGGCGAGAGGCTTCTTGCCATTCGGCAGAAATAAATATGTTTAGAAAGATACTGGTCGCAAATCGCGGTGAGATTGCCTTAAGAATCATACTTTCCTGCAAGGAACTCGGCATTAAGACCGTTGCGATCTTTTCCGAAGCCGACCGTCACGCTTTGCACGTTCGGTTCGCCGATGAAGCGATTTGCATCGGTCCCGCAAAAAGCAGCGACAGCTATTTGAACATTCCGAGCGTCATCAGCGCCGCGGAACTCTCGAACGCGGATGCGATCCATCCGGGCTATGGGTTTCTTTCCGAGAGCGCCTATTTCGCTGAAGTGTGCGAAGCCAGTCGCGTCAAGTTTATCGGACCATCTTCGGAAGCGATTCGTTTGATGGGTGATAAGGCGAGAGCGCGGAGTGAAATGAATCGGTTTGGATTGCCGGTTCTCCCCGGAAGTTCGGATGCCATTCACACCGATAAGGAAGCCATAGCGACGGCTGAACGAATTGGTTATCCCGTCATCATCAAAGCTGTTGCGGGCGGAGGCGGACGGGGGATGCGCGTTGTGCACAATCGCGCGGAATTGCTTGCCGCATTGAAAACGGCGCAAGCGGAAGCGGCAAACGCCTTCGGAGTTCCCCATTGCTATCTGGAAAAGTTTGTCGAGCGGGCCCGCCACGTCGAGTTCCAGATCATGGCTGACCAATACGGCAATGCCATTCATCTCGGCGAGCGTGAATGCTCCATTCAACGGCGCCATCAAAAGCTTATCGAGGAAGCTCCTTCCGTCATCATGACTCCGGAACTCCGGCGCGAAATCGGCGGCCGGGTTGTGGATGCTGTTAAGGAGTCGGGTTATTCCAACGTGGGTACGCTCGAATTCCTGGTGGACGAAAACAGGAATTTCTATTTCATGGAGATGAATACAAGAATTCAGGTCGAACATCCCGTGACTGAGCTCGTCACGGGTATCGATTTGGTTCGCGATCAGATTCTTATCGCCTCGGGTGATCGATTGCCACACCGCCAGGAAGATATTCATTTTCGAGGTCACGCACTCGAGTGCCGGATCAATGCCGAAGACCCGGTAACTCACAAACCCTCGCCTGGAAAAATTACAAGCTGGCACGCGCCGGGAGGTCCCGGTGTACGGATCGACACCGCTGCCTATGCGGAATACGTGATTCCTCCTTACTACGATTCGCTTATCGCCAAGCTTGCCGTTCACGGAGCCAATCGTGACGAAGCCATCCGCCGTATGGATCGCGCCCTCGATATGTTCGTTCTGGAAGGCGTCAAGACGACGATTCCGCTTCACCGCCAGATCCTCAAGAATCCGGATTTCCGGAATGGCGACATTCATACCAACTTCCTCGAATACATGCATGATCACCGCGTTCGCGCCGTCGAAATGGCATGATGCCTCTCCCGCGCCTGTACGCCGTCGCGGACGCATCGTTTGGTAATCCGGTTGAACTTGCAAAGTCCTTGTTTGAAGGCGGAATTCGATTTCTACAGGTGCGAAACAAGAGAGGCTCCTCGCACGATCTCCTGAATCAGGTTGAAAGCATTCTCAGGTTTGCTCCCGCGGATGCGCGAGTGATCGTCAACGATCGCGTGGATATTGCCCTGATTTCCGAAGTCGCAGGGGTCCACCTCGGGCAATCGGATTTGTCTCCAACAGCGGCTCGTCAAATACTCGGCCCCGAAAAAATCATCGGGTTTTCAACTCATAACATGGAGCAGGCTCTGACGGCGGATTCCATGCCGGTCGATTACATTGCTGTTGGACCGATTTTTTCGACGTCTACAAAAGAGAATCCGGATCCGGTAGTGGGTCAGGAGGAACTCGAGAAGATTCGGAACAAGATCTTCAAGCCCATCGTAGCTATAGGCGGGATCACTTACGAGAATGGATCCGGCGTATGGGCTACTGGAGTCGAGGCCGTTGCCGTGATTCGCGATTTGCTGAATTCTGAAAACATTGTGTCGCGGACCCGTCAATGGATTGAATTGTGGGCTACCGTCTCCCTCCGCGAGAGGTCGCCGCGAAGCGGCCGGTGAGATGCAAACTTCACGTCTGGACCTTTACGTCATCATCGTGGATAAGCGGCACCACCTCTTCAGCACACCCGGCGCGATTGCAGCGGCAGAAGCGGTATCGGCGGATCGTGTGAGGCAGTTCATCGAATGGATTGTACGAAGGCGAAATCGGTTGGCTTCCTGGATCGGGCGCGGCATTCGATCGCTGCACGATTACTATACGAAATTGGAAGACAAGATCGACCCGACCGAACGCGTACTGAAGGCCATGGCGTCGACAAACCGATTTGTCGTTCATTCCCGGGAAGATTCCGTTTTCCGGCAGTTGCTCAAGAGCCAGCGCCGGAAACATCTTTTCTGGTTTTCGGTGGACCTGGTAATCACGGCAGTGGTGATTGTTTTGACGCCCTTCCTTGCGCCGATTCCCGGGCCAAATGTGTTCTTTTATTACCCCTTCCTACGGCTGCTTAGTCATTATCGGGCAATTCTGGGAGCTGCGTCGGGGCTGCGTTCCAGCGACATTCAGTTTAAAGACTTGCCTGAATTGAGGAGTCTCGCCGAAAATCTTCCAAGCCTTGCGAGTTTGATAGAGAGGATGGATTAATTCATTGTTGAACCTTAAAAGCATCATCCCGCCGATGGTTACGCCGTTCGACGAAACCGGCGCGATCCAATACGATTCCTTTGAGCGCAACATCGACAAGTACATCGAAGCCGGAATTGAGGGATTCCTTGTGCTCGGCTCCAATGGCGAATCCGTTTACCTGGAGCATTCCGAAAAACTTAAGCTGATTGAGGCCGCGCGCCGGCGTGTGCCCTCAAATTTGATGCTCCTGGCCGGAACCGGCGTTGAGTCCACGCGAGCAACTATCGAACTGACCAAAGAAGCGGCCGGCCGCGGCGCTGATGCGGTTCTGGTCAAGAATCCTTTTTATTTCAAGAGCCAGATGACGCACGAAGTCTACCTGGCGCACTACTCGGCGGTTGCCGATGCATCGCCGATTCCCGTAGTCATTTATAACGTTCCGGTGTTTACCGGTGTGCCGCTGCAGTCGCGCCTGATCATCGAATTGTCGAAACATCAGAATATCCACGGATTGAAAGATAGTTCCGGCGATGTGAAATTGATTTCAGAAGTTGTCTGGAATACGCAAAATTTTCCGGTTCTGGCCGGCGCTGCCCCAACGCTGTTTCCCGCGATGGCCGCCGGCGCGCGCGGAGGCATTGTAGCGATTGCGTGCGCGGCTCCAAGGGCGATGCTCGCTTTGTATCGAGCCTTTGTTGCCTCTGATTACAAGAAGGCGGGCGAGGTCCAGCGAATCGTTGCAACGGCTGCCGGCGCCGTGACGGCAACGTACGGCATAGCCGGTCTCAAGGGCGCGATGGAACTTGAAGGATTTCAGCCGGGAGTTCCACGGCGGCCCCTCCTTCCTCTGAAACCGGAACAACGGAACGATCTCGCGCAGATCTTCCGAAGGATGAATGGCGAACTGGCCGAACTTTCATGATGCGGATCCCCTTCGGAAGTTTGCCGTCGATGTCGGCTCTGTTCCTCGACTACGCCGGCAACTCAGATCGCGTTCGCCCGTTTTATCCCCAGGGATTCTCGCTTGAATCTATTTGTGCATTTGCGAAAGAGCGGCAGCCCCTTGAACCCCGGCACCGCGAAGAGCTTTGCTCCGCTCTTGCCGGGTTGCACGAACGATGGGGCATCGATTGCGCGCCGATCGAAAAACTAGCCGCAGGGGCCGTTGTTGTCATCACGGGACAACAGCCGGGCCTTTTCACCGGACCGTATTACACGATCCTCAAGGCCATCACGGTCATCAAGCTGGCGAAGGCTTTGTCCCAGGCCGGCGTACCGGCGGTGCCCGTTTTCTGGGTTGCGGCTGAAGATCACGACTATCAGGAGATCGAAGGTACTTCGATCCTGGATACGGATTCGGCCTTGCGTGATCTTCGAGTGAATCTCTCCAATTCCGACTCCTCTCCCGTGGGCTGGTTGAAATTAGGCGCCGATGTCGAGCAGGCGGTGTCCGGTTGTCTCGAGAATCTGCCGAAATCGGGATTTCAATCGGACATGCGGAGTATTCTCGCGTCGTACCATCCGGGCGCGTCTCCCGTCGATGCATTCGCGCGGATGATGGGAAGATTATTTGACCGCACGGATCTCATCTTTGTGGATCCGCTCGACGATGGAATTCGCAAGTTTGCGGTGCCGACCTTGCACGAGGCTGTAAAGTCGAACGCCGAGATTCGATCCGCCGTTATTTCACGCAGCCGGGCGCTATCCGCAGCCGGATATCATGAACAAGTTAAAGTGGACGACAAGTTCACCGGCTTGTTTGCTTATCGAGGAAAATCAAGAAAGCCCCTCCCGCCCGCGGAACTCACGGTCGAAGAGCCCTTAAGCGCGAACGTTTTATTACGCCCCGCGATGCAGGATGCGATTTTCCCAACAGTCGCTTATGCCGGAGGACCGGCCGAAATCGCTTACTTCGCCCAGGCGGCTGCCGTCTATCAGGCTTTAGGGCGGCGTGTGCCTCCCGTTTTTCCACGCATCAGCGCTACGGTTCTGGAGTCGCGCGTTTCGCGGGCATTAAGGAAATACGAAATGGAGTTCCTCGATGTTTTGCGTGGCCGCGATGCGATGCGACGAAAAGCGGTGGCTGCGGTCCAGGGTGTTGAAGCGTTCGATACCGTTCACGAGCGCATCAAACAGGAACTGGAATCGCTGCGTCCGGTATTGAACGCTGTCGATCCGACATTGGAAGGCGCTCTGGACAATTCGCGGCAGAAGATCCTTCACCAGGTGGAAGCGGTTCGAACAAAATTTGTGAACGCAGAGGCGCGGCGAAATGAAACCCTGGAGCGGCAGTTGGAGATGGTCGCCAATTCCATATTTCCGTACAAAAAGCTTCAGGAACGAGTCACCAATGTGACATCGTTTCTTGCCCGGTATGGACCAGGATTTATTCCGCGATTCGAAGAGGTGCTGAGTCTGGACTCGACGGAACATCAAATCATCGAAATATGAAGATAGGTATCACCTGCTATCCAACATATGGTGGAAGCGGAGTAGTGGCCACCGAACTGGGCAAGGAACTCGCGGGCCGTGGACACGACGTTCACTTCATCAGCTACTCCCTTCCGATTCGTCTGACGATGTCGGACCGGATTTATTTCCACGAAGTCGAGGTCCTCTCTTATCCGTTGTTCGAATATCCGCCCTACGATCTGGTTCTCGCCACGAAGATGGCGGAAGTGATGACTCGCTTCGATCTGGACATTCTCCATGTTCATTACGCGATTCCACATTCGATCAGCGCCTATCTTGCAAAAATGATGCTGGGCGAGCGCGGCGTGCCGTTTGTGACGACGTTGCACGGCACTGATATTACTCTGGTCGGCAACGACCGGTCTTATCTTCCCATCACCCGTTTCGGAATCGAGCGCAGCGACGCGGTCACGGCGGTATCCGAGTATCTCAAACAGCGAACTATCGGAGAGTTTCAGATCAGCCGCCCGATTACCGTTGTGCCGAATTTCGTGAATTGCAATGTGTATGTCCCGGCGAAAGACAGGAGCCTTCGCAGAAAGTTTGCGGACGATGACGAAGGAATCCTGATCCACATTTCAAACTTCCGCCCGGTCAAACGCGTGGAAGATGTCATCGAAATTTTTGCGCTCACGCGAAAGAGCTGTAAAGCTCGTCTCCTGATGGTCGGCGATGGACCTGAAAGACCAAAAGCGGAGTGGCTGGCCACAACTCATGGCATTGCCAATGACGTAGTTTTTGTTGGTAAGCAAAATGACATGAGTGAACTACTGGCTATTTCCGATGTACTTCTGCTTCCAAGCCAGCTTGAATCCTTCGGCCTCGTTGCTCTTGAAGCGATGGCCTGTGAAGTCCCGGTGATTGCGACGAATGTCGGTGGAATTCCGGAAGTCGTTCGAGACGGTACCGATGGATTTCTCTACCAAGTCGGCGATATTCAATCGATGGCAGAGGGATGCTGCCGAATACTAAAGAATTCCCGGCTTCGTGCCGATTTAGGTAAAGCAGCTCGGGACCATGCAACCTCCAGTTTTTGCGCAAGCAAGATAGTTTTAAACTACGAAGATTTATATCGTTCCACCATCGAGCACGCCCGTTCCCACCCCTAAAGCCCCCAATTCCAAGTGCCGATAAAGCCTGGGAGAATGAGGGTTCCACCAAAAGCGGCCTGATGCCGTCAAATGCAAAAGGCAGGCTGAAATTCGATTGGCAGTCCATGTGCATGACTAAGGGTGGAAGCCAATGGGTAGCTGACCTGACGGCAAGGAAAGACTGTTAAGAGGTACAAGGCGATGGTCAAACCGTACGTATCAGAAGAAGTACTACTCGATCCCGAAATGAGAAGCTCCGAAGTCCTCGACTTCGAGCGAAAGCTGCTGGGCAAGATCGTCGGTCAGGATCGCGCAGTTCGCCGAATCGTCAATATGTACCAGATTTATCTGGCCGGTATGGCCATGCCCGGACGGCCAATTGGAAATCTGCTGTTTCTCGGCCCGACGGGTTCCGGAAAAACCAGAGTCGTCGAAGCATCCGCCGAGATTCTGTTCGGAAGCCCTCGCGCGTTCATCAAAATCGATTGCGCGGAATTTCAACACAGCCATGAAATTGCGAAGCTTATCGGTTCACCTCCGGGATACCTCGGACATCGCGAAACGCCCCCGCTCCTCACTCAGGAAGCGATCGATCAGTACCAGACCGATCGCGCACGATTCAGCTTCATTCTTTTTGACGAAATTGAAAAAGCGAATGATGCGTTGTGGCAGCTCCTTCTTGGAATACTCGATAAGGCAACGCTGACTCTGGGTGATAACCGGAAAGTCGATTTATCCCGTTGTGTGATTTTCATGACGTCGAATCTCGGCGCATGCGAAATGAGCGAAATGCTTACCGGCGGGATCGGATTTACGTCGGGTGTGAAGCAGGATGAAGCCAGTCTCGAAACGATCGACCGGAAGATGTATCACACGGCCCTGGACGTCGCGAAACGCAAGTTTTCGCCCGAGTTCATGAACCGCATCGACAAAGTTGTGGTTTTCCGGACTCTCACGCAGAGCCATTTGCGGCAGGTTCTGGACATCGAGTTGAATGATGTTCAATCGCGAGTCATGTCCGCGCAGACCGACAAACAGTTCATTTTCAGATGTACATCCGAAGCCAAGGAATTCCTCCTTCGCGAAGGCACCGATCTGAAATACGGCGCCCGTCACTTGAAGCGCGCCATCGAACGGCATCTGGTGTATCCGATTTCAAACTTGATCGCCACCGGCCAGATCGCCCTCGGCGATGTCATCAAAATTGACCTTGCCGTCTCCGGTGACAAGCTCACGTTTTCGAAGGAACGCGCTGTGTCCACTTTCCCTGTACCGGATTCCGGGAACGTTGCAGAATTTCCGATTCGCCGGGCATCCGGCGCCGGCGCAAGACTTCAACTCGTGGAATCCGAAGCCGCCACTGCCGATCGACGCTGATTACGAATAAAATTGACTGAGATTTTCCGACTGCTGGCCTTATTCCTGTTCCGCTTCAGAGATCAAGGTCTTGAACTTGACGCTCAGGTTGGGCGCGTGGCGCTCAAGGTAGCCGGCTACCTTGGTTGTATCGATGCCGGCCTTGACCAGTTCCACGACATCAGCGGCGTCCTTTCGGCGAGGGGACTTCAACTTCATATAGACAAGAGCCTCGATGGGAAGAATCGGAATGCCTCCGGACACGGGGGCTCTTTGAAGCGCTTCCATTAAATGAGGTTCATCGGCTCCTATAGAGATTGGATCAACGACAATCTCGCCGACTCGCACCGGGACCTCGGGGTTAACCGTAACGATGCCTCCTTCGTGAAACTTGAACGCCTTATCGCCGACCACAAAATCAATGTCCTTACTTGCTCTCGGGTATCCGTGAGCGCCTACCGCCAATGCTCCAGCGAGGGCGAACGGGATTCCTGACGACTGAAGCACTGCGGCCGCCGCGTGCATCGCATTCAGAATCTCCGGAGCGACAACTCCCGTCAGAAGGGATAAGTCGGGAAACTCTGACCCCATGTCTCGACTCCTGATTTGAACCTGAAACATTAGAATGAGGATAACCCTATAAGCCATACCCGCCAAGCCGAACCCGCCGAGAGCGCCAAGCCCGGTTTGAGTTTTTCTTGTTAATGACAGAACCGGCCCGTCGTTATTAAAGTGTTCGCAGGAAATGGGGAGACGCGCATGACAAAATCCGTACCGTTCTCGTTGCTGGTCGCAACGCTCGCCCTGACTCTGGCTGCTTGCAAGGGAGGGCCAGGTCCTCTGCTTGGGCTCTTGACGGAGAGATACGTCAACCAAACCAATGCCGGGCAGACTTTAGAACTCACCACGCAACAAACGCTAAAGGGCCTTATTGCCGGAAAGTCGCCAGAGGGCATCTTCACCTTCGCTGATGAGCAGAGAGTGACGATGGGAGGTTTTACGAGGAAAGACGATACGTTTGTCCTCAAATTCTCGAGCGAGCATCAGGAACTCAAAATCGCCCTACAGAAAGATGGATCCCTTCGCGATGAAGCCGGAAACACATGGCGGTTGCAAGAGCGTTCTCGAAGCTTTCGGCCACCCGAGAAAGTCTTGGTGCAGCGGCGAATTGCAACAGCGAACTGAGTGGGGGTTTTTTAGTACGTGAGTTTCAGTCCGAATTGAATCTGGCGATTCTGCAGCAGCGTGCTGGTGATGGTGCCGAATGCCTTGCTGTCTCTGAATCGATTGGGCTGACCGAATGAAGGATGGTTGAAAGCGTTGAAAAACTCGGCACGGAATTGAGCATTCAGCCGTTCGGTTTTGAAATTCTTGCCCAGCATGAGATCCCAGTTGTTGGTTCCCGGTCCGTCGAAGTAATTGCGCGGAACGTTGCCGAATGTACCGGGAAGCGGAATCGAAAAAGCTGCTGGATTCAGGTAAATCGTTTTATCCGGTCTGTCTTCGAAGATGGGTTTCGCGTTCGTCTGGACCAGGGAGTTATCGAGGATGAATGCAACGTTGGGACGATCGCGGCTCGACCCCGTCCTGCTATTGTCGTTTGATGAGCTCAGCTGCATGAAAATCGGCCTTCCCGATTGAAAAGTTCCGATTCCTGAGAATTCCCAACCTCCCAAAATAGAGTTCAGTGTCGGATTCCAATTCCTGCCCAGCAATTTCCCTTTTCCGAACGGCAGTTCGTAGATGTAACTGAAAACCAGGCGTTGCCGCGCATCGAAGTCGGAACTCCCTCGATCGGCTTTCAGGTTTCGGGCGTCCTGGGCGACGTTGCCGCCGGTTGAATCATCAATGGCGTGGCCATAGGTATACGAAGCCAGCAACGAGAGGCCCGCTGAAAATCGGCGCTGAACGCGGCCCAGCAATCCATGGTAGATCGAGTTTCCTGAACTCTGGAGAACGGGTATCGCGCCATACTCCGGCAGCGGGCGGCGTTTTTGCAAGTCAGGCGGACTGAATCCGGGAACGGGAAAAGCCTGATTGATATCAACCGTCTTGACGAGGCGCGTGCCCTTATTTCCGGTATAACTCACTTCGATGGCTGTGTTATGCGGAAGCTGTCTCTGGTACCCGACGTTCCAATGTTGGATGTAGGCATCCCTGAAATTCGGATCAATGGACGGCGCATCGAACACTGCAGTCGAGCCGCCTGGAAACGGATTCGTCAGCGTGAGCGGCGTTGTGACGCTCGACACGAATGTTTCCGCTCTCTGAAATGGCGGGCCCGTTCGGACGAAGAACAAGTCATTTCCCACAACCGCCAGGTCGTAGAAGATTCCGTAGCCGCCCCGCAGCACCGCTTTGCCGGTTTGATCCGGCCTGAACGCAAAACCAATTCGAGGTCCGAAGTTGTTTTTGTCCGATGCATACAGGGAACGCGACGCACCGTTCTGTCCTGCGATCTCGTACTTATAAGTAAGGATGTTGAGCTGGGCCAGCCGATTCTGCTTTTCGACATCCGGCGTGTTGTATTCATAACGCAGGCCCAGGTTCAGTGTCAGGCGGCTCGAGACGGCCCAGTCATCCTGGATAAACCAGTTGTACGAATTGAGCGAATGGTATCGAAAGCTGTCGACGGGATCGCGAGTCGTTTTGACGGGAAGGCCGAGCAGGAAATCAGCGAAAGGACTTCCCGTCGCACTGTCGTTGAAATTGAGCGTTTCCCTGACATTCGACCCGGCGTAAAAGAGAATGCGGCGCAAGTCGATTCCCAATCGGATCGAGTGTGATGCGGGAACGTAATTCAAGTTTGCTGTGATTTGTCCCGTTGTTCCCGCCCGGCTTTGATATCCGCGATCGCCGATCGGGCTGAATCCCGTGATGGAAATCATCGGATGCCCGAAGTCTTTTGGATTGGTCGAAGCGGGAATCCCCAGTTGCGACGAAATATCGCTCGTGCCGGATGTCAGAGCGATGCGTGACTGCAATTGGCGGTTAAAACCGGCGCGAACTTCGAGGAGCAGTTTTGGCGAGAACGCATGAGTATCGCCGAGGGCAAGCGAGTGAGCGCGATTGACGTCATTGTGGCCGAAACCAGGCACGCATGCCGTCTGGCCATTTCCCGAGCACGGTGTCGAGAGCGAATCTTTCGTGTATCCGTAACGGACCAACAGGGAGTTCGTGCTCGAGACGCGATGATCCAATCGTCCGTTGTACTGATTCACATCTTCAGGAAACGGATTGATCGCAAGAAAATTATTCGGCGATGACAATCCCGGCGTCGGCAATGGGAATGAACCGCGCTCCAGAATCTTTTTCGATATCGGGTTAAATCGGCTGGCGGGAATGATGTGGTCTTGAAACGTAGGACCCGCCACATTGTCCGGATCTCGAAGCGGAGTGGCGAGCGCCGAAAAATCTCCTCTGCGAAATGCTTCCGAGGGCACCTGCTGAAGACTTGTGAATACCTGGCGGCGGCGGATACCTTCATACGCGAGGAAGTAGAAGGTCCTGTCTTTCACAATCGGACCGCCGGCGGTAGCGCCGAATTGATTTCGGTGAAACGGCGGTTTCGGGCCCGCGCCTTCTTTGTTGAAGAAATCACGCGCGTCGAGTTTGTCGTTCCTGAGAAACTCCCACAGCGAAGCATGGAAGTCGTTCGTACCGGACTTCGTGCTCACGATGACTTGCGCGCCGCCTCCGCGTCCATATTCCGCAGAATACGAACTGGCGAGAACTTTGAATTCCTGGATCGCGTCCAGAATCGGACGCAGCGTGAAATTGTTCACCGCGGGATCGTTGTTATCGACCCCATCCAGTTGATTATTGTTCGCGGTTTCCCTTGCGCCGGCAGCATTGAAGCCTCCTCGAAAACTTGAAGAAGCCGGAGGCCATGCGTTCTCTGTCGCGGTGGAAGGTTCCGGCGCCGGTGAAAGCGCGCCGGGAACGAGCTGAGCAAGGTGTTCGAACTGGCGTCCATTCAAGGGGAGTTCAACGACCTTTTGATTATCGATGACGGTTCCCACGGATGATGTTTCAGATTGGATGAGAGGCGCGACTTCCGTCACGATGAGTTTCTCAGTAAGTCCCCCAATCTGTAGTTTGAAGTTGATGCGCTTCAGGTCATCGATGCTGAGCTCGATGTTTTCAGCAACAGCCGTTCGGAATCCAGCCAGCGCGGCTTGAATCGTGTAAAGTCCGGGAGGCAACAATGCAACGTTGTAGTCGCCCCGCTCGTCTGTTATAAAACTGCGCTCGGCGTTGGTTTCGGTCTCGGTGATCGTAATCGCGACGCCGGGGAGCAAACCGCCGTTGGGATCCGTTACGGTTCCCGTCAGCGTTCCTGTTTGCGCATAAACATGCACACCTGTTCCAAGGAACAGAACGAGACCCATCCAATTCCACAACAATCGTCGCATTCGATCGCCTCGTGGGGGCTTGGGGAATTTCGGGACAGAGTCCGAATTCGCCCTTCAGAATTCGGGGTCTGTCCCTGAAATTCCGAAGCTAATCCGGGCCTGTATGACGCACCAGATTTATAGCACGACGACGGTGAAACTGAGTCCGAAACCTCCCGAAAAAGGCGGTGTAACAGAATTGAAATACTGGGTTGAGTTCGCTTGCATTCGAGGTCATCATACGCTGGTATGCCGAAGCGGATAATCCTCGGGTTCCTGTCCATCGTGAGCCTGGTTCTGGTGTGCCCTGCCGCTCGCCTGGAAGACGAGCATATCCTGCGCGACATCGATGGAGTGGTGCACGGCACAATTGAGCGAATGCTCGATGCAAGATGGACCGTATTGTTTTTCCTTATGACCGATTGCCCGATCGCGAATCGCTACGCTCCCGAGATCCAGCGAATCTGCTCGACCTATGGTCCCAAAGGAGCGCAGTGTTTCCTTGTCTACGTGGATGCGGCAACGCCGGAAGCGATTCGCAGTCATGTTCACGACTATCACTACAGGCTGCCGGCGATCCTCGATTCGGGACACCAGCTTGTCCGGAAAGCCGGGGCGACCGTCAGTTCAGAGGTGGCCGTTTTTTCGCGGACCGGCGAACTCGTCTACAGAGGCCGGATCGACGATTTGCATGCGGCTTTGGGATCGCCGAGGCAACAGGCCACTCACCACGATCTTCGCGATGCGTTGGACGCATTGACCACCAATCGCCGAGTCGCAAATTCCAGAACTCAGGCAATTGGATGTTTCATTCCGGAATAACTGGAGACTACTGATGTTGATTTTGCTTTTTCTCCTTCGGCTCGCGGCGATGCCGCCGGCGGGTCCCACGTTCAGCGCGGATGTCGCTCCCATCATCTTTAATAAATGTGCTTCATGCCACAGGCCGGGTGAAGCGGCGCCGTTTTCGCTGTTGAGCTATGACGATGTCCGGAAGCGGGGAAAGCTGATCGCCACCGTAACACAGAACCGATACATGCCGCCCTGGCATGGCCATTCGGATATGGCCGATTTCCGTGACGACCGTCGTTTGACGGATGCACAAATTCGAACGCTCCAGGAGTGGGTGAACGCGGGCATGCCTGAAGGAGATCCGGCGAAGATGCCGGCGTTGCCGAAATTCACGCCGGGCTGGCAATTAGGTCAACCGGATCTTGTCGTCCGCATGAAGGATCCGTTTGAAATCCCGGCCGATGGTCCGGATATATTTCGCAATTTTGCAATCAAGCTGAATCTGACCGAGGACAAGTGGATCAAGGCCATCGAGTTCAGATCCTCCGCCAACGCATCTCATCACGCATTGTTCTTTCTCGACGAGACCGGCACAGCGGTTCGGCTCGATGGTTCGGATGGACATCCGGGATTCCGTGGAATGAGTTTTGCCGGCAATAATGCGGACAGTGCCGCTCGTGGCAGGGCAGGATTGCTGCAAGGCCGCACAATCGGCGCGGCGGGCCGGCAAGCCGGCCTCGGTGGCTGGGCCGTCGGCGGACGCGGGCGCATGCTGCCTGAAGGTCTGGCGCGATCGCTGCCGAAAGGATCGGATTTCGTCCTGCAGATGCATTTTCATCCGACCGGTAAAGTCGAAAAAGAACAGGCGGCGATTGGTTTTTATTTCGCGGATGGACCGCCGAAACGCACGCTGGCCGCCCTTCAGATGCCGCCGTTGTTCGGCGCATTGGCAGGCATCAATATTCCCGCCGGCGAAAAACATTTCGTCATCAAAGATTCCTTCACGCTTCCGATTGACGTGGAAGTCATTGCCGGTAGCGGTCATGCGCACTATCTATCGACCGACATGCGAATGACAGCGACTCTTCCGGATGGGCGTAAACAGGAACTGCTGGGAATTCCCGACTGGAAATTCAACTGGCAGGAAGGCTATGCGTTCAGCGAATTCGTTCGTCTGCCTAAAGGCACCCGGCTCGATGTTCAAATCGCCTACGACAATTCAGCCGACAATCCCAGCAATCCGAGCAATCCTCCGCGGCGTGTTACATTCGGACAACAATCGACGGATGAGATGGGCGCAATGACCATTGAGATTGTTCCGGCGCACGAATCGGATCTTCCGATGTTTGCGGATGCCCTGGCAGGCCACATTCAGGATTCCGTCCGCAACGCTTTGACGAATGCGCTCAACGGCCGTGGCGGACGACGATAGAAACGGCCGCGCGAAATATCTCCTGATCTTTCTCTGCCTGGCGTTCTCGCTCGCCTGGCTCGTCAACAAGAACGCATTGTTTGACGGCCTTGAATATACCGTCGACGTTTTCATCAATCTGCAGAATGCCCGCAGCCTGTTCGTCGGCGATGGATTCCTCCACGATTACTTTCAGGGCGGACAAAAAGGCATTCACAACGATTTCGTATTATTGCTGCTTGGGCCGTTGACGCTCGTCTGGGGCTCCAAAGCATTCTTTGGAGCGACGGCATTGCTTCAGGCGGGAGCATCGGCACGCCTGGCCGCGCCGGCAGAGCGTGGCAGTCTCCTGAAAACATCGAGTGTCATCGCAGCGATGCTTTTCGGCCCCTTGATTTTCTGGACCATCGACAATCCGTTCTATGGCTGGGAGCCCGAATTGATTTATCCGTTCCTGGCCGTACTGCTGGCTGAAGCATTGTTGCGCCGGCGCAAAACAGTCTGGCTTTGGGCGGCCTTGATTGTGTTGTGCCGCGAGGAAGGGGCTCTCCTCGCGGGCGGAATCTTTGTGATCGCGCTGGCTCACGAACGAGCGCCTGCCCGCCGCATGTTGCGCGCGTACACGATGTGGCTCCTGGTTTTTCTGTCGTCGATGTTGTTGCTGCGGCTGTTGCACAGGCCCGGCGCCGAAGATCATCTCAAGACGGCGTTGCAGGGCCTGGTCAACATGCGGCAAGACCACGCGCTCCTCACCGATTTCTCGACGAGCGTTTTCAGCGCATGCGCCATGTTCGTTGCCGGATGGATTCCGCTTTTTGCCCTCGGCGGCAAACGCCTGGCCGGCTGGGCCACGCTCGTCAGTCTGCCGTTGTGGGGCGTCATCGCGATTGGAACGTTGGCTTATGCGCGACAATCTGCCGGACTCCAACTTCACGGTTTGCTCTGGCCGCCTCGTTTCGCGCTGATGTGGGCGGTCCTGGCTGCGGGCTGTGTGTTTGCGCTTGCAAGCCCCGAAGCTTCACGAAGGTTCGCTGCCGTCGCCTGCGCCTTGCTATCGATTGTGTTGCAATGGCAACTCCTCCGCTATTTCCGCGACTATTCCGTGGCGGCGCGCATCGCCATGATCTCGCCGACTGTCGGGGATCGGCTGACGCCGCGCTCACTCGCATTTGCGCGCTGTCTCGGTCATGCGCTTCCCCGGCAAACCGTCGTACAGCCGCACTGGAATCTGGAGGCGGTTTTCGAAAAACAACTCATTGTTCCCGACAAGCATATGGTGCCGCGCGCCACGGACATTTTTGTTTGCGACAGGGAAGGTCGGCTTCCACTTCCCGGTCAGGCTTGTCTCGGTCAGTTGTCGGACAGCAGCAGGGAAGGATATTTGGCGGGAGAAGTCGATGGCATCGAGTTCGCCGCCAATCCTGTATTACGGCCAATCATCGACGCATGTCTCGCAACGGCGAAGTCCCAGGGCCTGTGATCTAGCTTGCACGACAACGCTGAATGGAGAGAATAGTCACATGAAAGCCAAAGCCTTCGCATCTCTTGCCGCTCTGACCTTATTACTCGCCGCTTTGAGCGTGGAACTCGCGCAGGATCGCACCGCGCCGAACACGGATGGGCCGGCAACTCAGGGCATCGGTCTTATCCGTAACGAACCGGGGACATTCGCGGGATACACGCTTGTATCGCCGCTGCAGTCGAAGTCTACGTTTCTGATCGATATGGATGGCCGCGCCGTCAAGACCTGGAATACCGATTCCACGCCCTCCAGCCTGGCATACCTTCTCGAAAACGGTGATCTATTACGCGCGGGAGCAGCGCCGAATCCGCCTTTCGGGCAGACCGCGGGTGGCGGCGGAAAGATGCAGCGCTTCAACTGGAATGGAGAATTGGTCTGGGATTTTTCATTCGGAACAGCCACGGCACAACAACACCACGACTTCGCGCTCCTGCCGAACGGAAATATTCTTCTTCTGGTCAAAGAGAAGAAAACGGCGGCGGAGGCCATCGCTGCCGGACGCATTCCGACTGCTGTGGAGGGAACCGAGGTTCAGCCGGACAGTCTTATCGAGATCAAGCCGGCAGGGAAGACAGGCGGAGACGTCGTCTGGGAATGGCATCTATGGGATCACCTCATTCAGGATTTCGATAAGGACAAATCGAACTACGGCGATGTTGCGGCTCATCCTGAGCGCGTCGATATCAACTACAACGTCACATCAGGTCAACGCGCGAATCCCGATTGGACGCACTTCAACGCTGTTACCTACAATGCCGAACTCAATCAGGTCCTGGTGAGCCTGCGGAACTTCAGCGAGATCTGGATCATAGATCACAGCACGACGACACGAGAATCAGCGAGTCACGCCGGCGGGCGAGGAGGCAAGGGCGGCGATCTTCTGTATCGATGGGGGAACCCGCGTGTCTATCGTGCGGGTACGGCGGAAGACCAGCGGCTGTATGGACAGCACAACGCTCATTGGATTCCAAAAGGTTTGAGCGGGGCCGGCCACCTGCTGATCTTCAACAACGGCGACACGCGGCCCGGCAGTCACTACTCGTCGATCGAAGAAATTGTCTTACCTGCAGACTCCAACGGCCGCTATTCTTTCGGGTCCGGCAAAAGTTATGGGCCGGATCGCGCCGTCTGGAGCTACTCGGCGCCCAATCCCACCGATTTTTATTCCACGAATATTTCAGGGGCGCAGCGTTTGCCGAATGGCAATACGTTAATCTGCGCCGGAGCTCCGGGAATCATCTTCGAGATTACCCCGCAGAAAAAAGTCGTTTGGCAGTACAACCTTCCTGCTTTTGGTGGACGCGGCGGAGCGAATGCGCGCCAGGTATTTCGCGCATACCGATTCGGGCCTGATTATGCGGGTCTGGCCGGCAAGCCGCTGGTTGCGGGAAAACCCCTCACGGAAATGATTCCGTGAATCACGAACACGCTCAGTCCACCTTGATGCGTTTTCGGAATTGCTGGTTCTCGTTGCAGATGAATTCCATCGGTTCTTCGTCTGCAAAGACACGCTGATTGATACGGACCGTAAACGGCTTCGTATAGGTCTTCGGATCATCGACGGTGACGTCGATCTCGAGTTTACCGAACGTCGGGCGGCGGAATCGTTCGGTGAATCGCGCCTGCTGACTGTAGGGGCTGCCCCGCACATCAAGCCATCCATCACTGGGCCCGTCTTCGGTGCCGCGCAGATTATTCGTTTCGACCACCAGCGTATCGCCTTCCCACCGGCCGACCGAGTAACCGTACCACCATGGTGTCGGGTCTCCCTGCGGAGGAAGAGTGCGGCCATCCATATAGATGTAGCGCAAACCGTAATTCGACTCGTACAGAATGACGATCAGATTTGACGTCTGGACGATTTTCCGCGGCTGCGGTTGCATGTGAAATTGCGTGATGCCCATCGGCAGACAATTCGCGTCCGGGTTTTCCTTATCATTGGTTGCCATCCGGCTCTTCTTCAGTTCCGCGGCCCACGGCTGGAAGGGCAGTCCGCCGGGTACGTTCGCGCCAATGTCGAAAAACGTGGCAAGAGGCGGTGCCTTCGAATCGGTGGGAAAAGGGTCCGCGGGCCGTTCGACAGGAATGGCACGATTCGTTTCCCCTCGCGCCGCAACAACACCGGCAAGTTCCTGCGGCAAAGGATCACGGTCCGCTCTCATCCAATTGCCCGAGAGATCCGGTTTGCCGTCCGGCGTGCGCGGCGCCGGTGCGTCCATCATCACGCGGCCCTGCGCATCGCGTTGGACTCGGGCTTCCTTGAATTTCGGCCACTGCGCGAACACCGACGCGGAAGATGCGATCAACACGGCAATGGCAAAAAATGATTTCTTCATCGAGGACTCCTTATATTAAGGATGCATGCCGACATCCTCTTTGCAATTTCGGTCTCAGACCCAAAGAGCTGATAGCAAGCGTCTGACACCGCGAGCTTCTTAGCCTAATTCGAAAAGTTGCAAATTGGAACTAAAGGCGGCTGGTCTCGTTTGGAATGCAACTTCGGCGCGGAGCGCGTAAAACGGAGAGTTCCCGGATTCAAACGGAGTCGCTATCAGGAGGCTTTGAAATCGAGGCTATTGTCGTTCAGGAGTGAAGCCGTTCCAGTGTCAGCGGATCGTACTCGCCCGCAAAATATTTCTGCAGAGCCTCGCGAAAGATCTCGTTTCCGGGCACAGCGTGCGCAAACAAAGTCATTGACGACCGAAACTTGAGATCGTCGGGATATCCGAAGATTTCATCGATCGTACAGCCCGAAAGGGCGGTGACCAGCTCCGTGCATTCCTGGAGGCGTGCCCCAAGGACCGGATGTTCCCAATAGGCTTTTGCCTCGGCAAGGGAAGAGATTGCAAATTGCCGCGCCGTCGCACTGTGACCAAGGCCTGCGATTTGAGGAAAAACGAACCATATCCAGTGACTTCGTTTACGGCCCTTGCGTAATTCGGAACGGACTTGTTCGTAGACGGGATTCTGCGCATCCACAAATCGCTGAAGCTGGTACGGATCGTTCATAGCCCTTCGAAGGTGGTAACACAAAGACACCGTAGTCCCAACAACCCTTTACAATCGGTCCGGTACCAAAGTCAGGGTATGTATTTTTTCGCAAAGTGGTCCCAACTAGTCCTATGAAAGGCCGAACAACTTAGGTTTTGTCTGAATTTAGGAAGAAGGGAAGACAGCCAATGATGGCGAAGCGCCTCTGTATCGTTCTGTTGCTGCTGGTTGCGATTTCGGTCTCGGTTGTTGATTCTTCGGCTGCTGTAACGGTTGTTGTTCAGACCAAAAAGAACGCGGATCTCAAGCCCATCCTCGCTGCTCTCGGGGTAACGGCGATTCTGGACTCCATATCCGCCGACGATACGTACCTGTTTAGCATTCCCTTCATACCCGCAACGCTGCCTCCCAACGTTTTATCGATTAATCAGGATGGGCCCATGGTGTTGCCGCGATTCCGGGGGATCGCGATTTCGGGTGGAAACAGCTTGGCGGCACCCTGGTACACCGGACAACCCGCATTTCAGCTCATCAAGGCTTCGTCAGCCAGGGCCACGTCAACGGGGCGCGGGGTCATCATCGCGGATATCGATGCGGCTATTGATGTATCGCATCCTGCATTACGGGGACATTTGACTGCCGGATACGACTTCGTTGGTAATTCGAACCCCAAAGCCAGAACGGGCGCCACGCAGGATCAATCGACGTCATCGTTCCTGGATCAATCAACGTCATCATTTTTAGATCAGTCGACATCATCGTTTTTGGATCAATCGACATCCTCGTTCCTGGATCAATCGACGTCATCATTTTTAGATCAGTCCACATCATCGTTCCTCGATCAGTCGACATCATCATTTCTGGACGCAGGCGCGCCGGGTCATGGGCACGCGACGATGGTTGCGGGAATCATTGCGGCGCTTGCACCCGACGCCTTGATCATGCCGTTGCGCGCGTTTGACGATACCGGCGCGGGCGATGCATTTCAGGTTGCAAAGGCGATTCGTTACGCGGTGCGGAACGGTGCGCAGGTTATTAATCTCAGCCTGGGACTCAGTTCGGATTCAGCAGATGTGCGTGCTGCCGTCGATTTCGCGTCGGCGAACAATGTCGTCGTCGTTTCATCGGCCGGAAACTCGAATAGTTCGCAGCCGCAGTATCCTGCCGCGCTCTACGGCGTCATTGGAGTGGGAGCGACAGACCTGAACGATCTCAAGGCGTCGTTCTCGAATTTCGGCGATTCGATATTTGTGATGGCTCCCGGCGTCAACATCATCACCGCCTATCCCGGTGGATACGCGATTGGATCGGGCACATCTTTTTCGTCGGCGATTGTTGCAGCCGAGGCCGCTTTGCTGAGGTCGTTGACGACGACCGGAGTGGCGCAGTCCGTTGCAAGCGGTACGGTCAACATCAATGTCCTGAATCCGGCCTATTCGGGCCAACTCGGATACGGCCGCGTGAACCTGCTGGCCGCAGTTCTGTCTGCCACGGCGAAGAGTGCGACGTTTCAGTTACCGCCGTCACGCAATACATCGCGTTACATCGTGAGGTTCGCTCGCGGGACAGACAAGAACACGCGCGCCGCAGCCGCTGCCAAATTTGGCGCCAGCGTCAAGCATAACTGGGACGTCGTCGAGGCAATGGCGATCGAGGTTCCGGTTCAGGCATTGCAGGGACTGGCGAACCATCCCAACGTCATTGAAATTGTTCCCGACCGCCCGGTCTTCATTACGCGCTTTGTTTCGGCCGGCGCAAGTCCAGGAACGTCGACTCAGGTTACGCCATCGGGAGTGACGCGGCTTGGAGGTCCTGTCGCAGGATCGGATGGACTCGGAATCGGCGTTGCCATTGTGGATACCGGGATCGACCTTCTCAATGCAGACCTGGCGCCCGCGCCGCAAACCTACAGCGCATTTGGCGGCACGTGCCAGGACGACAACGGACACGGAACGGCAATCGCGGGGCTTGTCGCCGCGCTGAACAATACCATCGGAGTCGTGGGTGTCGCGCCCAGCGCGAAACCGTATTGCGTGAAGGTGCTGGATTCGACCGGCAGTGGCTCCGATGCCAACATCATTGCAGGTCTGAACTGGATATACCTCAATTGGAATCTTGTGACGCCGAACATTCGAGTCGTGAATATGAGTCTCGGCCGGCCCGGCACGATAAGCGACAACAGTTCGTACAGAGCCGCAATTCAGAGCTTGTACAACCTGGGCATTGTCGTCGTAACGGCTGCAGGAAACGACGCAAGCGTTGAAGTCAAGAATCGCGTACCCATGGCGTATCCGGAAGTTGTCAATGTCGCGAGTACAGCGGCGCTGAAAGGCACCACGGCGTGCAGGACCCAGGCGGCTATCCTGGCGGATTCCGCGTCCTATTTTACGAGCGATGGAAAGTTCGATCCGGCCACCAGAGTCGGTATAACGGTATCGGCGCCAGGCGAAGACTCAGAATCGATCACTTCGACCTGTGGCGTTGCTTCTGTAGGAATGCTTACTTTGAATCGTGGCGGCGGAACGATTCGTGCCTCAGGTACGAGCGTGGCCGCTCCTCTCGTTGCGGGAGTCGTTGCACGGCTCATTCAGAAAGGAAACGCCGGCGTTGAGAACATTCGCAGCAAGTTGCGTTCAACCGATCAACTCGTCGGCGTTGCGCCTATCGATTCACGAATTACGGGATATACCTTCGACGGCGAACGTGAAGGAATTGCGAAAGCACCATAGAAACAAGGAAGTTTCGTGGAAATTCTTGAGGATTAGAAAGGAGATCTGATGCGGCGGCATTTAGAAATTGAACAACTGATTGGGTATGCGGAAGGCAAGCTTTCCCAACAGCAAATGCCATTCGTGGAAAAGCATGTCCGGGAATGTCATCCCTGTACACGCGAACTTCACGATTGGGTCGATATATTTACTTTGCTACGTGGCTTCAGCCTTGAAAGAGCGCCCGATGAAGCATTGCGAATCTGTCGCGCGATTTATCGTGCACCGGAACGCACCTCGAGGTTACGGGAGATTTTCGCCAATCTTATATTCGACAGTTTCGCCCAACCGGCAACCGCTGGTGTGCGCGGCGAGGCGGACTCGCGGCAGCTTCTATTGAAGGGCGGAGACGTGGATCTTCACCTGCGAATATCGCAAGTGCCCAACTTGATGCTTGGGCAGTTGCTGCAGCGCACGGATACTCGTTTCGTCTCAGGCGTGCGGATCCAGATCGTTTTCAAGGGTGAATCCGTCGGGACGACAGTCACCGATTCGCTTGGCGAGTTCAGGTTCCAGGAATTGCCGTCCGGCAACCTTCAGCTTTGTGCGGATTTGCCGAAGGAAGTCCGGTTGATTGCCGATCTTCCTTTAACGGATAACTAACGGAACCCTTGTATACGTCATAGATCGCCGCTAACGTTGGAACCAGTCCGCCGACTAGCGAATCAGATTCAACTCCGTTTATTGTCCTTCAATCGGTTCAATACTCTCGATGAGGAGTGCGGGATACGGCCGCTTTTGCAATTCGAGCCTCAGCCCGAGTTGTTTTTCAATCGCGTCAAACACCGGCGTTCCGCCGACCGGATCCGACGCGCCGGGCGCATCCGAGTTCACACCAGGAGGGAGCGCAGCACGCAAATTCGTCAGCAGATTTGGATTGATGGCCGTAAAGGTGAACGAGAAGTCCCATGCTCCATCCAGACCGGTCGCGTCCACGACGGGATGGCGAATGTAACTCGATGCGGTGGTTTGAAGTTGTTCCGCAAATTGAGCCATCGTCATGTTCTGACACGTGACTTGTGTTGAAGGTAACGAAACAGAGCCGGTAAGGCTTATCAAGCTTCCGGAGCTTGACGATTTGCATCCCGTACGCGCCGAAGGATCCGCTTTCTTGAGCTTCGGTTTTGCAGCGAGCAATGTGTAGGCCGTCGCGGGCCGGTCCTCCATGCGAGCTTTCATCTTGAACTGTTCGGTGATCAGCGCTTGCATCATTGGGCCGATGTCTTGCAGAGATCCTGAGGGTCCGTTCGCGGGCACATATTCCGCCGGAACCTTGGCAACGATTTCGAAGCGCGCGGAATCGATCCATTTCGGAGCGCCCACGATCTCGTCCGTGTTCACTGAATTGCCCCACGCGAGTGAAATGAGCGTTCGGAGCGAAAGCGGCGGCAGGTTGACCCGGCCACCCGGCTGAACGCCGATGACGCCTCGATTGAACGGTGCATTCGGATTGACGGGCTTGATCGTCCCAACTTCAAATTCCGCCTTCGGCAAAACGGGCAGCTTCTTCGCGACATCCGGTGGGTTGTCCGCCGGCTTTCGATTGACCTGATCGATAACCAGGACCTGGCGCGGCACATTTCTTTCTTCAAGCGTCAGACCAAGCTGTTTATCGACGGCGTCAAAAATGCTTGTCGTATCGCCCGCAGTCAACGGCCCCAGAGCCTTGGGTGTGAATTTCAGATCAAAGTCCCAGGCCCCCTTTAATTCGGTTAAATCGACGACCGCCACAGTAAAGTAGCCGTTGGCCAGTCTTCGCAAATCCGCTGCAAACGCCGCCATGGTCGTGTTGCGGCACGACACGGTTTGCAGCGCATCGATCCGGCCGTCGACGACTCGAATCGCCCTGGGCTGCAGGTCGCAGGCTGTCTTTCCGGACGGATCCGCCTCTTTGAGCTTGTGTTTGCCCTTGCCCATCGCCAGAACATACGTCGACATCGGTTTCGTGTCGTTGTGAACGGCCAGCTTGAACCGGTCGGCAAGCAAAGCCTGCAGCATGGGCTTAACGGTTTCCGGCGACGTATCCGCAGGAGCTTTTGCGCTGATGTCGAATCGGTCGAATTCAACCCAACTCGGTCCGCCGGATACATTCTCGGCATCAATGCCGTAGGCGGTTCGAATCAAATCCACCATTGTCGCGTTCAGTAGTTCGTAACGTCCGCCTCGCGTAATCGTTCGCATCGCCTGGCTGGGAGTGCGCGGGCTGATGTGAACGTCCGCAGCTTCAAACAATGTCTGGGACGATGCGGTCGGTCCAAAACTTAGAGCCGCGAATGTGGCAACAGCAATTGCCGCAAATGCTTTCATACGCCGCTTCTCCTGGAAGTTTCGTCTATAGACGCCAAAGGATCTTAAACGTTAACGCCATTCTACTTCTGACGTTATGGTTGACAGCTTGGATTCGTAATGGTTTTATTAACGCCGCAATTGGCAATAGGGATCGACTACTGAAAAACGAGCGTGAGATCTTTCAGGCTAAAAACATACGCAAATGGTGGAGCACTGATGAAAAACTTTATCCTTCTTATCCTGGTGTTGTGTCTTTTTACCGCATCCGGTTTCTCGCAAATAAACAACGCGACGCTGACGGGCACTGTATCGGACGCCACAAAAGCGGTTTTGCCCGGAGTCGCAATTACTTCAACCAACATTGCAACCGGCGTTTCCTTAACCAATGTCACGAATGAGGCCGGCGCCTACACGATCCAGAGCCTGCTGCCTGGAACGTATTCCGTGACGGCCGAACTGCCGGGATTCCAGAAAGAAACGTACGCGAACGTTCAACTTGGTAACGGCATAACGGTACGCTTGAATTTCACGCTCAACATTGCTTCACAAACCCAAAGCGTGGAAGTGATCATCAATGCAGAGACGATACTCGCAACATCCAGCCCGACAATAGGACAGGCGCTGACCGAAAAGAGAGTCAGCGAACTGCCCGTCATCGGCAATAACGTGCTGGACATGCTGAGCGTATTGGGTGGTCTCGATAATCTCGTTGCCACAAGCGCGAATCCATCCGCCGGTAATGCGGGAGGCCGCGAAACGACGACTCTGGCCGGCATCAGCGCGCAGGATACGCCGGTGTTGCGAGACGGAATCATGGTATCGGATATCCGTTATCCCACCGGTATCAACACCAATACGATTATCAATCCGGATATGGTCGGCGAAATTCGATTGATCGTGTCTCCAGTGGATGCGGAATTAGGACGGGGAAATGGCGCGGTTCAAATCTCGACTCGTTCAGGAACGAACAAGCTTCACGGCGCGGCGGTCTGGAGCATTCAGAACGCGATACTCAACGCGAATTCATTCTCAAACAACCGGACCAACACTCCGTTGAACTGGTTGGCCAACAATCAGGGAACTGGCAGCGTGGGCGGACCGATTGTGAAGAACAAGACTTTCTTTTACGCGTTGTGGGACATGAACTTCAATCGGCAGAGGGCATACACGAACTCAACAGTTCTCACGCCCTGCGCGAGGAACGGCGTCTTCAGGTACTTCGATGGCTGGAACAATGGCGGTTATAACGCGACGTTAACGAGGACGGGGACTTCGCCGACTCGTCCCGTCGTGGATCTGGCCGGCAATCCTTTGATACCGACCGACAACGTGGATCGCACTCCTTATAATGGGAAGCTCAACTACATCAGCGTATTCGGTCCTGTGACGTTCAGCGGCGGCACGCCCAACGCGGATTGCTCGAACGGAATCGTTAACGGTTCATGGGATCAGTACCGCACGAAGAAAGATTCCACCGGCTTGATCGATCGCACCATAGCTCTGATGCCGCCCCCGAACGATTTCAATGCGCTGAACAATGGCGGCATGGACGGCCTCAATACGGCGAGCTACCGGTATCTGAACCACTTCAAAGGCGCCGACAATCTGTTCAGCGTCGGCGAAGCCACCGGTGATCGAAGACAGATCAACACCAGAATCGATCATAACTTCAACCAGAAGCATCGCGCGAATGTCGCTCTGACCTATGAACGCGTCTCTTCCGATGACGTTGTTGCGGGCCTGCCCAACACCTGGAGCAATGGGAATTATCACCGGCCGACAACCATCACTTCGTCCGTTGTGTCTACGCTGTCGTCGTCGTTGGTTAACGAAGGCCGATTTGGTTATCGCTCGAGCGGAACGAATGTCGTTTCTCCGTGGGACCTCGAACAAAACAAGGAGAGCATCAATAAATATCTGCCTCAGCCCGTAAACGGGTTTCAGATTCTTCCTGACATTACGGGCGGAGGCGTCGGGCTTTGCAGCCCAATCACAGGAGGGCGGCCTCCCGGAACGTGCGCCTCAGGGGGAGCAAACGGAAGCAACTTAACAGTCATGCTGAGGGATCGATCTGCAGTGTGGACCTTTGGCGACACGCTGAGTTGGACGAAGGGAAGGCACACGATCAAATATGGCGGGGAGATCCGTTTCTCAAGCAGTGCCACCGAAGGCGGCAGCTCGACCTTCAACTTTACAAACTTCCGGACTGCCGCGGTCGTCGTCGCAGGCGCGACACCGAACGCGCCTTTGTTGACAACCGGTGCTACAGCGATCAACAACCAGAATCCTGCCATGGTAGGCATTGGATTCAATGACGCGGCGAAAGCGCGAAATCTCCTCAATTTTCTTTCGGGGTCGCTGCAGTCGATCAACAATCAATACTTTCTGAACAAGCCGACCGATACACAGTTCTCCGACTATCGGACTTCGCCGTTTTATAAGAACCACTTGAATCAACGTGAATTCGATTTCTTTTTCAAAGACGACTACAAGATGAGCAAGAACCTTACGCTCAACCTTGGGATGCGTTATGACTGGTACGGTGTCCCCTTCTCGCCGGCCGGCCTGACCGTTGCTGCCGTGGGCGGTGGCGGCGCAGCCTTCGGGATTTCCGGGAGAGACTTCAACGGCTGGATGAGTCCGGGCGCCCGCGCGGACGAGACGGTGTTCCAGTTTGTCGGGAAGAATTCAAACCATTCTTCGCTCCTTCCTTACAACAATGACTCGAACAATATCAGTCCGGCTGTGGGATTCGCCTACCAACTGCCGTGGCTTGGCGCCGGGAAAACGACGATCCGCGGCGGCTACCAGATCACGTATCAGGGAGGAGGCCGTTTCAATACAATCGATGGTCCTCTCACTGCGCCTCCGGGCCGCATTTATAACGGTTCGTATACGGGAAGCATCACGCAGCCTTATCTCGATCTGACCCAGGTTACCGCGGCGAATATTCCCACGCCGCTGCCGGCCGGTGTCGCTCCGATGACTAAGATTCCGATCACGGATCGCAGCCAAAGCGGCAATTTCTTCGATCCCAACTATGTCTCGCCGTATGTTCAGAATCTCGTGCTTGCTGTCACACGCAGCGTCAGGCCGAATGTGACCGTTGATGTGCGATACGTGGGAACACTTGCCAGGAAGCTTTACTCAAGCATCAATTTGAATGCCAACGACTTTCTATATAACGGACTGGCTGCCGAATTCGAAAGCATTCGCAACGGAACGGACAACACGCCCATCCTGAATAAAATACTTAACGGCGTAAACATCTGTCAGACCGGCTGTACGGCAGGGCAAACCTACGGGGCGATCGGCACAACCGTGAGCGGTGTGCCGCAGACCGCCGCTTACCAATTGCGCTCCAGTACAACGTTCAATACAAACCTGGCGGGTGGCAACTGGAATAGCGTTGCAGGCTCGCTGAACACACTGAATTACACACAGGCCGCAAACTGTGCCACCCTGACAGATTCGACCGCGCGAGCCACCGGTAATTGCGGCCTGCCTACCGTAAATACAAGCACGACGCGAGGGGCGGTTCTGAGGGCCAATGGGTTCGCGGAGAATTTCATTGCAACCAATCCGCAATTCTCCACAGCCACTTACTACTCCAACATGGGAAGCGCGAATTATCACTCCGTCCAAGCGGAAGTAACGTTGCGGCCGACCCATGGATTGAGCGGCGCGGCAAATTACACGTTCAGCAAAGATCTTGGACTGCCGGCATTCTTTACGAATCCCGTGGAGCGCCACAGGGACTACACGATCGTGAATAGCAACCATCCGCATATTCTGCGGGCGAACGGCAACATCGAGCTTCCGATCGGTCCGGGCAAGCTGTTGTTCAGGAACAGTCACGGCGTTTTTGCGCGGGCGATCGAGGGATGGAGGCTGGGCGGCATTTATACCATCAGTTCCGGGGCATGGACGAGCATCACCGCTCAGAGCATGCTCTATTTCAATGGTGTGCCCGATATCGCAAACGCCGGACTGCTCAAGGAAATGCTGGACAACGCCGGCGTGAAGTGGGGCGTCCCCGGGAACACCAGCAATCTGCTGGAAGGCGACTTCTTTGACCGGACAAAATGGGTCAAGGTTGCGGATCCGCAATGCGCGGGCGTCACATCGCTTCAAACGCTCAGCGGAACGTCGGCAACCGTGAACGGCATCACGACGTTTACACCGCGATGCACGCTGCAGGCGATTGCGAAAATCGTTCCGGACAGCACCGCCGGCGCAATCGCGAATATCGACGGCCTGGGTCACTCCGGTCAGTACGTTCTCGTGAATCCGAAGCCGGGAACACAAGGTAACCTGGGACAAAATGTTCTGCGAGGCATTGCTCCGTGGCGCTTCGATGCAAATCTTTCAAAGTCGCTGAGGCTTACAGAATCGAAACGGCTGGAGTTCCGCGTCGACACGTTCAACGTTTTGAACCATGACCAACCCGGCAATCCCAGCTTGTCGATCAATACCGCGTCTACGCCTTTCGGACAAATTACAACCAAGAACGGCAACGCGCCCCGTTTTGTGCAAGGTCAGCTTCGCCTGCAGTTCTAATTTGCCGGCGTGAGATGAAAACCCGCCCGCCGCTTGAACGCGGCGGGCGGGTTGGGGTGGTCCCAGCATCCATGAAATATCGAGCGAGTATTTTGTCGCTTGGCTGCGGGCGGAGGGTATCGCTCGTCATAGCAAGCTCAAAGACGATGCCGCGTGGCAGGTGTCTGAGGAAATCAAAGCGAGTTGGTGGGCGAAGAACTGGGCGCGTCTTAATAGCCGCTGTGCTTCAGTTTCAGTCATGCTTGCCGAATGACGCGCCGCGGAACTACACTGCAGATATGAGTGCCGAGGTCACGTATCAATACCTGGAGCCAAGACCGGCATCGCTTTACCGCCAGCTCTTCATTAAGGGTACCCGGATTCGAGCGGAAATCCTCTATTGTGCTCACCTCAATGCGGAGGAACCGAGAACTGCGGAGGAACTTGCGGCCGACTACGAACTGCCCCTCGCGGCTGTCTTAGAAGCGATTGAGTACGGAAAGTCGAATCCACCTGAAGTTGCGGCCGATTTCGCCAGGGAAGAAGCGATCATGGCGGCCAGCGGACAATTGGACCCCGACTACAAGTACCACCCATTTCCGAAAGTCCTCACACCTGAAGAGTGGGCGCGGTTGCTTTCCTGAATGCGCCTATACATTGACGACGATTCCGCCGATCGAGCCCTGATACGCCGATTGATGAGTGCAGGGCAAGATAGGATGGAGCCCCGTGTGGCGGGGACCGCAGGTAAGGCAGACGCGGCGCATCTTATGTACGCGATCCGTACCCACCGAGTGCTGGTCACCCGCAATCATGAGGACTTCAAGCTGCTGCATGATCTGATAATGCTTGCGGGAGGCCACCACCCTGGGATTTTTGTCGTCAGACTCGATAATGATCCCAGACGGAACTTGTCACCCGGCGGGATCGTTCAGGCGATAGAAAGGCTAATCGCATCAAACGTACCTGTAGGCGATTCCTATCACGTGCTCAACCACTGGCGATCGTAGAAAAAGATGGTCTTCCAGGCTTGGAGCCGTCCACCGTTGCACTGTTGTCTATATCTGAACATGTTCAAAAATCAGTTGACCGAACAGTAACGTGTGCTGCATAGTTTGAACATGTTCAAAGATGATACGCACATTCGGGCGATCCCCCAACGCGCATCGAGCGAGGAAACCAGACGGCTGGTCCTCGATACGGCGTTGACTCTGTTTCGCGAGCGTGGCTTCGAAGAAACAACGATTCGGGATATCGCAAGCCGGGCCGGCCTGTCATTGGGCGCTGCCTATTATTACTTCAAGAGTAAGGAAGCGATTGTCGCCGCTTATTACGATTTTGTTCAACGGGAACACAACGCCAGGTTGCGCGAAGTCTTTGCCAATGAAGGAGGCCTTCGTAACCGGCTTCGTGCGGCTTTTCATACAAAGATCGACATCGTGCGGGAGGACCGGCAACTGCTGCGTGCACTGTTCAGGTATGGGGGCTATCCCGACCATCCCTTGTCATGGTTTGGGCCTGCTACACGAGAGCAGCGGCGGTTGAGCATCGCCATATTCGCGGAAGCCGTCGAGAAAGAGCGTTTTCCCGACGACATTCGGGATGCGGCGCCGACGCTTCTCTGGACTCTTCACATGGGTGTTTTGCTTTACTTCCTTTACGACGACTCACCAAAGGAACGGCGGACGCGAAAACTGATAGACGCGGCAGTGGACTTTGCCGTCGATGTCAAACGCCTCGCCACATCCGCGCTCCTGCGTCCACTAAGGCGAAAGGTATTGAGCATCGTTGAGGACGCCGGCCTGCTCCCGCAGTGAAAGGACGATCGTGTCAAGAACAACTCTGATAAAGATCGGCGTGGCCGTCCTCCTCATCGTGGCGGTACTTGTGATGCCTCCCTCGCACCGTGCATGGTCTGTATATGGAGTTCTCCTGTTCGGGATTACAAATGTCTTCCTGGATGTTCCCGGCACGGATTTCATCAGGACGTTGTCCGCGGCAGCGGCGTTTGTGGTGCTGATCTGGCAAGATTCAGCCGTTGCGGTTTGGACGGCGCTATTGGCTTGGTTAATTTGGCCGCCCGCATTTATGGTGAGCTGGGCTCTTGCAAGGAGTCCGAATGGGTCGGGTGTGCCCGAACCCGCGCAGACTGCCGCCGCAACACGGGCGCGAATCTGTTTGGCAGCCCTTATTGTGGCTGTTGCAATTGGGTCCATTGCCTATCGGTTGCTCGTACTCGGCGGGCTGCAACAGACTGCAGCGTTGTTTATAGGAATTCCCGCCATTTTAGCAGTTGTGGTTGTATTCGGAGTATCTCCTCGCTCCGCCACGGGCGTCGCGTGCAAAGCTGTTACCGTGGGACTACTGGTTTCATTGTTGGTTCTTGGAGAGGGGATGTTGTGCATTGCCATGTCTGCTCCGCTGTTTTATGCGGTAGCTATCGTAATTGCAGAGCTCGCGAAAGTGCTACACCGTGGGCAGAACCGGCAAACCACCGTGTTTTCGAGTCTGTTATTACTTGCGATAGTTCCGATCAGCTTTGAAGGAGTACTTCCGGCAACGACGATCAGCCGAAGCGAAACAGTGGCCCAAACCAGGATCGTGCATGCTTCATCAGAGCGTATCAGCCGTGCCTTGCGCCAACAACCACGGTTCGATCGAAAGATTCCGTTCTATCTTCGAATGGGATTCCCCCGCCCGATTCGGTCCGAGATCGAGAACACGCCGAATGGAACGCAGTGGCTCATCCGCTTTCGAGGGGGAGAAACGCGAATTACCGGCATCGAGCCGAAGACCGGAGATTTAGTTTTGATGTTAGTGGAGGAACGTCCGGGTTACGTTCGATGGCAGGCGATTTCCGACAGCAGTCACATGACTCACTTCCTGCGATGGCGCGAAATTACTGCGGCGTGGTCACCCGTCGATGCCGATAATTCTCAAGTGGTTTGGACGATCCGATTTGATCGCGGTCTCGACCCCGCGTGGTATTTCGGTCCGTTGGAGCGTTACGCGGTTCGGCTTGCGGCCGGCTATCTAATCGACTCCGTCGCGACCCCATGATCATCGTGGATAGACATCTCGTGGTGCGGGCCGCGTCGCTGTACATAACCGCGATCTTGACACTGGTAGTCTGGCTTTGGAAGCGGCCGGCAAAAGGCCAAATGACTGGCGCCTTCCTTGCATTTGTCTGGAACATCCCTGCGGTGCTTTTGCTGAACATTGCAGCTTTGCGTTTTGGTTGGTGGGCTTTTGATGCGCGAGGCGGCATTCTATCGAGTATACCCGTTGATTTATATCTCGAATGGGCCTGGCTGTGGGGCGCGCTTCCCGCCCTCGCGTTTCCGTCGTTGCCGCTGAGCATCTTGACGCTGATTTCCTTATCTTTCGATCTTCTGCTGATGCCATTGGGTGCACCTGTGATCCAAGTCGCGCGGAGCTGGCTCTTTGGCGAAGCGATCGGGATTGGGGTCGGATTGATACCGGCTCAGTTGCTCGCGCGATGGACTGCGAGGAGTGAACATCTTCGGGAGCGGGTAGTGCTGCAGGTATGCGCTTTTTCCGGACTAATCCTGTTCGTTCTGCCGGCCATTGTGATCTCACAATCCGCAAGTTCGTGGAGATTTCCGCTGGCGCTTCCCATGTGGCAGTTGAGCTTGTACATCCAAATCCTGATGGTTCCTGCCGTTCTGGGACTGACCGCCGTTCAGGAATTCGCAATTCGTGGATACGGAACGCCGGTGCCTTTTGATCCGCCCAACCGGCTGGTCAAGACAGGCATTTACGCATTCGTAGCCAATCCGATGCAATTGTCGGCGGTTTTATTGCTTCTGGGTATCGGTATGATGCTTCGGAATGTATGGGTAGCAGCCGCCGGCGTGATGGCGCATCTGTATTCCGCGGGTCTCGCCGGATGGGATGAGGATGAAGATCTCCGGGTCCGATTTGGTGCTGCATGGATCATGTATCGCCGTTCCGTTCCACGTTGGTTCCCAAGAATACGTCCGTGGCGATCACCGGAAGATCCGCCGGCGCTCTTGTTTGTGGCCGCGACTTGCGATATGTGCAGCGAAGTTGGGCAATGGTTCGAGCGGCGCGGCGCGATCGGCCTCCGTATTGTTCCTGCGGAAACACATCCGTTAGGATCGCTACGACGAATCACCTATGAGGCCGGGCCGGGGATGAGCGCTGCATCAGGGATGGAAGCCATTGCTCGATCTTTGGAACACCTTCATTTCGGCTGGGCTTTTGTGGGGTTTCTATTGCGCCTTCCTGTAATAAGCCCACTTGTTCAACTGTTCGCAGACGCTTCCGGGGCCGAACCCAGGATCATTCCTCAAAAGGCTGGATCGACTTCTTAGAGCGAGTAATGCACATCACAAATAGTCATTGGATTGCTTCACTTCGTTGGCGATTGACGAGAGTACCTTTCGAAGGCCGGGGCGCTTTATTGCTGATTAAGAGAACGACGAATGTGAGCGATCAATTCATCAGAGAGGTAAAAGTTCGTTTGCGACAGTCGTGCCAGAGCCGTCTCAAAATCGAGGAGCCGTTGCTGGTGTGCTTCCGCCAGAACACCCAGCGTGCCAGTGACTAGCAGATGGCGTCTTTCTGCTTCAACCCGTCCGTCCCAGTCGTCGATGAGGAGACGATCAGCCGATACTGAAATTGCCAGTGCAATAGCCGCGCTCTCGCCGGCGTCTAAGAATTCGCTCAACGCAAGGTCGCGCGGGGGATCGGGGCGGATTTCACACCATTCTGGCGGATCGGTTATCCATTTCTGTACTGCCTCGGGTGCTCCGCGTTCCTGCAATTCTTGAGCGACGGTGTTTGGAACAACGACACGGTCATATAGCGGGAGAAGTACATCCACGGATCCGATCAGCACGAGGTAATGAATCGGACTTGCGTCGGCAACGACGATCACACCGGCCGTTCGGCCTTTCGCTTTCGTTCCAGTTCGCGGATCGTTTCGAGGTCGTGTTCAAAATCTTCAATCGTAAACTTCTCGACCTTATGTTGCTTTAAGAAGGCATCCAGCTCAAAACGGGAGGAGATCCCGAGCAGCGTGCGAAGTTGGTTACCGGTCATCCGTCTCTCCCGGTAAGCTTCAAGCGCGAGCGCTTCTAGGGCGGCTCTGGAAGCTTCCTGGCCAGGAGGTATCAAGGGCGCAGCCAACTCGTCTGGAATCGAAATTACGATCTGCATGGTTTCAAATTATCACAGAAGCCCTTTACCTGACAGATTCTGCTGATCCCTGAACTCGAAAGCTTTACCACGACCAATAATCGCAATGGCTTCCACAGAACCTAGAGTTCTTGTCCCACGCCTTTGCAACAGCCTTTCCTTGCGGCTTTCAATATGGGGGGTATGAAGAATTGCAGGATGAAAAATTTTTGGAGACAGTCCTCCGTCGAGGCCAACAGCGGCTCAACGCATTGCCCAACGGCACGAACAGCCCGTCGCGATTAGTTTAAAAACGGGGGCGCGTCGCGCATCTGGGATGATCAGCGTATCGAAATTGAGGAGATCCGTCGATGGGGATGAATTCTACTTAAAGACACCATCCCTAAGCCTCCGGCTTAGAGTTGGCAGCATCAGTCTCGTTCGGTCTCTGTGCGGCATTTGTTCGGCGCCTGTTCGGTCGGCGTTCGGTTTCCGTTCGGTCACCGTTCCGCTTCCATTTTTTACCGAGGCCGACCATGAATAACGCCAAATTTCAGGAGATCCTCGACGGCGTGCCGGAGAAGCCGCCGCGGTCACGACTAGAGCCCTATCGTGTCCTCATCGAGAAGCTGCGTCGGCGTGGTCGCACGTTCCGGGAAATCGTCGACATCTTGGCGAAACAGTGCAACCTCCAGGTGTCCCTGAGTACGCTGCACGATTTCGTTAGCACTCACTCCCGCGATCAGACGAAACGAAAGAGCCGGGTTGGGGTGGTCGCGGTGAACGCTTCGAATCGAACTTCTATTGGCCGGTCCAGAAATTCAATGCCTGCGAGAGCGGATGAAGTACAGGCCCGTATATTAGCCCTGAAACATCGGTGCGTAGCGACGGTGCAGCCAACGGAAAAGCTATTTCACTACGATCCAGACGAACCGCTGCATCTTCCGGCTGATGTTGCCAGGAAACATTCTGACGGATAGTAGAACGAGGCGCAGTGCCTGTCGAAAAACGGCGAATGCGCAGTGTCGTGCAGACAGGTGCGCCGGGTGATATGCGAAGATGTACGTCAAGAAAGGCCATGACTATGACCGAGGACGAAGTGCGGCAACACCTCGATGAAATGTGCGAGCTGCATGGAGGAAGCGAGGATATCTCCCGCATTTATGACTACGAACGGAATCATCAAGAACGGGTGCTGAAGGAATGGGGCAGGTTTGTATCGCAATTTGAGTTGTTTTTCGACCTTCTGAATAACATGTTAGTCGGTATCAATTTCGTACGGAAGGATAACTGGCCCGAACACCGAAATCTGCAGTACTTGCTCTGTGCAAACAATGCTCGATTCTTCTACAACTCGTTTGACCGGCTAATTAAAGGTCACGCTACAGAAAGCATGGTTTTAAGTAGGCCGCTTTTTGAAACCTTCATCCGCATTACGTACGCCTCGTGCTACCCGTCAAGCGCAGACGCTGTGCTGGCTCCCATTAAGCGCAGCGACGGAGTCAAATTCCGGCTAACGAACTTCATGCGGGATGACTTGGGCCTGAATTGGATGACATACAAACTGTGGTCGGCCTTTACGCACTCGAATTCCTATGGCGTCTTCAAAGATCTTCGGGCCATACGGAACGGAGAAAAACGCCTCATTTGCATGCATCTGGATGCTGACCAGCGCGAATGTGAGATGGCGATGAACCTTTTACTGTTTGTAGCGATCACTTTTTTGCGCGCTATCTACCAGCTGCTTGTAACTTCGTTCAATGACCATTTGAAGGAGGAAGAGGTTCAGCAGGCCGTACGCCTCGGCGAATTATGGCAAGCCAGCATGCGGCTTCATCCAAAGGAACATTGGCCCCAGGTCATGGACGATCTTGATTATGTTTTCGAAGTACTCAAGGCCGCCGAATCGGGGCGAGATTGGCACGTGCTCGCAGCAAAGCACAAACAGCAGGCCGAAGGGTCCTGACTTGGTCATGAGGCGGTATAGACCAAAACTATTGAATCGAGGTCGTTGTTTCTACCCTTAGAAGCCGGTGATAGGGAATTGAGTAGCAAGTATCGTCAAATCACGCGAAACGACCAGTGCCCATGCGGAAGCGGGAAAAAGTACAAACGCTGTTGCGATGGGAAGGTCAATTGGAATCATATTCTCCAGCACGGCTTGGATTGGCGTCCGCATCTATCGATGCGCGGTCGCAACATTGAATTCTTAAACCGCATTGGGGAGGCCCTCCAGTTAGACAAGTGTGAGGCTCCACCTGACCTAGCCCAGTTTAAGGCGGCATTTACTTCGTCTGCTGTTCGAAGAATACATGAGGCAGTAGTTGATCTTTGGCCTCGCAATATCGATATCCTGCGGACATTGAGCAGCACAGCGACAGACGTGTCGGGTTTATACATCGGAGACTACGAACATGAATACATTTTTAGAGGTATCGTCCGTCATTCCGTTTACGCAAGCAAGATTCTTGTCGTCGATCCGTTTGTCTATCCTTACGCCGTTCGTGAAGAATTCAACCCCATTTTGAATCCGGAACCGTTTCGAACACAGACTCTGAGGAACGTTAATTTCTGGTTTGCGCTGGAGCCTTGGATCGAAGCCGGAATTGTCGAAATCATTCGGACGCCGGCGGACTTTGATCCAATTCTCAATTGGCAGTCATTGATGCGCCAAGAGCAAAAGTTCAAGGATCATCCGGAACTGCAATCAGCTCGGGAAACAACTATAGATGAGCTTGGGCATCGCCACTCGGAGCGGTTAGCGGAGCAAAATTTTCTCCTGGCTGCACCGGACGAATACATAGAGCGACTGTTTAAAAAGGTTGTGGAACCGGATTCCGAATATAGCTTCGAGACGTTTCTCGCGCATATTCAACGAGAAAGGGAACGAAATCCAAACTTCCTTGAACCCATAAACGCTCACTCCGGACAAGGCCAGATCCACATATTCTCCAGTGGCGCAAGCTACGACATGGCGCGTATCACGGCAAGCATCACCAAATCATACCTAGTTACGGACCTTGTGGTTAAGTGGCGAGAAATTGAATTTGATCGTGAGTCGCACAGCGCGGAAAACAAAGTCTGGGCCCCTTTTGCTAAAGCGATGCAGCAGGCAGAACTCAAATACTTGAATAATCTTGAACTAAAGCACGCGCTTAAAATCCGAGAGGAAGGCAGGCTTCAGGGCCTGAGAGTCTTCTTGCACGGCGTCTGGAAGACAGCAAGGATGGAGGAACCGTTTGACAATTCCAATTCCGTGCTGCTGGCTGAAGAACTATCTGAACGCATCAGGCAAGCGGAAGCTGAGTGGAAACAAATTGATGTGGATTTGATAAAGATTGTTGGGACAGAAGCCAAAGTCGCCGCACTCGCTGCCGGTCCACTGATCGCAAGTGGCCATGCCTCGTTTCTAGCGGCAGCGGCAGCCACCGCTGCGGCGGGGGCATTGGTTGACTCGCTTCTGAAGCACCGACGATTTCCTGACCGGTTCCCGGCGGCTTTCTTCATGAACCTTTAGGTTCAATGTGGTAGTAAATCAAGAAAGGCCGGCCTCTGAGGAACTTTCACGGTTGGGACTGAAGAAACCCGCAGCCGGAACTTGCCGGCTGCGGATCGACGGGTCTACTCGATCAGTTTGCAGTTGCCGCTGCATTCGGCAAGTGCAAGAAGGTTATCGTTCCATTTGTTGTCTGCATGCGTGCGCAGGTACGGGGCATGAACTCCATCTCGAACAACTCCCACATAGGCGCGATTGCCAGTTACGCGATCGACCGTGTAAAACCGCTCCTGCTGGGAGTCGATTTTGCGGATCGCGGCTTCGCGTGTCAGGCGCCAATTACCGGCTGTGTTACCGATATGCGTGATGTGCTCGTGGCTGCTTTGCCGATTCGGTTTGTTGATGCAGGTAACTTCGAATTCTTTCATGAAAGCCCTCCTTTATTGTTTGGAAATCTGTGAGTTGTAAAACCTTTTCCTTTTTTCAACCCATCGGGCAGACTCCGTGCGTCAAGTCCGCTGATGGACCACTGATGATCGAGAGCGCGTTATTTTCTGAGAGCCCCCCGAAGGCGTGAGCGGCAGCGCGAGACGAACGATTTAACTCCGGACACCGACGTGCCTTCGTTGGCCGCGATGGCCCGATAATCGGTGCCCATCGCGATGAGTTCCAGGAGACGCCATTCGCGCGGACTGGCGAAACGACGCAAGAAATCGACCGTCATTCGCGCAATAAGGATTGCTTCTGTATCCGGCGACGGCGGGTAGAGCAACGGGCCATTGGCACGCAGCAGAAAATGTCGGTGTAAGTGCTTTCTTCGCCGGTTGATGCCAAGGTTCTTGATGGTCCTGGAACGTTTCGGCGCGTCCTGAATGACGTTCTTGCTGGCAATGGCGCTCAGGTATTCGTTGGTTTGCTCTTCATTTGCCCAGGCTTGGGCATCGATTTTGGGGCGATCTGTTCGTTGCTGCAGGAGCGCGTACTCCTGCCAGAATGCGGCGGTATCCATACCTTACTCCTCTATTTGTGTAAGCCGCTATTGGCTTACGGAAGTTCACTACTGGACTATTGTGTGACGCCCCACTTCGTCTCTGCCTGAATGCCGGACGCTATGCCGGATTCATCACGAAATGGAGCGCCACGAAAAACCGGTCTACATTATATCAGTCGCCGAGGACGGCTCCTAGTTTCGGATTATGACGACTTTTTTGTCGCCCGAACCTATCGTTGTCACGGTTTAACCGTGAGCTGTGTTGCCAGATTCTCTGACCATTCCTTCCGTAACTTTTCGAAAAGCTGACGGAATTCTCTTTCGTTCTCGTCGCGCGCGAGCTGTCCTTGTGTGCGCGCCAGCGACATCAACAACGACTGAATTCCAACGAGGACCTCGGAGCAGGTATTGCCCACGTCTGTCGGAATGTCGACCCCCTCGTCCCCGGTTTCCTGTGCCACATCAGCCGTTTTCGCGAGATCGCTGAGAGGTTGCCATATCTTCTGGAAGAACGGATGTGCTGTATTAACTGTCAGGATGAATTTACCAAATCGAAACTCGCAATGATAAAACGGCCAGTATTCGTCGTGCTTGAACACGAGCAGATACGTTGAGTTTTTGATCCGCTCCAATGTTTCCTCATCGGTTTCTCCGTCGCGCTTAACGCCTGGGGCTAGTCCGCGAAGGTTCTCTTCAAGCGCAGCAAGTTCATCCGGCGATAGTTCGGGCAATGCTTTTCCTTGATATGCCTCGGCGTCAGTTGCGCGGCGTTCTGCCTCGCTGCTTCGAGAACCGGACTTTAGTGTCGCGCGTCGGGCCTGTAGTTCCTTCAGTTTCTCGCGGACACTGGCCAGTTCCGGGCCGATTTTGTCCACTATCCGCTCGCTGACGTATTCCTTTAGGCGCACGCCTTGCTTGTTTGCCGCAACACCAAAGCCCTCATCGGCTTCTCCGGGAAAGTCGATTTCAACGCGAAGCCAAATCGACGAGCTGTGTTTGCGAATCTTAAGTTTTGGGTATGATGATCCGATCTCCACCTCTCTGTCATTTCGTACAAACGAAACCGTGTGATCGTCAAAAACATGTAGATCATTCTTGAGAACCTTTCGGGGCAGGTTGCTCCATTGCTCATAGGGCAACGTATACAGCCTGGCAATAATGGTCGTCGTCTCCTTGCTCCCTTCACCGACGGGGATTTCGATTGGCCAGCTTCCAATGAGCCGGCTGCGGGTCGGATCGAGATCTTCCACGTGCGTATGCCGTGCCTCGGTCATCCAGTACATTGGATCGAACGCTTCCACCAGCCGGTTGTTTATGTACAGTTGCAGCCCTTTGGCAATGAACCGCCGGTAGATGCGGCCCATCTCTCTTGTGGCATGCTCGACAAGCGTCTGCGGCTTGCGGTAACTGAGCCGATCACAATCGGGCAAGAAGATAATCGTGCCGGAGGCGGGAAATGTATTTTTCAGGTCTCCGCGGTTTGCTCCTAGGAGGGTCTGCGTCTCAGCCGGGTTTTTGGGAAAGGTCATTGGGCGCGTCAGAATCTCCGCGACTTCCGATGGAAGCTGGTCGAGGAGTGTAGGGTCTTCCAGTTCGATAAGATTGCTGCGGCTATTCCCGACGTCATTGACGTCGAGCGTCATGTTGTAGATCGCGTTCGGGTCCTGCCACGAATAGACCTCAAGAACCGGGCTCATGCTCAAGGCGGCGGCTTTCATGCCCATGCCATAGCGTCCGATACCAGTGCGGTTTTCGTACACCATTGACCCACCAAATGCGGTTGCCACCTTCAGAACGTGGGGAGCCATGCCTTTACCGTTGTCATAGACGAGGACGGAAATCTTTTTGTTATCGCTGCCCTTCCCTTGATGGAAGTAGACGCGGACCTCGTTTGCGCCCCATTGGATTGCGTTGTCGACGTGCTCGCACAGCGCTGATGTTGTGCTGTTATAGCCGAGATCGCGTAGCGAACTGACGAGTGTCTGTCCCAGGAAAAGAGGTACCTTTGCGCCGTCCTTTAAGATGCGTCCGAGAACGGTGCGTCCGCCTCTCGGTGAGCCGTCTCCCCATTGAGGAGAGGATTCGTTATCAGGACCTGCGAAGGTTTCGTCGGAAACATTAACTGGATCATCCGTGGTGGACATAGGTTGCTCCTTATGGTTGTGGTTCCCGTTGTTGGAAACCCAAGGTTGAATCTATTTACACAATTTCTGTCGGTGAGATCGCATGAAGGTTGCAAAAATGATCGTGAGGAAAGAGAAACCTGCCTGGCGGGGGCTCCGATGCCGGTCGTGGCTCCGAACCCCGCGCGCATTGATAGATGTAATGTTCTTAACTAGATGAATGGCCGGGAGCAGCGGCGCCGATTCTTGCAGTGGCGGGTACCCTCGATCTGTCAGTAAAGGACTGTTCCGCGATGCGCAGACCTACTGGGGCGCCTAGTGCAGGACCTCTAACGCCGCTTCAGAACTTAAGGTTTTTCTATGATATCGCAATTTCTGGTTGCCCCGGCGTTGCCCCAGCCGATTTTAGGCGTAAAAAAAGCCCATCGTTAAATGGGCTTAAGTACTTTGTTATCTAAAGAAGCCGGCGAGCGGACTTGAACCGCTGACCTGCTGATTACGAATCAGCTGCTCTACCAACTGAGCTACGCCGGCAAAAAAATGCTCACCCTTTACGGGTGAGCAATAGTTGTAAAGAGAAAAAGGATCGAAAACCTCGTCCAGCACGAGGTTTTAAGCTCCAATGCAGTTAATTTAAATAGGGGGGTATGCCTTGTCAACGAATTATTTTTGAGGTATTTCAAAGCATTCAGGCCATTGTGGTTACTACAATCATGAAAGAAATGGAAAAACTACTCTCCTAAGTGCTTCGGCATAACTCCTTGAGCTAGCTTAAGTTGGATGATTTCCATATCCTCCGGCCGGTCAAAAACCCGGTTGGGATAGCGCGCTTTTACGAAAATCCGGAACCCACCGAAGCTCAAGCCGACGACGATCGTAAACAACAATGCAATTCCAATAAAAGTGAAGATCGTCAAGATGACCTGACGAATAGAAATGTCCGGACGCGGTTGATCCCAAGTCACCTGAAACTCGTGGTTTACTCCATCGAGAATCGATTTCGCAACTCCGGAATCGGATGTTCCCCGAACCAGCGCGAGCAATGGCCCGACACGTTTTCGAAACCCTCCAGCTTCGGGAGACTCCGCGACCCAACCTTCTTCGTATCGTTTCGCGACCTGCTGTGTCGGATACATCAACAAGACAAGCCGCGCGGATTTTCCGCCGACACGATATGTTGCTGTCGCGATTTCAACGCTGTCATCAAATCCCAATCGTTTCGGATCCAGGCTCAACTCCCGCCCGATGCCAGTCTCATCGACGATGTACTGTTCGGTCCCCTGAGCGAGATTCTCCGGCGGCAGATGGTTCGATACCGCAGGTTTCTGCGAACGGCCGAAAATACTCTGTGAAATGAGCCGACCCAGCGCGTCAGCCGAAGATGCGCTGCCATCCAGTTTCACCACATACTTCGACTGCCAGAACACGGATTGATTTCCGGCACGGAACCCTTCGGTGCCGATGGACAGCATCGTAAAGCCGGCCTGATTGACGTTGCGCTCCAGCGTGTACAGCCCATAAGCCGCACCCGAGTCGATCATTTCGTAGAGCGTTGCATGGACACTGCCGCCTTCACCGTTCCACGTCAGGACCGTGGCGCCGGTGAAGCCGTAGCTCCGGATGGCCGGCGCGCGCTTGCCCGCAAGGACATCCAGATTCTTTTCGTCGTATTGAATGGGCTTATCGGCCGGGGACCATTTGGAGGTTTGCGCAACAGCCTTTAGAACGGATTCCCGCGACTGGCCCTGCAGAGCTGCTGCCGCGCTGAATGTCAGCAGCACACTCCAGAACCATAATTTCATTTAGTTCTGAATTTTCTCCTGAGATTTAGCGGTCTTCGTTCCGCTTAGCGATTCCGCATACGATCTTACACCGTCGAAGAGAGAGTCAGCAATTGCCTGGCGGCTATCGGCGTTCTTGATATTCTTTTCGTCCTGGGGATTGCTGATGAAGCAGACTTCGGCGAGGACAGAGGGCATATTGGCGCCGATCAAAACGATGAATGGCGCTTGTTTCACTCCGCGGTCCATTCCCGAACCTTTGCGGCTCGCCATCGCGCGGTCGATGTGCTGCGCCAGTTCGCGCGATTCTTCGACTTTATCGCGTAGCATGATCTTCTTCACAAGATCCTGGAGTTCGTGAATCGAACGTTCGGATGCGGCGTTCTCCCGCGATGCCGTCTCCAGAGCTTCACGCGATGATGTGAAATTCAGGAAATACGTCTCGACTCCTCTCACGGATCTCACCCGGCTGGAGTTTGCATGAATCGATATAAAGAGGTCGGCCTGCTGCTGATTCGCGATCGCGGTCCTTGTTTCGAGCGGAACAAAGTTGTCGTCTCCGCGAGTCATGACCACTTCAGCTCCCAGTTCCGTTTCGATCCGTTCCTTCAGGCGCATTGCAACATCAAGCACCAGTTCCTTTTCCGTGAAGCCACCGGGTCCGATGGTGCCGGTGTCGTGTCCTCCATGACCCGCATCGATAACGACGCGCGACAGCTTCAGCCCCAGACTCCGAACCAGTGAGCGGGCGCCTGCGTTCGGCGCTTTGGCCGGTGTGATGACCTTTGTTTCTGCATCGGCAGGTTTCACGTCAGGCGTTTTCTTTGGAGCGGCACTTGTCTTAACGACGGTTTTCGCCGGGGCCGGAGCCGGTGGGGGAGGCGACACAACCGGCGGTTGCGGAGGCGGAGCAGCAGGTTCGGAAACCACAGCAGCGGTTTCAGTGATAACCGGAGTCGTCGCGGTTGTGTTTGAAGTCACCGTTGCAGGAGTATCCTTGCCGAGAACATCGATGATCAATCGGTCCGGATCTCGCAGCGTAAAACTTGTCACACGGCCGATCGTTCCAACATCCAATACGACGCGAACCGTGGAGTTGTCGTATTGCCCCACTCGGATCTGTTGAAGCAGCCCCGATTTCACCGGCCATTGCTTTCCGATCAGCACGGAGTTCAATCGCGACTGCGCAATATCGACGAAGACCCGGTCCGGATCCTTCGCATCGCCCTGTGTGAATTTGATTTCGCCGCTGAGATCCACAACAACCCGCACGGAGTTCGGAGCTTCCCAATACCGGATGTTGTCCACGGCCACCGTCTTAATGTTGTCCACGGCCGCCGTCTGCGGAATCGGTATGCCTTTCAGGCGTGCAATGTCCTTTTCCGCGGTGTCTTTGAACGGCGTGGCGGGGTACTCGCGAATCAGGAATGTCAAAGTCTTGATGGCATCTGCATTCGCATGGATGTCTTCGTATAACTTTGCCATCGCCATCAGGGCGTCATCCGCGTAGCCCGTATGCGGCGTGATCAGATAGACGCGCTGGTATGCGTTGATGACTTTCAGATGCCCGGCGCGAGTGCGCTCGGCTTCCGGTTTTCCCATGAGTTCCCGGTCCAGAGCTTCCGCCGAAACGTAGGCTTCGCGGGCCCTTTGAAGTAGTATGGATCTTTGCGCGGACTGAGCCGCTGAGAGGGATGAAACGAACAAAAGCGCAGCAATAAGAACTGCGGTGTTTTTCATCAGTTCGGTGGTCCGATATTGGAGAAGTGCGCGATGCCCCTTTCATCGACCACTCGAAATATCTTCGGTGGTTCCTGCTGCGCTGTCAGTGTTGCAGGAGTGACGGTAGCAATAACGGGGGCCGACTTCTTCTTATAAATGGCACGCACTCTGCGAACGTAATCCGTCGTTTCCGGAATCGGTGGAATTCGTCCAAGCCGTTCCACAAGGTTTTCACCGGCGTTGTATGCGGCCAGTGACAAATCGAGATTGCCGTCGAATTTCTCGAGCAGAAACTTCAGATATTGAACACCGCCGTCAACGTTTTGCTGCGGATCAAAGAAATCACGAACGCCGAATCGGCGCCCGGTTTCCGGAATGAGCTGCATCAGGCCCTTCGCGCCTTTGCGCGAAACCGCGAATCGATTGAAGTTTGATTCGGTTTTCATGACAGCGCGAACAAGTGCAGGATCCATTCCATGATTGGATGAAATAACGTCGACGAGTGTTCGAAGGGCCGCGGGCATTTCTCCGGAAAGCAGATCGGTAGTTTCCTGGAGCAACGGTTGAGGAGGAGCGGGAGCGTTTTCCGCAAGATTTGTGAACACCACTCTTCCGTTCGGAGCAACGAACGCCTGAATTTTGTCTTCTGCAATCAAGGCAGCGGCACTTCCAAGAACGAGCAAGACTGCGCCGCTCAGAATCCTACCAAATCGATTTTGCATCACACCCACAATCTAAAGTGTTTACGCGAGAAACTCAGCCACGATATTGTACACACTTTGTAAAGCCTCATCCAGCTTTTCAGAGTCTTTGCCACCGGCCTGCGCAAAGTCCGGCCGGCCGCCGCCGCTGCCGCCCACGAGCTCCGCAACCTTCTTGATAATCTTTCCCGCATGAAGGCGCTTCTGAAGGTCCTGAGAAACGACAGCCACCAGCGAAGCTTTGCCGTCAGAGGCTAACCCGAGGACAACAACTCCGGAACTCATTTTTGAGCCCGCATTTTCTGCGAGTTCCCGGAGCATTGACGCATCCACGCCTTCCACCCTCCGGGAAACCACGGGAACTCCCTGGATTTCCTTCGGAGCGCCCACAAGATCTCCGACCTGGGAGTTCGCAGTCTTGCGCTTCAAGGTTTCCAATTCATTTTCAAGCTGCCGCTGCTGATCGATGAGCCGGGTGATGGCGCGCGTCAACTCGGCCCGCGGGGCTCGAAGTGTGTGCGCGATCTGTTGCAACAGGCTTTCATCTTCTTCGAGCCGGCTATAGGTTCCAAATCCAGTCAGGGCCTCGATTCGGCGTACTCCGGATGCCACACTCGATTCGGAGACGATCTTGAATAAACCAACGTCTCCCGTCATTTTCGTATGCGTTCCACCGCAGAGCTCCATGCTGACTGCCGGGATGGACACGACTCGAACCTGTTGCTGATACTTCTCGCCGAAGAAAGCAAGCGCCCCTTCCGAGATGGCTTCGTTGATTTCCATGACACGAGTCTGTACCGGAAGATTCCTGAAAACGATGTTGTTGATCTTCTGCTCGATCTCTTCGATTTCGCGATCCGTCAGCGGAGCGAAATGGGTGTAATCAAATCGCAGACGATCGGGCGCAACCAGCGATCCCGCCTGTTTGACGTGCGTTCCGACTGTTTCACGAAGAACCGCGTGCAGAATATGCGTGCCTGTGTGGTTTGCGGCAACACGCCGGCGCCGGTCTTCATCAACCTGCGCTACGACGTTGTCATTCACGCTCAGCTTTCCAAATTCCATTCGAATCTTATGGACGATCACGCCGCGAACCGGAGCGTACGTATCGAGTACGCGCGCAATGCCATTCGGAGTTGTCAGCGAGCCACTGTCGCCCACCTGGCCTCCGGATTCCGCATAAAAAGGAGTTTGATCGAGGATGATCTCAGCTTCTTTTCCGGATCCTTCAAGCTCATTTGCGGGAGTTCCGCCGTCGAGGATGCCTGCAACACGCCCTGAAGCGCGAACAACCTGATAGCCCAGAAACTGCGTGCCGCCGGCTTCCATGAACTTTCCGTAATACGTGCCGGCGGCAGCGTCATCACCTTTCCAGCTCTGCCGGGCGCGTTCACGTTGCTTTTCCAGTTCGGACTCGAAACCTTCCAGATCGAGCCGCATTGCTTTTTCGTCCGCGATTTCTTTGGTGAAGTCGAGTGGAAAGCCATAAGTGTCGTAGAGCTTGAAGATTTCGAAACCGGGGATGAGATCTTTGCCTGCTTTGCGCAGTTCGACGGTCACTTCTTCCAGGCGCTGAAGGCCCACAGTCACCATTGCGGCGAAACGTTCTTCTTCGCTCTTGATGACGCGGGCAACATACTCGCGCGAATTTACGAGTTCGGGATAGGCCTCCTTCATCAAGTCCACGACGTACCCGGAGAGTTGATAAAGGAACGGTTCTTTGTATCCGACCAGAGTGCCTTGACGGATGCCGCGGCGCATGATCTTGCGCAGGACATAACCCCGGCCTTCGTTGGAAGGAATAATGCCGTCGCTGATCAGGAATGTGGAGGCTTTCACGTGGTCGGCGATGATACGCATGGAGACATCGGATGAAGCCGAAGCGCCGTATTCCACGTTCAGGATTTCGCAGGCCCGATCGATGATTGGACGGAGCAGACTCGTATCAAAGTTGCTTAACTTTCCTTCGAGCACCGTGCTGATGCGTTCCAGTCCCATGCCGGTGTCGATGGAAGGTTTGGGCAATGGGGACAGGTGTCCGTTCTGATCGCGATTGAACTGCATGAAGACGAGATTCCAGATCTCAACGTAGCGGCCACACTCGCACGGAAACGGGCAATCGGGATGTCCCAGTTCGCTCGCGCCGGATCCGAAGTCGTAATAAATCTCCGAACAGGGTCCGCACGGACCGGTATCGCCCATCTGCCAGAAGTTGTCCTGTTCGTCCATCCGGACGATGCGATCTTTGGAAATGTATTTGGCCCAGATACCGGCTGCTTCGTCGTCTTCGCGAAACACGGTGATCCACAGCCGGTCTTTTGGAATGCTGAAGCCGGTGGTTAGGAGCGTCCAGGCATATTCGATCGCATCGGTCTTGAAATAGTCTCCAAAAGAGAAGTTGCCGAGCATCTCGAAAAACGTTCCATGCCTGCGAGTGTGTCCGACGTTATCGAGATCGTTGTGTTTTCCGCCGGCGCGGACGCACTTCTGGCACGTTGTCGCGCGCGTATAGGGCCGTTGTTCGCGCCCGAAAAAGACATCCTTGAACTGGTTCATGCGGGAATTGGCGAAGAGCAGTGTCGGGTCTTCTGCCGGAATCAGTGAAGAGCTTTTGACTATCGCGTGCCCGCGTTCCGCAAAAAAATCGAGGAATCGCCTGCGAATTTCGTTACTGTTCATGAAGATTTTCTAGTTCCTCTCGTAAGGCGTCCTCATCGTATCCAAGACGTGCCAAAGCCCTAAAAAGACGAGCCGCATCGCGAGGTTGGAGGGGAAGCCGCAATTTCCAATCGTTCATTTTAGCTTCCAGAGCGCCCCGAAGCGAGGGGAAGGCGGTTTGGGTGAGGATTTCATCGGCCAGACCGGGGGGAATTCCGCGCGTCAAGAGTTCTTCACGAAGCCGAGCCTGTCCCCGGTCGGCTTTCCTGGCAATGTAGTTTTCGGCAAATCTTCGGTCGTTGAGAAACTTCTTCCTGATAAGTTCGTCGATGATGGCGTCCGGGACGGATCCGAATTTCGCTGCGAGCTTCTCGCGCAGACGCGAAACGGAATAGTCGCGCATTCGGAGAAGTTTCAGTGCGTACAGATATACCTGATCCATTATTTGTCCCCCACCGAAATTCTCTTAGTCAAGTTATGTTATTACCCGGAGAGAGAAGGTTATGATACCCGTCGTGCGCAGACTGTTTTTTCTTTCCTTGATTCTTCTCAATCTCAATGGCTGCGGCTATCGTCTTGCGAATGCCAAACTGAATGGCGGCCAGGGGCGGACGATTGCCGTGCCGACGTTCGAGAATCAGACCACCACATATCGCATCGAACAGCGGCTTACGGAAGCTGTGCGCCAGGAATTTATAAGGCGAACGGGATTCAAAGTTTCTTCGGGCAACTCCGGCGACGTGGTGATGTCCGGCGAGGTTTTAAGCTACATCGCGAGTCCGGTCATTTTTAATCAACGGGGAAGAGGCTCGACTTACGTCATCAGCGTCGATGTCGGAGTCCGGGTCACGGATACTCAGTCCGGCAAAATCCTTTTTCAGAACAATCGATATTCGTTTCGGGAAGTTTTCGAACTCTCGCAGAATTCGGCAGAATTCGTTCCCGAGGACACGGCTTCGCTCGACCGGCTTTCGCGAAAGTTCGCTTCCTCTCTAGTCGCAACCGTGATGCACGCCAAATGAGATTTACGGAATTTCAAAAACTTCAGCCGGCCCAGACGCGCAATGTCATGGTATTTGCGTGCGACGACGATTTTCTCGCCGATGAATCGCGGCCGGTCTGGCAAAGGATTTTCGGAGGCTCGTGGGTCTTTGAAAAATATGCCGCGAAAGAATTCGAGGAAATCCCTTCGGCAAAATTGATGGACGACGCGCTGACGCCGTCCCTTTTTACGCAGAATCGGATCCTCATCGTCACCAACGCCGACAAGCTGACCAAAGGACGAATCGAAGATTTGGCCACACTGCAGGATTTGCCGGCAGCCTCATTGCGGGTGATTCTCGTCGCGCCGGAAAAATCCGCTGATGCATGGGCCAGGACGTTTCCGGTTGTTCGGATTGATCCGTTGAAGCCGGCCGATGCCGCGCGATGGCTCATGGACCGTTATAAGCTCAACGCCGAAATTGCCCGATACCTGATCGACAATGTCGGCACGGATTTGTATCCGTTGCACACCGAGATCCAGAAACTCCGAACGTATACGGGCGATTCCCGGTCCATCGAGATTCGCGATATCGACGTTTTGATTCTTCGATCGGAACAATTCGGACCCTTTGAACTCGATGATGCCGTTCTTGCGCGGGATTACAAGAAGGCCGTAAAGGTCATCGGCGGCATGCTTGACGAAGGGGAAGAACCGATCCGCATTCTTGGACGTCTGGTCCGCGTGTGGCGGCAGCTTTTCGTTGGAAAGTCGCTGGCGGGAAAGAGAAGCGCGAAAGATGTTGCGGCCGTGGCGATGGTGCCTGCGTGGAAAGCTGCGGATTTCACTGCGTCGTGCCGGAAGTTTGATTGGAAACAACTCGGCGCGGGTTTTCGATTGCTGCTCAGCGCCGACCGCGCCTTCAAAACGTCGACACCAAATCCGGAAGGCTACTTCGACGTCATGTTGTGGAAGCTTCTGGTTTGACTATGCAGCGCTAAGACCGTTGACCGTTTTTGTCAGGCGGGATTTATACCGGCGCGCGGTGTTCTTCTTGATAACGCCTTTTTGCACGGATCTATCGATCAAGCTGAACGTCTGGGGCAGCAGCGTTTTCGCATCGTCGGTCTTTTTGTCCGCGATTGCGGCCCGCAACTTCTTCAGTTGTGTCTTCAGTTTGTGCCGGTTCATCTGATTGATGAGGCGGCGGTGCTGACTTTGCCGGTACCGCTTAAGCGCGGATGGATGGTTTGCCATCGGGTCTCCTTAATAAAAACAACGATCATAGCAGATGGCTCCAAATTACAGGCGTATAAAACGGTGTCAGACCCTTGCGTTATCAGTTCTTCAGGTCTGACAGGTCTGACACCGAATTTGTTGATCCAACCTGCCGCCAACCAGCCCAGTCCCGCATGTTATAATCCGCCGCAGGTATACAAAGCAGGGATGAAGAAAAGTATTCGGATCGGCGGCGGGGTTGCCGAGTTCTTTGGAACGCACGACGG
>CAZWGA010000019.1:0-89884 GCA_964633285.1 uncultured Solibacteraceae bacterium | reverse complement strand
GTTAGTGAAACAAACAACAGCAAAGGCGAAATCCCGAGTTCGTATTACGAAATCGCAGTTCACGTGCGCAATCTGCTGGAATGTGACTATGCAATGATCGCGGTTCCCGAAGGCGATGCGATTCGCATCAAAGGGATGGCCGGCAGGGAATCCATAGACGATTCGCCAGGCGAAATCCTCTCGAAACTGGCAGGTTGGGGGCCGGCCGTTGTCGACGATGCGCGGCTTATTGCGGTTCCCGTCAATCGAAGCGGTCATCCGGCGGCTCTGCTTGTCGGCTACTCTTCCCGGCAAGGAAGATTCACGGCCGAAGATCTTGAAAGACTGATGGCCTATAGCCCGGTCGTCCTTGAACTTCTCAATTCACAGGAGATTCTGAAATCCGCAGCGGCGGTTTCGGATGTGGATGAACTCCTGCACCTCTCGCGGCTTGTAACCCTTGGCGAGCTTTCAGCAAGTTTTGCTCACGAAGTCAAGAATCCACTCACGACGATTAAGGGCCATGTGATGTTCATGGACGAGGCGCTGCCCCCGGATCACTCGCTGCGTGGCGATTTTGAAGCGATCGACCGGGCGGCTAAGCGCATCGAAGAACTCGCGGCGCGCATGCTGGATTACAGCCGCAAAAAAACGAGGTCTCGCGTTGCGTGCGACATCAATGAGGTGATTGCGGAAGCCCTTCGATTTCTTCAGCTCCGTCTCAAGACGGAATCCATTCGGGTCGAAGTCCAGGTTGATGACCCACTGACGTTGATCGAGGCGGATCGCTGCCAGCTTATTCAAGCCATCATCAATCTTATACAGAACGCTGCCGACTCCATGCAGAGCGTGAATCCACGCGTTCTTTCGATTACGGTATCGGCCGGCAACCGAAACCTTCGAATTGCAGTTTCCGATACCGGTAAAGGAATTGAGCCTCAAAACATCCAGCGCATTTTCGATCCTTTCTTCACCACCAAAGCGGAATGCGGTACAGGGCTCGGGCTCTACATCACAAGGCGGATCATCGAGGAGCACAAAGGCTCCATCACCGTCGAGCCGACGCCTTGCGGAACGACCTTCGCAATCAGCCTCCCTTTAGGCTAACGGGGCGGGATGCTTCCACGATGGAATTCTCTCGCCCTCCTTTTTTTGGATTGAAGTTTTAGTTTACGAATTACAATCCCCGCCTATGTCAGGCAAAAAGCTGTTTTACGTCATCTTTTTTCTATCGGGTGCGACCGGTCTTGTTTACGAAGTGATCTGGGTCCGCCTTACCGGCCTGGTTTTCGGAAATACCTCGCAGGCGATCTCGACGGTATTGGGCGCTTTCATGGCAGGACTCGCTCTTGGAAGCTGGAAGCTCGGCCGGAAAGCCGACCGTATTGATAATCCGCTTCGACTCTACGGACTTCTGGAAATCGGCATTGGTCTTTCGGCGGCCCTAGTTCCTCTGATATTCCGGGCTTTGGATACTTTCTATCGCACTGTCGCGCCATCGATGTCTGGAATCCCTGGCGGCAGCGGATTCCTGCGGTTCGGCACAAGCTTTCTTGTTCTGCTGGCGCCGACTTTTCTGATGGGCGGAACGCTTCCCGTCCTGACTCGATTCTTCACGAACAGCGTGGAAGAAGTGGAGCGCAAGGTCGGCGCGCTGTATGCCTTGAATACTTTCGGCGCTGCGGCCGGAACTGTGGCGGCCGCGTTGATTTTGATTCCCGGAATCGGAAACATCCGGACGACGCTGATCATTGCAACGATCAACGTTGCGATCGGGCTGTTTGCAATTTGGATTTCGGGGAAGCCGGTTGAAACAGGCGAAGGCGAGACGGGGACTCTAATGCCGCCGCCCGAGACGGCAACCCTTTTCGAGAGGAAGACACCTGTCAGCGACAGACTGGTCTTGTTGACCCTCGCCGTTTCAGGGTTTGTGTCCATGATGTACGAAGTCTCCTGGACGCGCGCGTTGTCCGCATTGATCGGCAGTTCAACTTACGCCTTTTCGGTCATGCTCGTGACGTTCCTGGTTGGCATCGCGCTGGGCAGTTCGATCGTCGGGCGAGTCAAGCCTTCCGCGAATCTTCGATTACTTGGCTTGATGCAACTCGGCGTAGCCGTGGGCGGGCTCGTTTTTCTCGTGGGTTATATTGCCGCCCCATACGTGCTCATCCGATTGATACGCGCGCTCTATTATTCATTTCCCGCCATTCTCTCGATCCAGTTCATTCTCTCTGCCGGCTTGATGATTCTTGCGACGTTGTGCATGGGGGCGACCTTTCCAATTGCAAGCCAGTTGTATTCGAGCAGGTTCGTGATTCTCGGGCGGAGCATAGGGAACATCTATTCGGTGAACACCGTGGGAGCCATCCTTGGTTCGCTTTTCGCCGGCTTTCTTCTGATGCCGTCGAGGGGTACAGAAATCACAATCGTTGCCGGATTGTTTCTCAACTCCGCAATGGCCCTCGCCCTCTTAACGGAAGGAAAGGCCGGCCGCATGGCGCAAGGTGCGGCGGTCGCGCTGCTTCTGATTGCGACCGTATCGATGAAAGGCGGCGTGTTTTGGAAGCCGGACCTCATGGATCGTGGAATCCTCGTCTATTCTCATTCTTTTGAGTCGCGCCCCGAACTGACGATCAGCGAACACTACGAAGACACCGACGTGGTTTACTTCAAGGAAGGCAATAACGCGACGATCTCCGTCCGCAAGGGTGAGAACTACATGGCTCTGCGGACCAACGGCAAGGTCGATGCGTCCAACCGCGATGACATGATCACCCAGTTAACCGTGGGCTGGCTGCCCGGTTTTTATCACCCCCATCCGAAATCGGCGTTGGTCATCGGTTACGGATCGGGAGTGACTGTCGGCGCAGTCTCGGCACTGCGGGAAATCGAGAATATCGACTGCATTGAAATTGAACCGGCAGTATTTGGCGCCGGACCGTATTTTTCCGATATCAATCGCAAAAGCTACGAGAATCCCAAAGTTCATCTGACATTCAACGATGCGCGCAACTTCATGAACATGACGCGCAAGCAATACGACATCATCATCTCCGAGCCCTCGAATCCCTGGATCGCAGGTGTGGCGAGTCTCTTCACCGCGGAGTTCTACGATCGCGCCGCGCAGGTTTTGAAGCCGGACGGAATCTTTGCGCAGTGGATCCAGCTCTATGAACTCGATCCTGAAGACCTGCGAATGGTGCTTTATGAAGTGCAACGCAAGTTTCCGGAAGTCTCGGTCTGGGTGACCGATTCGGATCTCATCATTATCGGATCGCGCGAAAAGCAGAAGCTCGACATGGGACGTGTTGCTCAAATCGTCAAAGCGGATCCGGGCATCGTGCACGATTTCCGGGAATTCCTGCACGCCGAGCAGCCTGAAGGATTGCTTTCTTACTACGTCATGTCCACGGAAGCCGTAAGGAAGTTCGCTTCCAGGGCGCGGCGGAATACGGACGATCATCCTCTGCTCGAATACCACGCCCCGCGGCAATTGTTCACAGATACGCGCGACTTGAATATCGATCTGCTGTATGAGAGCAAGGACGGACTTCTGCCGCCGGGAATTGAGATGCCCGAAGCGGAGAAGGTTTATTCCGGAATGATTGAGCCTTTTCTTTATTTCAAACGATCGAATCTGGCGAATCAGGCGATGGCCTTGCTCGGACAGGTTCCTCATCATGAACCCGCGTCGCTGCAGCTTGCCATCGCGAAACTGAATCTGGATTCGGGCAATCTCGGCAACGCAGAAGCGGCATTAAAGGAAGCCGACTCTCTCGTGAAACCGGACAACCCGCTCCTGGGAGAAAAGGAAGAATTATGGGGTCTCCTGTCCAGCGCTATCGGCAGTTCCGAGAGTGCCAAGGAGCATTTTGAGCGTGCCGCGAAAGCGGATCCGGCCCGGCCTGTGCCGTTCCGAAAACTTGCCGAGATTGCCGCGAAAGACCAATTGTGGAAGGAAGCCGGCGACTGGATGCAGTTGTATGTGGCGACCCGGCCTTCGTCGCTCGGGCACTTCTGGGCGATGCTCGGAGATTACAGACTGGCCGCCGAACAACTGGACGAAGGCAGCCAGGCCCTGGAGACTGCGCTGCATGTCGATCCGTATGTTTTCTGGGCGCACTACCGGCTTGCTCGAGTGTTTGAGGAAAAGAAAGATACCGGCAAAGCGATCCAACAGTATGAGTATCTCGTGCGATATGCTTTTGACCGCGATCCCGATGTTTATGTAAAACTCGGAAGGCTCTACAAAGATGCAGGCCGCAAGGCCGATGCGCTTCGCGTCTTGAAAAAGGGATCGAGAATCCTTGCCACGAATCCCGCGATATATCGTCTATACCGGGAGATTCAGGAGGCGAATTGACGACAAGACTTCTCACCGCACTTTTGTTCCTCGGTGTTTTCGTTTCTTTGTGTTTTCCTCAACAGACTCTCAAAGTCGATGTCAACCTCGTTAATGTCTTCGCAACGGTAAAGGACGATCAGGGGAATTTCGTCACGAACCTGAACAAGGATGATTTTCGCGTTCTCGATGACGGTGAATTGCAGGACGTGCAGGTTTTTGAAAAGCAGGACAGGGTCGATTCATCGATCGGCATTCTCATGGATACCAGCGGAAGCATGGTCGACATCATGCCGTTCATGAAACGCGGGATTCGAGACTTTACGCGGCAATTGCCGAAGCCGGATGAGTTCTTTGTCGTATCGTTTGGAACGACGGTCAAACTGGTGCACACATCCTCGCAGCCTTTGAAGCACCTGGAAGACAGTATGGTTGCGATCCGCGCATACGGAACTTCGTCGATGTATGACGGCCTGTTGTACGGGATGCAAAAAGCGGAGAAGTCGGACCATCCCCGGAAAGCGCTCATCGTTTTCACCGACGGCAACGACAATGGAAGCAATGTGACTCACGGGCGTGTTGTAGAAGAAGTTCAGGCTTCTGCAACGTTGCTGTACTTCATTGCGATCGGTTCGCCGATTCTTGTGGATTCCCACACGCTTGAATCGTTATCCAGCATCAGTGGTGGACGGACTCTCTATGTCCCCAAGCAGGATGCCATCTCGCCCGTTCTCGATCAGATTCGAACAGAGCTTTCGCATCAGTACTACCTGGGCTATTACATCTCCCGCCGCCCCGGCTATCATCACATCGTTGTCGAGATACCGGGACACGACTTCAAAATCCGCGCCAAAACCGGCTACACCGGCAATTAATCAAATCCGAAGATTTGTTTGGGACCGGGTTCGTGAAATCCATTCCATTGCGCTTCAAAAGAAGTGTCGTCGATTTTGTAAATTCGAAAGAGCGGCAGTGGATTGCAGACCGAATGTGTCGGACAAGGTTTCTTGATTTGCAAGACGGTCTGCGCGGGTTGCGCTGTGAGTTTCCGGATGAGCTTGAGTTCGGCATCGGTGAACGTCGTCATGGCCAGATATTACCGTAAATGGGACCACATCTGTCCTCAAGTCGCGAGATAAACAAACACAATTGGTTGGGCTCGAAAACGTCGAGGAGGCAATACATGGTTGAATTGCGATTTCGCATCCGGAACAACGTTTTCAACGCGCAGGCACCTCAGCGGCGAACGACGATTCGTCCCCTGTCCTTGTGTCTTCCATCGGTGGAAGAGGCCGCATTGCTTGGCGAAGTGGACGAAGGCGGACGCGTTACTCCGCGCAGAAGTGTTTTCTATCTGGCGAACCTCAGGACCGGTCCTGTTATTGAGGGATTCGAGGATTGCGCCCTGGGCGAATTCGTCAAAGCTCAACTCGAAGCGCTTTCGCAGAATGGTGAACCTCCTGCCAAATGTGAAGTGCACGGCCTGAATCCTTTTCTTGAACTGGCGGAGCCCGAACAGGCTGAGAAACTTCGCGATTTGATCAGCGTATGCGAATTCCGCTCTCACGAATTCACGCCGGAATCGGCCGTGCGTTTTCTGAAGGAGAGCGGATTCTTCGATGAATACATCATCGTTGGCGTGAAGCGAGGCAACGGCTGGCGCCGGTCGCGCTGCATTACAACGTTTGAAGGCCGTCCTTCGGATGCGGCCACTATTCTTGGACACCTTGCCGAATACTTCGGAAAAGAGCAACAGGACGACAAACCGCATGACGACCGGCACATGTAATACAAGCGACGTCGAAAAAATCGAACGGACCTGCCCGAACTGCGGCGCACAGCTTGACGAGCAAAAATGCAAGCTCGTGTGTCCCAACTGCTCCTACTTCAAATCCTGCAGCGATTTTTAGCCCGCTTCGAAAACTTCTAAACGCTTTTCAGTGTCTCAGAGTATGTATCTCTGGAAGGCACTTGAATGGAATTTCAGGCAGCGGCGCTATGGATGTTGAGGCTCGATTGCGAGGATACGGCGGAGTCCGCGGTTGCGGCTCTCGTAAAGCGCGCAATTGAAGGCGATACTTCCGCGTTCGATCAACTGGTTGTCCGCTACGAGCGCCGCGTCCTCACACTGGCGTGGCGCCTGCTGGGAACTCCGGAAGACGCGCAGGACGCGTCGCAGGAAGTATTCCTGAAGGCATTCCGATTCCTTCATCGGTTCGATATTCGCCGTCCATTCGAACCCTGGCTCGTACGCATGACCGTGAATGTCTGCCGCGATTTCGGCCGAAAGAGAAGGCTGGGCGCAACTCTTGACGAAGAAGCGTTGATCTCGGCCAGCGATCCGCATGCGGACATACGATCGGCGCAGGAACGGCAGATCGTTCACCAGGCTCTTCAGCAATTACACGGGAAAGAAAGAGCCGCGGTTGTTCTGAGGGACATTGAAGGATTATCGACGGCGGAGGTTGCAGAGATCCTTGGTTCATCCGAGGGCACGGTGAGATCTCAAATCTGCAGCGCAGGACTGAAAATGAAAAAAACGATCGAGAAACGGATGCGAGGCCGGTCATGAGATGCAGGGATCGGGAAAACGATATCGCGTTGTATGTCGAGAGTGATCTTGTTGTATCCAGGAGTCGTGAACTCGAAATGCATCTTGACTCGTGCGGCGTGTGCCGGACTCTCGTTCAGGACCTTCGAGCGACACAAAGATTGTTCAAAGGCCTCCGGCAGGAAACAGTAACCGATGCAGCTCTGGCGCAACTGCGGATGTCCGTCACTTCGAGAGTTGAACGCCGGCAAGTCCGGGTGCCGTGGGGCCGTTGGATTTACGCCGTGGCCGGATCGGCATTTGTGTTGTTGCTGGGACTGGCTGTTGCATCTCTGCATCGGCCGGTCGTCGTGAAACATGCGGTCGAGACCGGCGCTTTGCCGCCGGTGGCGGCTCCTCCCCTTTTTAAAGTGGAGAATAAGAATGATGAAGTTCCCCATGCAGCGGGGGAGAGCCGCCGAAGGCGGCAGGGTGGCCGTCACAGCGAAACCCTGGTGGAGCCGCCCCTGAAACAAGTGACCGTCAAGCTGCTTACGGATGATCCCAACATCGTTATTTACTGGCTCGTTGATACGAAGGGAGGAGAACTGTGAATCCTGTTTGGAAAAGAATTATTGTCGCCGCACTGACGCTGGCCGCGACATCCACCGGTGCGATGGCCCAGAACAAACCCGCATCGCAGAGCGAGGCGGACGTGGAGCGGCTGAGAATGGAATTGGCCCAACGTCAGGAGCTCGAGCAGAAAGACTGGCAAACGAAGCTCTTCGAAATTAAATTCGCGCAACCCAGCGAGCTTCGTCAGGCCTTGTCGATGTTTCGCGCGGTCTTGAATAATGGCGGGAACTCACGCATTCTGGCCGTCAAGGCGCCCAAAGAGATCATGCCTGCCATTGAAGATGCGATTAAGCGATTCGACGTGCCCGCGGCCAGGCAGCAAGACGCAGAATTGACCGTTTGGGTTTTGATGGCGTCCGACCAGCCGGACGGAGCGCTGCCTGCAAGCCTGCAGCCCATTACAAGCGAATTGAAGAAAGTTCTCGCTTACAAGGGATTTCAACTCATCGATACGTTGATTGCCCGCGGCGGCGATAATCGCACGACCATACTTCAGGGAGTGCTGACCAGCCTCACGAATTCGGGCCGCAACGCCAGTTACACGTTTCAATCTCAGCTCAGCGCGGACAACGACGGAAAAACAGCATTGCTCCGCCTGCGCGGTATGCAGTTCCGCGTGAACATTCCGCGTCCCGCCGGGGCCGGCGAGGATCAGATAACGATCGCAACCGACGTTGAAGTGCCTCAAAACCAGCAAATCATCGTCGGCAAAGCATCCATCGCGGATAGGGCGATCATCCTCGTCATGACTGCAAGATTCTGAAAAAACCTTTTGTCCTTTCGATCGCGGGTTTCTATCTTTTCGGATAGAGGCCCGCGCACGCCTGGAATCTCGTACCAGCGACTTAACCCGGAAATTCTTTGGTCCGGGCATTGCTCTGACACCTGGCGGTTGCGCCAAAAGTTCCATGAAAACGAGATCAGGACTTTGCGCCCCATGGATGGGTTGGCGCGTGCCATGGATGGCAGGCTGCGGTCAAGCTGGCTACAGCTTGTCCAGGAGTTTTTTATGAGTCTCTCTATTGAAATTCGGCGCGAGGACGATGCCGTCGTTCTGGAGTTATCGGGACGCTTGTCGGTGCTCGATCTGAATCTGCGTCAAACTGCTTGGGAGCTCATTGAGCGCGGGGAAAGAAACTTTGTGATCAGCCTCGCCAATGTGTCCTTTTTGGACAATGCCGGATTAGGACAACTCTGTTGGATCTATACCGTCTCCCGCAATCGTGGAGGCGACATGAAGCTGCTGAAACCGACGCCGAGGATCAAATTGCTGTTGCACATCACGAAGCTGGATACGGTTTTCCAGTCGTTCGATGTCGAAAGCGACGCGCTTGTCTCATTCCGGACCTTCAGAACTGCCGTTTCAGCATAAGCGCGAACGGATATTGAGGGTGCTCCTTCAGCAGTTCATCGAGCTTGAACTCGGCCTCTGGTCTTCGGCCGGAGTCGAAGAGCTTTGCCGCGGCGAGGTACTTCTTGTTGGCGGCATAAAGGCGATCGAGGCCGGCCCAGGGCTCGGCTGGCTCTGCGTCTTTGTATCTTCGAGTCTTCGTCTTCTTTAAGAACGCATCGAGTAATTCGATACCGGCGCGAGGTGTATCTTCGCTGTTGAGCACCTGCAGGATTTTATCTTCCGTACCCGGATCCCTCGCCGTGCCGAGCAATTCGACGAGCGTCGAAAGATCCTCCCGGTAATCGGAGTGCGCCGAATGGACGGCGAGTTCTTCCAGAATTCGATCGACGGCGGATGGCTCATCGCATTCCACGAGAAGTTGAAACCACCGAAACGGAATGTCTTCGTGCGCGTGTTGTCTGAGCGAATACAAAATGTAATGGCGGGGCAGCGGCCACATTGCCCGAAGGTAGCCATAAGCTTTCAGCTCGAGATCCTCTTCGAGCATGGGTTCTGAAATGGCGTGAGCGAGAACGCGGGCGCTGATCGGGGATCGAGTCGAGCCCAGAACGTCAAGTGCGGATTCGGCGACGCCTCGATCTTCCGGCGATTCGAACAGCAGGTCCGCGGTAATTGTGATTTTTTCATCCGGATGGACATCGGCGCACTCCTCGAGCCGGCGCAGAAGGTAGGCGGCGTAACTCTGAATGATAACGGGTGCGTCGCGCAAAGGCGCTTCGATGTCTTCAAGCATGCTCAGTGCGCGGACCGGAACGGGCTGAACCGCGCGGAATCGAGCGGCGAGTTCCGAGCGCACATCCAGCCGCCGCTCGATGTGTTCATGAATGCCGGAATCAATGACTCGACGGAACTCTTCGTCCGCGAACGACGCACGATCTTCTTCGATCAGGCGGCCCAGTTCGTACAGCAGAAAATCGTCACACGGAATGCGATAGTCGAAATCTTCAAGAGTCGGCCCTTTCGCTCCAGGTGAGGGCTGATCCGAAGCGGCGGGTGAGGGCGAGTCGCCATTATGCTTTGGCATTGATCCTCACCCCATCCTCTCCCGATGCGAGAGGGCTTGTTTTCAGCCGCAAATCTCCTTTTGACGGATCGATCATATCGATCATGACCCTTACCTTATCACCGGGCTGGGCTTTTCCGATTCCAGCCACCTTCGCTCGCAGATAATAGTCCTCCAACTCAATGCTGCCCTTTGCATCCAGAACAACCGCGGATAACGGTGTGTTCATCCGGTGGCGCCGCAGGTATTCCAGCGTCCAATATTGCGTGGATCGGTCTTCGATACCGCGAATTTCGTGTTCAGCCCCTTCTGCCGCAGCCAGAATCTGCAACAACTCTTCCCGGCTGTGAGGTGCGGGCCGCCCGCGGAGAACGGATGTGAACTGCCGCTGAACGACGACATCGGCATAACGCCGGATCGGGGAAGAGGCCTGGGTGTAAGCGGTGAGGCCCAATCCCGAGTGCAAGCCCGGAGTCAGCGATAGCCGCGACCGTTTGAACGTCTTTCGGAGTTTTTCAAAAGCGATGGCTTCAACCGCGGGAGGATCTTCCGCGGGAAGCGCCTCCCGCGGCTCCTGTGTCCGGTAGATGACGGGGATGGCGTTCAGCGCCGCGAAATCAGCCGCAAGGCCGTTGGCGAGAATCATCATTTCACTGACCAGAAAACGTGAAGGCGAATTCGGATCGATCTTTTTGATCTGAATGTCGTGATCATGAACGCGGATTTTCAACTCCGGGCGGCGAAATGTAATGGCGCCTTGTGCTGCGCGAAGATCACGCAGTTTTTCCGCCAGGTGGTGAAGCATCTGCAACGGCTCCGATCCCCTTTCAAGAGCCTCGTCGGCCTCATCGTAAGAGAAGCGCTTGCCGACGAAGATCGTCGAAAGCGTGATTCGATATCCCGTGCGGTTCCCCTGGCCGTCGAAACGAACTTCCACGGTAAACGCGGGCCGGGCTGCGCCCTGCATCAGGCTTGTAAGTTCCATCGAAAGCCGCGCGGGAAACATCGGCACCGTAACGGAGGGTAAATAAATTGTCGAGCAGCGCCGCAATGCTTCGTTGTCGAGCAGATCACCTTTATCGACGAAAGCGGAGACATCAGCGATGTGAATGCCGACGATCGTTTCATCTCCGGATCGTTCGACGGTGAGGGCATCATCCACTTCGCGGGTATCTTCATCGTCGATGGTGAATGCGTGCCGGGCCTGAAAATCAACGCGCTCCGATGTGTGAATGAACGGGCTCAGTTGTTCGGCCGCTTCAAGAAGCTGTGATGAAAACCCGGGTTCGATTCCGGCGGTGACGAGAAAACGGTCCGCCGACGGGTCCACACGGCCAGTGTGCAAAAGAATCTCATAAGCCGCATCGCGCGCTTTTGCCGGGCCCGTAATCTCTTCGAGAATCCCGGCGGCTTCATCGCCGGTGCCATACTTCAGCCAGTTCTGGATTCGATCGAGCAGGATTTCCGCCTCCGGAGTGATTTCCGCATTTCCGTTTATGAGTTGGCGGACAAGGTTCGATGCGTTTTCATGAAATGCCGTGTGTTCGCGCTCGCGCCGGCGCCGCGTTTGTTCAGCGGTGACTTGTTCTTCGGTCCTGGGGATGAACATTGAGCCTTTGCGTCTGAAGAAAAGATTGTCATGCGACAACGCGCGAAACACTGCTGATGCGGTTTCGGGGGAGCTTTCCGAGAAGAAAAGCGCCGCGAGTTCCGATGCCTCCATCTCCTGTTGTTTCCCGCTCAGGGATTGCCAGAGAAGTTCCACGTCGACTTCCGATTGACGCCGGGATATTCGCTCGGCGATCGAGCGTGCTTTGGCCGGAAAGTCGTCTTCAGTGGAGCCGGCATGAGCAACAACAACGCGATCGCCGTTCACGCTGATATTTCGGCCCCGCGGATCGATGGCCTGAAGACGGTCGCGTTCCTGCTTCCGGATGTATGCGAATCGCAATTCATCCGCTTCGAGGAACTCCACTATCCTTCCTTCAAGCGACATCGTTAGAATTCTAAAACGCGGGTATGAAACCCGCGACTACATAAACGCGGGTATAAAACCGGCGACTACATTATGTCGAACGAAATGCTCAGTCCTTTGGCGGGTTCCGCTTTACGCGTCGAAAGCAAGGAAGAACTGGAAGAATTCCTGACGCGCCCGGACGCCACGCATGTCGTGAAGCACGCCTCGTTTGAAGAAGTGTTTTTCACCATAAAGCGTGTGGGATTGGCGGACAGTCTGGATCTTTTGCCGCTTCTGTCGGGCAAACAGGTCCGCGGCTTCATCGATCTCGACTGCTGGCGCAAAGATACATTTGTGCGAAAGCCGTTCATGGAATGGATTGCAGCCTTCGTTCAGGGAGGCGCCGAAGAAACCATGAAGGCGATTTCCGGAGTGGATGACACGATCCTTTCGCTCTTCCTCAAGGACCTGGTTCACGTATACGAAATTGATCGTGACGATCCTCCGACGGGCACGCAGCTTATCTTTACTCCCGACAATCGATTCGGTGTGGAGCCCATGGAGCAGGGCGAAGCCATGACGATCGGCATGCTGATCCTGGATGCTCTTTTCCGGTATCAGCCGGCGCTGGGGACTCAGATCCTGACCAAAGTGCGTTATACAACCCGCGTCGAACTGGAAGAGACGGCATACGAAAACAAGAATCGAAGGCTTGAGACTCACGGCTTTGTCGATTATTACGACGCGCTCTCGATCTACGCGACGCCTCGCGATACCGGCGGCCACGCTGCGGCGGATCGAGAACCCTCACCCGAGCCCATACCCGGTGAAGAAAGTCCGGGGAACCTTCCGGCGATATTTGCAGACTCGCTGCTGGAAGGCGCTTTCCTGATGAAAGCTTTTCAACAGATCACGGATCCCGAAGAATCCGATCGATTCGCCCAGGAGTTGACGGCCCTCGGCAATCGCATTCTTTCGGCAAATCTCGTGAATCTCGGCGAACTCGAGGGAATCCGCCCTGCGCTTGAAGAGATGCGGGATTTTCTGACGATTGGCCTGGAACGGCTGACCGATAGTAAGGCGGAGGCCGCGCCCGGCGCGTTACGGAAGAGCTACATTCAGACCGTTTTCAAAGTCGGTTTCGATCAGGTCGCGCGTTTGCGCGACGAAGCCGACCGGGTGGCGCATATCCGGGGATTTAACGTTTCAACACTCGACGAACCGGATCAGCAGTTTCTCGAGGCCATCCGCCGTTTCAAGCCCCTGCTGATCGAGAACGAACGTTACCGGAATTTTCAATCAATGGCGGATGTCGAGGCGGCGCGGGTCCGGTTGGATGAACTGGCTCGCATGGCCGAGGTATTCGTGACTTCGTTTCCGGTAATCCGTGAATCCATGCGCAAGACGTTCAATACGGCGACCGTCCAATTCGCCGTCAGCGGAAATTTCGAAGCAATCCCGGTCAACGTGGCCGATCTCGAACGCTTTCTGGCGGGAGGCTTCAGACTCCCCGTCATCGATGTACCCCGTCCGATTCGCCCGTTTGCCGAACGCTGGTGGAAAGATCTTCGCGAAGAACTCGAACCCCTTGCCGGCAAATCGATCGATCTGAGATTCATCGCCGCTCTTTTCCTTCAGGAGACGGCAGGGTGACGGGCCGAAGACTCTCACGGCAGAATCCGGAAACTCGTTTTCCGCGGATGCGATATAGGCGGAAATGCATTGCATGATATCCAGCCGCAGAAAGACGGAGAACACGCCGCTGTGAATGGAAGGAGCATTATCCTCGCCGGTGGTTCGGGAGGGCTGGGAAGCGCAGTTGCCGAGGCTCTTGCGGCCCGCGGTGCGAGACCCGTCATCGGGTGCCGCAGCAACAGGGAACGCGCGGATAACCTGGCGCGAATGCTGGAACAAAAATACGGTGTCAAGGTCCCTGTGGTTGCCGGCGATATTCTGGATGCCTCCGTTCGGCGGCAACTTCTCGACGCGGCCGGCGATCTCTACGGCCTTGTGCCGCTCTCCGGAAATCCGGCGCGGATTCCCATCGAGACGGCAACCGAGCAGGATCTCATCGATTCCATGAAAAGCAACTTCGCCGGCCCGCTTCTCCTGGCTCGCGACTTTGCGGCCGCGCTCGGTGATCGTGATGGAGCCATTGTGTTCGTTGCCACGATGCAGGCGATTGGCGTATTTCCGGGCAGCACGGTTTATGCTGCGCCGAAAGCCGCGCTTGTTCACTCTGCGAAGATTCTCGCCAAACAATGGAAGATTCGGGTGAATGTCGTTGCCCCCGGCGTCAACGATGCCGGAATGGCCCGGCAAAGCGTGCAAAGCGGAAAATACGATTCCTTCCTCGAAAAGAAAATCATTCCACGATTCGGCCGCCCTGAAGACGTGGCGCGCGCCATTCTGTTTTTCCTCGAACCGGATAATTACGTAACGGGGCAGGTTCTAACTGTGGATGGAGGACTGACCCTCAAGATGTAAAGGCCCATTCTTCACATTAGCTATGGACACATAATATGTGGACACAGTAAACTCAGGAAATGAAAAACATAACATTGGCTTTGGATGAAGACACGCTGAATGCAGGACGCTCGTATGCTCAACGTCACCAGACAACTCTCAATGCGCTTGTACGTGACCTTCTTGTAAAGACGGTTATTGCGGACCGGCAGGCATCCGCCCGTGAAATGTTTCGATTAATGGACGCGCATCCGGGCAACTCCAGGAGTCAGCGATGGAAGCGAGAGGATCTTTATGTCCGGTAAAGTATTTCTTGATTCAAATGTTCTTGCCTATGCACAGGACAGGGGATCACCGGTTAAGAGGCGTAAGAGCCGGCGTTTGATCGAACAGGCGGCGGCGTCAGGAAACGGAGTCATCTCGACTCAAATCATGCAGGAATTCTACGTCACAATTACGAGAAAGATGGGTGTCCCGCCGCTTGCTGCAAAGGGTGTGCTCAAGAGCTTCGCTATGTTTGAACTCGTGCCGGTGTCATCCCAACTCATTTACGATGCCATTGACTGCTCGATTCTGAATACGCTTTCGTTCTGGGATGCCCTGGTTCTCAGTGCGGCTTCTTCCGCCGGCTGTTCCACTCTCTACTCTGAAGACCTCAATCCGGGACAAAAAATTCTCGGTATCACGATTGAGAATCCTTTCGTGTGAAAAAAGAAGGGACGAGGGGTCTGACCCCTCGTGCCCTTCTGAACATGTAAAGCAGCGACGAGGGAAGGCCCCTCGTCCCCTACAGTTTAGAACACGAAACGAAGTTCGAAACGGAATTGCCGTGCCGTTTGGAACGTCCAGGGGAGTCCATAGCGGTTGGCCAAAGTCAGCTTCGGTTGGCCAACAGCGGCGCCGGCGAAGGCCCCGGTGGCGTTGAAAGCATCAATGTAGTTGTACCCATTTTCCAACCTGGCAAAATCCACGTTCAGATCGCCGGCAAAGCGAGCCGGACGCTGAGGCGCGATGTGGTTCGATGGGACGGCGTATTCATAATACGAAGTGGCGGCATGCTGGTTCAGGAGGTTCGTGCCGGTCGCTTCAATCACAATCTTGTAGTTTTCGTGATCCTTGCTGACACTGAACGCCTGCCTGATATTGAGATCCGTTTGCAAGTAGACCGGAGTGCGTGCGTCCTTCACGACACCGTCACTGACGATATTGCCCGTAGCGGAATCGCGGTGCAGCTTGACAAAGTTCCCGCGGCCTTCCGCCCATTGACAGGCCGAGTCCGGGTTGTTTACACCGAGGACTCCAAGACAAGTACTGATCGGCGTGCCCTGATAAAACGACTGGAACACACCCAACATCGTCTCGTGGCCCATCCAGGGCAGGCGGTAGTAGCCGTAGACTTTCGCGGTATGCGGCCGATCCGTTGACAACGGACCATCGTCGATCTTCCCGCTGGGTAAGTACGACATCGTCGGGATATCGAACGCGCGTCCATTGTTGGGGGAGTGCCGTCCGCCGTTCCCGTCGGTTGGATCGGTATCCGTCAACCCGGAGTAGTTGCCGCGCAACTTGCTATAGGTATAACTGATCGTGCCGAACAAGCGCTGAGCACCGGGCTTCCGTGTCAGACGGAATTCGATACCGTCATAACGGCGGCTCGGCTTGACCGCTCCCGGACACTCCGCACAGAACGACGTTTGGTTGAAGTAATTGCCGTCTGCATCCGGAGTGCACGCAAAGCCATTTTTCGGATCGCACGGAATGACCGTCGGCCGGTGCAAGATATCGGCGAAAGCACTTCCGGGGTTGCCGATATAGAAGCCAAGGTTATCCGTGATGGCCATGTCTTCGATCGTTTGGTCAAGACGCTTGCGCGTGTAACGTGTTTCCAACATCCAACTGTTGTTGATCGACCAGTCGGCGCCGATATCCATGGAGTGGCTTTGAACCGGTTTCATGTTCGCTTGGATGGCTGGATCACGCGGGTCCGCCTTGGTTGCGCGAAGATCGACGTTTTCTATGAACCGCCCAGCCACACCAGGGGCAGGGCCAGTGGCCGGACATCCTGCTCCGGTGGTCAACGTTGGGGTGATCGTGTTGTAATCGAGCGTATCCAACGCGTAGAAACATTCGTGCCAATAGTCGCTGCCAAATGAACCTCGAGTCAGTCCGAGTTTCATAATGTCGAAGTATTTGCCGTAGTCGGCGTAAATCTTCAACTTTCCGTTGTGAAGAGCGTCATATGCGCCGCCGATACGCGGAGCGATTTTCGAACCCCAGCCAAAAGTGATATCGGGGAAACGTTTGGGATCATAAGCGGGATTTACTTCATGGTCGAATCGCACGCCCGGATTCAGCGTCAGGCCGGTAGTGCCGACCGTCCAACTGTCCTGGAAGTAAAACGCCTGATCGACTGCATTGGCAAAACCGCTTTGCGACGTCGTCGTACTGCCGACAAAGAAGTAGCCATATTGTCCCTGACACAGTTTATTGGAATTGCTGTTTATGATGGTCGCGCACGTTGTCGCGGACGTCGCGGAATTGTAGGCAATGCCCCAATCGATATTGACCACGGCCGTGTTCGCGGAGACATTCGCAATGTTGTACTGCGTGCCCCACATGTAGCCGCCTTTGAAATTGTGGCTGCCGCCCAAATTGCCGACGAAGTATGACGCGTCGCTGTTCCAACTCTTCCGCCGGTAAGCATCGTAATTCGTCGTGAAATTGTTCGGAATGTTGAAGAATCCGGTTGGATGGGCAAAGCTTCCACCGGCAATCGCATTACCGTTCACGTCCTTCGTACTGGCGTTAAGGTCCGTGTCGTAGATATACCGGATTCCTACCGGAGTTCCGCGCGTTTCGGCATTGTTGAAGAAATAGCCATAACGGCTGCTGACAACAAGCTTCGACGTCGGCGTCCAATCACCGCTGAAACTGTACCAATGCAGCGGTCTTACTGTTGCGGAGTCCGCCCGTAACGTATTGGGATCCACCGTGGCGCCGGAGTTTACCTGCCCAAAAGCGCTGTCAGGTTGGCCGAGGGTTCCCTGCGTGCGTGAATAAGCATAGTTCCATGCCCCCGCGAAGCGGAGTTGGTTCGACATCGTGTAATCCACGCGGTTATACGTATTGTACTGGTTCACGGTTTGAGAAAGGCGGCGAGGACCGGGGTTCAAACCCGTGAACGTTGTTGTTCGCTGCGTCGTGTCAAACATCGGCACAAGGCTGCTGAAAAACGTCAGCTTGTCTTTGAATAGCGGGCCGCCGAGTTCGTAACCGGGTTCGATGACATGGCGGCTGTCCTTTTTCGCGACATAGTATTCAGGCGTTCCATCCAATCGCGTGGTGGTATTCAGACCCGGCAGGAGCGGATTCAGACGCTGACCGCACACCAAACTTCCACCCGAAAAGTAAGTGAAGCCGCTGGCGCAGGGATCGTTTGCATCAAGTGCGGCGGTCTGATAATGAGTTTTGACTTCTCCATGCCAGGTATTGGAGCCGCGCTTTCCAACCGCGTTGATCACGCCTCCCAGAGCGCCGCCAAACTCCGCTTCGAAACTGCTCGATTTGATTTGCACTTCCTGAACGAAGTCCGATTGAAAATTCTTTCCGACGCCACCGCTTTGGATGTTTGTCGTGTTAATGCCATCAATCAAATAAACATTCTCGGAATCCGCCGCGCCGTCGATCTGGAATCCACTGTTGCGATCGCCGCGTGCGCTCTGTAATGGTTCCTGGCGCGCGCCGGGAGCCAAAGGAATCAGCGATTGGAACGACCGGCTTTTCGGTAAACCGACGACCATATCCTCTGAGACGATCGTTGCCACTTTGCTTTGGGTCACATCAATTGCTGCCGCTTCCGCGGAAACACTGACTTCCGTGGTGACTCCACCGACTTTCAATGTGACATCGATGTTGCGAAGGACGCCAACGTTCACCGGCAGGTTCGACTGCGTTTGGGGTGCAAAGCCCGCCGCGTTGACGCTGACGCTGTATAAGCCCGGAGGCAATTGTTCAATGTGATAGGCGCCGGCGGAATCGGTCGTTGCCGTCTTCTTGCCGAGCAATGCCGGGCTCGTAACTTCCACAGTTGCGCCTGGAACTACGGCGCCCTGCGGATCCTTGACTGTCCCCTGAATCGCGCCCGTGGTTTCCTGCCCGAAAGCAGTCCACGTGAATGCGAGCAGGCAGATCAGGAGGCTAAAACAAATTCTCTTGCCCATGATTTCTCCTCGTGTTTGGTGTCATTAATGTGGGGGTTTTTTAAATCGGCTTCCAGATTACGTGGGGAAGCGTGCCCTTCGTTTTTTATGGTGTTCCTTCTTCTTAACAGGGCATCCATGCAGCCTTCAATGTTACCGTGGTTGCAAATGATGTCAAGTTTTTCATGAACTTACGGTGAAATGGTACCCAGCGGGCCAGGATTCGGCCCTAAACACGGTTCTGAGTCGTGTCGAAGAAAGGCCGTCAACCGGAATTAATGAACTGGCATCTAAGTAGAAACGTGCTGAAGCTAAAGGATGTATTGACATCCCGTGGCCCTCGGCGAATCATTGACGAGAACGGTTCAAGACACAAACTGCCTCTCACCCCCTGCTGCTCAGGGCTAAACGTGCGGAATACGATCGTCTGCCAAACCTCGAACACGTTCGCCGAATATTCCGCTCCAGGTGACCCTGACTACCGATTTGCTTATCCCGCAATCTGCCTGATTTTTTTTCAATTCTGGAAAAGGAGGTCCGCAATGTTGTCCAAAACGAAGCTCACAATGCTTGCGGCGTTCGTGCTGTCGGCGTTGATTGGTTTTGCATCCGGTATCTTTGCACAGGCTATCGACGGAAACCTGGTTGGGAGCGTTGCCGATGCAACCGGCGCGTCCGTACCGAACGCGACCGTGGAGATCACGAATTCGGGGACAGGCATCAAGTCGACCGCCAAGACCGGGGTCGATGGGCTTTACCGGTTCAACAATCTGCCGATCGGCACATATGATGTCAACGTTACCGCCAGCGGGTTTACAACCAGCGGTCTGAAGAACGTTGTTGTCGAACTGAACAGGACGGCCACAGCGAATGTGACCATGCAGGTGCAGGGGGTCACGCAGGAAATCGCCGTTGTCGAAGCCCCTCCTGCGATCGACACGACCACGTCTCAATTGCAATCCACCTTCAAGGCCGATCAGATCGTCGGTCTGCCGATTATCGAGTCTGCCGGGAATTTTTACGGTGCCTTGAACCTCGCGATGTTAAGCGCCGGTGTGACGAGCAACGGCGGAGTCGGACAGGGAACCGGTCCTTCCGTTGGAGGACAGCGTCCGATTGCCAATAACTACATGGTTGAAGGCGTCGACAACAACGACAAAGGCGTCACCGGTCCCCTCGTGTATGTGCCCACCGATGCGACGCAGGAATTCTCGATTCTGCAAAACCAATATTCTGCGGAATTCGGGCATTCCACCGGTGGACAGTTCAACACCGTCGTCAAGGGCGGCTCCAATCAGGTCCATGGGTCGTTGTACGAATACTTCCAGAACCGTAACCTCAACGCGATGGATCAGGCGTTCAAGCGCCAGGGCTTTACAGAAAATCCCCGTTACGACCAGAATCGTCTGGGCGCCAGTGTCGGCGGACCGATCGTCAAAGAGAAATGGTTCTACTTTGGAAATTTTGAATATGCGCCGCTGGGTTCGGCCGTAACAACTTCAACGCCGATTTCCGGTCCAACAGCCGCTGGTCTGACTTTGTTGGATGGGATGCCGGCTCTTAACGCGAGCGGAACATCGGGCATTTCGAAACAGAACCTCTCGATCTTCAAACAATATGTTCCTGTAGCGCCGGTCGCGAACGACTTTACAGTCGTGAACGGGACAAGAATTCCCATTGGCATTCTCCCGATTGCCGGCGCGAACTACACCAACCAGTATGTGGGTGTCGCCAGTTCCGACTACAATTTTTCGGGCAAGGATCAACTCCGTGGCCGATTTATTTTCAATCGAATCGATCAACTCGATAATCTTGCCAACCTGCCGGGATTCTGGACCACGCTGCCGACGCGAAACTATCTTGCAACTCTGGCGGAGTACCACACGCTTTCGCCGACGATGACGAACGAAGTACGGTTCGGATTCAATCGGCACTACAACAACTACGTTGTGCCGGACTTCAAATTTCCGGGCCTCGATCAATTCCCGAATATCCAGTTCGATAACGATCTGGCGCTGCAGTTGGGGCCCGACCCGAATGCGCCGCAGTATACGTTCATCAATACGTATCAACTGGTCGACAACATGAGCTGGAACAGCGGGAAACACAACGTCAAATTTGGTTTTGATGGACGCCGTTTGATTGCGCCGCAACTTTTTGTGCAACGCAAACGCGGCGACTATGACTATGCCGATTTGAACGAGTATCTGCAGGATCAGATTCCTTCGGATCTTGCCGAACGCAATATCGGCGATGTGAAGTATTACGGGAATCAATGGGCAACTTATCTCTACGCTCAGGACGATTGGCATCTCCGTCCGAACCTGACCGTCAACCTGGGAGTACGTTGGGAGTGGACTGGAATTCCGCAGACCATGAAATTGCAAAAACTGAATGCGATTTCCAACGTGCCGGGAGTCATCCAGTTCAACGAGCCGAAGTCGAGCACGAAGAACTTTGCTCCTCGCGTTGGTTTTGCGTACTCTCCCGGCAACAAGGGAACGACATCCATTCGCGGCGGCTTCGGGATGGCGTACGACGTTATTTTCGATAACGTCGGTCTTACCGCGTATCCGCCGCAGTTAAGCGCGACGTTCGATGCCGGTGATTATCCCAAGGTCTTCACCGTCCCATTCCTTGCTCACGGGGGTATTTTCCCGGGAAGCATCGCGGCGGGAGGATCTCTGAATCAGACCGATGCCCGGGCTGCAACATCCAGCTACATTGCGGATCAGGTGTTGCCGTATTCGATCCAGTGGACGCTTGGAGTTCAGCATGAGTTTGCCAAAGACTACACGGTGGAAGTGCGGTACCTCGGAACACGCGGCGTTCACATGCTCGTTCAAAACCAGCTTGATCGCATCGCGCCGGTGCAACCGGGGCGCAGCCTTCCGACATACTTGACAGCGCCGTCCCAGGCGACTCTGAATGCTTTGCCGTTGACGCTCGCCCAACTCCAGGCGCAAAGCAATAATCCGATTCTTGGCCCACTGGGATTTACCAGCAAGGTCACGTGGTGGGCGCCGATCGGAAATTCGTTCTACAACGGTCTGGCCACTCAGGTAACGAAACGCATGTCGAATGGAGTTTCATTCGTTGGTGCGTACACCTGGAGTCACAATGAAGACAACAGCACGGCGACGCACTTTACGACGTACTTAACCCCCCGTCGCGAGCAGGATTTCCAGAATCTTCGTCAGGATTGGTCGGCCTCTGCTCTGGACCGGCGGCATCGTTTGACGTTCAGTTGGACCTATGATGCGCAGTGGTTTAAGAGCGGCAGTTGGTTCGAGAAAAATCTGATCGGGAACTGGGGATGGGTTGGAACCTATACCTACGAATCTCCGGAGTACGTCACAGCACAAAGTGGACGAGATTCCAATCTGAACGGTGATACAGCGGGCGATCGCACGGTAACCAATCCCGCCGGTGACCCATTAAAGGGCACCGATGCCACGGCGCTGAAAAACAGCACGGGCGCAACCGTTGCCTATCTTGCGAATGATCCTTCGGCAATGTACATCCGAGCCGGGTCGGGAGTCTTTCCAAATACCGGCCGCAATACGCTCCGGACGAATCCCACGAACAACTTCGATATGTCGCTCAAAAAGAGGTTTACCGTTCGAGAGGGGCAAACACTGGAACTCAGTGGGAATTTCGCGAACATCTTCAATCACCCACAGTACATTGCAGGTTTCATCAACAGCGTTCGGCCGAATTCGAGTTTTACCACCGATCGCAGTTTTTTGATTCCGGGTAATGCAACATTCCAGAAATGGGATCAGATCTTCAACAGCAATGCGCGTAGTACGATGCTGGCCATCCGCTACATCTTCTAAGAAAAAGCGGAGAGTGAAAAGGGGCAGAAGGGGGCAGACCCCTCTGCCCCTTTTCGTTAAGGGACTGCCGGGCCCGGCCGGCTTGGACCTGTGGTCGGGACACTTCGAGCAACGCCACCTCCGCCCGAAGATCCACCGGAAGAACCTCCGGAGAATCCGCCGCCTCCACCCGTTGCACCGCTGCTGCCGCTGCTGCTGCCACCGGATGAACCATTGTTGTTACTGGCTGATCCGGAATTGCCGCCATTTCCAGAGTTATTGAAATAGCCGCCGCCATACGGTGTTCCCGCCGCTTGATAGGTGTAGCCATACGGCGAGCGATATCGTCCGCCCGGCATATAGATGAACGAACCGTAAACGGGATACCACAGCCACACATCGAGGAACGAACCGATATTCAGATTGGGAGTTTGTTGAAGGCTTCGGGCGACATTCAGATTTGCCTGCGAGATGAGAGCATCGCGTTTCTGGCTCCAGAGTTCCAGCGATGTCGTGAAGGTCTTTACTTTCTGGGCGCGATAACCCTGATCATCGGAGATCTGATAGCCCTTGCCGTAAACGAGTCCGTTGCCTGCATCGCGGATCTTACCGTCGACCACGACAATCTTCCCGTCGGCGAAGAGATAGATGCCTTCCTTGATGATGTCCATGCTCAGCTTCCCGGTGGACACGCGTAGCGGCAGGTCTTTGTCCACGCCGGTGGCTTCGATGATTGCGGATCCCTTTTCGATCCGGATCGCGATCTCCGTCAGTTCGACCTTCTCGAGGACGATGGTCGAGTTTTCGCCCATGCGGAGGTAGGACCCTGGATTCAACAGAAGTTCGAGGGCGCCGGCTGCACCTGTGGAGATCGGTTTACCTGCGGCAACACTCGTGGCGACCCGTTCTGTAGCGGAACCCTGCACGTAATTAACAAGGCCGGCTTTGGTGGACACGATGAAGCTGGTCTGAGGCGTCAACGTTTGCATGAACAACATGAACACCGCGGTCATCATAAGGTTAGCCCTCCGTCGATGGGAAAACTGCGCCCATTGTACATTGGACGCCTCAACACTGGCTACGAATCGAAGATGGGAGATTTCCAAGAATGGATATCTCCCATCAGGTGTTTCAGATCTCATATTGACGTTGGTCCTGAGCTGTCCGCAGCGCGGGGATACTCGAAGACATGGGCCCCGCAACTCTCGTCATCGATATTGAAACCGTAGGACAGGATCCCGAGATCATCCCGACTCGGGCCCGGGAAATTCTGCTCGATGTCGAAACGGATGAAGACCGGCAGAAAGTGTTCGAGTGTCTCGGCCTCGATCCCTGTACGGGACGCATCATCTGTATCGGTGTTCATTGGATGGAGTTGGACCGGTCGCGCGCCTACTGTCAGGCGGACGAACGGGAATTGCTTGCGAATTTCTGGTCGGATATGGGACAGATCCGTCCGCAGCGATTTGTGACTTTCAACGGCAAGTCGTTCGATTTTCCTTACATCAACATCCGGAGCGCGATTATGGGAGTTCCGATCCCTCGAGACATCCTGCTCGACACGCGCCGTTTCAGCACCGAAAGGCACTTCGATGTCCGGGAAGTTCTTACAAATTTCGACCGGTACCGCAAAGGAACACTCGAGTTTTTCTGTGAGATTTTCGGAGTGAAATCCCCTAAAAACGGGATCAACGGCAGCACGGTCGGTGATTACTTCAGGCAGGGCCGTCTCGACGAAATCGCGCACTATTGCCTTGCCGATTGCAAAGCGACCGGCGAGTTGTATCAACGATTGAAAAATTATTATAGATAATTTAGAAAGAGGTATGAGATCGGTTCTGCAGTTCTCACTCCTCTTCACCTGCTGGCTTGCCGCTCTTGCAACACTTCTGATTTTCCTGGAAACCTGGTTCGGAATTTCACGCCGCAAGCGATTTGCATCGAGGCGCGCTTCGGGCGCGTATGGCGTGATTACTGTTTTCGTGCCGATGTACGGGTCGCGGGAAAAGGTAGAGCGGACACTGCGCTCGATCTTCAATCAATCGTATCCGTTTATAGAACTCATTCTCATTTACTGCGAAGAGGACCGTGATTTCGCCGAACTGGCCGTTGAATTCCGCGGCGCGCGCTCGCACATTCCGGTTCGTTTGTCTCCCCTGTTGTTTCCGATCGAATCTCCAAGCGCCCGAATCCGGGCGCTTGATGCATCTCATGCGGGAGTGCGCGGCAAATGGTGCGTGATTCTGAATCCGGATGTGCTGCTGGACCGGTTTGCGATCGAAATGGCAGTGGAGTTTGCGGGCTCGAACGAGATATCGGCGCTTGTGCTGCGTCCCGGCATTCGATGCCGGTCGGCGCTGCAGAAAATCATTGCGCCGTCGATGGAACACATTCTTCAGATGGTGCGCATTGCGAACAGGCGCCGCGAAAAGCGCATGAATATGGAGTCCGACTCATCGTTCCTGATTGTGCATCGAGAGGCTTTTGACGCCGTTAACCGGCTTAACCGCATGCCCGGAATTCTGAACGATGCCGGATGGAGTTTATGGGCGTACGAAGTTGAAGGGCTCCGGACCTTCGAAGGCGACGGATCGCGATGGATGTGGCGCGATGCCGACGTCCGATCCTGGTCCTCAGACACAGAGCCCGGCCGCCGCTATGGATCGGCTTCTGCAACGCTCGTCGCCGCAAGCGCCGTCATGGCGGCAATCGTGGGATTTGGAATTGTTTTCGGAGTGGCGCACGGCATCGGCAACTTTACCGGCGCAAGCATCCTGGCCTTCTCCGGGGTCAGCTACATGCTCATGTGGATCAGCTACTTCCTTTTCGCGCGGCGGCTTCGCGCTGCGAGTTGGTTTTCGCCGCTCTGGATCTTGAGCTATCTTCCCGCCGCCGCTCTGACGCTGCTCGAAATGCGCCGAATTTCGGGCAGCCGGACGAAAGACGCCGACGCGAAATATGCCAACTTCGCGAAGTAAACGAACCTCTTCACCGGCGCTTCATCTTGTTCAGTGTCTGCTTTGGAATTCTTGCATCGCGGAGATGACTGAGATTGTAGAAAACCGCCCATAACGCCGCGGCTCCGGCAACGCCCCCGACAAGAGAAGAGGTGGTGCCGGACCGGAAAAGGATAATGACCAGCGAAACGATAAAAACAGCAGCGGATGCGCTTAAAAGAATCATGCGGAAGGCGAGCGTCTCGGTGAACGGAATCACCACTTCCTTCTTTTTAATTCGCATCCTTCCCACGCGGGTATTATGGGACAAAAAAATTCGGTGTCAGAGGACTAAATCACCCCATTATGAAAAATCAACTGGATGATTTAGTACTCAGGACACTAGGACCATGCCGCTCGAGGAATACAAAAAGAAACGCAAGTTCGACAAGACGCCGGAGCCGGCAGGCGAAGTCAGGACGGTCACCGGCAACAGTTTCGTCATTCAAAAGCATCATGCAACGCGCCTTCATTATGATTTCCGGCTTGAGATGGAAGGCGTGCTTCGTTCCTGGGCTATTCCCAGGGGGCCGTCATTCAATCCCGCAGAAAAACGCCTGGCTGCTGAAACCGAAGACCATCCGATCGATTACGGTGACTTTGAAGGAGTCATCCCGCCCAAAAACTACGGCGCAGGAAAGGTGATCATCTGGGACAAGGGCACATACGAGATGGTGGATCCCGACACTCCTGAGAAAGGCTGGAAGAAAGGCAAACTGCATTTCGTGTTGCACGGCCGGAAGCTCAAAGGGGAGTGGGTTCTTGTCCGGGGCAGCCGTGAACCGCGGCAATGGATTTTCTTCAAGGTTCGCGACGCGCATGCATCACCGGACGTCAACATCACGGAATCGCGGCCGGAATCCGTCGTCTCCGGAAAACTTGTGGACGACATGGGTGAGGACTCGGGAAGCAAGCAGTGGGTTACTCCCATCGAACGCGAACTCGAAAAACACGGCATGAAAAAAGCGGGACGGTCTCCGTTTCCGCGAATCGTTCAGCCGATGCTGGCGACGCTTGTCGAGAAGCCGTTCAACAACGAAGACTGGCTGTTCGAATTGAAACTGGATGGCATGCGGGCGATTGCCGTAAAGAACGGCGCCGATGTCGACATGTGGACTCGCAATGCAAAAAAACTGGCCCATCGCTTTCCCACTCTGGCGAAGGCCTTCCAAGGGCTCCCGGTGGAGACTGCGATCCTGGATGGGGAGATCGTCGCCCTCGACGGCAGGGGTCACTCGAAGTTCGAGCTTCTTCAACCGCGAATTCATCTGTCTCGCGCAAAGGACATCGATGCGGCCGACGCGCAGATTCCGGTTTATTTCTACGCGTTCGACCTTCTTTATCTCAATGGTTACGACCTCATGAAGTTTCCTCTTGAGGAACGAAAGGCTGTCCTGCGAAAACTCATTTCCGGCAATGACGGCTGGATTCGTTTTGTGGATCACGTGGAGAGTCACGGCATTGATTTCTTCAACGCCGTCGCCAAGCACGGTCTCGAAGGCATCGTCGCAAAACACAAGTCGAGTTCGTACCAGCAGGCCCGATCGAAGCACTGGCTGAAGATGAAGACGCAGCACACCGATCATTTCGTTGTCGGCGGCTTCACTCCGCCCGAAGGATCGCGAAAATACTTTGGCGCCCTTCTCATCGGGCTCTACAGGAACGGCGATTTGATTTACGTCGGCCGCGCAGGCGGCGGATTCGACGACCGAACTCTGGTGGAAACATCGAAGGAATTGAAAGCGCTCGTTATACGGACGTGTCCATTCAAGGAAGTGCCGGCTGAAGTCCGCAAAGCCACGTGGGTGCGTCCGGAGCTTGTTTGCGAAGTGCGCTTCAATGAATGGACGTCGGATAAAAAGCTGCGAGCGCCAGTGTTTCAAGGTTTCCGGGACGACGTCGATCCGAAGGATTGCCGTCTTGAGGATTCGATTCCAGGGGGTAATTCAGGGACAGACACCAAATTCGTACCCCGGAATTTGGTGTCTGTCCCTGAATTACCGCGTTCCGATCACAAAATCGAGTTCACCAATCTCAAAAAAGTTTTCTGGCCTGACGACGGTTACACCAAGGGCGATCTTGTCGAGTATTACGACAGGATTTCTCCTTATATCATTCCTCATCTCCAGGACCGTCCGCTCGTCTTTGAGCGCTTTCCGAACGGCATCAACGGTCAGTCGTTCTATCAAAAGGACGCGCCGGACCACACTCCAGCATGGATTCGCACAGAGGCGATATGGTCTGAAGATGTCGAGCGGTCCATTCGATATTTCGTCGGCGCTGATCGCGATCAATTGCTTTACATCGCCAACACCGGCAACATTCAGCAAAACCCGTGGATGTCGCGTATTCAACATCTCGATTACGCGGACTTCCTGGTCTTCGACCTCGATCCCGTTGAAGCTCCTTATTCGACAGTGCAGCAGGTCGCGATCGTGGTAAAGGAAACGCTGGATGAGCTTGGGCTGCGGTCATACCCGAAGACTTCGGGCGCGACCGGCATTCACGTTCAACTACCGGTGCTTGAAAACACGTTCACCTACGAAGATGTCCGCATTTTTGCGGAAGCCGTTGCATCCATCGTGGTGCAACGGCTTCCGGAATATGCAACGATCGAGCGTGTTGTCAGAAAGCGCAAAGCCCATCACGTTTATGTGGACTATCTGCAAAATATCCGCGGCAAGACAGTCGCGTCTGTCTACTCGCCGCGGCCCCGGCCGCACGCGCCGGTTTCAACTCCTCTGGAATGGAGGGAATTCAGCAGGCCGATCGATCCGAATGCATTCACGATCAAGACCATATTTGAACGGCTGGAGAGGTTTGGCGATCTGTTTGAAAAAGCGTTGACCGACAGGCAGGACATTTCAAATTTTCTGAAAGTGTTGAGAAAGCGAAAATCAAAATAACCATTTCGTGAACCATCCCACTCCGAACCAGAATGTATAGACGAGCGCTGTAGCGATCAGAACGACGGCGATCGCGGCGGCGAGCGGAATGGCGGACCCCACGAGTCCCTGTATAAACGTAGGCTCCTTAGACATGCAGGAAATTCTAGACGAATACAGGCCGGATTTCTCTCCCGGCGATTGGTCTGATCGCGACAGGCATTTTCTTGCAGCATTCGCCAGCAATCCCGACGGTATCATTTCCGTGCTTCGCAACCTGCCTCCTGAAATTACCGGCGCGCTGTGCTCGCGCGCCAGCCGCGCGACCGGTTCGTTGTTCGAAGTTCTCCTGAAGGAATACATTTATCCGATCGTCAATGGCGACGACAGAAACCTGGCGGCGGAACTGGAAACCACCGTGCAATTCCTCAAGGAGCACGGTTTCAAAAACATTCTGAATAATCAGCGTGCGCAGGCGTTCTACTCCAAGTGGCTTTCCCAATACGGTGACGATTCGATTGCGCAGATTACCGGAACCCACGTCATTGTCTGGGGAATCTCTCAGGTCGCGATGAAGTTTATCGAGGATCAGCGAGTAGGCCTCGAGCCGATTGAAAAGTCCACTCGCTATGTCAATTTTGGATTGAAGGCCGGCGGGCGTTACCTCTACTACATACCGAAGCCGGATCTGGAGCGGATGGGACTCCTGGCCGAATATCGAAACACGCTGGATCATTTGTTCGATACCTATCTGGCACTGCTTTCACCGCTGCAGGGGTGGCTGAAAAAAACTTTTGACGAGAAGGACTCCATTCTCGAAAAGAAAGCGTTCGATACGCTGCGCGGCTTGCTTCCCATGGCAACAGTCGGCCAGGCCGCATTTCGCGGCAATGCTCAGGCATTCGAATATCTGATCAATCGAACCGGCCGCCATCCGCTCGGCGAACTGCGATGGTTTTCGCGCGAAATCAAACGTGAACTCGACAGCGAAATTCCTTCGCTGTTGCTTCGCGTGAGCGATGAAAAATCGAAGGACTACCAGACTTACCTGAATGAACGCTACCGCGCCGTCCGTGAATCTCTGGGTGAGATCGATCCCGCCGCCGTGTCCGGCGCCGAAGTCCGGCTGGTGGAATTCGATCCGGAATCGGAAACGAAAATCCTTGCCGGAATTATCTTTCAACAGGCGCATATCGGCTGGGAACAGGCCCTTGGAAGGGCCAAAGCGTTCGACGAAACGCAGAAGCGCGAGATCTTCGAACGATATCTGTTCAAGCGATCGGCGCGCTGGCAGAAGGTCGGGCGGGCTTTCGAGAACGGATACCTGCGGTTCGAAATCGTGATGGACATCGGTTCATATCGCGATCTGCATCGGCATCGCATGATGACTCAGGAACGGCAAAATTTTTCGACCTTCCATGGCTACAACGTTCCTCCTGAACTTCTACAGGCCGGCCTCGCCGCGGAATTTGAAGAGGCACTGGAGCGCGCGGACAGATTGTTCCGGAAGATCGAGCCCATGAATCCCGATCTTGCCCAGTATGTCGTTCCGCTTGCATTCAGGATGCGTTTCTATCAGTGGCAAAACTTCAGGCAGTTATTCTGGGAGACCGAGTTGAGGACGATCTCGCAAGGCCATCCCGATTATCGATTCATCGAACAGGAGAAGTACCGGTTGGTCCGGGAGAAGTTCCCGCTGATTGCGTCCTTCATGCTGGTGGATACAAAAGACTACGCCATTGCGCGGCGCGGAACCGAGGAACAGATTCTGGCCAAGGAAAGAAGGCTGATTGAGAAACTGCGGGAGAAGGAATAAACCCGCGACACAATGTCTATCTGTTTCAGATCAACCCTTCGAGTGCCGCTTCCAGTTCGCTTCGCGTGTGTTCATCCCCGGCTTTCGCGGCAACAACAATCCCGCTTCGCAGCGTCTTCTCCGCGTCATGATGCCGCCCCAGTTTTTGATACAACTGGCCAAGCTGGTAGTAGGTCGCGACGTAGTTGGGATCGTTCTTCGTGACAGCTTCAAATTCGCGAATTGCGTCGTCGTTCTGGCCCAGTTTCACGTATTCAAGCGCGAGCGCATATCTTGAAAACGAGTCGTTCGGATTATCTGTAAGAAAGCCTTTCAAAATTTCGATTCGGTTCATGGCTGCCTCTCCGGGAATGAAAAATATCTTCAAGGATTTCGACGCCGTCGACGAGCCGCGGTCCTGATCGATTGAAATAGGATGACCCGTCGACAGCGTAAACGCGCCCCGCTTGAACCGCAGGAAGCTCCTGCCATCCATCGAACAGTTTTGTCCGGCGGTACTCTTCGATCGTGCGCTGGAGAGAGAATCCGCACGGCATCAGGACGGCGATTTCGGGTTGAGATTCAATAATCCGTTCCGGCGACAGCCGTTCGGATTTCTGTCCCGGTTTCCCGAGGACTTCACGGCCGCCCGCGATCTCGACCATTTCCGGAACCCAGTGTCCGCCGGAAAACGGCGGATCGAGCCATTCCATCGCAAAAACCCGCGGCCGTGACAGATTGCGTACGCGCTCTCGAACCTGCCGGAGCCGCAGCCGAAGTCCTTCCACCTTTTCGGCAGCGGTTTCAGCGGAGCCGGTCAGTTCACCGACGAGCAGAATGGTGTCGAGGACATCGTCAAGAGTATGCGGTTCGAGTGAAACAACGCGCGTCTCTCCTTCAAACATGCGAGCAGCGCGTTGCACATCCTTGTAAGAGACGGCACAGACATCGCACAGTTCCTGAGTAATGATGAGATCGGGATGAAGAGTTTCGAGCAGGTCTTCTTTCAGCCTGTAGATGCTGCCGTGCATGCCGATATTCGACGCAACACGATGGTCGATCTCAGAGCTTGTCATCCGGGCATGATCGATGAGGCTTTCGGTGACTTGTGGTTTCGATGCGGCTTCCGGCGGATAGTCACATTCGTGCGTGACGGCAACAACCTGATTGCCCAAACCCAGCGCGTAAAGGATCTCGGTGCTGCTGGGCAGAAGCGAACAGATCTTCATCTCAATTGGCGCCTTCTACACTCTCCACTTCGGCCCATTTACCGTGGCCTTCCCAGATCCTTAACGTGAACGGGAAACGGAGCGCATCCTTGAGTTTATTGCGAACGAGTTCGCAGATGTTTTCAACGGAAGGATAATCGAGAAAGTCGTTCCACGAGCGATGATCGTACTGTGAGAGGCTTTCGCGGACAGCGTGCTTCAGGTCTGCAAAATCGAGCACCATGCCGTTTCGCACGCGTCCTTCGACAGTGAGTTCAACTCTGTAGGTGTGTCCGTGCAGGGCTCCACATTTCGGATGCCCCGGCAGGAAATGAGCGCAGTCGATGTATTCAGTCACACCAATCCTCATCGTGTGAGAATACCACACAGAAATCTACCGGCTCGTTTTGCGGAGTTTTTATAAAACTAGTGGACTCTAAGACCGTGGGCCGAAAACCCGCCCCCGTTTCCATTTCCGTGTATGGGCAACACGGTTTCGCCGCCATCCGGAGCGACTTTGGGTTCAAGTTCTTCGATCTGAATCTCTAATTCGAATCCTTCTTTTTGGTTTCTGGGGTCCATCCGACTCTCCTTAGTAACCATTGCCATTCACACCGCCATGTGCTGGCGACTTCCTAGTGTCCTAGGTTTTATGCCTTGGAGCCGTCGTTCTGTAAAGAAAAAACTTTAGTTAAAAATCACATTTTTACAAGTTTTCGGGACCGCAAATGAATCCTTTTACAGCGGAAGCCGCTACAACCAATGGATTTGCGAGATAGGCATCCCCGTCGCCCATACGTCCGGGCATGTTGCGATTGGTGGCAGAAATGGCAACCTGGCCGTGCCCCGGCCCTCCGGGTCCTGCGTTGATACAAGCCCCGCAGCCCGGTTCTTCGATGACGCGGACGCCGGCGGATTGCAGTACCTCATGAATGCCGAGACGTTTCGCTTCATCCCGAACCCGCATCGAGCCGTATTGAATAAAGGTTGGAACGCAAACCTTCCTTCCGCGGAGGACTTCGGCATACATCGCTATCGATGTCAGATCCCCTGCAGTGCAGGAGCCGGCATAGGCCAGGTCGATCCGTGTGCCGCACACTTCGTCAAGAGGGACGCCGTTTCCGGGATGGCCCGGTCCCGCAACGAGCGTTTGAACGCGGTCGAGGTTCAGTGCGACCGTTTCGGTTGGTTTGGAATCCGGATCGGGATAAACGAGCATTGACTCCACTTCCTCACGACGCAGGCTTCGCCGCTCAATCAAATAACGGATCATAGGTTCGGTGGGCTCCATGATCGCGGTCAGAGCGTTGCACTCCACGGCCATATTGGAAAGAACCGCCTGCTCCTCAAATAGAAACCCTGCCAAACCGGTACCCGTGAATTCCATCACTCTTCCGGTGAAGATTCCGGTGTCTTTGCCGCGGCGCGCAAGTTCGAGAATCGCGTCCTTGGCTGTACACGATGACGGAAGTTTTCCGGTCATCCGAATTCGAACGGTTTCCGGAACTCGTCCGGCGACTTCGTTGTGTTCCCAGATGCACGCGATTTCTGTGTTCCCGATGCCGTAAGCCAGACAATTCAGCGCTCCTGCCGAACAAGTGTGCGAATCGGTGCCGAGAATGATCTGCCCCGGCAAAGCGATTTCTTCGCGAATGACTGTATGACAGATTCCCGTGCTGCCACCCGACGCCGTTGAGTGATATTGAATCCCGGTTTCGTGCGCAATTCTCTTCTGCCCCTCCCGAAGATCGCGGATTCCCGACATCGCTTCGGCGGTGATTCCTGGAAGATCCCCGGCAAGAGTGAGGTGATCCGGGAATGTGTGGATTTTCGCTGGAGTCTTTACCTTTGGCGCGCGGCCAAGCGCTGCGCGAATCATGGCTTCGGCTGGAGCAGTGGTGTAGTCGTGAGAAAAACCGGCATCGGTTGAAATGAACCCGGCGTCTCCTGGTTTCACCGCGCCATGCCCGGTTTGCATATGGCGGGCAAGTATCTTTTCGGCAATCGTCATAGGCCGCTGTGGTGTATCGATTACGCGGCCGGGTTCGCGGCCTTTCGATCGGGCTTCCATGAATCGAAACAGTCCGCCGTAACGCGACACGCGCCGGGAAAGCTCGTCAAATGGCGCGGTCAACTCGTCCATGTTCACGCGCTCTCGAGATGCGAGACGGCGCGCAAGCCCAACGCCGGTTACGGGGAACATTCCGTTGTTGATGAGATTTTGCCGGTGAATCGGCGCAATGCTGGGCGCAAACACAATGCCGATTCCGGCATACAGTAATGCAAGGGCGGCAACTTCGCGCGATGAGCCTTCGCCCCATCCCTCGCCGGCGAGCAGCATGCCGAATCCGCCACGGCGGATTTCTCCGGGTTCCACAATTCCGCCTCCGCCGAGCGATCGCAGGAGCAGCATGCCCAGCCGATCATCGTAGTAGTAACAGTCGGGGTTTGCCTTGATGACGGCATCCGTGGAGACATGTGCCCACAGTTCCGGGACTGAAGGCGGTGATTCCAGATCTTCACCGCGAAGTTGTTTCCTGAGGTTGGCCGTATTGGATGTGAGGTAAAGGGCCCGCCCGCGGAGTTGAATAGACTGAACGAATCCATCCGCATCGAGAAAGACATCCACGTTTCCCGACTTCCGGATATCCATATTCCCGATGTTATCCGTTCTTCTTGAGCAACTCCATGGCGTCGATGATCAACCCCTTCGAGTTCTCGATCTGCTCCATGACCAGCCGTACGTCCATCGCAGGAAACTGCGGCTGGCGCTGGCTCCGGCAATAGACGCCATGCTGTCCCACCAGAGCGAGAGCGTCCGTCAACATATCGAGAGCTGTGGCAAGGCTGCCGCGGGCAGGACCCATTTGGAATTGATAGCGTTCGTGGGCTTGTTGGTAGTGGTCTAACACCTGGCCTCCACTTTCAAGAGAGTCCATACGCCGTAAACCGTTCGGCCAGGTCCACCAAGGTCTTCAGGCCGAATCCAATGGCGCCGGCTTCGTAATACTTCCACTCTTTCTCCCGAATAAAAGGTCCGGCGATATCGAGGTGAGCCCACGGTGTGTGGTCGGGAACGAATTCCTGAAGGAAAAGGCCGGCGGTCAGCGCGCCCGCTACGGGGCCACCGATGTTATTCAGATCGGCATAGGGAGTCTTGAGTAATTCTTTGTATTCGGGCGGCAGCGGCAATTCCCAATAAGCTTCGCCCTGATTCTGGCCGGAGTCGATCACTGCCCGGATCAGCCTGGAGTTGTTCCCCATCACTCCGGCTACACTCAGGCCGAGAGCGCGCACGCAGGCGCCGGTGAGTGTTGCGATATCGAGTATGTGCGTCGCCTTTTCCTCGCCGGCGAGATGCAGTCCATCGGTCAGGATCAGCCGTCCTTCCGCATCGGTATTGTCGACCATGATCGATTTGCCGTTCTTCGCGTAAAAGATGTCGCCGGGACGCTGCGCGTTGGCATCCGGAAAGTTTTCAGCAGTTGGAATGATGCCGGTTACATTCACGCCGGGTTTCAGTTTGCCGATGGCTTTCATTGCAAACATCACCGCGGCGCCGCCGGACATATCGCCTTTCATCTCGAACATCTTGTCCGCCGGTTTGAGCGAAATGCCGCCGCTGTCGAATGTCACGCCTTTGCCGACGTAAGCCAGATGGCCTGTGGCTTTCCTGGCGCGATACGACAAGCGAATCAACCGGGGCGGATTCGCGCTGCCGCGCCCGACCTGAAGGAGTCCGTTGTATCCATCCTTCTGCAGTTTCTTTTCATCCCAGATCTTCAGATCAAGGTTCGATTCCTTCGCAATCTTGCGCGCAGTTTCCGCAAGATATTCCGGGGTTGCCACCGAGCCCGGCTCGTTGATCATTTCGCGGGCCTCGTTCACGGCCTCGGAGACAAGCGTATATCGCGCGATGTAGCGCCGATTCTGCTCGTCGTACTTCTTCAGCGCGGCAATGTTGAATTGGATCTGGTCGAAATCCGCCTTGTCCCTTTTGTATCGATCGAAGCTGTATGCGCCGAGGATCGCTCCCTCAACCGCCTTGCCGACAAACGGGGCGGCTTCCTCCGTATTCAAAAGGACCGTTACGCTTTCCAGGCCGTGATCCCTGGCACCGCGCACAGCACGCGCCACGAAGATTTTCAGGTTTTCCCACACGTTGTAATTCGGACTGAATGCCGTTGAGAAAACTCCAAGTGTCTTTGCGGGACCGCCGGAGTTCAGGGACGTGAAGTAGGATGTTTTGATCCGCTTTTTCGCGATGTCGTCACCGATGCGACGAACTGTTGGATCGAGCGTCGAACCTTTGAGGTCATGAAATCGGATTTCAGAATCAAGAACAACAACAAGCAAATCGGTTTTGATCTGCGACGGCTGGTCGTAACTGAGCTGGATCTTCATATATGACGTTCTCCCTGCATGAACATAGCATGACGATCGGCGTGCTAGAATAATTGATCCACATGTCTTCCAATTCCAATAGAACCGGTGCGCTCATCCTCATTACAGCAGGGGTTGGGGCGGCACTCCTTCTCGTTGTGGCGGCGAGGAACGGACGCGACCGTCCGGTCAATGTAACGACGGCGCATGCGGTTCGCCAGAACCTGGCTTCCACGATTTCCACCAACGGCAAGGTTGAACCTGTCGAGCCACATGTTCTGCAGTCTCAGCTCACCACATTCATTGACACAGTGAAAGTCAAGGAAGGACAGACCGTCACCAAGACACAGATTCTGGCGACGCTCGACGCACGGGATTTAAGAACGGATCTCATTCACGCGCGCGAACAGCTTGCCGCTGCCGAGGATGATCGCCGCGTGGCTGCCGGCGGGGGATCGCGTGATGAAATCGCTCAGCTTGATGCGGATCTCTCCAAAATCAACGCCGAAATCGATCGGCTGCGAAGTGAACGCGATTCTCTCGAACGGCTTTACGCCAAACAAAATGCAACACGCCAGGAGGTCGATCAGAACAGAGATGCGCTGAATAAGGCTCTCGCCGACAAGCGTTTGATCGAGGAGAAGAAAGCTGCGCTGCTCGATCGGTCGAAACTTCAGGCGGAACATGCCGCCCTGCGCGCCGAAGAAGCGCGCAGTTCCATTCTCTCGCTCGGGGAAAAACTGAATGCTGCCCAGGTCCAGGCCCCCGTTGGCGGAACCGTATATTCCCTGCCGGCGAAGGCGGGAATGTTTGTGCATACCGGCGACACTCTGGCAGAATTGGCTGACCTGAAGCGGATCAGGGTCCGTGTTTTTGTCGATGAACCGGATCTTGGCTCACTCAAAGAAGGTCAGGCCGTCGAAATAACCTGGGACGCCATGCCGAATCGGACTTGGAGTGGACAAGTGGACCAACTTCCCAAGACGATCGTGGCTCGAGGATCGAGAAATGTTGGTGAAGTTCTGTGTTCTGCCGCTAATGAAGACGGAGTATTGCTGCCGAACACGAACGTAAATGCCCGAATTCGCACCAGTCAGCGCGAAAACTCGTTAACGCTGGCCAGGGCTGCCGTTCGGAGCGAAGGAAACAACCGTTACGTATTTGTGATCGATGGCGGCCGGCTGCGGAAGCAGGAAGTCAGAATCGGTATTTCGAACGCGACGGATTTTGAGATTCTGGGCGGTATTACTGAAAACGATGTAATCGCGCTTCCCGGAAGCTTGGAATTACAGGAAGGAATGGCAGTCAGCACTGCCGTACCCAAATGATCTTCAGCTCGTTGTTGATTTCATTATTGTTGACCACGACTGTTACGACGGAGGATCTCCTTCAGGCTGCTCGCCAGGACTTTGAAGCGGGAAGATACTCCACAGCAGTGAAGACGCTGACCGGCGCCCTGTCCACTACTTCGCCACAGGCTCCCGCGCTGCATTTCTGGCTCGCCCGCACTTACTACGAAATGAGAGATTTCGATAACGCCGTCAACCATGCTGAAACCGCGGTCAAACTGGATCCCCAGAACGCTGAGTACAACAGATGGCTGGGCCGCGCCTATGGAGAAAAGGCCGATCAGAGTCACAGCTTCTTCCTCGCGAGAAAAGTAAAACAGGCGTTTGAAGCTGCGGTTCATCTGGCGCCGTCCAGCATTGCGGCACGGCGGGACCTGATGCAGTATCTCGTGGAAGCGCCGTGGATCGTGGGCGGCGACAAGCAAAAGGCGCGCGAACAGATCGATGCGATAGCGAAACTGGATGCCGTCGAGGGCCGGTTGGCTCGCGCGACCTATTTTTCCGCGGACAAAAAGTGGAAGGAAGCGGAAACCGAGTATCTCGCGGTGATCGATGCTCGACCTGCCGCCATCGAGCCGTACATGGAAGCCGCGCATTTTTTCGCGGACCGCAAAGATCAACCGCATCTGGATCGCGCTATCGAAGCCGCGCGGCGCGTGGGTTCCAGGGATCCGCGCGTGGATTATTTTCATGCCATCAGCCTGATCCTGCATCGGGATCAGCTTCCGCTGGCAGAAAAGCTGCTGCGATCCTACATAGCGAACGTTCCGGAGAAGAGTGACTTTCCTTCCCATCATTCCGCCATGGAGTGGCTTAGCCGCATTAACCTCTAAGTCATGATCAAAACCGAGGTCTGGAGAATCGCGATTGATGCGTTGCGCGCCAACAAGGTCAAAGCGTTTCTCACAATGCTCGGAGTCGTCATCGGCAGCGCCTGCATTGTCCTTGTCGTCACCATTTCGCTTGTCGGACAGAACTACATCATCGCCCAGATCGAAGGAGTCGGCTCGAACATTGTTTATGCAGAGTTGATTCGCACCGGAGCGCAAAGCGCGACGTTAAGCGATGAGATCACCCAATCCGATCTCGATGCGGTGCGGCAGAGTGTTCCAGGCGTGAGCAGGGTCGCAGGCACACACGATGTGCAAATGAGCGTTGTTGCCGGCGGTGTCGAACGGCCTGTGACTCTGGTAGCAGTGACGCAGGAATTCCAGGCGATCCGCAATCTCCTGGTGACGCGCGGCCGGTACTTCGACGACGCCGATACGCAGACACACAGCAAAGTCGGGCTTCTGACCGAGGATCTTGCGCGTGTTGTCTTTCCGGCAAGCGATCCCGTCGGACAGGACATTCGAGTAGGCGAACTCCGGTTTACGATCATCGGTGTCTTCAAGGAACGTGTCGCGACTTTCGGTCAGTCGGAAATTGCGCGGGAATCGGTGATCGTTCCCTTTGGTCTTCTGAAAAGCTATGCGGGAACGGATACGATCAAGGTTCTGTATGCCCAGGCGGCCAATTCCACCGGTGTAGGCGCGGTGACCGGCGGTGTTGAGCGAGCGCTCAAGAGCAGGCATCGGCCGGGGGCTCTGTACAACGTTCAGAACCTCGCGGCCATTCTTGAAGCGGCAAGAAATATTTCGCTCGCTGTCAGCATTGTGTTGCTCGCCGTTGGATCGATCACGCTGATCATCAGCGGTGTCGGCATCATGAACATCATGCTGGTGACCGTGACGGAGAGGACCCGCGAGATCGGCGTTCGCAAGGCCATCGGCGCCGAGAACCGCGAAATCCTTTATCAGTTTTTGCTCGAAGCGTTGATCATCAGCGGGACGGGCGCGACTATCGGGATTTTGATCGCGTTGAGCATACCTATCGTCGCGCAGCCATTCCTTCCGGACGGAATGAGCATTCCGATATCCGGCATTTCGATTATTGCCGCGTTTGCGGTTTCGTGCCTGACCGGCATGATCTTTGGATATTTGCCGGCCAGCCGCGCGGCCAAACTTCAACCTACCGAAGCATTACGATATGAATAAAAATCGGATTAAGACGTATGGGGTTCGGTGCGCCTTGTTTGGGGCAATCTGTGCTGTGCCGTTGGCTCTGGCCGCGCAGGATACTTTCAATCTGAAGCAGGCTATCAATATGGCCCTTCACAGCAGCCGTGAAGTCGCGCTGGCCGAAGCTCGTTACAACGTGGCTCGCAGCACGGTTGATGTCAGCCGGTCCGCCTTTCGTCCCAATCTTTTCACCGGCTCCGGCGCGGCCTATACCTACGGTTTTCCGCAAACGCCTGGCGGCGCAGCGCCTTCGATCATCAATGTTTCGTATCTCCAGACCGTCTTCAATCCTGTTTTGAGCGGCCAGACGCGCGCCTCGGATGAAAGAAGGGAAGCGCAGCGCCTCGAAGTGGAGAAAACGAAGAACACCGTCATGCTTCAAACGAGTTCTGCTTACCTGGAACTTGGCAAAGTCAGGCACTCCCTCGATCTGACGGTCACCCAGAGCCAGAGCAACGCAAGGATTCGTGAATTTACCCAGCAGCGTGTGAACGAAGGCCTGGAACTGCCCATCGAAATCACGCGCGCCGAACTCAACATGGCTCGAACCGACCAGCGTATTGTTCAGCTTCAAAGCCGTCAGCGGAATCTGGAGCGTGAGCTGGCCGCGCTGATCGGGACGCCCTCCGACCGTCATATCGAAATCGGAACGGAATCGCTTCCACAACAGGAAGAGCAGCTCGAGCGGAATCTCGTCGATCGCGCCCTGAACAGCAGTCTGGATATCCAGCAGGCGGAATTCGAGAGGCGCGCCCGCCAGCATCGTCTTGACGGAGAAATCGGCACACGCTGGCCAACCGTCGATTTGTTCGGTGACTATGGCCTTTTTTCAAAGCACAACAACTTTGAAGACTATTTCCGAAAATTTCAGCGGAACAATTTCAACATCGGACTTCAGGTACGCATCCCCCTCGTCAATGCGCAGAGGTCCGCGAATGTCGCCCTTGCCAGAAGCGAGTTGACCGTGGCCGAGATGGACCTCAAAGCAAAACGCCAGAACATCGAACTCGATGTTCAACGCCAATATCAGAGGCTGCGCGAGCTGGATGCGGCGCGGGAGGTGGCGCGTCTCGAATTGAAACTCGCTCAGGAGAGCCTGAAACAAATCCAGGCAACCTTCGAGGAAGGCCGCGCGAACCTCCGCGATGTCGAAAAAGCCCGCCTCGAGGAAAACGATAAATGGCTCGCGTTTCTGGACAGCGACTATGACCGGCAAAAGGCGCAGCTCGATTTATTGAACACGACAGGAGACCTTGGCAGCTTAATCCGCTAAAATATGGCGCGGCGATCGCAGGCACTAAAGCCGGCGACTACGCATTGAGGTGGACTGAGTGGCATCTGTGATGAAAACGCTCCTGTTGAATCCTCCGAGTTTCAAGAATTTCGATGGAGGTGCGAGTTCGCGCTGGCCTGCGACGCGAGAAATTGCTTCCTACTGGTATCCGGTGTGGCTGACCTATCCCGCCGGGATGCTCCCCGGCAGCCGATTGCTGGATGCTCCTCCCCACGGTGTGACGCCCGACGAGACCGTGGAAATTGCGCGCGACTACGAGTTCCTCGTTTTATTCACTTCAACGGTGGGATTCGAAAATGACCTTGCGCTGGCGCGAAAAATAAAAGCGGTCAACCCGGGCATTAAGATCGCGTTTGTCGGTCCTCACGTTCAGATCAAGCCGGATTGCATCATCAACAACCATGAAGTCGATTTCATCGTGACCGGTGAATTCGATCACTCTGTTGTGGAATTTGCCCAGGGCAGGCCGCTCAGCGAGATTCCCGGCGCGGGATATCGTCAAAACGGCGGAATGCGCATGAATCCCGCCAGGCCGCAGTTGCAGACGGCCGATCTGGACAAACTGCCTTTCGCGACGGAAGTCTACAAGCGCGATCTCACCATCGAGAACTACAACGTTCCGTTTCTGCTTCATCCTTATGTCGCGTTCTATACCTCCCGCGGCTGTCCCGCGTTATGCACGTTCTGTCTGTGGCCGCAGACACTCTCGGGCCATCCATGGCGCGTGCGGTCCAGCGACAATGTGGCGCGTGAAGTGAAACAGGCGCTGCAGTTATTTCCGCAGGCGAAGGAATTCTTTTTTGACGACGACACGTTCAACATTCGCAAGGAACGTGTTCTTGATGTCTGTTCGAAGCTCAAGCCTCTGAAGTTCCGCTGGTCCTGCACCGCAAGAGTCAACAGCGACTATGAAACGCTGAAGGCCATGGCGGATGCCGGAGCGAGGCTGTTCATTGTGGGATTCGAATCCGGGGATCCGCAGATTCTCAAGAACATCAAGAAAGGCGCCACCGTCGAGCAGGCGCGGGAATTTGCGAAGAACTGCAAGAAAGTGGGCATCAAGATTCACGGCGATTTCATCATCGGTCTTCCCGGCGAGACCCGGGAAACCATCAAGCGCACGCTGGATTTTGCAAAAGAACTCGATACCGAAACGATTCAGGTTTCGATCGCGCATGCGTATCCCGGCACCGAGCTTTACGAACAGCTTTCGACAAAACATCAAATGGCGACGGAAGCGCTCGCCGACAGCGGCGGGCATCAACTGCCTCATATCGAGTATCCGGGTTTGCCGCGTGAAGAGATGATGGCGGCTGTGAATCAGTTCTACGATTCTTACTATTTCCGGCCCCGCGTCGTATGGCGAATTGTGAAAGAGGTGTTGTGGGATTCGAATGAACGCAAGCGTCTTTACACTGAGGCGGTCGAGTATATGCGGGTTCGTTCGGAACGGTGGAAATACGCGCGCAAGCGACTGCCCGTCACATGAGTTCCAGGCCTGGAGTTCAGAAGAAAACGTTGAGTCTCCTCGCTTCGATGGTTTTCTTCAGCTCCCTGGGAAACGTGCTCCTCGGCAAGGGAATGAAACAGGTCGGCGAGATCCGCGATTTCTCGCCTGTGGCCTTGTTCGATGTTTTCCTCAGAACCTTCACCAGCGGTACGATCTGGCTCGGCATCCTTAGCCTGCTGGTGTTCTTCGTATCGTACCTTTTACTCCTGTCCTGGGCAGACTTCAGTTATGTACAGCCCGCCTCGGCCATCGGATACGCGCTGGTCGCGGTTATGGGCTACCTCCTGCTGGGTGAATTTGTTTCCACGGCGCGCTGGATCGGCGTGTCTTTCATTTCTGCCGGTGTTCTTCTTGTCGGAAGGACCGAACCGCGGACAACGGGAGACTGAATTTGAGACTGATTCTTTTTATTGCCATTGTCGTCCTGGGCGGAACCGCCGGCGATATCGCCGTCAGCCATGCGATGAAACAGATCGGCGAGGTGCATGTCCTGAATCCAGCGTCGGTCTTGAAGGGTCTGGGCCGGGCGTTTCGCCTGGGTTGGATGTGGATCGGAATCGGCCTGATGGCCGTGGGCTTCTTTTCATTGCTCGCATTGTTATCCTGGGCCGACGTCAGTGTCGTGGTGCCCGCGACGGCTCTAAGCTATGTGACCGGTGCGCTCGGCGCGAAGTTCCTGCTCAAAGAAAAGGTCGCGCCTCTCCGATGGGCAGGTGTCCTCCTGGTATGCGTGGGTGTTGCGATTATTTCGATGAGTTGAGAACTTATCTAAAGAATGTCAATCGCAGATGGGACATCCCAACATTTGATATCTCTGGACGGGGTGGTGTCGTGCTGATCCTGTTTCGAGCGATTCCCCTTATCGCCACGCTGTGTGGTCTTGCCTACTGTGGTCTCTCGCTGTTCGGCATCCTGCGATTCTATTCGCGGAGAAAGACGCTGCAGTCCCGCGGTTTCACTCCTTCCGTCTCGATCCTGAAGCCGCTTTGCGGCCTGGATCCGCATGCCTATGAAAGCCTCCGCAGCCACTGCGTGCAGGATTATCCGGATTATGAAATCGTCTTCGGTATTTCCGACCCCACTGACCCGATCGTTCCAGTCGTTGAACGTCTGATCGCGGAGTTCCCGTTGATCCCGATGAAACTTGTCGTGTGTTCCAGTGTTCTGGGCATGAATTTCAAAGTCAGCAATCTTCTGCAGATGGTTCCATCTGCCCGCCATGATTTTCTACTCATCAATGACAGCGATATTTCGGTGCCGCCCGACTATCTGCGGCGTGTCATTGGCCCGCTCGGAGAAGAATCCGTGGGCGTCGTTACATGCCTGTATCGTGGTATTCCGGCGGCAAGTCTCGGATCGCGATTGGAATCCGCCACGATTTCAGATTTCATGGGAGGCGTGTTGTGCGCGAATCTGTTGGAACGCGGCATTCACTTTGCGATGGGTTCCACAATGGCGTTTCATCGACGGATCCTCGATGCGATTGGTGGACTCCGAAGCATCGCGGACCATTTAGCCGACGACTATGAACTTGGCTCTCGAACATCGAAAGCGGGTTTTCGTATCGAGCTTGCCGATTGCGTGGTGGATCACTATCTGCCGCGATACACGCCATCGGGTTTCTTTCAACATCAGTTACGCTGGGGGCGCACGATCCGCAGTTGCCGTCCCGGCGGATTTGCATCATTGATTTTCACTTTTGTTTTTCCATGGAGCATTTTGACTTTCAATCCACTGCTGATTGCCGGGGCTTTGCTGTCGAGACTGGGAACTGCTGCGGTCCTTGGATCTCTCATCCTCGGCAATCGCCGCGTCTGGCGTGAGTGCCTGCTGCTGCCCGTTCGCGACGCCATCGCGCCGGTTCTGTGGTTGTCATCGTATGCAGGGTCCAGTGTCGTATGGCGGGGAAATCGATTTGAGCTCGCGAATGGCAAATTGCGTTCAGCTTAAAGCGCGTCATCTCATCGTTACCGCCGATGATCTTGGGCTCACGCCGCGGGTCAATGATGCGATCGAAAAGGCTCACCGCGACGGAATCGTAACGACAGCGAGTCTCATGGCGAACGGAGGCGCGTTTGATTCTGCTGCCGCCATGTTGAAACGCAACGCGAAGCTGGCCGCAGGCCTTCACTTGAATCTCACCGAAGGCATTCCCGTCAGTTTGCCCGATCGAATACCGAGTCTCGCCGGCTCGCGCGGTTTTATTTTTCGGCATCCACTGGATCTGGCTGCGGCCTGGTTTCGCGGACGTGTGCATAGCGGTGAGGTCGAACGCGAGATGCGCGCGCAAATTGAGAAGGTTTTGAATGCCGGAGTATCCCTGAGCCACATCGATGGGCATAAACATGTTCACGTCATTCCTGCGGTGCTGCGGCTCGTGAGCCGGATTGCTCCGGATTATGGGATCCGCGCCGTCAGGTCGACGGTGGAGAAATCACCGGGCTTGAAGCCGCTGCTGTCAAGAAATCCCGCTGCGCGCATTCAGATTCTCAAGCAGTTTGTGTTCGGCAAAGTGGTATCGGCGGCCTTCCGCTGGACGAAACCGGCTCTGAGAACGCCCGCCGAATTTTATGGCGTGACGCAAACGGGGTTTCTCGACTTTGAGGCGTTTTCCGATATCATTCGAACGCTCGGCAGCGGTTTCCACGAAGTCATGTGCCATCCCGGCTACGTGGACGAGGATCTGCTGAAGACGCCGACGCGGCTTCGGGCGCAGCGCGAACGCGAGCTTGAATTGCTGACGAGCCCCAGGCTGCGCGATTTAATCGAATCGGAGGGTGTCACATTAATAAGCTATCGGGATTTGGTGACAGGATGATGGATATCGAGCCGGACGTTCGCTATTCGATCGTTGTCCCTTTGTACAACGAAGAAGATAATGTCCGCCCTCTTTACGAGGGTATTGTCCGTGCAATGCGCGACGTCTCCGATCGATACGAAATCGTTTTTGTCGATGACGGCAGCCGCGATCGCACATTTTCAATTCTTTCCGAAATCTCGGACGTGGATTCGCGAGTGATTGTCGTCCGGCTTCGAAAAAACTTCGGCCAGACCGCAGGCCTGAAGGCCGGTTTCGATTTTGCGCGCGGGGATGTGATCATCTCGATGGATGGCGACCTGCAGCATGATCCGGCGGAAATTCCAGCGTTCGTCGCAAAGCTGAATGAAGGTTACGACATCGTGAGCGGCTGGCGCCTTCAACGCCGCGATGCATGGTTGACGCGGCAACTGCCCAGCCGGACTGCGAATTGGCTGATGGCTAAATTGTGCGGCCTCGATCTGCATGACTTCGGAACAACGTTCAAGGCCTACCGCCGCGAAGTGATCAAGGATCTGCAGCTCTACGGCGAGTTGCATCGATTTATTCCGGCGTTGGCGAGCTGGTCCGGCGCGAATATCGCCGAAATTCCAATCAAGAATCTATCGCGCAAAAGCGGGCAATCCAATTATGGACTGTCGCGCACGCTGACGGTTTTTCTCGATCTGATCTGCATCAAATTCCTTCTCGATTATTCCACGAGACCTTTACAGTTCTTCGGCCGCTGGGGATTGTTGAGCACAGGCGCCGGCGCTTTTGCGGCTCTGTTTTTGCTTTTCAGGAAATTTGTTTCTCACGTCGATGTGATGACCGAACACGGTCCGATGTTGTTTGCGGCAGTCCTGCTCATCGTATGCGGAATTCAGCTCATCTCTTTCGGCCTCATGGGTGAAATGCTGTCACGCACCTACTACGAAAGCCAGCGCAAGCCGATCTATTCCGTTCGGGAAGTCAAGGGTGGTTTCGAGGAGGAGTCTCATGCCTCGATCGGTCACCGTTAATTAATTCAAAACCGCAGCCCGATTCGTCCGTAGACATTGCGCTCCACTTCCTCGCGAGCCGGCCCCGGCGGACCGAACTCGGGATGGTGGCCGTGCAACAAATTGCGGCCGATCACGGCCAGTTCGACCTTCGGAGCCGGAGACCAGCCGAGCCGTTGATCCCATTCGAAGTAACGGGGCACGGCCGGAGCGGGAAGGCGATCTACAAATCGAAGTGTCGAGTCCCACTCAATGCGGTGCGGCAGGTTCGCGGATCCTCTCACGAGAAACTGATGTTTGGGATCGTTGCCTTCAATCGTTCCGCCGAAAATATCGACGTGGCCCCGGTCGGCCCTGAGCTCTTTTCCCAGATAGGAATAGGACGCCGTGAAACGCAACCATTCGCTGGCGTCGTAGGTCGCCGTCAGTTCGCCGCCGTAGGTCTTCGCGTTCATGTTATTCAACAGGAGAATTCCACCGGCCGCCGGTTGAAATTCCAGGCTGCGAACGCGGTCGTAGGTACTGTAGTATGTTGCGGCATCGAAAGAAACCTGACGGCTCAGCCGCGATCGATATCCAGCCTCAACGGCAACAACGGACTCAGCTCTGAAATTCGGATTTCCGACGAACTGAAAGCCAGGTGGACCAAATCGAATATCGCTGTCGAAACGCGTCGGAGTTCGAACGGCGCGCGACACCGCGGCCCAGAGGAATTGTTCTGTTCGAACCGCCCACGATGCGCGGATGCTGGGCTGAACTTCGAAACCCGAGAAATCATTGTGCTCGAACTTCGAGCCGAACTGAAGTTTTACGCGATCGCCGGCCAGCGCGATCTGGTCCTGGGCAAACGCTGTTTCGAGCGGATAAGAGCGTTGGAGCGGAACAAACGTCAGGACAGCCGTTGGAAAGTTCGTATCACCGTTCCAGCGATATCCTGCTCCCCAGGTGATCTGATGCGGGCCCAGCGCCAGTTGATGTTGCATGTCGACGTCAAACGTTCTCTGATGAAAATCGCTTTGAAGCGGCACACGCCGTAGCGCGCGGTCGTAGTACATCTGAACTTGAAGTTCCGACGTGCTCGAAATCCGATGGTTCCATCGGCCCAGAACGTCGCCTCCCAGAACTTTCGCATCCTGCCGTCCCGGCAGGCCCTCGAAGCCGCGATAAAAGTCTCCCTGCACCGTGAGTTCGTCCGCGCCGTGAGTGTTGTCCATTCGGAAACCCGTTCGGCCGATTCGAACGCTGTCTTTCGCATCGCTCCCATCGGTGAGAGCCATTTGATCGCGATAAAGATACTTGCCGAAAACGCGATAGCTCGCATTCGGTGTGAGAGCCCCTCCCGTTCGCAGCGAAGCGATTCCCAGATCATCGGCGCCACCGCCGGTAAGCACTACCGTCGTGCTCTTCGTCTGATGTGCGGTTTTGGTGATGATGCTGATAATCCCATTGACCGCATTGGCGCCCCACAAGGTCGCTCCGGGACCTCGAACGACTTCGATTCGAGCGATATCATCGAGTACAAGATCCTGAATCTCCCAGAATGTTCCCGAGAAAAGCGGCGAGTAAACCGTGCGGCCGTCGATCAATACGAGAAGTTTGTTGGCTGCGGTCGAATTGAACCCGCGGGCGGAAATGGCCCAGCTTCCGGCATTGAATCTCGCAACTTCCAGTCCGGGAACCAGCCGCAACGCTTCGGGCACGCTTGTGACGCCCGAACGTCGAATATCTTCGGCGGTGATAACAGTGATGGCGGCTGCAGTTCGTGCGAGCGGTTCAGCTTTGCGGGACACGGATGTCACATTGACATCCATCAACTCTTCAAGCGTGAGTTTCTTGAACACGCTTTGCGGTGGATCTTGAGCGAAACTCGCTGACTTGGCGATGACCAGGAGCAACAATAAGGAGCTGAACCTGCGCATTCCACCTCCGGACGTCAACAGTAAGAGTATACATGGGGGTTATGGTACGTTGGTCTCTCTGGGTATGAAACGATCCTGCTCGCCTGCCATTCTAGCCGGAGTGTTCATCGGCCTTCTCCTGATGAACGTTTGTGCATTGGTGTCTCAAAACTCAGCGGTCGAGTACCAGGTCAAGGCGGCGTTCCTTTTCAACTTCGCAAAATTCATCGATTGGCCCAGTCAGGCATTTCCGCGGGCGAGCGATCCTTTTACGATTTGCCTGGCCGGCGATCCGTTCGGCAGCGCACTGGAAAAGACAATTCAGGGCGAGACATTCAACGGCCGGACTCTCGTGATTCGCCGGATCGCTGCAGGGGAGAGTCTCGGAGGGTGCCAGATTGTTTATGTCGCCGTGTCCGAAGCGCGCCGATCGATGGAAATCATCAATGCCGCCGCCAACATGCCGGTTTTGACGGTGGGTGAAACGGAAAGCTTCATCCGGAACGGCGGAATGATTCGCTTCACCGAGGCCGGCCACCGGATTCAATTCCAGATCAATCCGGATGCTGCAGAACGGGCATCGCTTCGAATCAGTTCGAGATTGCTTCGCCTGGCGGATATCGTCCGGTCATCGGAAAGGTCGGCCATCCGATGATTTCTCTTCGCCGGCTTTCAATTCCGAAGAAGATCGTGGCCATCGCGATGATCATCAGCGCGTCAGCGCTATTTCTGGCGGGAGGCGCGCTCGCAACGTACGACTTCGTTGCAACTCGCGCGGATCTGATTTCAAACACGACGACGCTGGCTCGTATCATCGCGGACAACACCACGGCGGCTGTTTCATTCAACGACCCGTCTGCGGCTGAAGACACTCTGAATGCGCTTCGAGCCGAGCCTTCGATCATTGCCGCATGCGTTTACATGGGCAGCAAACTGCTGGCGCAACATTTGAGTCATCCCGGCATCACTCCCTGTCCCCTGAATCCGATATCCGGGCAGGAAACAAGCGGCAATATTCTGGTTTCGACGCCGATTGTCCTTAAAGGAAAACAAATCGGCCAGGTGCAACTTCGATCCACGCTGGCGCCTGCGTATGCTCATCTGCGGCTGGAGATTCTGACGATCGGCGTGATTCTGTTGTTGTCCGTGATCTTTGCCTTCGGACTTTCATCGAGACTTCAAAGGCTGGTGTCCGAGCCGATTCTGAGCCTGACGCGAACCGCCCGGCACGTCTCACGGCAGCGTGACTATTCGGTGAGGGGAGTCCGGCACACTGAAGACGAGATCGGGACACTCGTCGATTCATTTAACGAAATGCTCGATCAAATCGAGGCCCGCAAAGCCGAGCTCGAAGCACAAACGGCGGCCCTGGCAGAAGCGAATGAAGAGCTGCAAAAGGCCAACAAGATGAAAGACGAATTTCTGGCGACGCTTTCCCATGAGTTGCGTACGCCGCTGACTTCGATCTTTGGCTGGGTCGGCATGTTGAGAAACGGCGTTCTGGACGCTGCGAAAACCCAGAAAGCTATCGAGGTTATCGAGCGGAATCTCAAAGCCCAGCTTCAGATTGTGAATGACCTTTTGAATATGTCCAGAATCGTCACGGGTCAGTTGAAGATTCGTCCTCAATGGACCGATGCCGGCAATGTTATTCAGTCCGCGGTCGATTCCATTCAGCCTGCCGCCACCGCAAAAGGCATTCGGGTCGTTGTCGAAATACCGAATCGCGCGGAGCCCGTGTTTCTCGATCCCGAACGGTTTCAACAGGTGCTCTGGAATCTGCTGACCAACGCAGTCAAGTTCACGGGCCGCGGTGGTGAAGTGAAGATTCAAGCCATGCGGATTCAATCCGGATTCCAGATCCGTGTGGCCGACAACGGTGAAGGTATCGACCCGGAATTTATTCCACAACTGTTTCGGCGCTTCACCCAGGCCGATGCATCGACCACCCGCAAACATGGAGGTCTGGGGCTGGGCCTCGCCATTGCGCAGCACATCGTCGAATCCCACGGCGGAACCATTACGGCGCAGAGCCGGGGGAAAGGCTCCGGCTCGACGTTTTTTGTTCAGTTGCCGATCCCCGAGAGCCGGCCCGTCTCCGCCCTCGAACCTGCGATCGAGGCGCCTTCGTTACACGGCTTGAGGATCATGATCGTCGAAGATGAACTCGACACTCGAGAAATGATTGCAGAAGGACTCGAAAGCTATGGGGCCTACGTGCTTCTCGCGGCGTCCGGGGCGGAAGCATTACGTATCCTTTCCAGGCAGCACCTGGACGTTCTGGTCTGTGATATCGGCATGCCGGTGATGGATGGACACGAACTGATGAGAATAATCCGTTCGGATTCGTCCGGCCGCATGCAGGACACGCCCGCCATCGCTCTCACGGCGTTTGCTTTTGAAGAGGATAAAAAGAAGTCCCTCGCGGCCGGCTATCAGGCGCATCTGGTGAAACCCGTGGCGATGGGGGATCTGGTTCACGCAATCGCGGCAATCGCAGGGAACGCGAAGTCGTCAACGTAGAACCGGAAACTGCGGCGCCGCATCGCCGGGAAGCGTCCCGTCCAGCCGCGGATCATCCGCAATTTCAATCGCCCGTTTGTACGCCACAAAACCGGCCTTCAGATAAAAACCGAGCGCGCGGGGATGGTCGATCGTACAGGTGTGCAGGTGCACACGTGATGGATTGTTCGACCACGCGATATCGAGCGCGTGTTCGAGCAAAAAACGCCCTGCGCCTTTTCCAATGAGATCGGGAGTCACGCCGATGAAGGCAATTTCCACGTCGGGTATGTTGCGGCGGTCCAGTTCAAGGATGCCTTTATCCTGTCCATCCATCTCGAGCGAGAACACATCAATCTGCGGATCGTGAAGGATTGTTCGAAGCGTTTCGTCGTCCATCTGGAGCCTGCTGAACCAAAGCCACTCCTGACCTACCGCGCGAAACAGACGGCGATACCAGGCCACATCCGGCCGCGAATGCCGGCGCAGGATCCATCGAGAGTCGTTCGCTGGGCGTGACGCGGGCGCTTCGCGCATTTCCAGATACGTCACGACTGATGCGATCTTATGGGAAGGCAGATCGGTGTATCCGTCGGGAATGATCATGCCGGCAATTTTAATCCCCCCTGAAAATTTTCTTGCAATCCAACTATGTATATAGTTAGATTGTCGGCACTCATAGTTGAGGATTTATGAAATCTCCGAAATTGACCCGGCTTGAATTGCAGATCATGGAAGCGCTCTGGACGAATGGAGCGAGCTCCATTCGAGAAATCCACGAAACGTTTCCCGAGAAGGGCCGCCCGGCTTACACGACGATTCAGACTACGGTCTACCGCATGGAGGGCAAGAATGCGGTGCGGTGCACCAAGCGAATCAGTAATGCGAACATTTTCGAGGCGGCCATTTCGCGGGACGCCGCGCAAAATCGACTGATTGATGAATTGCTGAGTCTGTTCGGCGGCCGGACGAAACCGGTGATGGCGCGCCTGGTGGAGTCGGGGAAACTGACGCTGGACGACATCAGAGAAGCCGAACAGGCGTTGCGAAGACTCGAGAGAAAGGATCCAACGAAATGAATTCCGAATACGCGTCCGCGCTGGCAAACCATTTGTGGCAGTCGACGCTTTTTGCGGGGGCGGCAGCGTTGCTGACGCTGGGATTCCGCAGGAATCGCGCATCGGTCCGTTACTGGTTATGGATGGCGGCTTCGGTGAAATTCCTGATGCCGTTTTCGCTGCTGATCGCAATCGGGAGCCAGTTGGAATGGCGTCCGGCTGTTGCTTCGGTGAAGCCCGAGCTCGTTTCGACAGTGCAGGAAATCGGCCAACCTTTTGCGCCAGTGGCTTCCGCTGCAGAATCGCTTCCGCCGTCCCCCGCGGAGGCTTCCACGGCGCGGGATATTTCTTCTTCCGTTGGCTTGAAAGAAATTCTGTTTTCAATGTGGCTGGCGGGAATCGCGATTGTCGTCTTTTCGTGGAGCCGCGAGTGGTGGCGGCTTCGATCGGCGCTGAAAAATGCCATCCCGTCTTCAATGAAGGCGCCCATCACAACGATGTTTTCAAAAGCCCGTGTGGAGCCCGGCGTGGTGGGAATTCTGCGTCCGGTTCTGCTCTTGCCGCACGGAATCACGGAGCGTCTGACAACCGAACAAATGGACGCGATTCTGGTGCACGAACTGTGTCATGTCCGGCGCCGGGACAATCTTGCGGCTGCTGTGCACATGCTCGTCGAGACGCTGTTCTGGTTCCATCCTCTCGTGTGGTGGCTGGAACGGCGATTGGTGGAAGAGCGTGAACGCGCCTGCGATGAAGAAGTATTGCGGGTGGTCGCTCAACCTCAGACCTATGCCGAGGGAATTCTGAACGTGTGCAAGTTCTATAAGGAGTCGCCGTTGGTGTGCATGTCGGGTGTTACCGGATCCAATCTCAAGAATCGTATCGAGGAAATCATGATGAATAAGACCAGCCGGCAACTCGGCCTGGGAAGAGTTGTTCTATTAACGTGCGCTGCATTGTCGGCGTTAGCCGTTCCTATAGGATTTGGCGTGATCTCCGGGTGCGCGCCGAAGACAGCCGCAGCGACTGCACCAGTAAAAGCCACGCCGCGGACTGTTTCTTCTCAGGCAACGGGCCAACCGTCGTCGAAGTCTGCTTCAAAGTCAGCGCCGCAAGCGGCATCGAAGTCCGCTCGACCAAGTTCGTCTCAGCCTCCAGCAGCGAGTGCGGCTCAGAGTACGTCCACGGCCCCGAAGGGAAGTTTCATCGAAGAACTCGAAAATGCAGGCTATCGAAACCTCGATCTCGACCAAATGATTGCGATGAAGATTCACGGTGTCAGCGGCGATTATATCCGGCAGCTTCGCGACGCCGGCGTTGACCAACTGACAGGTGACGATCTTGTCGCATTTCGAATTCATGGAGTGAACGGGGATTATGTCAAAGGAATGAAGGCTGCCGGTTTCAATTTGACGAAGGACCAGTTGGTGGCCTTTCGCATTCATCATGTGACGCCGGAGTTTGTCGATCAGTTGAAACAGGCGGGCCTGAAGGACATCAACCCCGATAAAGCGATAGCCATGCGGATTCATGGAGTCGATCCCGCATGGGTCCGGCAGTTCCAGGCTCTCGGTTATCCGAATATCAACTCCGACGACATCATCGGTTTTCGCATCCATGGAGTGTCGCCGGAGTTTGTGAAAGAAGCACAGTCTCACGGTTTCAAAGATCTCAGCCCTGAAAAGCTGATGCAGTTGAAGCGTCTCCATATCCTAGACACGCGCTAACGCGCGGGCAAAGAAAGGTCAAAAAACCATGTCACTCAAAGTGTGTCTCGCTATCGGTGTCCTTGTTTGCGCTTCGGTTTCATTGAGTCTGGTATTCGGACAAAGCAATTCGCCGATCACCGGGCAATGGATGATCGGCGGTCCCGTGATGCAGGACTATGTCCAGTTCACGATTCAGCGCAGCAGTCCGAATCACAACATGAGCAGTTCTTCGACTGTACCGTTGAATCAGTTTCGCGGACTTGGCCGTGCTCAGCTTGATTCGCCGGGATCGGCGGTTCAGTTTCAAATCGTTCGCGATGCCGGAACATTTCAATTCCAGGGTTTTCTGCAGGGAGGCCATGGCGGCGGAACATTTGCGTTCTCAGCGAATCCGAGTTTTGTAAACGAGATGGCTTCGCTGGGGTACACGGGCCTGACGGAAGAGACAGTGTTCACTTCGGCTGTGCACGATGTGAGTGCAACGTACATTCGCGACATGAATGCGCTGGGCATCAGGCCGGAGTCGATCGATAAAATTGTCACGATGCGGATTCACAACGTCACGACCGACTATGTCAGGGAGATGGGAAGCCTGGGTTATACGAATCTGACGCCGGACAAACTGGTCACCATGCGGATTCACGGTGTCACCACCGATTTCGCGCGGGAGTTGAAGGACAAAGGATACAGTTCAGTTTCGCCCGATCAGATGGTGACGATGCGGATTCACGGTGTTTCGACGGAGTTCATCAATGAACTCCAGGGGCTGGGCTACAGTCAGCCGAGTATCGATCAACTCGTGACGATGAGGATCCATGGTGTGACGCCTGAAATGATTCGCAAGTCCCGGTCGCTTGGATTGGGGAACCTTCCAATCGACAAACTCGTCAGCATGAGGATTCACGGACTGCTGGAGTAAAAAGAGAATTCGGGGACAAGGGGTCAGACCCCTCGTCCCTGAATTCTTTCTGGTCTCTTTATCCGCGCCGCCGGAAGAAGCGCGGTACGTTCTGGTCCTGTTCCGCGTGCTGCGTTTCGGCCGGCATGGTATCGAGTGTAATCGAGTATTTGTGCTCGGAGCCGTTTCGCAGAACTCTGAGATCAATAGCGGTGCCCGGAGTCATGGACCCTACTGCAAGGCGAAGTGAGCGGCCGTCAATCTCTTTTCCGTTGAGCGCGAGGATGACATCGTCTTTCTGCAGACCCGATCTTGAAGCCGGACCGTTGGGAACAATTTCCGTCACAACTGCGCCTTTGGAAGCTTTGACTCCCAATTCGGTCGCCTGTTCCGGAGTCAGTTCCTTGAAATAGACGCCGAGCCGCGCGCGCGTGACGCTCCCCTTCTCCTTGAGCTGTGTCATGACGTGCCGGACCATGTCCACGGGAACGGCGAAGCCCACGCCTTGATTTCCACCGCTTCCGGAGAGGATGGCGGTATTGATGCCGATCAATTCGGCCCTGGTGTTGACGAGCGCACCGCCCGAGTTACCGGGATTTATGGACGCATCGGTTTGGATGAAGTCTTCATAGTCTTCAATACCGAGCCCGCCGCGTCCTGTTGCGCTGATGATGCCCATGGTCACCGTCTGGCCCAGTCCAAACGGATTTCCTATTGCGAGCGCGATGTCTCCGACTTCGATGTTGGCGGAATTGCCCATCGCTACATGAGGCAGGTCCTTTCCATCGACTTTGATCAACGCGATATCCGTCTTCGCATCGGTTCCGATGACGTGCGCTTTCAGTTCGCGTTTATCGGACAGCGATACGGTCAACTCCGTCGCGCCATCGACAACGTGATTGTTTGTGACGATGTATCCATCCGGAGTAACGATCACGCCGGATCCTTCACCCTGTTGGCGAAGCGGACGATCCGGCGTGCGGAATCCGGGGAATATATTGCCGAACGGGTTTTCACCCGAAGATCCCGAAGTTCGGATCACTCTGGTGGACGAAATATTGACGACCGCCGGTAATACGGCCTTCACAACGGGTGCAAACGTCGCAGGCATGGTTGCGGCTTCGCGAACAACCGGGGCCGCGGCTGTGGTGGCCCCCGGTGCGTGTCCGGCCAGCACCATCGAAGCGCCGGCAATCGCTCCTCCGGCGATGGATCCGATGCCGAGCATGACCGCTGCGACGACCCAAATGGAGTATTTGCTGATTCGATTCATGGTTCGTTTTTCCCTCTATAGTTGGAATGATTGAAGTACCACAAAGGGAATCAGACGGACGAGGCGCGCGTTCGTTTCAGCCTGCGTGATGCCAGATTGTCCAGGGCGCGTTTGAGGTTCGGGAGGCGAATCGGCTTGGGCAGGTAGTCATCCATTCCGGCATCCAGACAGGCCTGGCGGTCCTCTTCCATTGCATCCGCAGTGATGGCGATGATATGCGGCCGCTGATCTTTGGGCCACCCGCTGCAGATACGCCGCGAAGCTTCGATGCCATCCATTTCCGGCATCTGGACATCCATAAGTATCAGATCGTAAGGCTGACGCTTAAGCGCGCTGAGAACCTCCAGGCCGTTCGCAACAACATCCGCCCGGTACCCCAGTTTCGCAAGCAGCAGGACGGCCACTTTCTGATTCACCGCATTGTCCTCCGCAAGCAGGACTCGTAGCGGCGCCGGCCGGGCTGAGCGCGCGCGGGTTGCTGCGGGCGGTGGAGAGGAAGCGGTTTCGGCTGCGGTCCGTCCAAAAATATTGCCTAATGCATCGTACAGTTGAGAGGGTTTCACCGGCTTTGTCAGACAGGCCGCGAAATCAGCGCCTGCTTTCTCCGCCTTTGAGAGTCCACCCAGGGATGTGAGCATGATCAAAGGAAGCCGGCGTGTACTCCGCCACTTTCGAATCTCGCGGGCGAGCCTGGATCCATCCATTCCGGGCATGAGCGAGTCGAGGATGGCGACGTCAAACCTGTCTTTGGACCGAATCCGGCCGAGGGCCTCTTCTCCTGAAGATGCCGCAACCGGGCGCATGCCCCACGTTTGAGTTTGCAGCGTCAAGATGCGGCGATTGGTGGCGTTGTCATCGACAATCAGAACGCGCCGGCCGGTCAATTGCGGCAACGAAGTATGTTCGTAAATCGACAACGGCGCCGGTGCTGCCTCCGCCTGAATCGTGAAATGAAACGTCGAGCCTCTGCCTGCCTCACTTTCCACCCAGATACGGCCGCCCATCATTTCGGCCAGGCGGCTGCAGATGGCGAGTCCCAGGCCCGTGCCGCCGTAGCGCCGAGCCGTCGATGTGTCCACCTGACTGAAGGATCTGAAGAGCCGGTCGATGCTGTCACGACGAATTCCGATCCCCGTGTCTTTCACGGAGAATTGCAACTCGTAGCGTTCTGCCTCGATATTCCGGCTGCTTACCGAAACCACAACTTCTCCCTGCGACGTAAACTTGACCGCGTTGGCGAGCAGGTTTACGAGGATTTGCCGAAGCCGGGTGACATCGCAGGCAATGCTTGCCGGGCATTCCTTTCCGATGATGTATGCCAGGTCCAGGTTCTTTTCGGAAGCCTGGCGGGCGACCAGATCCAGCGCTTCCTCGATACAGGTTCTCAAGCTGAAGATCGTTCGTTCCAGTTCAAGCCTGCCGGACTCGATCTTCGAAAAATCCAGAATGTCGTTGATGATCGTCAGCAGCGTCTCGCCGGCCGTGCGAATGGTATTGACGAAGTCGCGCTGTTCGGCGGACATCGAAGTATCCGCCAGCAGGCTTGTCATGCCGATAATGGCGTTCATCGGCGTTCGAATCTCGTGGCTCATGTTCGCGAGGAATTTGCTTTTCGCGCGCGTTGCCGCTTCGGCGGTTTCTTTGGCTTCACGCAGTTCCTGCTGTTGCGCGCGCAGTTGTTCTTCGGCCTCCTTTTGCCCCGTGAAGAGACCGATCTGGCTGCCGACCGTCGCCATCATGCGCAGCAGTTCCTTGTCAGGTCTCTCAATCCGGCGGCTGAAGAATTCGAGGACGCCGATTGTTTCACCGGCGAGCGTGATTGGAAACCCAAACGCTCCGTGCAATCCCTGTTTTGCGGCATAGGGAGCTCTTGGAAAGTTCTTATCCCGGACTACATCGGGAATCCAGATCGGCTCGCCCGACATCCACACACGTCCGGGGAGACCGATGCCCGGTTGAAACACCGATCGACGCGTGACCGTCTCGAATTCGGCGGATGCCGTTTTGGGGGATTTCCAGAACTCGACGCAACGAAGCACGTTGTTTTCACGATCGACGCGCCAGTATGCTCCTTCGTCCCAATGCAGGGCTTCGCACACAGCCCGAAGAATTGCGAGCGTTACCGCGGACGGCGCCAGTCCGGTGATCAATGCTTCGGTTGCCGCGTGCTGCGCTGCAAGGCGCCGGTAGGCAGCCTCCGATTTCCGCATTTGAAGTCTCCTGGGCGGTGCCATACCTACGGGAGTCTCTTGGGAACCATCTTCCCGTCCGTCACAAGCTGGTAGCGTTCGTTGCGCCAGACGATCTCACTGCCGGCGAAACTCGCACACCAGACGAAGAAACCAAGCAGGTCACGCAGGGGATAAAGCCAACAGAAATCCAGAGATCGCCGATCGCCGGCAACGCCCCAGCCGATTGCGATGGATTGAATGACGCGATTCAGTACGGCCCAGGCCAGCAATCCGATGCCGAGAGATTCCCAGCCGGCAGCAAACGATGCCATGATTCCCAGCAAGCCGAAAGGGACGGCGTAAGTGAGGCCCGTGCCGATGTGGCCGGCCTGACGGGAGAATCGCGTGCTTCTCATCCATCGCACCTGATGAGCGATCGAAGATCGCAAGGACTTGTTCATCGCGACGTGGCCGATGACGTGATGGGACAGCACTACCGTCTTGCCGAGTTTGTAGGCAAGGTTGCCGAGAATATAGTCATCGGCACAATAGTGGCCGAGAGCCGCTATACCACCGACGGAATCGATGATGTCCCGGCGCGTTGCCATCGTCGGACCGAGAGCAAATCTCATGCCTTCGAGCATCTTCGCCACAAGCACACCTGACGGCAACTCGACCGACATGCCCAACGCCTCCAGTCCCGACCAGAATCCTCCCGCCGGAACGCCGCGATACAAACAGGTGACGACGCCAACGCCGGGTCGAAGCAATGGGGCAATGACTTCCTTAATACAATTGGGTTCGACGCAGACGTCGCTGTCCGTAATCATCAGGTAATTCCCCGAGCTTTCGGCGACCATCTTTTCCAGGGCGAATACTTTTGCGTTGGGATATCCGGGCTCGCCCGACAGAACGACTTTGGAACGCACCCCGGGATATTTCCGTTGAAGCGATTCCACGATGCTTAAGGCCGGGTCCTTCGAGTTTCGCATTCCAAAGACAATCTCGAAATCGGGATAATCCTGACGAAAGAAGCTCTCAAGATTGCGATCGAGGTGAGGTTCCGTTCCGTGCAGCGGCTTGAGCACCGTGACGAAGGGCCAGGCCTCCGGCTCTTTTTCCACCGTGATCTCGCGGAGGAATCGCCTCGCTGCCTCGAGAACGAGGAAGAGGTAAACCGTGCTGGATACCAATCCAATGATGGAAACGAACAGTAACGCGCGACTCATTTCAGCAAGACAGGATGAGGCGTGTGTGAGGCGCCCATCACGAGACCCGTTGCATTCCTATTTTCCATTTGTGAGCAGGAATTTTCCTCCGCTTTCGGCAACAACCGTGGCGGCAGAAGCGCCGACCAATTCCTGAATCCGCGCAAGGTCCTCATGATCGGCAAGTAAGTAATAGCGCGCATCCTGTTTCCATAAAGTTTGAAAATCCGCATCTCCGATGAACACTCGAGGCGCATTGGGTGCGTAAGATCCGTATTCCAGATTGTCACGCCGCCCATTCCACAACAAAGCCTGCCGATTCGTGTAAAAAAAAACAGAAGAAAACGCGTAGTAGGCATCGGCCTCGATGAGTTTACCCGCGGGAGCCGACGCCAGAGCATCGGCAAGAGGCTTGGAACCCAGATATGGATCGAAGGCAATCATCGCGATTCGCGCGGCATGAAAGAAAACGATCATCATCAGAGCTGCGGCAAGAAAGCTCCGAGCCGGATGGTTCCGATACCAGAGAATGCCGGCCGAGCCGGCGAGTAAACCCAGTCCCGCCATCGCCAGCGGCAGCCGGAGATAAGCAAATGAACTCATCGTCAGGTCGCCCATATGACCGAGCGAGAGTGTATATAGCTCGGGATGCTGTGTCAGCGCCTGTGAGATATCGCCGGGTGTTGGCAGGGACCAGACGCGCGCGAGAATCCCCGCGATGAGCAAAGCCAGAATTGCGGCCAAAACTCCCAGAGCCCTGGTTCCGCGCTGGATCCACACGCTTCCGGACGTCATCGCTGAACCGAGCAGCAGCGCGAGCGCCGGATAGATCGGCAGCGAATAGTATTCCTGCGTGGTTGAAAACGTAAAGAAGGTCATGACAAAGGCGGCCCAGCACAACGCCAGCAATCGAGCGCGCCCGGCGCGATCCACAGGCGTGTAACCACGCCGAATCGCGGCTGGTAAATAGAAACTCCACGGAAAGAGCCAGATCAAATGGGATATCCAGAACCAAAGGCGAGGCACCGTGTTGTAGTCGCGCGGATATCGGAGGTTCAGGAAACGAAGCACGTGCTCGTTGATAAAGAAAAACCAGAAAAATCCTCGATATTCGCCCGGCCCGCTGTGAAGTGTGAAATCGAAATACGGGGGGTTGCGCAGTGTCGCCAGGATTGTCCAGGGAGCAGTGATAACGATCACGATGAACATGCCCCGCAAGGGACGCAGCCGGCGCCATGCTTCGCGTGAAAACAATTGTTTCGTAACCAGCAGGTAGACGAAAGCTGCGCCGGCGGGAAACAAGCCGGCGATAAGTCCTTTCAAAAGAAACCCGATTCCGATGAACACCGCGAGGAGTGTCGGCCACAATTTTGTGCCGTTATCGTCGGGTTCGAGTGCTCGCAGAAAGCACCACAGAGAAAGTGTGATCGTGAGCGTCAGGACGGCGTCGGGAATCAGAATCCGCGTAAAGAGAAAGAGGCCGGCCGACGTACTCAAGACGAGACCGGCGAAAAAACCTGCTTCAGGCCCGAAGGCCCATCTTCCAAATCGCAGTGTTGTCCAGCATAACGCGACGACCATTAAGGCCAGCGGCAGGCGCGCAGCCCAGTCATGAATGCCGAAAATGCGGTACGAAGCGGCGATCATCCAGTATTTGAGAGGCGCTTTCTCAAGATAGGCGACGCCGTTCAATCGCGCGGTCACCCAATCTCCGGATTCCAGCATGTTGCGGGCGATCTGCGCCTGCACGGCATCGACATCGTCCATGAGATGAGGCGGGCTGAACGCGCAACCCAGAAAGACAGCGGCGGCGGCGAAAACGACGATCAGTTCAGAGTAAGAACTCCGGCTGGCGCGGGAACTGGACGTTCGAGAGGCGGCGAGGATGGTTGTATCTTCCACTTCTTCATCCACAACAGAAGGATCATCAGACCCCAAAGGTGATAACCCCAGTTGGCGCGTCTTTCAAGATGATCCTTGAGTAACTGCTCGACAGCCTCCCATCGGAAGAGGTCTGTTTGTTTGACAATGTCTTCGCTGACGACATCCAGCAGCATTGGCCTCAGAATGCCCCGGAGCCATTCGTGGGCCGGAATGTCGAACCCCATTTTGCTCCGGCGCGGGATTGCGGGCGGCAGTTTACCCTTCATCAGTTCGCGCAGGATGAACTTCAATTTGGAGCCGCGGACTTTCATATTCTCCGGCAGCGATAACGCAAATTCGCAGAGCCGGTGATCGAGGAATGGAGGACGCACTTCCAGTGAGTGCGCCATGCTCATCCGATCGACCTTGCAGAGGATGTCATCCGGCAGGTAGTACTTCAAGTCGAATGTGAGATGGCGGTGGAGTCCGGATCCGGCCGGCGCTTCTTCGAACAACCTTCTCAGCGGACCATCCGCGGCGTTCCGGAAGAATCGGACTTTCTCAAACTCGGAAAATGTTCCATTCCAGAATACGTGTGCCCGTTCGGGCGGCATGAGCGAGCCTTGAACGAATCGCTTCAATTTATATTCAAAGCTGATCTTTTCGTCGGACACGGGCCAGTGCCGCAGCAAACTCAGTCCTGCTCTTCGAAGGCGCGCGGGAACCCGCCGGAAGTGCCGCGCGTATCGATCTGCAAGATAAGTAATGTAGCCGCCGAACAATTCATCCGCGCCTTCTCCAGAAAGAGCAACCGTCACGTGCCGCCGGCTCATCTGAGCGAGATACCAGACCGGCAGGGCTCCGGCATCGGCGCACGGCTCATCGGAATAATAGGCGAACTGCTCGATGGCGCCGGGCAGGTCGACGTCTTCATTCAAGTCAAATTCAAAATGATCCGTGTCGTAATGGTTGGAGATTTCGGCGATGTACCGGCTCTCATCAAAGCTGCGGCCGTTGAACGTAATTGAAAAAGTTTTCAGAGGGGTCGTTGCCGCTTCGGAAGCGTAGTGGAGAATAGTCGAGGAATCGAGACCGCCGCTCGTCCAGATGCCCACAGGAACATCGGATATCAAGTGCTCGCGAATCGAATCGCGGAGGAGGCAATCGAGTTCCTCAGTGGCGTCCCCGATGCTTCGTATACGCCGGGTCGTGTGGGGTGGTGTCCAGTACGCGTCTATGGTTGTCCGTCCATCGCGCCAATCGAGGAAATGTCCAGGAGGCAGTTTCTCGACGCCGCGGACCATGCTGTACGGAGCGGGCACGTAGTTCATGGACAAGAAACAATTGAGGGCGTCGAGATCGATGGTCCTTTCCACCGATGGGTGTTCCAGAATCGCTTTGATCTCGGAACCGAAGAAAACGTCGTTGTGTCTTCTATAGAAGTAAAGCGGTTTGATGCCCAGCCGATCCCGCGCCAGAATCAATCGCTTTTCGGATTCGACCCACAATGCAATGCCGAACATTCCTCGTAGGCGTGAAAAGCACTGCGTTCCCCATTCTTGAAATCCATGCAGCACCACTTCGGTGTCGCTTGAGGTCAGGAAATCGTGGCCCGTTGCACGAAGTTGTTCGCGGAGCGCAGCGTGATTGTAGATCTCACCATTGAAGACCAGGACGACGTCGCGATCGCTGCTGATCATGGGCTGGTCGCCGGCGTTAAGATCGATAATCTTCAACCGAACCGCGCCCAGAGACACATCCGACGATTCGTAAACGCCCTGTTGGTCAGGACCCCGATGGACAAGCGAGCGCACTGCCTTGCGAATGCAACTCGGCTTCAGTGAATGGTTCTTATGCGTGAACCCTGCAATGCCGCACAACTCTCGTTATCTCCGCTCAAGACAACGGGCGTACTTCGAGCCCAGGAAAAGAAAACCAAAAACAAAGTGAAGGAAAGAAAACCGCTCTGAAAATCCTTTTGGAATTTGCCCCAAATTCCGCGGGCATTATATGAGGAAGAGGATTCAACTGTCACTAGCGATCTTCAGGACAGGACGATGGTACGCAATTCAGGGACAGGCAAACGAAGGGGAATTAGAGGGACGCACCCCCGAATTTGAGAGTGGAGAACCCAATATTTGAGATCTCAGATCCTGGGATCTCCACTCTCAAATGCGTTGCGTCCCTCTGATTCCCGACTGGCTCACTGCTGCGGCTTGAGTCGCAGGTTGATCGGAGTGCCAATAATGTCGCCGGATACGACCATCTCAACACGCCGATTCAGTTGCCGGCCGGCGGCATTGTCGTTCGATGCGACGGGCTGGGTCTTTCCAAATCCCTGGGCCGTGATCGAAGAAGGATTCAGGCCTTGGTGGACCAGAAAATCACGGACGGCACCCGCACGCTGTTCCGACAGCCTCTGATTGTAGTCATCGCCGCCGACGCTGTCGGTGTGACCTTCGACTTCCAGCTTCAGGCCCGGGTGAGCGAGAACAATTCCTGAGATCTTCGCGAGTTTCTCTCTCGCGCCGGGTTTCAGCGTGTATTGAGCGGTATCGAAGAGGACATCCGACATGTTGACGATAAGTCCGCGGGCGGTATCGCGCGTTTCCAGGATTCTGTTGAGCTGTTCCGTCAACTGAATGCGAAGCTCCTGCTTTTCGCGTTCGGCTTTTTCGGCAGCAAGGCGTTGTTGTTCGGCCATCTGCCGTGCTTTTTCTGCATCCGATTGCGCGGCTGCCTTTTCCTGCTGGATGCGCCGTTCGTTCGCTTCCGCCTCGGCGCGTGTGCGCGCGGCTAAAGCTTCCGCGGCCGCACGCTCGGCTTCGGCTCGCGCTCTTCGCGCGACTTCCAGGGCCTGTTGTTGTTCTGCCTGAACGCGCCGCTGCGCCGATTGTTCGGCTTCGACACGCGCTTTCTCGGCATCGGCTTTGGCCTGCTGTTCACGCTGCGCGGCGGCCGCGCGTTCCTGTGAAAGCCGGTTCTCTGCCTGGCGCTTTAATGCAATCATGCGAGCGTCTTCGGCTGTCTGGACGGCATCCCGCGCCACAGTCGAAATCGGCTTGTCGCCGGCGTTCCGCGCAAGATAACCCTCGGCTTGTGCCAGCAGTTGTTTCGCATGAGCATACGAATCGCCGGCGTCCCGTTCCGCTCCCGCCCAGCCGGCAATGCGCACGGCGTTCCGGGCTTCATAGAGATCAAGGGGCGTTTTCTTGTCGAGCGGGATGGGCTTCAGCTCAGCCGGTGGAACATTCACGGCGTATTGCCCGCGCTGCAGCAACTCGTATTTCGCGTTGACGGTTTCGATCTGACCCTTCGTCTCAGGACGAACGATGTTTTCCATGACGACCAGATCGCTCGGTTGCGTCACCGCAAAATAGGGTTCGGCCGTTACGATCAAAGCGAAGGATTGAAGGTCGCTGGTGACATGCAGTTTGCCGTGGTCGCCGTCGAGAATGACTTCACCAAGATTGACCGGACGTCCTTCCGGACTGACTGCCCACATGACGTACGTCAGATACTCCGGACCGAATCGTGTCGCGGGCTGCAAGTCTTCGAACGAAGTATCGACATCGACAAAACCCTTCTTCCCTTCAACCTCGATTTTGCCGTGCGCCATGGGCAGCAATGGCGTTCCTTTGAAATCGAGAGTGGTGGAGCCACTGCGATGTTGATAGTCAATCGCCTGTGTGGTTTTCTGGACCACATTAATCGTCAGTTTGTATATCGGATTGTCCCCGCCACGCTGGACCTGGATCTGTCCGTACATCGCCGCAAGGGGCACAAGAAGCAACGTAAAAACAATCAGCATTTTCCTAATGGTCATCGGATTCCTCCCAGACAATTTGATGGCGTTGTATTGGTGCACGACGATGACCGTTCCACTGTGTAGTTTTCGGAGATGATGTGATACCAGGCAGTTGCGAGAACTCCGATCAGGGAGATGCCCCTGCGATTCCACGCGGGATCGGGGTAAATGTCAGCGGAACACCGATGCCAACGCGGCGCTGGGCAGATCAGCGATGTTGGGAAAAAAGCCAGCCCGGGAGGTCGGGTTCGGTGAGAGCGCGTGGCCAGATATCGTGGGCAATGTTCGGATATTCGGTGTATCGGGGATGTCCGCCGGCCTTCTGTATCGCGGAAATCATTTTGCGCGATTCGGTGACGGGAATGACATCGTCGCGGCGGCCATGAAAAACCCAGAGCGGCATGCTTGCGAGGCGTTTCGCAGTAGCCGGGTCGCCGCCTCCGCAGAGCGGAACCGCGGCCGCAAAAAGGCTCGGCCGTTGCGAAACCAGGTTCCACGTTCCATATCCGCCGTCCGATTGTCCCAATACGTAAATGCGCGCGGCATCGATATTGAATTCCTTCCGGACGCTGTCGAGGATTTCAAGAACCATCTGCATTTCGATGCTCAGCCGGTCCAGTCCGCTCGCAACCCAATTGCGCGGACTCTGCGGCACAAGAACAAATGCCGGATATTTCGATTGATTTCGCGGTTCCGTCCAGGTGTGCGTTCCCAGGAGCTGGTCTTCCGAAATCTGTGCAAGGTTGTCCGTGCCGGCGCCGCCGGCGCCATGAAGCCAGATTATTAATGGGTAGCGTTGGGCCTTGTCATACTGGAGGGGAATGAAAATCCGGTAGGGCATGGTCGTGCCTACAGGACTGTGATGCATCCGCGCCACGAATCCATCGACGATATCGTCCTCGGCAAGACCCGGAATGGCTGCGACAAGGATCAGCAGAATCGGCATCCATCTCAACATAGTGAGCCGATATTTTAACAGTGGTGGAGTTTATTCGTTGCTTTCTTGTTTTCCCCTTGCGTCACAAACACCAGAGAAAGAGAATCTGGGAGTCTCCCCATGCCGAAGGAACCCCAACCCGATCAGCTTGCGCAGTTTTACCTCGCGGCTATCGTTACGTCTGCTGACGACGCGATTATCGGCAAGACTCTTGATGGAATCGTCACAACCTGGAATCGCGGCGCTGAGGAGATTTTCGGTTACAAAGCGGAGGAGATGATCGGCAGGCACATCTCTGTTCTCCATCCTGCGGACCGGCAGGATGAAGAACCTCGAATTCTGGCTCAGGTGCGGCGCGGCGAGCGAATCGAGCACTACGAGACCGAAAGAATCCGAAAAGATGGACGGCTCATCCACGTATCTCTGACGGTATCTCCGATCGTTGACCAAAACGGCACAATCATCGGCGTCTCCAAGATCGCTCGAGACATCACTGGAAGGAAGTCGGCGGAAAAACAGTTGCAGGGAGCATTGGATGAAGCGCGGAAGGCCAGGCAGGAGGCGGAATTCTCCAGCCGTGTCAAAGATGAGTTCCTGGCGACAGTGAGCCATGAATTGCGAACGCCGCTCACAGCCGTTCTGGGTTGGGTGCGAATGCTTCGCACCGGTAAAGTCGAACCACAAACGATTGGCAAGGCTCTTGAAGTTATCGACCGGAATATCCGTTCGCAGGCGCAGCTCATTGAGGACCTTCTGGATATATCCCGCATCACGATGGGCAAACTTCGCCTCGACGTCCGGTCGGTGCAGCCGGCTGCCGTCATTACCGCGGCTGTGGAATCCCTTCGTTTCGCGGCGGATGCAAGAAACATTCGCGTTCAGACTGTGCTTGATTCCAACGCCGGTCCCGTTGCCGGCGATTTCGAACGCCTGCAACAGGTCGTTTGGAATTTGCTTTCGAACGCCATCAAGTTCACCCCCAAAGGAGGACGTGTTCAGGTTGTTCTGGAACGCGTGAATTCGCACATCGAGATTCGCGTTTCCGATACGGGCAAGGGAATCGAGCCTACGTTTTTGCCATACATCTTCGAGAGATTCAGTCAGGCCGAGTCGGTCACGACTCGCTTGTACGGTGGGCTTGGTATGGGGTTGGCGATCGCGAAGGCGATCATGGAATTGCATGGCGGAACGATCACGGCGTCCAGTGAGGGCCCGGGAAAAGGCGCCACTTTCACGGTGACTATCCCGGTCATGCCCGTCAGCCGCGAGATTCAACCCGAGCGCGTGCATCCGCGAGGCTGGAGCGAAATCTCGCTGGATTGCCCTCCTGAAGTCGCCGGACTGAAAGTTCTGGCCATCGACGACGATTCTGATACATGCGACATGATTCGCGCGGTTCTGGAACAATGCGGAGCCCTTGTGGAAACGGCGCCTGGCGCAAACAGCGGCTTTGATGTTTACCGGACATTCGGACCGGATGTCGTGATTTCAGACGTCGGCATGCCCGAGGTCGATCGATACGAGTTTATCCGCCGTGTTCGCGAGTACGAGGCGGAAGGGCACAGAAAGGTTCCCGCAGTCGCGCTGACAGCGTTTGCCCGCATTGAAGACCGTGTCAAAGCTCTCGCCGCCGGTTACCAAATGCATGTTGCAAAGCCAGTCGAGCCGGGTGAGTTGTTGACGATCGTCGCGAGTTTATCGGGATTCATCGACAGGAGGCTGGGATGAAGGCCATTCGAGTTCGCGAGTACGGGAAACCCGACGTAATGCAGTTCGAAGATATCCCGGTTCCATCGCCTGGCGCGGGCGAAGCCGTCGTGAAGGTCGAGGCTGCCGGAGTGAACTTCATCGACATCTACTTTCGCAGCGGACTCAGCAAAGCCGCCCAGTTGCCGTTCACGCCAGGATTTGAAGCGTCCGGCATAGTGAGCGCCGTTGGAGAAGGCGTCACGGAAGTAAAAGCTGGAGACCGTGTGGCATATGCAATGACGCCGGGCTCATACGCGGAATTTGCACTCGCTCCTGCGTGGAAACTGGTGAAGCTGCCGGACAATGTGGATTTCAAACTTGGCGCCGCCATCATGCTTCAGGGCATGACGGCTCACTATTTGACGCACAGTACCTTTCCGCTGAAGCCGGGCCAATCCGCTCTGGTGCATGCCGGCGCCGGCGGAGTCGGATTGTTGCTGATTCAGGTTGCGAAGAAGCTCGGCGCAAGAATCTTCACAACCGTCGGCACCGAAGCCAAAGGTGAATTGGCGAGAGGCGCCGGCGCTGATGAAATCATTCTGTATTCGAAACAGGATTTTGAAGCTGAAGTGAAAAGGCTCACAGCAGGCCGCGGCGTCGATGTTGTGTATGACTCGGTCGGCGCCACAACATTTGAGAAAAGTCTGAACTGCCTGCGGCCCCGCGGCATGCTGGCCTTGTTCGGACAATCGAGCGGCCCGGTTCCCGCGTTCGATCCCGCATCGCTTGGCGCCAAAGGTTCGTTATTCCTGACTCGCCCCTCGCTCAATCATTACGCGATGTCGCGCGACGAAATTCAAACACGTGCTTCGGACCTCTTCCGTTGGCTTGCCAAAGGCGAACTGAAATTCAAGGTCGATCATGTGCTCCCGCTTGCTCAGGCCGTCAAGGCCCACGAGGATCTTGCCGGACGCCGGACAACGGGCAAAATCGTTTTGATACCTTGAAGGAGCGGCATTGAAGCAAACCGCCCTAGATGTTCGCCAGTTCATCGATGAACATCCTTTCAGCGGATATCAACTCCTCATCGCCACGATGTGCGGAGCCCTCGTTTTCATGGACGGCTACGACGCGCAGGCGCTCGGCTTCGTCGGGCCGGCCTTGCGCGGCGAGTTGCACATCGCGCTGCCGGTGTTCGGCCGTATCGTTTCGACGGGTTTGATCGGCATGATGATCGGTGCGCTCGCCTGCGGCCCTCTTGCCGATCGCATCGGGCGCAAACCGGTTCTTGTCGGCTGCAGTTTTGTGTTCGGAATCGGATCGCTCCTTACCGCCGCGGCTTCATCGATCGACATCGTGTACGCCTATCGATTCTTCACCGGCCTGGGACTCGGCGGAGCAATGCCGAATGCGATCGCGCTGACATCGGAGTATGCGCCGAAAAAACATCGCGCAACGGCCGTGATGACAATGTTCACGGGATTCACGATCGGCGCCGCCGTTGGAGGACTTGTAGCGTCACGTCTGATTACGCGATTTGGATGGCAATCCGTGTTCCGCATCGGAGGCGTTCTGCCCTTGGTCATCGGATTCGCGGCTCTCGCGTTTCTGCCGGAGTCGATCCGATTTCTTTTGGTAAAGGGAAAAGACCTCGCAAAAGTCCGGCGCTATTTGTCCCGAATCGCGCCGGAACACGATCGATTCGAGGAGATATCCGCGGGACCGGGCGAGAATCGGCAAGGGACTTTTGCTGTAGCGCAGCTCTTCGCGGATCGGCGGACCGCAATCACGTTGTTGCTTTGGGTCATGTTTTTCATGAATCTCCTCGACCTGTATTTCATCAATAGCTGGCTCCCGACCGTGATTAACGACATCGGAATTCGAGTCGAAACGGCAATCATCATTACCAGCATGTTTCAGGTGGGCGGGGCCGTCGGCGCGTTGCTGCTCGGCCGGTTCTTCGATCGCGAGGGTTCATTCAAGTTCCTTGCCCTCACTTATCTCGGCGCGGCCGTAACGATATTCTTAATTGGCGAAGCTGGAGTCTCCATTCCTCTGCTAACATTAACGGTTTTCGCGGCCGGCATCGGAGTGGTCGGAGGCCAGACGGGATCCAACGCGCTTACTGCCGAATTCTATCCGACGGCAATTCGCTCAACGGGAGTAGGCTGGGCTCTCGGCATCGGTCGAATCGGATCGATAATCGGGCCAACGCTCGGAGGTATGCTGCTTGCGGTCGGCGGACAAACCCGGCACGTTTTCCGGGCTGCCGCCATACCGCCGGTCATTGCCATGACGGCGGCTTTTGCAGCCGCCTGGTGTCTGAGGCGTAAATCATCCGAATCAGGAAGAGGACTATGAAAATCGACATTTTTAATCATATTTTTCCGAAGAAGTTTTTTGAAAAGTACATCGATAAGGGATCAGGCGGGAAAGATATCGGGAAGCGCGTTTCAAATATCCAAACCATTGTCGATGTCGATTCGCGTTTCCGCATACTCGATGAGTTTGGCGATTACGTTCAGGTGATTACTCTTCCTTTGCCTCCGTTGGAAATTATCGCAGGACCTGAAAAATCTCCGCAGTTGGCGGTTGAAGGGAACGACGGTCTTGCGGAACTCGCTCAGAAGCACGATCGCTTTCTTGGATGGGTCGCCTCGCTTCCCATGAACAATCCCGATGCGGCGATGCGTGAGATGCATCGCGCGCTCGAGAATGGCGCGTTCGGCATTCAGCTTTACAGTAATGCCGCAGGCAAGCCGCTCGATGCGCCTGAGTTTCTTCCCATTTTTCAGGAAGCCGTACGCCGCGACGTGCCGATCTGGATTCATCCCGCGCGGGGCGCGGATTTTTCCGACTATCAGAGCGAAGAGAAATCCCTTTATGAAATCTGGTGGACATTCGGCTGGCCCTACGAGACCAGTGTCGCTATGGCGCGCCTCGTCTTTGCCGGCTACTTCGACAAGTTTCCGAACCTCAAGATCATCACGCACCATATGGGCGGCATGATTCCTTACTTTGAAGGCCGGGTCGGTTATGGATGGGATCAGCTCGGAAAGAGGACGTCCGATGTCGATTATGTATCGCTGCTCCATTCGATGAAAAAGCGGCCCGTGGAATACTTCAAGAATTTCTACGCGGACACGGCCCTGTTCGGCGCTGCGCCGGCAACCAAATGCGGATACGAATTCTTCGGTGCCGACAACGTCGTATTCGCTTCCGATATGCCCTTTGAACCCGCGCCTGGCCTGTACGCGCGCGAAACCATCAAGTGCGTTGAAGGTTTGGACCTGACCAAGGAACAAAAGGAAAAGATTTACCGCGGTAACGCCGAGACGCTTCTCAAGCTGAAACCGGTCGCATCAGCGAACTAAATACCTCCGCCCTGATTGTTTGGAGTGAACGGCCGTGCGCCGGGTTTGTGTAACCCGCATTCCTTGGAACTGGATTCCCACCACCATCGTCCGGCTCGAATATCTTCGCCGGGCCGCACGGAACGAGTGCAGGGAGCGCAACCAATGCTGGGATAACCACGATCATGAAGGGCGTTGTATGGGACATCATGAGTTTTGATGTAGGCCCACACTTCATCATGCGTCCATTCGAGAAGGGGATTCAGTTTGATCAAACCGTTCGATTCATCCCATTCTTCCATTTGCAGATTCTGACGAGCCTGAGACTGTTCGCGCCGAAGCCCGGTAAGCCAGCTCTTTTTTCCCGTCAGCGCTCGCTGCAGCGGTACGACCTTGCGGATGTAACAGCACTGTTGTCGCTGGACCACGCTTTTGTAAAACGCATTCGGGCCATTCTGGCCGACCCACTCTTCAATGGCTGCGGCATCCGGAAAATAGGTGCGAATGGAAATCGGATATTTGTCCCGCGTGGCCTCGAGCAACTCATGAGTTTCGTCTGGGAGCCTTCCCGTGTCGAGCGTGAAGACTTCGATGGACCGCGCATGTTTCGCGATGACGTCCACCAGGACCATATCTTCCGCCCCGAAGCTGCAGGCAAAAGCAGCCGGTGAATACACGGAAGCAATTCGTTCGATCTCCCGGATAAGGCTTTGGTTTTTTTCCGTAACGTCGACTTCGCTAAGCTTCATGGATACCTGACTCATTGATTCGTAAGACCTAAATGGCGTAACTTCTTTTTATAGACTAACTTGATATTTTAAATCAACTATTATTCAGGCGGGCCGGGGATTGGCGGCCTTTGATATAGACTTTCGGGAAAGGAGTCACTCATGAAAACCAGGTTTTCTGTCGCTCTGTTTGTTGTTTTCGTCAGCATTTGTCTTTTAACCGGTTCTGCGTTCGCGCAGGCAAAGGATTCGAAGAAAGCGCCGCCGCCGGGCGCTTCCGCAAAGTCGGTGAAGGCGGAGCAGAAGACCGAAAAGAAGGGAGCGATTCTCGATATCAACACGGCCAGCAAACAGGAGTTGATGGCGCTTCCGGGTATCGGTGAGGCGTACTCTCAGAAAATCATCGACAACAGGCCATATCGAGCAAAGAACCAATTGGTGCAGAAGAACGTCATCCCGCAGGCGACTTACGACAAGATCGCCGGGATGATTATTGCGAAGCAGTCCGCATCGACAGCTACGGGTAAATCCGAGAAGAAAGCCACCACGAAGAAATAATTCCGCGGCAGGGAACCAAATCACCCCAAATACGGGAAGAAAAACTCTATTTAGGTGATTTGGTTCCCTGCCGCGGAATTATCTCTGCCCGCGCGGGCCGCGGCCGCCTGGAGGAGTTGGAACCGGCAACATCTCAGCGTTCCATTTCTGATAAGCGGCGCGGATTTTTTCGAATGCATCGGGAAATTTGAATTTCAACTCGGCTTTCTCGCCGGGATCCTTCGATAAATCGAAAAGGTGTTCGTTCGCGCCTTCGCGCAGATACTTCCAGTTGCCCATTCTGGCGGCGTCCTGAGTTCGATTTCGCCAGAAGAGAGTTCTTTCGTGTACCGGTTGCGAGCCGGTGAGCACGGGCATGAGATTCTCGCCTTCCAAAGGGTATTGGGGGTCGCCCTTACTCCCGGTGACCGCGGCGATCGTAGCAGTCCAATCGAAGGTGATTGCCGCCTGTGAGGTGACTTTTCCCACGGGTATGACGCCAGGCCATCTCGCGATCGCCGGGACTCGAATTCCGCCTTCCCAGAGATTTAGTTTTTGAAATGAGAACGGCCAGTTGAAGGAATAGCGTTCGCCGCCGTTGTCGCTCGTAAAAATGACGAGTGTATTGCGTTGGAGATTTGCGGAATCCAGAGCTTTGAGGACACGGCCGATTCCGGTATCCATTCTCTGGACGATCTGACTGTATGTGCCGGGATCACCGCCGTCGTCTCCCGCGTAACTGCCCGCCGTTCCGCGCCGGGCCGGAACCGCGCGATGATCGTGATCGATGTTTTTGTCGTTGGGTCCTTCCCAGGGCCAGTGTGGGGCATTGTACTGAAGGCTTAAATAGAACGGCTTCGTTCGTTTTCTGGAAATGAATCGAATGGCGCGCTCGGTAAAAAGATCGGTGAGGTATCCCTCTTCCTTCGAAGGTTCGAGATTCTCATAGAGATCGTATCGGCCGGCCGTATTGTTATGCGTGAAATAGTCGGCGCTGCTGCCGTTGATGCCGAAGAATTCATCGAAGCCGTGACGATTCGGACCGAACTGCTGCAGGTTTCCGAGATGCCATTTTCCGATCAGGCACGTTTCGTAACCGTTGCCTTTGAGAATCGTTCCGATCGTCGGATGCTCCGGTGGAATGCCGATCTGCATGTTGGCGTCACCCAGCGGTTCCTCGAGTCCGATTGCAAGGCGATGCGGATAACGGCCGGTCATGAACGCTGTTCGAGTCGGCGTGCACACTGGCGCTGATGCGTAATTGTCCGTGAACTTGACTCCCTGTTTGGCGAGAGCGTCGAGTACCGGCGTCTTGTATTCGGGACGCCCGTAGCAGCTCAGGTCGCCGTAACCGAGATCATCCGCCAGGATGAAAATCACGTTGGGATGCCGGACCTGAGCTTCACCTGTTCCGGATAACGCCGCAGCTCCGAGTGCCGCGCCAATGAATTCTCTTCGGGAAAACCGTGTTGTCATGGTGGCGGATTCTAGCACTGCGCATCGTCATGCGCTAATCTCGAAGATTCATGAGAAAGAAATTCATTTGGATCGGATTCTTTGTGGGATCGACCATCGGCAACATGCTGCCGATGCTCTGGGGCGGCGATGCCATTTCCGTTTCAGGCTTTTTTTTCTCAATCCTGGGAGGAATCGCCGGTATCTGGGTTGGTTATCGGTGGGGTCAATAGCAACGCGATGCAGGTAAAATAGAAAACATGCCGTTAATCGGAGCCAATGAGCTGAAGAAAAAACTGTTGATCGAAGTTGAAGGCCAGCCGTATCACGTCCTCGATGTCTTCTTTGCCACGCCTACCGCACGCGGCGCCAGCACGATGGTACGAACGCGTTTGAAGAACCTCTTGAACGGAGCCGTGCTCGAAAAAAGTTTTCGAACGAGCGAAAAATTCGCCGAGCCCGATGTGGAAATTGCTCCGGTCTCATTTCTTTACAACGATTCCGATGGATTTCATTTCATGGACCAATCCAGTTACGAGCAATTCACGATTTCTGCGGAAAGCGTCGGCGACGATCGTTTTTATCTGAAGGAAGGCCTTTTTCTCGAAATCTTCAAGTACAACGGCCACGCTGTTTCGCTGCAGCTCCCGCAGTACGTCGAATTGCAAATCGTTTCCACGGAACGCGGATTGCGCGGCGATACCGCAGCCGGCGGCGCCACAAAAGTCGCAAAACTGGAGACCGGACTCGATGTTCGCGTTCCGCTGTTCATGAAAGACGGTGAAGTCGTTCGCGTCAACACGCAGACCGGAGAAGTCGCCGGCAGGGCCTGATTCAGGGAGTGCTCCTCAGGCTGTTACTGGACAACACGGCTCCATTCTGATTCACGAGATACAACGATCCTCTTTGCCCGCTCGCCGTCGCCACGAAAATGAACTGCGTGGAATAACCACCGCCTGAAAGAAACTCGGGAAATTCCAGTTCCGAAAGCGGCGCGGAAGCTTCATCGTAGGGCGGCGTGTTGGTCATCAGGAGATCCGTTCTCTCGTTGTATCGCTGACGCGTCGAGGCCGCGATAACCGGCGTAACTGCCGTCATTCTCATCACGCCCCGAAATGGGGACGGAAGCTGAGGAAAAAGATCCGTTACCAATTTGGAGATTTGACCTCCGGCCGGAATGTCGGCGGAAGTCGAGAGTCCGGTGGATGTGCCGTTCAGGTTCATCAAATTCATTTGTACGGTCGCGCGCGTTCCGCCGGGATTCGAGATCGTCACCATCGAACCCACGGATCCAGCCTGACCGAACACACTCGATGATTCGACGTATGTCTTCATGGCGACCGCCGGCAGGGCCGCCGACAGACTCGACGTGGAAACCGTGATCCCATTGTTGTGGTAAGAAAGAATCTCGAAGATGAACGGTGATTCACTGTTTGCCGCTGGTGAAATACGCGCGGATCCGATTGGAGAACCATTTCTGGCCGGCTGAGGCGTCAATCGGAAGAAACTCCGTGGCGCGATGCTGTAGCTGAAAGTCGAACTCGTTACGCCATTGGCCACAACTCTCGCCGGCTGGACATTTCCGGTTCTCGATCCCTGCCCGTAAAAGACGATTGTTCCTGATAGTGGACTGTCTCCAGGATTGAGCAGAACGACGTCGGTATTCAATGCGCCGGCGTTAGCAGTGCCGGGGACGAGGAGGGTGACGCTGTTGACAGCCGCGCCAACAGGCGAGACAGGCACTGTGGTCATCAAGACCTCATTTCGTTCGTTTACAAAACTGCGCAGACCCACGGCTGCAACCGGAATCGACGCATTGAAAGTCAGTGTACCCAGCATCGGCGAGGCCAGAGAAAACGGGAAATTTGTCAGGAATGCTGAAATCTGTTGATTGGCGGGAATCACGAACGAACTGGATCCGGAGTTCTGTCCCGTGTTGTCCGTGAGGTAATACGAGACAAGCGCGTCCTGGTTGTTGGGATTTGCCAGGGCTATTCCGGTCGTTACCGGACCTCCGGTCTCCGCAAAAATCCTTCCCGATCTGACAGGAATTGTAAAAGGGACACCCGCCTCCGTGATCAGGACGCTGTTCGTCCGTAGTCCGAAGATGGCGACTCCTGCAGGAGCGCTGGTTCCGAGATCGGGTACTAATCGGACATAACCGGTTTGCGTTGGATTCAAGCTCTGGCGGGCGTTCAAGGCGGGAACAATAAGAACACTACCCAGAAGGACAAAACACACCGATGCGAATCGGCCTGCGTACATTGGATTCTCCTATTTCATCCGGACCTCCTTAGTGAGTTCGCTCATCTTGCGCATCACCAACTGCCCGTGACGGGATCGCTATCGCTATCCGGCGGCGGAATGTGCAAATCCCCCGCCATTTAAAACCACTACATAGACGCTCCCGCCCAGCGAAAAATACATGGAATGTTTCCCTGAAACCCACGCTCCACAAGGGCTTCAGCCATCCACGGCCTGTCCGATTGCAGTCAACTTTCTTGACGAACTCTACCGTCTTTTTATGACGATGTTGTAGAATCGGCGTTCCACTTGAGGAGTTTTATGGCGCTTACGATCAAGCAGCGAAATATCTCTGATGTCATTGTTCTGGATTTGAGCGGAAGGCTGTGGATTCTCGACTTACCTTTGCGCGACCTGATGAGTGGAATGTTGAATGATGGCAAGCGTTTCTTCGTCTTGAACCTCGCCGGTGTTCAGTACATCGACAGCTCCGGCCTGGGGCAGCTTATTTCGATCTGGACGTCCATTAGAAATCGGAACGGGCATATGACCATTCTCAATCCCGGCGCCCGGGTTCAGCGCCTTTTTGAAATTACCCGGCTGAATGCTGTTTTTGAAATTCTTGAAAGCGAATCCGACGCTGTCAGTAAAGCCACGGGCGCTTCCGCTTAAGCCGGCTCTCCGGCTTTCAAACACCGCTCCGGACAATCTGTGAAAATTCCGTCGACGCCCATGGCGCGAAATCGCGCAACATCCTCGAGTTCGTTTACCGTCCATGTGTGTACGCGCAAATTGGCGCGGTGCGCCGAATCGACGAGTTCCGGGGTAACGATGTCTTTGACGGGATGCACTGCTGCCGCACGGAATTCGCGAGCTGCGGCGATCAGGTCCGTGGATTTTGACGTGAGCAGTGCGATGGGTATTGCCGGAGGCAGTTGTTCCAGTTCCTGCCATTCAAATGAAGAAACAATGACGCGCCGTTCAAGCTTGCGCTTCAGGACCAGACTCCGCACATTCGCTGCGACTCCGCGGTCTTTCAATTCGATATGGAGAAGGCAGCGATTGCCGAATCGATCGAGGACGTCGTCGAGTAGCGGAACCGGTTCCCCGAATCCCGCATCAAACCGGCGAAGCTCGGCGTAGGTCAGGTCGGCGACGCGGCCTTTTCCGCTAGTGGTGCGGTCGATGGTGTCGTCGTGGATCACGACAATGTGTCCATCGGCGCATCGCCGCACGTCAAATTCAAAGCCGTCGGCGCCGCACTGCAGCGCTTTTTCAAATGAACCGAGAGTGTTTTCGCCGGTCCGCGGATATCCAGGCGCTCCACGATGTCCGAGAATCAGCACGATTCCAGTTTACGCCCCGGACAACGTTGGGATAAGTTCAACGGTTATGGCTAACACTGTTTCGGATATCGACCGCCAGATGGAATCGTTTCAGGCGGAGTTTCGCCGGGTACACAACGAAATATCGAAGGTAATTGTCGGTTATGCCGATGTCATCGACGACATTCTGATGACTATTCTCGGCAAAGGGCATGTCCTGCTTGAAGGAGTGCCGGGTCTCGGAAAAACGAAGCTCGTTCAAACATTGAGCGATGCGCTGCACCTGCGATCTTCGCGAATTCAATTTACGCCTGATCTCATGCCTGCGGATATTGTCGGCACCAATGTCGTTCAGGAGAACGAGCAAGGCGATCGATTCCTGGATTTTCAGCCGGGCCCGATTTTCGCGAACATTATTCTGGCGGATGAAATCAATCGCGCGACGCCCAAGACGCAATCGGCGCTGCTCGAAGCGATGCAGGAAAAGACTGTAACGGTGGGAAAGCAAACCTATCCACTCGAGTTGCCGTTTGTTGTGCTGGCCACGCTGAATCCGCTGGAGCTGGAAGCGACATATCCGCTGCCGGAAGCACAACTCGACCGATTCTTCATCAAGCTGCGAATGGAGTTTCCGCCTGTTGACGACATTCATACAATCCTGGATCGCACGACATACATGGAGGAACCATCCGTCGAACGCGTGTGGGATGCGGAAAAGATTCTCCAATTGCGGGAAATTGCGCTGGCCGTGCCTATCTCCGATGCCGTTCAGGATTATGCGATTCGAATCGTCATGGCAACACAACCGACAACTGCGCTTGCGCATGAGCAAACGAAGAAGTTTCTGCGCTATGGCGCCAGTCCTCGTGGCGCGCAGGCCCTGATCGTCGGAGGAAAAGTACGCGCGCTTTTGAGCGGCCGTTCGGAAGTCGCTTATGAAGACATACGTCATGTGATTCTGCCTGCATTACGCCATCGCGTTATTTTGAACTTTGAAGGCGAGGCCGAACGGATCGATCCGGATACCATCCTCAAAGCGATTATCGATTGGGTGCCGGAGAAGCGATAGCTAGTGTTGCGTTTGACAAATAGCTTTACCATCGTTGCGAGCGCCGTGGGCACAGATCGGCGTTAGAATGGCGGCCTAGGAGTTGGCTATGGATTTCAAACTAACCACAAGAAGGGCGGATTCGGTATTCATTGTGGATCTTGCCGGCAAGATCACCGCCGGCGATGCGCTTTCAGCTCTGCGTCAGACCATTCGAGATGAAGTCGCAAAAGGCCACAACAAGGTTCTTCTGAATCTCAAGGATGTTTCTTACGTCGACAGCAGCGGCCTCGGCGAGTTGATCATGGCCCTCGGAACCGTCACTCAGACGATTTGCGCAAAGTGTGGAGCGACGGTATTCAAAGACGATGATGGAAACTGGGACGCGTGCCCACAGTGTGAGAGCAAGGATCGCCGGCCCTGGGGCGAGCTGAAGCTGGCGAATCCCGGCCGGCAGGTAACGGACCTGCTGCAGTTCACGAAACTGTATACGGTCTTTGATGTTCATCAGTCCGAAGAGGAAGCGCTCGAGAGTTTTAAATCCCGGTAACGCCAGAATTCCCTCCACATGAGCACTGTTCCGAACAAAGTCATTTACTCCATGATTGGAGTGAGCAAGTTCTACGATAAGAAACCGGTCCTTAAAGACATTTACCTTTCGTATTTCTACGGCGCAAAGATTGGCGTCATCGGCCTGAATGGATCGGGGAAAAGCTCGTTGTTGCGGATTCTTGCCGGTGTCGATCCGGAATTTCAGGGCAAGACGGCAGTTGCGCCCGGTTTCACCATTGGATTCCTGGAACAGGAGCCGCAACTCGATCCCTCGAAGACTGTTCGAGAGATTGTCGAGCAGGGCGTGCAGCCGATCGTCGATCTGCTGCGCGAATTCGACGAAATCAACGCGAAATTCGGCGAGCCGATGCCGGACGACGAAATGTCGGAACTGCTCGAGCGACAGGGAAAAGTTCAGGAGAAGCTCGACGCCACTCAGGCATGGGACCTCGATTCGCGGCTCGAGATGGCCATGGACGCGCTTCGCTGCCCACCTCCCGAAACTTCGGTCAATGTTCTTTCAGGCGGTGAAAAACGCAGAGTTGCGCTCTGCCGCCTGTTGCTGCAGAAACCCGACATTCTCCTGCTCGATGAGCCGACTAATCATCTCGATGCCGAATCCGTGGCCTGGCTCGAACATCACATTCAACATTACGAAGGCACCGTCATCGCGGTAACCCACGACCGTTATTTCCTCGACAATGTTGCGGGATGGATTCTGGAACTGGATCGCGGCCATGGAATTCCGTGGGAAGGGAATTACTCATCCTGGCTGGAGCAAAAAAAGAACCGTCTCCAGCAGGAAGAAAAAACGGAAAGCGAACGGCAGAAGACCCTTCAGCGTGAACTGGAATGGATTCGAATGTCGCCGAAGGGCCGGCATGCGAAAGGTAAGGCGCGCCTGAATTCATATGAAACTCTGCTGTCGCAGGAGACCGAAAAACACGCGCAGGATCTCGAAATCTTCATTCCGCCCGGCCCGCGGCTTGGCCAGGTTGTTATTGAAGCTTCGGGTTTGAAGAAGGCATATGGCGAGCGCCTCCTTTTCGACGATTTAAATTTCCGATTGCCACCTGCAGGAATCGTCGGAGTCATCGGGCCAAACGGCGCCGGCAAGACGACCCTGTTTCGTTTGATAACGAATCAGGAAAAGCCCGATGCGGGCTCCATCCGTTTGGGCGAAACTGCAAAACTCGCGTACGTCGATCAGAGCCGGGACATTCTTCACGCGGATAAAACCGTCTGGCAGGAAATTTCGGACGATCAGGATACGGTCCGTCTCGGTTCACGCGAAGTGAATTCACGAGCGTACGTTGCGAGGTTCAATTTCTCAGGCAGCGATCAGCAAAAGAAAGTAGGCAGTCTGTCCGGCGGCGAAAGAAATCGGGTCCATCTTGCAAAGATGCTGAAGGAAGGCGCCAATGTTCTTCTGCTTGATGAACCGACCAACGATCTCGATGTGAATACGCTTCGGGCTCTCGAGGAGGCGCTTGAGAATTTTGCCGGATGCGCTGTGGTAATCAGTCACGACCGATGGTTTCTGGATCGCATCGCGACACACATTCTCGCGTTCGAGGGTGAAAGCCGTGCCGTATGGTTCGAAGGCAATTACTCGGACTACGAGGCCGATCGCCGCGCCCGTCTGGGGACTGCTGCGGATCAGCCGCACCGTATCAAGTATCGCCATCTGACTCGATGATTTTGACCTTCGTGTCCTTGCCTTCCCGCTACGGAGTTCGCCACAGGAATTTTCCGGATCGGTCGAACAAAACAATCGACGACGCGGGCGACCTTTCAGCGATGCCGTTGTCGTTCACGTGAGAGGCAACGACGGATGTGCTGCCGAGAATTGCTCGCGCCTGTCCTGAAGCATCGTGCAGCGTCAGGCTTGGGCCCTCGTTTCCAACCGATAATTGAAGGCGATTTTTTTCCTTCGCATCGAAAAGCACAAGAAACACAGATCCGGCCTGATCCGCAACCAGCGAGGCGCGTTCCTTGCCTTTTGTATCGACGAGGATGAAGTGCTGCGCGCGGACTTCCGACTCCACGGTTTTTGCCGGAATAGTTTGTCCTTCGGTTCTCCGAATCAGAACGCCGTTCGGCAATACGTCACCATTCTGCTTCGCGAGCAATGCTCCCGCGACAATCATGAGAACCAACAGTCCCGCGAACCGTTTCATGCGGCGAACCTTCGATTCGAGGTTCAACAGCCTTTGCGAAAGGAGCTCGAGATCGGTCATTTTTCACCTCACGCAGGAATTTCTACCTGATCAGGACCGGATTCGTCCAACAGAAATGCTGAGTTTTGCGAGGTATCGGCACGTTTACCTTCGGAACTGAAATTGCTTAACATTCGGAAACCACAAGGGAGGATGTATTCGTGCGAAAAGCGACCGTTCAACCTCTGTATGTCTATAGCAAGCCGACAATGTGCCTGCACTGTCATTTGATTGTGGAGATGTCGCATGACCGCGATGCTGATCCTCAGCGCGGGGCATGGCAATGTCCTCAGTGTGGCCATGTGTATCCGTTTCAGCACTGGAAAATCCGCAAACAAACCTCTAGAAGGGCGGAAGCCGCTTAACTCTGCAACACAAAGGGTAAGTAACATGTCGAAGTTGTTTTTCGTCAATATCCCCTACAACTGCACCGATCGTGAATTGCAGGAATGGGTGGAGTCCCGCGGTATTGCCACACGTTCCATTCGGATTGTGCGCGATCTCGTGGCTGGAGTGTCCCCCGCGTTCGGTTATGTCGAGTTGAAGGACGATTCCCGCTTGCAGGAAGCTGTTGCCATTCTCAACGGAAAGAAACTGCGAAACCAGACCATTACTGTGAAACAAGCTCAGGTTCACACGACAAGCGCGGGTGTGGGCATGGGGCGAAAGACTGCGTAAGCCAGCGGCAGTCTCAGAACGTGACTATCGGAACAGCCTTCACAATCGAGACCAGAATGGCGAGTCCGGTCAGAGCAAGGCACACCAACGCCGCGATCATGTGATCCAATCGTTCCGGCCGAAGCGGGTCGAGGAATCGAGCTGTTGCATATCCTCCCGCGAGGCCGCCGAGATGCGCCCAGTTATCGACGCCGCTCAAAATGAATCCAAAAATAAAAATCGTCAGGGCCCAGGATTTTGCCTGATCGCCGACAGCGCTGCTTCCGGTACGGCGTCCGTAATAAATCAGAGCTCCCAGAAGTCCAAAGATCGGCGCTGACGCTCCGACCGTGAAACCAGCGCCGATCAGGAACGGCGGCAGAAACGTTAACCCGCTCATCAGAGTGCTGGCCGTGAAGCCCGCAACACCGGCGATCGTATAGATGATGATCATCCGGCTTGGCCCGTAGAACTCCGACGTCGCGGGCGCGAGTTGCCGGATCCACATCACGTTGAAAAAGATGTGAAGCAGGCCGGCATGAAGCCAGCCGGCGCTTAACACGGTCCACCAGCGTCCGAACCCAAGCACCGGAAGGCGGCCGCTGGCGCCGAAAAGAAAAAGGCTTTTGATGCTGGGGGACAGAAAACTGAAGAGTCCCGCCGTACTGACTCCCTTGGGATCGATAACAATGCACAGGAAGTAAAGGATGCCGCACGTCCCCATGACGAATCGAGTAAACCCGAGGTCGCGGCCCCATTTGTTCAACAAGGGCGCAAACCCCCAGAGTCCGGGATTCCATCGTCCGCACGTCAGGCATCGCTCATCATTGATGCCCACCAGCGTTCCGCAAGACGGGCAGACCACCGATCCCCACTTCTGTCGCAGCATGAAATCGATTATGACGGGAGAATTACAGGGACGCACCCCCGAATTCTAAAGTTCAAGAGTTCGAGGGTGCGTCCCTGTAATTCTTCCGGTGGTTATAGACCGCTGCTGTAGTTTGCGACGCGTTTGGCGGCCAACGGAAATCGCAATGTGAACACGGCGCCGCGACCCGGGCCGGCGCTTGCGGCTTCGATGGTGCCGCCGTGAAGTTCGACGAGGTGGCGAACAATGGCGAGCCCTAATCCCAGGCCCGAGCGGACGTTCGAACTGCCGTCGTGAACCTGCCGGAAGCGGTCGAAGATATGCGGAAGAAAATCGGCAGGAATGCCGATGCCCGTGTCTGTGACCTGGATGACAAGCTGGTTCGCATCGCTTCGCGTCGATATTTCAATGCGGCCGCCCGATGGCGTGAATTTCACGGCGTTCGAAACCAGATTGCCGAGAATTTGCTGAATTCGATGGGAATCGCCTTCGATAGGCAATTGGGTTTCGTCGAGTTTTGTGATGATCTCGACACCTTTTGCTTCGGCCGACGATCGCAGTGTTTCGACCGACGCTTCCACGATCGGAGCCGGATTGACCGATTTCAGGACGATATGCAGCTTGCCCGCCACGATTCGGGAGACGTCCAATAAGTCCTCCACGATTTGTACCTGCGCGCGGGCGTTCCGCTCGATCATATCGAGCGCGCGATCGAAGTTCGCCTGACTCAGTTGCGCCGTCCGAAGCAGATGGATGCAACCGAGCATCGGTGTCAGCGGCGTTCTCAACTCGTGAGAGACCATTGCCACAAACTCATCTTTCAGACGATTCGCTTCCTGCGCTTCTCGATAAAGCTTTGCATTATCGATGGCGACGGCGGCTGCATTCGCGAGGCCCCGAGCCATACCCATGTTCCCGTTCAAAAAATGCAATGAATCCGAGGCGATAAACACCGCGGCACCGAGAGTGCGTTCGTGCGCGATCAGAGGCATGCAAACGAAAATGGAAGGCGTGACGCCATTTTCAGGGACCCGTTCGTCCATTCTTAAACCTAGGCTTTGCCAGACTTCGTCGCTTACATTCGAAACGATCTGCTGCTCACCCGTTCTGAAAACAAATGAAGGGCCGGTCGCCGCGCGCAGATCGAGCGGGTAAAGCGCTTCAACCTGGAGTGAAGGAGGAGAGGACTCACCCCTCCGGACAAAAGCGAGCCGGCGGATGGTCCTTTCGTTTTCGAAAGTAAAAAGACCGCACCAGTCCGACAAATGCGTTGCGCCAAGTTGGGCAAGACTTTGAACGACAGTGCGGAAGTCCGATGACTGTGCGAGAACGGAGATCGTGTTTTCGAGAAACCGTTCGGCGTCCATGATTCGGAATGGCTATTCGACACTGCAGTCATCATCGTGTCAAGCTTAGTGTTTCGGAGGTAACCCATGGATCTGGGGATCATCGGATTGGGCCGGATGGGAGCAAACATGTCCGAGCGACTGCTTCGGGGAGGCCATCGGATTGTGGTCTACGATCTCGATCCCCACGCCGTCGATCGAGTGGTTCGCCTCGGCGCCACCGGCGTTTCGTCGATCGAAGCTCTTGTCCGCGAACTGAAGTCTCCCCGGTCTGTGTGGCTCATGGTGCCTGCCGCAGTTGTTGAAACGACCATGAATGCGCTCCTGCCGTTTTTGCAGCAAGACGATGCCATCATCGATGGAGGCAACTCTTACTACAAAGACTCCCTGAGACGGGCCGAGGCATCGCTGGAAAAAGGAATCCATTTCATCGATTCCGGAACGAGCGGAGGAATCTGGGGATTAAAAGAAGGTTATTGCCTGATGGTCGGCGGCGCGCAGGCGGCGGTGAATCGGCTGCGTCCGGTTCTTGAAACTCTGGCGCCGGCCGCGGACCGTGGATGGGCGCACGTCGGTCCTGCGGGTGCCGGCCATTTTGTAAAGATGGTGCACAACGGAATTGAATATGGGCTGATGCAGTCCTACGCGGAAGGTTTTGCGTTATTGAAATCAAAAACGGATTTCGATCTCGATATCGGTTGCATTGCCGAACTGTGGCGGCACGGCAGCGTGGTTCGCTCCTGGTTGTTGGATCTCACTGCGGAAGCCCTGGCCGAGGATGCGGATCTCGATAAAGTCCGGCCGGAGGTTGCGGATTCCGGTGAAGGCCGATGGACCGTCATCGAGGCCATGGATCGAAATCTCTCCGCGCCCGTGATCACTTTGTCTCTTCTCGAGCGGCTGCGCTCGCGCGATCCCGAGCGATTCGCAGACAAGCTGCTTGCCGTAATGCGAAATAAATTCGGTGGACACGAAATCAAGAAGCAATGAGTGTCCTTTGCTTCGATATCTCTTCCGGGGGTATTTCTGCGGCTCTGCTGAATTCCACACTCGATCCCATCCGGGTGGCCGAGGATCACTGGACTCTCGCAACCGATACTGAAGGAAAAGCGGATCTCGCGCTCGAAACCATCGTTTCACAATTCCGGGACACTATTCGGAAGTTGGACCTTGCAACCGCGCCCGGCGCCATCGACGCGTTGTGCATAGGCAGTTTCATGCACAACGTTGTCCTGCTCGATGCGGACGATGCTCCGATCAGTCCCGTTTTCACGTGGCTCGACAGTCGTGGTGAAGCCGGCATCGAATACGTGCGTACGCGCATGGGAAGCCGGTTTCACCAACGTACGGGTTGCCGCTACCATCCCATGTTTCCAGTTTTCAAACTGGCGGCGTATCGCGAGGAAAATAACGCCGTGCCGGCGAAAGCCCGGCGTATCGCTTCAGTGAAATCCGTGTTGTTGCATCGTTTGACCGGTGCATGGATTGAAGATCATGGGATGGCATCCGCATATGGCCTCTACGACATTGTGGATGGCGCGTGGAGTTCGGAGCTATTGGCGCTGATTGGATTCGATGAGAGCCGCTTGCCCTCTGTTGCAGGCCGAACTCAAATCGCGGGCCGTGTGTCGCGCGACGCCTCCGCCGATTTTGGATTGCCTGTGAATTTGCCTGTCGTGCTGGGGTCCGGTGACGGGTTCCTCGCGCATCTGGGTTCAGCTTGCGATACACCGCAGAGAGTTTCTGTATCCCTTGGGACTTCCGCAGCAGCACGACAAAGTTTGCCGGCGCCGGCGCTGAACCTTTCTTCCGGTACGTTTTGTTACAAGGCCGATGAACACACGTATTTGCTGGGTTGTGCCGGCAGCAACGGGGGCAATGCACTGGATTGGGGCCGATCGCTTTTCGGTACGTTAATGGATGCCGATGCGGCGATTGAGCCGCCGATTTTCATACCTCTGCTTCATGGCGAGCGCTCCCCGGATTGGAATCCGAACCGGACAGCTTCGTGGTATGGGTTGAGTGCGCGCCATAATTCGGCCGATCTGTCGCGGTCGATCCTTGAAGGCGTGGTGTTCAACCTTGCGCATTACATCGAGATTATTCAAGACGCATCCCAACTCGCCTTGACGAACATCATTCTGTCCGGGAATGGCTTCCTCCATCCATTGGCAGCTCCGCTTTTGGCGTCGGTCACATCGATTCCTGTCCGGATGCCGGCGACACCCGGACTCGCGTCCTTGCGCGGAGCAGGCGCTTGCGCGCTTCAAGCCCTGGGCAGTTCTGTGCCTCCACTGAAAACATCGGTGGTTGCGCCGATGGAAGACGCGCGAGTGTTAGAGCGGTATCGGCAATACAGAAGACTGAGGAAATAAGAAAACAGACCCAATATTTGAGAGTGGGGATCCCAATATTTGAGATCTCAAATGTTGGGATCTGCGATCTCAAATGTTGTGTTCCAATGTTTTATGCTACCCTTCGCCCGTCATCATGGAAGAGCGGCAGGATTACAAGGTCTTCTGGATTATCGTAATCGCGCTGTTGTTGTTGACCCGGATTCCGGCAATGGCGACGTATTTGTCGATTGATAACGTCAATCTGGCGTTTTCTCTCGAGAAATTCGATCCACGCATACACCAGCCTCAACCGCCTGGCTATCCTCTTTTTGTTTTTTTCGCGCGAATCGTTAATTTTTTCGTTCGGGATCCGGAACGAACTTTCGTGGTCATCTCTCTCCTCGTCTGCGCGGCATGCCTGCCTGTGGCTTTTGCCCTGGGACAGCGCATGTTTTCAAAATGGGCGGGAGCCGCCGGGGCGATGCTTCTTCTGGTGAATCCCGTTTTCTGGCAGGCGAGTCTTGATGGTCCCTTGCGTCCGAACCTTGCTTTGTTTTCGTTGCTGACGGCCTATTGCTGCTGGCGGTCGTGGAATGGCGAGAAACGATTCGTATTCTGGGGAGCGGTGGCGCTGGGAATCGGCAGCGGATTCCGTCCGGATCTTGCAGCATTTCTGTTGCCGATCTGGCTGGTCACTTCGTGGGTAGGAACGCGATCGTGGAAATCCATGTTTCAGGCCTGGCTGTTGCTCGGTGCGATCGTGCTGGTGTGGTTGGGCGCGATGATTTTCGTCATGGGAGGGTTGAAAACTTTCCTCAACATCATGCTCGATTATGCGGCGGATCAATCGCGCGCCGAGTCGGTGGTGCTGGGTTCATCGATAGTCGCGTGGCGGAGGCAAATCAGCCGGCTCGTTATCTGGAATGGACTGGCGGCCGTCACCTGGATCTGGGCGGTTCCTTTTTACTTTCGGCATCGCGAGCGGTTGCCGCTCGGCAGTCTTCAGGCGGCTTTCTTTTTCATCTGGCTCGTTCCCGGGTTGATCGTTCAGGGCCTTCTGCACATCGCGGCGGCGGGGCATACATTGTTTTCGGTCGCGGCGCTGTGTGTTCTCGGCGGATACGTATTGTCGCTCGTTCCCGGGCGCGAAGTTGTGCTTGCCGGGGCGCTCATTGTGAACACGATGCTCTTCCTGGATTTCCTGCCTACACCCGTCAATGTGGGGAACGATTCGCTATCGCGAGGAAATCCGTCCATCACGAACGCGATGTTTTTCGGAACCTATGAAGCGTCAATCAATATGGTTCGAGGACTCGACTCGGTGACGCGAGACGCCTTGGCGGAGATCAAGCTGTTTACTCCTTCCGATCGTCCCTCGATGATCATTTCCAGCGATACTTATGTCGATACATTTTTCATGAATTGGCGCATTGCGCGCTACTACCTGCCCGATCGGGATATCTGGGTTTTTTACAGGAAAGGCGACCAGCGGGGCATTCAGCGCGTCCGGCGCGAGAAGATACTCGACAAAATCGAAAACGTTTCTTTCAAAGTTCCCATATTCAGTTCGGGCCGCATCATCTGGCTGATCGAGCCAAACGGCGAACTGCACAACAAACTGAAAGGTACACCGGGTTTTGGCGGCGGCCGCGTCGTTTTCTATACCGATATTGCGGGCGACTCCACACCCATCCATCTCGACGGTATCGAACTCGCGCCCACACCTTTCGGTTTCACACCGAATCAAGTGATCCGCCTCAACGACAAACATTAACGATCAACGCGACCGGGCAGGCAGTTTGTAGGGTCGGTAAACCCTGCACGCTGTAAAAGTATTCCTACAAATCCGGTTTGCGCGCATAGCAAATCAACGAGAGGCCGAACGGTAGTGCGCGCCCTGATCGGAACCAGTCCGCCTCGCTTGCGAGAATCCAGCGAAAGATGCCATCCAGCCACTGAAGTCCGCGTGGCAGGGGTTTCACATCCGTGCCGCCGCCGATACCGATCCGTTTGAGCCAGCGCCGAGCCAGGATGACAGGGAACAGGTACCCGTTCGCATAGCTGGTCCATTCGATGATGAATCCCGCGTTCTTCAGCCGTTTCGCGAGCTCCTCGCGCGTGTATCGATACCGCACTTCGAGTTCTTCATCGTGCGAAGACCATAGCCACATGAATGCGGGCACACGAATGAACAAGTGGCCGCCGGGTTTAAGCACACGATACATTTCACGAAATTCGGTGTCGTGAAGTTCGTAGTAGGTTTGCGTCACGACTTCGAATGAGAACACGAGATCGAATGTTTCAGCCTTGAAAGGGATTTCTGTAATCGATGCCTGGACGATTCTGCGAAATCCCCGCTGACGTACATGCGCAAGGGCCGCATCGGCAAGGTCGAGGCCGAAGACTTCGCGGGCGGCATTGGCGCCGTAGTAACCGAGATTGAATCCCGTGCCGCAGCCCGCATCGAGAATCTGAAGATCAGATCGCGCCAGTTCACGGCTCGCAACAGTATCGGTAATGCGGCGCATCGCGGCGAACCACCAATATGTTTCTTCGAGTTGGTAGAGAAGCTCGAAATCTTCAGTTTTCATCTGGAGGGGGTTGTCCGCGGTTCAGTACTTTTTGGCGGCGATATTCATCCAAAAGGGAAACCGGCGCGAAAGGACCAGCGTCCACCAGATTTTCAACAATCCGCGAAACGTATAAACAAGGTGGCGCAGACGGAAGAATTCGCTGCGTCCATGCATTCGGGGATAGTGGCTGACCGGAACTTCCGCCATCCGGAATCCTGCCCGTTCGAATTTCTTGGCCATTTCAACGCAGATGACGCCGCTTCTCGATTCAAGAGTGATCGTGTCGAAGATGTACCGGCGGAAGAGGCGGAAATCGCAATCGACATCGCGTATCGAAAGTCGAAATGCCCAGCGCATCGCCTTCCGGTATGCCGCGCCGATCGCAATGCGATACCACGCGTCGGCGCGCTTGACCTTGTACCCGTTCACCAGATCGATGTTGGGTCCAAGTTGCGCCAGGAGATTGTGCATCTCGCGGACATCGTACTGGCCGTCGCCGTCAGTGTAGAAGATCAGGTCTTTTTTCGCGTTGGTGAAGCCCGAGATGAGCGCCGCGCCATAACCGAGATTTCGTTCATGATGAATCACGCGGAGATACGGCAATTCGGCGGCAAGCCGGTCCAGTACGGCGGCCGTTTCATCCTTACTGCCGTCATTGACCACCAGGACTTCGAAATCATTCGTAACTTTGCGCATCTCGTCCGCGGCAGTGCGGACGATGCCTTCAATCGTGTGCTGATCGTTGTATGCCGGAAAGAAAGCGGTAAGTGACATCAAAGCGCGTTGATACTATTTTTACAACTCAGTGAAGTCAATCCGTAAGTGTCAAATTCTCAAACGAAGTGGACTTTTGTCTGTCAAGTTTATGGACAGATCGTGATCTTTGGAATTCTAACGTGTTGAATCCATGCGAGAGCTGGATTTGGCAGAGGCCTTGCATTCAACAAGGCATCGTTTAGCTTGATTCCCCTTCAACATCCTCACAGGAGCCCCCGTAAAAAAGGGGCTCCTCTCCTTTTGGACTTCAATTCTTTTTCGACATGAACCGGACAATCCCCGGTTTTCCCAGCGGCATTTCCGGACGCGATAGTAACGCAATGAATTCGCCGACGTAAGCCGGAGTCACGTCCTGCCTGAGGGTGACGGCCTGCCACTGCCGCCGCATCCCTTTGCGGGTGAGCGGACGCGCCACAATCTTTCCTGTTGCGAGTTGATCCTTAATGGCCCATCGAGCCAGAGCGCTGATGGCAAGGCCCGCCTTGACCATCTCGATGATCGCTTCTGTGAGCGGTACCGTCGATATGCGCGCCGGAGTCACTCCGGCCGGGCGAAGGATCTTTTCGAACAGCGTGCTCTCTTCCGGGCTCACATACAGAAGCAAATTCTGATCGGCGAAATCCCGGGCCGTCAGATACGGCCGTTTCACGAGCGGATGGTTTGCGGCCATGACCGCAACGAACTCATCTTCGAACAGCATTCGATACTGCAATTGGTTGTCGCGATGAACGTCACTGACGATTCCCAGATCGAGTTTCCCCTGAAGTAAAGCCTGAATCGGACGATGTGTCGCCTCTGCGTCGATTTTTACTTCGACTCCGGGGAATTTCCGCTGAAATTCCTTCATGACGGCCGGCAGCCAGTGATAGCACGTGTAGCACTCGGTGCTGATCCGCAGCGTTCCCCGCCGGCTCGAGACCATTTGAGAAATGTGGTCCTCGGCACGATTCATCTCATCAAGAACCTGCCGCGCGGTGTGAAGCAGTCTTTCGCCCGCCGGAGTCAGAATCATTTTCTTGTTCATTCGCAGAAACACAGGCGTGCCGAGCCTGTCTTCGAGTTCCCGCAGTTGATGGCTCAGCGCCGACTGTGTGAGATGCAGGACTTCTCCTGCGCGCGTCACGCTTTTTTCTTCGGTCACAGCCACGATCAGTTTCAGATGGCGAATGTCCAGATTCACAGTGCATGAGCATAATTCATCGAAACGATGCAAACAATCAATTTGGACCA
>CAZWGA010000018.1:0-92969 GCA_964633285.1 uncultured Solibacteraceae bacterium | reverse complement strand
CGATTCGCCTGTCGACTCGACGATTACAACGAGAGTCGGTCACCTGTTATCGCTCTTCATCCTCATATATCTTGTTGAGTTCTTCGATCGGTCCAACACCAGACTTTAGATTGTTGTCAATACAATTAGACATATCCCGATTGCTGTTAAGTTGTATTGTTGTCCTTACAACATTTCCATTGACTCTCAGTTTTGACCCGTTATAGTGTCCCGCTCCAACAACAACGTTTGGTCCTGTGCCCGCGTACTTTTGGTCCGCCTAAATTGGGATAACGGAGGAAATATGCAGCAACGACTGGCCGTGATCGGTGCAGCAATTCTTGTGGCAATGCTTATGATGTTGCCCCTGGCTCACGCTCAGGGCATCACCGGAACGGTTACTGGAAGTGTCACGGACTCCAGCGGCGCTTTGATCCCGGGAGCAACGGTCACCCTCGTGAGCGAGTCGAAGGGACTTGCGTCCCCTCCTTCGTTGACGAGTGAGAGGGGTGACTTTGTGTTTCCTAACGTGGATGCCGATCGGTACACGTTACAGGTCGAAATGCCGTCCTTCAAGACCGCCAAGCGCACAGGAATCACCGTGAGCCCGGGCTCTAACGTTCGCATCGACGCCATCACTCTCGAAGTCGGCGCCGCGACCGAAACCATCCAGGTCAGCACGGACGGCCCGGCTCTGCTTCAAACCGCTGGCGGTGAGAAGTCTTACTCCATCGAACCGGCACAAGCAAACATATTACCGATCGAGAACCGAAACGTGCTATCCCTGCTTTCACTCGCTCCGGGCGTTAATCTTGTCGCGTCCGCGTTCGCAAGCCAGATCGTCACTGGCACAGGTGGCGCCACCGCACCGACGACACGTATCGGCGGCGGAGGAGGAGAAAACTACATGATTGATGGCGCGGTTACGATGAGCGCAGGCGTCAATCGTCCGAGCGCAGCAGTCAGCGCTGAAGCCATCTCTGAAGTTAAGGTCGTGACATTCGGTTATGGAGCGGAATACGGCCGAGCTGCCGGCAACCAGATCAATGCCGTCACGAAGAGCGGCACGAATCAGTTTCACGGGTCGTTCTACGACTTCGAGCGCCATTCGCGCATTGGCTATTCGAACAGCCAAACCAATATCCTTAACGGCGACCCGAAGGCCGCGGGAGATCAGCGAGACATCGGCTTTACGATCGGCGGGCCGATCGGAAAACCGGGCGGCAACAATAAGCTATTCTTCTTCTGGAACCAGGAGTACAACCCACGCACGCCGCCGCAAGCGGTGACTCCGTACCGGATGCCGACGGCGCTCGAACGTCTGGGTGACTTCTCGCAGTCGACCGATAACTTGGGCAATCCGTATCCGTACATTAAGGATCCCCTTCTGTCCGGTGCTTGCAACGCAACGAGCCAGGTTGCTTGCTTTAAAGACGGTGGCGTAGTGGGACGCATTCCAGCAAACCGGATCTGGAAGACGGGCCAAAATATTCTGAATTGGTGGCCGTCGCCGAACTGTCCAGGCCCGCAATGCCCCAACTATCCAGCCAATGCGGCCTACAACTACGTGACAACTTATCCGAAAGTGAGCCTGCTCGGTTGGGAGCCGGTGGCCCATATAGACTACGCGCCAACGTCAAAATTGCGCGGCAACTTCAAGTACATCGCATACCTGCAAGGGAACGGGACTATCCCGGGCCGTATCCCTGGGTTTAGCGATTCGACACAGTATAACTTCGGCGTCTTCACCTATTCGGGCGGCGCGAATTACTCCGTGAACAACACAATGTTCTTGGAAGGCAATTTCTCCTTCCAAAACCATGCCCAGGAAGGCTGCTCTATTACCGGCGGAGACCCGAACTGGTGTATCACCGGCGACGCCGTGAACCCGAGCGCGAATCGCATCAACGCGGGCTTCGCCGGCATTCCCTACCTTTTCCCAAATGCGACGCAGCTCGACCAAAGCACGCTAGCATATCGAATCATGCAGAACCTCGGAAGCAAGACCTCAGTATGGGACGGTACACGCATACAGGCTGCCCCATCGATGTCGTTCGGCAGCCGGATCACGAATACACCGCTCGTTCAGAACCTGCCATGGAGCAGCTTTATCCTCGAGGATCGCAACCGAACGATGAACTTCAATCTCACCAAGATATGGAACGCGCATACAATAAAGGCCGGTTATTCCTATCTTCGCCTGGTACAAACGCGCGGCACCGGTGCAGTAACGGGGAACATCAATTTCCAGAACGACACTACGAACCCCCTCGACACATCGTTCGGCTTTTCCAATGCGCTGCTTGGTATCTTCTCGTCCTATTCGCAGGCCTCGACCTGGCAGGAAGGCGCCTACACAGGAATCAATCATGAGTTCTTCATCCAGGACAACTGGAAGGCGACTCCGAAGTTGACGCTCGACTACGGCGTGCGCTTCGTGCACCAGGTTCCGGGATTCGACGGTTACAACCACTTCGCGAACTTCTTTCCCGAGAAGTGGTCGAAATCGGGTGCGCCGCGCCTTTACACATATGGTTGCGACGTAAACGCCAGTCCATGCCCAAGTGCCAATCGACGGGCGATGGACCCGGGAACGGGGACGTTCCTTGGAACCTCGGCGCAGGCTAGCATTATCGTCGGCACGCTCGTGCCAGGAACAGGCACCACGACCCAGGGTGCTCCGACGAACGGGCTGGTCCCGGCTGGTACCGGCGGCATCGGGCAGTATGGCTACACATATCCGGCACTTGCCGCGACGCCGCGATTCGGTTTTGCGTACAGTGTCAATCAACGCTTCGTAGTCCGCGGCAGCACGGGTTTGTTTATCGACCGACCACAACTAAACAGCATCTACGCTATTGTCGGCAACCCTCCGTTTTCGCAAACCGTCACCGTGCGGTACGGCAATCTGCAAGACATCTCGTCCGCTGGCCTGACGACGACTTCGACGCCTACACTCAGCGTATTCCAGCACGATAACAAGCTGCCGAAATCGTTCCAGTGGACGGGTGGAGTCCAGGCGAAGCTGCCCTTCTCGAGCACCATCGATCTGACCTACACGGGGCAACACAGCTGGAACCAGCAGTCCAACATAAGTAACCTGGGAGGAAACATAAACCTGAACTCGATCGACTATGGATCGGCTTTTCTTGCCTCCCTGCAGGATCCGACCCTAGCGAATACCGGTGTCACCAGTTCGCTTGTCAATACGAACCCGAACGCAGTTCGTGCATTCACGGGCTATTCAACCATCACTCAGACCCAACCGCTCAGCTGGGAGACGTATCATTCCTTCCAAGTGAATTTCACGCGCCGGCTGCAGAAGGGGATCTCGTTCGGCTTCAACGATACGATCAGCCTATCCGACCATCAATTCGTTCTCCCACGCCTGCAACACAACGCCGACGGTAGCATTTCGATTCGCTCGGATCAGGCGCAGGCGCAGCGGCTCCTGGGCGACAACCATCCGCAGAGGCACGTCATGCGTGGCAACGCGATCTGGCAATTGCCGAAGCTGGCCAATAGTTCAGGGGCTACGCGGGTGTTGGGCTATCTCGCGAATGACTGGACGTTGGCGAATGTTTGGCAGGGCTCCACCGGTGCCGCATACAGCCTTGGTTACACCTATCTATCGAACGGGGCCAATATCAACATCACCGGTTCGCCGGACTTCGCCGGCCGTATGATCATCAATGGGGATCCGGGAACCGGTTGCGGCCGCGACAACCGGCTGCAAGCGTTCAACACTGCGGCGTTCCAAGGACCTCTGCCAGGCAGCGTTGGCTTGGAATCCGGCAGCAATTACCTGAGAGGCTGTTTCGTTCAGAACGATGATCTGTCGCTCTCCCGCACCATTGTGGTCCGCGAGCGTTTGCGGTTCGTCTTGCGTGCAGATGTCTACAATGTATTTAATTGGGCGACACCTACTGGCTACAACACGACCGCGCAGTTTGCCAGCCCTGCCGCGAATACTGTAATTACGAACCTGCCGTTTGATGCGAAGGGTGCCGTCCTTCCCGCCCTCTCGATTCCGCGCGGTGCGGGTTTTGGTGTGGCGAACGCGTATCAGAATCCGCGCACGATGCAGATACAGCTTCGCTTCCAGTTCTAAGTAGTGAAGGCGTAAATGAATTCGATCGAGCCGTGTAGCGTCGGCATTCCGTTAGCCTCGGGCTTTCAATACGGAACTAACGGAATGCCACCGAGATGCGGCTTAGGTCGATTCATACTTCTTGTTGCGTTTGTCACGTTCACCGCGTGCCGGAAAACGCCTCCGACTTTCAACACCGACATCGCACCGATTGTTTTCAAGAACTGCTCGACGTGTCATCGGACGGGACAGCAAGCTGTGCCGTTCGCGTTGTTGAGCTATGAAGATGTGAAGAACCGCGCCGAGTCTATCGCCAGAGTGACGCTGGCGCGACGAATGCCACCGTGGCCTCCCGACCCGGTCACGCCTGAGTTCATTGCAGAGCGTCACCTAACAGCAGAGCAGATCGATACGATCCAGCGCTGGGTTCAAGCTGGCGCTCCGGAAGGGGATCCGTCGCTGCGTCCGGCATCTCCGCAGTTTGCCGGCGGCTGGGAGAGCGGCAAACCCGACGTGATCGTCACAATGGAGCGGCCCTACATGCTGGAGCAGCGTAGCGGGATGCACCACGATGTGTTTCGGAACGTAGTCATGCACGTTCCCATTGAGAAGGCGACGTACGTCAAGACTGTCGAGTTTCTACCGGGACTTGCGCCCGTCCATCACGCGGTAATCCGAATCGATCGCACCGGTGAGTCACGGAAGCAGGATGGACAGGATGGGCAACCGGGATTCGACGGCATGGCTTCTGTGGACGTTCAGAATCCCGACGGACACTTTGTTGGCTGGGCACCCGGCCGCGGACCGATTGTTGCGCCGACAGGAATGCCGTGGCGGTTGGATCCCGGCACCGATCTGGTGATTGAGCTACACCTGTTGCCGGGAACCGATCCCGTTTCGGTCGCGCCTCAAATAGGACTTTTTTTGACGGATGAGGCCCCCGCCCACACACCCGTGATGTTGATGATGGGGTCGCGTGCGATCGACATTCCGGCAGGCGAGAAAGAATATGCCATCACCGACAGCTACGTCCTTCCGGGTGACGTCGATTTGCTCAGCCTCTATCCGCATGCGCACTATCTCGGGAAGGACATGCGAGTCGAAGCGAAGCTGCCGGACGGCACGTCGCGCATGCTGCTGCATATCGCCGCATGGGATTTTCACTGGCAGCAGGATTATCGCTATACCTCCCCGGTGTTCCTGCCGCGTGGGACCAACATTTCAATGCGGTTCACCTTCGATAACTCAGACGAAAACCCGCGAAACCCGCACCATCCGCCAGTACACGTTACGTTCGGCGGACAATCGAGCGATGAGATGGGCAATCTCAGCGTGCAATTAGTGCCGCGCGTACCTTCGGACAGCACGCTCATGGTGCGCGATTTCGAACGCAAGCAGGCGCTGCAAAATGTCGAAGGCGATGAGGTGCTGACAAAATATGAACCGGGCAACGCTTACCGACAGATGACACTGGGCCGGTCATACTTGAATGTCGGCCGCTTCGACGATGCCATTGCGCGACTGGAACTTTCGTTGCAGCTTGAACCCAAATCATCGCAGACACTGAATTTCCTTGCGGCCGCACTGTTCGCAAAGCGTTTGGTCCCGGATGCCATAGTTCGCATGCGACAGGCGACGGCAATCGCTCCCAAGGACGAGCATCTGCAGTTCAATCTCGCTCGTATGTTGGCCTCGACCGGTCAGGCCGCCGAGGCACAGCGAGCGCTGGAACACGCCTTGGTGCTCAACCCGGCGCTGGCCGAGGCGCATCAGGAACTGGGGGCGATGTTGTTCGCGCAAAACCGGCTGGCCGAAGCGCTGGCGCATTTTTTCAAAGCTGTCGAGCTCCAACCGGCGTCAGCCGCAGCCCAAAGCGATCTTGGCGGCGCGCTGGCACAAGCCGGGCGCACGCGCGAAGCGGCGGAGCATTTGAAGCAAGCGCTCGCGCTCGATCCAACATATGATGCCGCGCGCCAAAATCTGGCCATGCTCGAACACTCGCCTCTCCATTGAAGCGTGTGCGTTTTACGGTAACGTTACCGAGACTTCGGCGGTTGTTTGGTGTTTGGCGCGTATCAGATCAATTTGGTTCATGTGATCAAGGAGTGGTGATGAAGAATTCGCTGATCTGGTTGATCGTCATCGGCGCTGCCATCGGAGCTTCGGCCCTTGGAGTTTTGGCGCAAAACCCCGCTGAAGCTGGCCGCGATTGGGCATACCCGCTGGGCGATCAAGCTGCGACGAGGTTTTCGACGCTGACGCAAATCAGCACATCGAACGTGCAGAACCTGACACGCGCCTGGACGTTTCACACGGGTTCGGGGCGATTCGCGTACCCTCCGATGGTGGTCAACAGCGTGATGTATTTCAGCGTGCCGAACGGGGTGTTCGCAATCGACGCCGTGACAGGACTGCAGATTTGGAAGTATCCGCCGGAAGCAGTGGCTCCGAGCGAACCGGGTGCTGGCGGGCAACGCGGCACTCAGCCCACCGAATTTGGCGCAGGCGGTGGTCGGCGCAGCGGCGGTCGAGGAGACAGCGCCGGCACGGCCGAGCGAGGTCCGGTGTATTGGGCTGGCACACAGGGAGCTGGTCCGCGCATTTATTCCCAGACGACTGCGGGGCTCGCCGCACTCGACGCGAAGACTGGTGAGCTTGTGAACACATTCGGCACCAACGGCGCGATCGCCGGCATTCGGCACAACTCTCCTCCGGCGATTTACAAAAACTTGATCATCACGCGGGGCGAGGACGAAGGGATCAAGGGCTCTACGGTCAAGGCCTATGACATCGTTACTGGACAGCCGCGTTGGACGTTTTACTTGAAAGCGCAACCTGGCGATCCCAAACGCGCGACATGGCTGAACAACAGTGCTGACACGACAGCAGCGCCGGGCCTCTGGGGCACATTCACCATCGATGAGCCGCGCGGCACAGTCTTCATTCCAATCAAAAAGATCAATGGCCCCAACATCAACGACTACTGGGGTGGTGGTGCGCCGGGAAATAATCTGTACTCGGATTGCCTGGTCGCGCTCGATGCAGCAACGGGCAAGGTGAAGTGGTATCAGCAGCTAGTTCACCACGACATCTGGGATTACGACCTTTCGGCGGCGCCAGTGCTGTTCGATGTACGACGCAACGGCCAAGTGATTCCGGCCGTAGCGCAATCGACAAAGATGTCGCTGCTCTTCATCTTTAATCGCGAAACGGGAGAGCCGGTTTTCGGAATGGAAGAGCGGCCAGTGCCGCAGACCACGGTGCCCGGCGAATGGACATCACCGACGCAGCCGTTCCCAGTGAAACCACCGCCACTGACGCGAAACACCTTCAAGAAAGAAGACCTCTCGAAGGTCACACCCGAACATAAAGCGTTCTGCGAAGACCTTTGGGACAAGAACGAGCTGACGAATGCCGTGCCGTATGCCCCTTGGAAGTTGGGCGGCAACACACTCGTCTTCCCAGGAGCCCAAGGCGGCAGCAACTGGTGGGGCATGACATTTGACAAGCCGCTCGGCCTGCTCATCGGCAACGTGCACACTGCCGGGCAGTGGGGGCAACTCCAGCCATCCGGAGGCCAGCGTCGCGGTCAGCCGCCGAGCAGCGATGCCACAGACAATGCTGCACGGGGTTATACGAAGACGCCCGGACCGTTCAGCCGATTCTGGAATAACGAAAGCAGGTGGAGTTGCACCGACGCGCCGTGGGGAGAACTCGTCGCCGTAAACGCAAACACCGGGGATATCGCGTGGCGGGTGCCGCTGGGCGAATTCGAGGAACTGACGAAAAAAGGCGTCAAACCGACCGGCACACCGAATTCGGGAGGTGCGATTTCGACTGCGGGCAATCTCGTGTTCATCGGCGCGACGATCGACGGCTACTTTCGCGCGTTCGATGCACGGAATGGAAAAGAACTCTGGCGCGACAAGCTACCGGCTCCCAGTCAAGGGATGCCGACGACCTATATGGGGCGCGACGGCAAGCAGTACCTCGTCATCGGCGCTAACGGCGGTGGATTCTTTGGAGCGCCCAGCTCTGACGAGGTCATCGCTTACAGACTGAAATAGGAACCTCAGGAGCAAGCATATGCATTCATTCAAAAGGTCTATCGCAGCAGCACTAATGACGATGCTGCTCGGTGCCGCCTTGTGGGCTCAACAGTCGACTACACCGGCCGCCCCAGCGGGACGCGGGAATGGGCGCGGCGCGCGGGGCGGTAACGGCCCTCAGCGCGGCGCGAACGGAGCGCCGGCGTTCGGCACCGACGAAAACGCCTCGCTCATCTTTGAAGAACATTGGACGGATTCACCTCTGACGCAGCCCATGAAACAGGAGAACCTCGGCAATCAGACCTTGCGACTGCACCTCTATGGGGATCTTGCCGGAATCCGTAAAACAGCCCACACCACCGAGGACTATACGTACACGGGCGAGACGCGAAACAACTGGATGATTACGGTCAGCGATCCATCTTCGTACTTTGATCTTCGCCTTCCTGGAAAGGTAATGCTTCGGACGAGGAATACCGGATTTCGACAGACGCACATCGCACTCCGGACGGCAGACGGCAAGTACTACGTCAGCGAAGAAGGATCCGGCGAATCGAATGCCTGGATGAACCGTGACTACGTCCTCTCCGATCTGCACTGGCGAAGCTTGACGATGGAGGACACTCCGTCGGGAGCTGGGCCGCGGAAACCCGAAGCTGATCGCTCAGTGATCGTCGCCGCCGGTGTCGCAACACCGGATCTAAGCAAGATCGACGAGATTGGCTTCACGGATCTGATGCCCGGCGGGTTCATTCCATCAACGACGCGGGTAAACTCGTGGGCGGTGTACGGAAAGAAAGTCCCACGGTAAAGGCCGCGAGAACATCACCCAAATACCTTGGGCTATATACGGTCGCGCTGGCGCGAAAAAAATTAATCGATCTTTTTCTTATCGACGTGCCAGTTCGTGTCCTTGCACAGTTTGCAATCCGCACTCTTGAACCACTTCGCGGCACTCTGATCACCTTTGAGCTGCCAATCAAGCCAAGCGGTCGCGATGGGCGCCAGTTCGCCGCCCAGATACTGCCGGTAGGTTCCGAGGTGCGTCATTCCTGTACGCCATGCATGGAAGATCGGCGCGTTGTTGATGGCTTTGAAATCTTCCAAGGAGCCGGGATAAGCAACATCGTAGATCTCGGATCCGGAAATATAGAGCGCAGGAACAACGATGTTGTCCCTCTCATTCTTGTTGCTTCCGCTCCAGACGCCGATGGTCTTCACGCGTTTGTCTTTTCCAAAACTCGCCGCCAGACCAGCGCCGCAGGATTGTCCCATCACGGCAACTGCCGTCGTATCCAACTTGCCGTAAAATCTGCTGCCCTGCCGGCTGTTTTCAGCAATGGCCCAGGTGATTCCTTGACTCAGCAGATCAACGGTTACGCGGGGCCGCGAAGGATCTGCCGGACGGGGTTCGGGCTTGGGGCCGATTGCGGATGGCGTCCAGTTGTTTGACGCCATCGTGATGGTCTCTGCGGAGACCGGTCCCATCGGGCCTCCCGCAATAGCCAAATAACCGTGTGACGCGATCTCAGTCAAGAAATTGCGGAACTTGTTTCCCTGATAGGTACAGGAACCGTTGCCCCATAACACGATCGGCATTTTCTTCGAACCCAGCGCGTTCAGATTCGCGGGATAGTACAGCACGAATTCCTTTGCGCCTGGGTCGTTCGCCATGATTGCTTTGTATGGACCGGTGCCCTGTGGCGCTTCGGGCGGTACGTACTTCATGTTTGGTGTATTGGGCTCGATATAGCCCGGAGGCCACTTCAGGCTTGATGACGCGTTTGCGGCCTCCGGATCTATTGAAGCCGTCTGCTTGCTGGAGAACGATTGGAACACTTTGCCGTAGAAGGCCATCGTGTCGAACGTCTCGTACTGCAGCAACTGATCGTGGTTATGCGGCGATTTCTCGACGGGCAAAAACTCGTGCGGAATATTGAGCTTCGTCAGAGCTTCGTGAACGAAGACGGCACCCGGAAACAGCGCGTCTTCTGTGCCCGCGATGATTCGGATCGACTGCTGCCGCAGCTTCGCGGCGTTCTTCTCCGCCAGCGTGGTGGGTGCCATCGCTATGAAATAGTTGCGATCGCTACCGTACACCACTTTAAACGAATCGATGCGATTGGGAGCCGGCGTCGCATCTTCGCCGGCATCGAGCGTCGCACCGCCCGGAGCGTTGCCGGTCACAGCGATGAACACGTCCGGATTATCGAATCCGTTATGCAACGCGCCGAATCCGCCCATCGAGTGTCCTTCAATCGCGCGACCGGCGCGCGTCGCGATAGTTCGATAGTTGGCATCGATATGGGGAATCAGATTCTTGATGAAGACGGATTCCATTGGCGCGGTGCCGTCCTTAGAATCCATCCACCGCCCTTGATTGAGTCCCTGCGGAATTACGACGATCGTGGGCGGCATCACGCCGCTGCGAATAGCCGCATCGACACGCGCGATGTAACCACTGGTGATCGGCCGCTTCGAATCGACGAGCGAGCCGTGCAGAAAGTAAATGACCGGATAGCGTCGAGTCGCGTAGGTGTCATAGTCCGGCGGCAAATAGATCCGGTAGCTGGCAAACGTGTTCGGGCCACGCACCGGCGTTGGATAAGTGCGATAGAGAGTTCCACCGATGTCCAACGCAACCGGATCGATATATTCGGTGAGTGGCGTTGCGATGTAATTTGACGTGCCGCCCTGAACCCGCGCCCCGCGAAGTTGCTGATCCAGGAAAGAGGTCACGGTCTGCATGGCTAGGGGAGACAAGAGCCTCCCGAGATCGTGAGTAGCGCCGATTTGCAATTCGAGAGTTGCGTTGACTCCGGCGACCTTCAGAGTGGATACGAGCCTTTGGCTGTCCCACGTCGACACTTTCGTGTCTGCCGTGCCATGGAGAATCAAAGTGGGCGCGCTGTTCTTCGTAACACTCGCGATCGGATTGACGGTTCCCGTGTCCATCGGCGCGGCAAGATCCACGACTGCCTGCACGTCATTCGCTGTTCCCAACAGAGCGGCGATCTCGCCCCCAATGCCGAAGCCCATAGCCGCGATATGAGTTTCATCAAGGTTGTAGTTCTTGGCGTTCGCGCGAAGCCATCGAACGGCAGCTTTTGCATCAGCCAATTGGTCGGCCAGTGTGGCTCCGCTGCCGATGCGATAGTCGATGCTCGCAACAGCGTAGCCCGGCGTCACCAGTGCAGCTGCCGGCGTTGGAGCCTTGCTCGAACCAAGCCCCGATTCTGTACCGTGAATCCAGAGAACCACAGAACTCTGTTTCGTCGTCCGGCTCTGCTCGTATAGGTCGAGCGTCAGGCCTTGTCCGCCGATGCGCATATATTCAACGTTTCGCTCGATCCTCAACGCCGGTCCCTGGAGTGTCCTGCCTTCATTCGGCGCGCCCTGCTGGGCCGTCATGGTTATGCTTGCGACCAAAGCCGCGAGCCCCGCTAGCACATATCGTGATTTCATGCGTCGTCCTCTCTAGAATTCAAACTTGGCGGCGAACTGCATAATTCGTGGATCACCCGCTGAGGTAATCCTGCCGAAGTTTGACGAATTCAGACTGGAACTCGGCCCGTTCAAATTGACGTGATTAAGCACGTTGAATAGCTCCCAACGGAACTGCACCTTGCGGCCCTCTCCTACGGAAAAGCTGCGCGACAGAGCCATGTCATTCTGGAAGCTCGACGGGTTCGTAATCGTGTTCGGATGGAGTTGGCTGTACGTTCCGGGAGTCGCAGACGTGAAGGCCGCAGGGTTCAGATAATTGGTGTAAGTCCTATTTCCGTATGGGTCCGCGAGAACCTGCACTGCGCGTTGTCCACCCTGACCAGTGAGCGCTGTGTCAACTCCGGTTACCGGAGTTGAGTGATCGCCGCTCATCCAACGCACCAGCGGCGATAGCTGCCAATCGCTGACAATCACGCCAAGGATGCCGCCGCGTTTGAATTTCGGCGTCCGGAGTGCACCCGACAGATTGACGACGTTCCGCCGATCTGCGTTACACAGACCACGGTCCAGTTCCGCATGCACCGGATCGACCGGCGACGTCGTGCTGGAAAATTCCGCCTGTCTGTAGTCGGTCTCGCACTTCGCAAGCGTCCAGTTTGCCAGCACGCTGAAATTCGATTGCATGCGGCGCTGGACGGAGAGAAGCATGCCGCGGTAATCGGCGGTGCCCATATCATCGAGCATCGTCAAGTTTGAGAAATACTGACCTTCAGCCGGATTCTGCAGATACAGCAGACGACGCTGATTGGTGTTGCTCAGCGTGGCGCCAGGACCGTAGACGGCGGGATTGAGCTGGCGTCCACCCCAGAGATGCTGGGTGTGATTGCCGAGATAGCTTGCAGAGACCAGCCAGTCCTGCATCTGGCGCTGCACTCCCAAATTCCACTGATGCAACCGCGTCGGATGGATATGCAACGGATACGTCGCCCAACCGGTGAAAGTGTTGAATGTCGATCCATTCGTTAGCGTAAATGCCTCGGGGAAAGGATTGCCGCCCGGCTGTCCCTGATATGGATCATCAAACCCACCCGACGGATTGATCAAGTTCGAACCACGTCCGAATCCTTGGTAGCCCGTGTTGGAGAACAGAGCCGCAGTATCATAAAACTGCCCCCAAGCCCCGCGCACCGTCATGCGATCCGACGGCGCCCAAACGACACCAACTCTGGGAGCAAAACCTAATAGCTTGTTCGAAGTTACTGCATTGCCCGGGTACCCGGGATCTCCAGGAAAGTACAATCCGGCGGCAGCTTTGGGATAGACGATGCTGTGCTTTCCGGCATTAAAGCGCGCCATGTCGAACAAATAGACCTGATTGTCACTATTCTGCATGGCCAGGTACGGTTCCCAGCGGAGGCCGTAACTCACAGTCAAGTGCGTTCGAATTCTGAAAGCATCCTGCGCGTAGAGCGAGTAGTACCGGAGCAACTGGTTGGTGCGGGATGGCGGGCTTTGATTGAAACCGCTGCTCTTTCCCATCATGAAGTCCGCTAGAGGGAGCCCGATAACTGTGCCATTAAATGTGTTCTCACCATTCACGAAGCGGTAAAACTCCGTGAGATCTGTCGTACGGATCCAGTTGCCGCCGAAAGATAACTCATGATGTCCGCGGGTGAGGTCGAAGTCGTCCGTGATTTGATAGCTGGTGGAGTTGAAGAATCCTGGATTGGTTGCGCCGGTTCCAATGCTGAAGCCGGTCCCTGTGATGCTGACATTTGTATAACCGGCGACTGGGGCGCTAACTTTCACACCCAGGTCCGCCGGCGAAAAGAATGGTTTCAAGACGCGATCGTTGTATGTCTTGCTGACGGTGACATGCAAAGCATTAAGCTTAGTATTCGATAGTATCCATGTGTGTCCAATCACGCCCGAATGCACCACGTTGCGCTGACCGATACGGCTAAGAGTAAGCGCGTTCTTTCCGTCGTAAAATGGTGGATTGTCGTAACGCGCATTCATGTACCGCGCGAACAGATTCTGCTTATCGGTGATTTTTGCGTCGATCTTTCCCAACGGCTGAACCTCGGTGTTGTCGTTGGGAATCGCCACGGTGTACGAGCCGCAGGGGTCAGTTGACACTGGGATGTAGGACAAGAGCTTCATCGCAGCCGGACTAAAATTGGACGGATTGGTGACGTTATTGACGAAAGGAGCCTTCAGCGCTTTGGCACTGCCGTTATTGCAGGCAGCCGAGGCGAAGGTCGTGAAGTTACCGGCGCGCATGTCTGCCGTCGGCACAAATCGCAAGGCGGTTGCCGGCCGGGTTTTCTCAATTTTGTGCTGATAAGCTCCAAAGAAGAACAAGCGATTCTGAATTATTGGTCCGCCGAGAGTTCCGCCGAACTGATTGCGCCTAAGGCCGTCGTCGGCCGTTGCAAAGTAGTTCCTCGCATTGAACCGGTAATGTCGCGAGAATTCGAAAATAGTGCCATGGAACGCGTTCGTTCCAGACCTCGTAACGACATTCACCGCTGCCGCGTTGTGCTGCCCGTACCTTGCCGGAAGCGCGCTGCTCTCGACTTTGAACTCCTGCAGTGCATCGGGAAAGGGCATCGGCAAGTTCAGATTGTTGAATGGGTCATTGTGCGAACCACCATCCAGGATGAACGTAACGCCTGTTTGCGCTCCGCCTGCTACCGAGATTGTCTGCGTCGGATAATTCTTGTTGGAATTCATATCCTCGGCAGGCGCCGGTGTGGACATGCCAGATAGCAGGATCAACTCAGTTGCGCGACGGCCGTTCAAAGGAAGTTCAGTCACCTGCTGTGAGTTGATAACCTGGCCGATTGCCGTACTTCGAGGATCGACTGTCAGTGTGTCGGCGGTCACTGAAACTTGCTCATTCACACCCCCAACAGTGAGCGTTGCGTTGATTGCGAGATTCGTTCCTACCTGCAACACAATTCCATCTCGCACGTACGTGTTGAAACCGGGCAGTGATGCCTTGAAGGAATAGGGTCCAACCGGGAGACCTGGAATCGAGTAGGCTCCATCCTCTCCGGAAATAACCGTGCGTTCCAATCCGGTATCTGTTTTGGTGACCGTAACTGTCACACCAGGAATCGACGCTCCGGTCGAGTCATGAATGACTCCGGTTACTTGCGAAACGTTGACCGACTGCGCCGCCGCTACGTTAATAACGAGTATGATGGCACTGCTGACGGCGAACACCACATGCAGCGTAGATCTCAGGATCATGAATATAGTTCTTCGCATAGTTATCTCCCCATCCTTCTCGTCGCAGTTCATTTCTTTGTGGACTTCGTTCCTCCGAATACCTTGCCGTAAAACTCCATCGTGTCGAATTTCTCGTATTGCAAGAGTTGATCGTGATTGTGCGGTGACTCCGGAACAGGAAGGAATTCGTGAGGAATATTTAGCTTCGCGAGTTGGTCATGAAAAGCTTTGGCGCCCGTAAAGAGGTTGTCCGCCGTTCCGCAAATCACTCGAATCGATTGCCGGCGCACCTTGTCCGCATTTTTCGTTGCTAGGGCCAACGGCATTTCCGCCGCCCAGAATGCCTGGTCGCCGACACCGTCCGTGACGTTTTCTATCAGTGCCGGGGAATTGCCAGTGACTGCAGCAAACAGATCAGGATATTTCAGACCAATGTGAAGAGCGCCGTAACCACCCATCGAGTGTCCTTCAATGGCGCGTCCTTCACGCGTCGGAATCGTGCGGTAGGTCGCGTCGACATGAGCAATGAGGTCCTTAACAACGATGGATTCCATCGGGTGTTGTCCGTCCTGCGCGTCGACGTACCATCCGGTATTCAGCCCTTGAACGAGGACCGCGATTGCCGGCGGCATGACTCCGCTACGGATAGCCGCATCGATCCGCGCGATGTAACCCGCCGTGATCGGTCGCTTAGAATCCACGCTGCGGCCATGGAGAAAATAGATGACCGGGTAGCGCCTGGCGCCCCTTGCCGCGTATCCTGGCGGAAGATAGACGCGGTAGCTTGCGTATGTCTTCGGACCGCGCGACGGCGTCGAATACAGCTTGTACAGTGTGCCGCCAAGATCCAGCGCGACGGGATCGATGAACGCATGGCCAGGAGTTGAAACGTACGCCGAAAGAGCCGGCGCGATGCGAGCACCCAGCAAGTGCTGCGCGACGAAAGTCGAAACGCTCTGCATGACGACAGGCGAAAGCAGTTCCCCCAGGTTGTGGGCCGCCGCCACCTGCATGTCAAGTAAGGTCTCCACTCCCGCAACCTTGAGCGCTGAGACCAACATCTGACTTTGACGCGTCGAGACTTCGGCATCGGCAGTGCCATGAATAATGAGCGTTGGCGCGTCGTCTTTCGTAACGTAGTCGACGGGATTGAGACCGCCGGTGATCACCGGGCCGGCGATATCGATCACTGCTTGTACTTGGCTGGACTCGCTCGAATTGCCCTCATTTCCCTCAAGCGCAGTTGCGCCGCCCGTCGTACCCAACAGCGCCGCCAGTTGTCCGCCAATACCGTAACCGAACGCGCCGATATGCGAGCCGTCGAGGTTGTACTTTGTGGCGTTGGCTCGAACCCACCGTACGGCGGCCTTCACGTCCGCGAGTTGCATCTGCAAAGTGACACCTGTTCCGGTACGGTACTCAATGCTGGCCACGGCCACGCCAGTCGGACTGATGAGAGCCGTTGCCGGAGAAGCTTCTTTGGAAGCGCCTGGCCCACTACCATGAATCCACACGATGACCGGACGCGGCGTCGGTAGCGGCTCAAGATGGTAAAGGTCGACCAAGAGCGGCTGTTCTCCAGCACGCGCGTATTGAAGATCTCGTTCGATTTTCAAACTGGCACCCGCCTGCCCGCCACCTTCATTCGGCGCGCCGGCTCCACGCCCTCCGCCACCCCGGCCGCCGCGTTGCGCGAACGCGGGTAAGCAGAAAAACAGAATTAGAAAAAAGGCGAATACTCTTCGAATGTTTCGCATGTGGTTAAACCTTCGCTGCAAAAGTTGTTTTAGTAGCTGCGCGAGAGACTAGTCCGATCTTCAGTTCTCGGTCAACAAAAATACGCTTGTTGTATGGATGAGCATACAACAGTGCAAGTACTGGAGGATCTGAAGACATTTCATTGCCGGAGGGCGGCTGGAGGAACAGCCGGCAAGATACTACGGCGCCGATTCCGAAGCGGAGGTCGTACCACTCAATCGGGCATAGATCGCACTCGCAATGGCGATGCAGAGGCCCTGGTCATACAACCGCTGAACCGAATCGACCTGTCTTTCGTCCGGGATGGGTGGACTGACTCCGCAGTAAGTCGTATTCGGACTTTGCCATTGGAACGGAATCGCCGTGGCCGAGAGCATCGAGCGGTATGCGATACGTTTCTTTAGCGGTCCAGGCCGCAATCGCAGCGATCACCGTCACCGCGAGCGTGATAGATCCGATCATCAGCGGAACATTCATCGAACCCGGCGGGGCTACAGTTGCGAACAGAACGGGAAGAAGAGCGGTAATAGTTGTTCCAACGTTTTGCGCGATCGCCATGGCCGTCACACGGATTCGAGTTCGGAAGAGCTCTGGGTAAAAACTCGGAAAGACTGCATTGTAGCCTTGATAAATGATCCCCCACATCAACACAGAAAACACGATTGCCAGCGGAACACTGTGGACGCTGATGGCGTAGAGGTAGGCGTACGACAGGAGGCCGCAAAGCAGCGCCGCTGCGATCAACGGCGGCTTCCGACCGACTCTGTCCGACAGGTTGCCCACAAACGGTATAACGAAAACCGCAACGATGTTTCCGAGGACAGGTATCCAGAGATACACGGCTTTGTCGAAACCGATGCCGTATCCTGGCTGAACTGCATAGGCAGCGCCAAAAATGGATGTCACCACCGGGATGACATTCATTAGAGCCATAGCAACCACGCGGATCATGTTTTGCCAACCATCTCGAAAAGCCTCGATGATTGGTGCTCTGGGAATTCGTCGCTGTCTCCTCTCTTCAGCAAAGGCCGGCGTTTCCTCGACTTCACGCCGCACTATGTAACCGATGAAAATCACAATGAAACTCAGTAAGAACGGAACACGCCAACCCCAGGAGTTGAATGCCTCATCCGGCAGATAGCGTGCAAGAGGCAGAAAGATAGCAGCCGCGAATATCTGGCCCGCCTGTACGCCTTGCAGACTAAAGCTCGCATAGAAGCCACGGTGGCCGAATGGAGCGTGCTCGAGAATCATTGAGCTCGCTCCGGAAATCTCGCCGGCAACCGCAAATCCCTGGATAAGTCGCAAGCTGACGAGAAGGGCTGGTGCGATCCAGCCGACTTGCCGGTAAGTCGGCAGGAAGCCAACCGCCATCGTTGAGAATCCCATCAGAAACATGCACAGCAGTAACACATTCTTGCGGCCATGCGTGTCGCCCCAGTGGCCAAGAAAGAATGCTCCGATCGGGCGGGCGACATACCCAACGCCGTACGTCGCGAGAGAGGACGCGATCGCGACTGCTGGATCACCTGAAGGAAAAAACAATTGAGGGAAAACAAGGGACGCCGCGGTGGCGTAAATAAAAAAGTCGTAGTACTCGAGTGCTGACCCAACCCAGCCGCTAGCAGTCGCCTTCTTCGTTTGATGCGTACCGCGTACCACCATTGCTAAGGCAGATTCTTCAGCCAGAGATTACGGAACGACGCCTTATTATCACCGCGGCCCTCCAGTTGAATACCGAGCACGCCGTGGTCGATAAACTTTGTGGGATTATCGTCGATCAAGACTGACATCAAGCGGCCATTGATGAAGAACATCATCGTTCTTCCGCGAGCAACCAGATGCAATTGATTCCAATCGCCAACCTTCCAGTAACCTTTAAGAGTTTCGGGATCGTCGAATGTTGAAATCAACGTAGGTTTTAGGCCCTCAGCGAGCGCGGTTCGCACCACTTGTCCCCGGAACGCACGGTCTGGCCGCGGAGGGCCCAGACCTTCGCGCCGCATTCCCGCACAGCATTCGATGAGTGCGCCTGTATTACTGTTCATATTGTCAAGGTCGGCCTGATATCCGCGGGCTTCCCACTTCGACAAACGATTCCCAGGTACTTCCCCGAGTAACTTTGCGCGAAATTGCACACCGCTGTTTGCTCCCGCACCCTCAAGCTTAACTTCCGCTTTGAATTCGAAATCCTTCGGTTCGCCACCTTGCCAAAGGAGATAAGTTGAACCCGTCGGAGGGTCGGCTTTGGTTTGAACGACGATCGCTCCATTCTCAACCTGCCAGAGATCCTTCGGACCATCCCAACCTTTCAGCGTGGTGCCGTCGAACATCTGGATCCAGCCATCGTGGTCATTGAAATTTATCGGAGCAGCATCGACGTAACGACCGCCGGCTGCGCCCTGAGCACCTCGACCGCCGCGCGCACCTTGTTGGGCGTTCTGACCGCGGGCCGATGGTGTAAATGTCAAGATTCCAAGAGCAACAATCAAGATTCTTCGGTGCACAAATCACCTCTAATAAGAACTCAAATTACGGCCATGGCAACACACCAGGTGTCTTCGGAACGATCGGCGGCGCGGGTGCACCTGGAGCCATCACAGTCATCGCCGGCAATTCTTGTTGTGTGGCAGTTTCCATGATTTCAGTGCGCGTTCCGGCGGGATCGAAGAGAAACATGAGCCAGTGACGGTTGTTTCCCACATGAGCACGAACGCGCAGATCATCGAATCCACCGCGTTTCTGCAATAGATCGCGTGTGGCACGCATGTCCGCGACTTCGATTCCGATATGGTTTACCGCTCCCCATTGCTCGCTTTCATATTGGTCATGCGTGGCTGGTGTGTCCGTGAGGGGCGGTTTGGTTTCTGTATTCGAATCTCTACTGGGTGTTTCTAGGTTTTCATTCCGAGTCCCGAAACGAAGATTGGTGAAACCGAGTTTTTCACGGTAGAGGGGACCTGACGTTGCGGCATCTTTGGTCATGACACCCACGTGCCATAAATGCGTCGAGATCCGATCCGGACTCAGGAACTTTCCGCGCGCATTCACTTGTTCGGATCCATTAGCGTACTGAAGAAAATCGAGGTTGTTGCCTTCAAGACTGACGACACGAAAAACTGGATTGCCGTCCGGCCCCTTTTCAATCTTGCTGGGATTCAGACCACGTGACTCGTAAAGCGCATGCAGCTTCTCGAGATCGGTGCTTTGAAACACAACGCGCTCCTCCCGATTCAGTTCCCCAGGTTTGAGCGTCGGCGTGACCTCGATGTACTGGTCATCATTTATCTTGAAGTAAGCGGAGGTAACTTTCCCTGAACGATCCTTTAAGTCGAATGCCTCGGCAAAGCCGAGAATCCCTTTGTAATAAGCGCGAGCCTTATCAAGGTCCGTAACCTTGAACGTGACGTTGGCGATCCCCATTACAGGCAGTTCGTCAAGCGAGGGTGGCGTCTGCGCCGCGCCTTGTCCACGTCCACGGCCGCCTTGTGCGAGGGCAAGGCCAGCAACGCTGAGCATCAGCATAAAACCGATTACGGCAGAGCGTCGAATCATGACAGTCTCCTTCGAACAAATGAAATCACCTTTTGAGATTTGCGCAACGAAGCCGCAGGTTACCCAGCTTCCTACTCATCGAGTCAGCTTGAACGCTACTAGCGCATCCGAGATGCGCTGGCCGCGTGCCGCCGGGCCGCCACCGCCGGCTGGAATCACTACATACTGTGCGCCGTCCTTTCCCATGTACGTGATTGGTGTGGCATTGCCGTTGGCCGGTAGATCAGTCCCCCAGAGCTCCTTGCCTGTCTTGGCATCAAACGCCCTGAACTTGTGGTCCACCGTGGCGCCGATGAAAACGAGGCCACTCGCTGTGGCGATGCTGCCACCGATGTTTCTAATGCCGGCTCTGAGACCGGCCTCCCCAAGCTCTGCAAGATCCTCGTCGATCCCGAGAGGAACGCTCCACGCGATATTTCCAGTGTTCACATCAACTGCCGTCAACGCGCCGTAAGGCGGCGCAACGCACGACACGAAGTTTCCGCTCGGCAGGCGGTACGAGAACACAGTTCCTCCTCGCGCGCCACCGCCACCACCGCGTGTACCCTGTGCTGGGGCGGCTCCACCTGCAGCGCTCGCTTGGCCTCGGCCCCGACCTCGACCTGGCGGTTGAGCGGCAGCAGGTGTGTCTGCATTTGCAGCGTCATTACCAACACCAAAGGCTGGTGCTACGGGCGTTCCCGCCGCATGGAAATTGCCTGCGTTGGTGACGTTGAGGAAGACGTAACCGAGTTGCGGGTTGTAGGAAAGCGGACCCCAACCGCCGACGGGTGCGCCAAAGGTGACCATCGCTTCATTCGGAGCGGCACGATCAAATGGTCCGCTCGGCAGGATGTTGTTCTGATCCCAGAAATCAGTACAGTACTTTTCGATTTCGGGAGTCATCTTGTTAATGTCGTTTCGGGTCATGCTGAGCCGTCCCGTTGGCGGCGGCTTCACCGGAAACGGTTGAGTCGGCCAGTTCTCGTCATTCGTGCCGCCGCCACGGCGGACTGGACGTTCTTCGACGCCGTAGATCGGCTCACCGGTAACACGGTTGAAGATGTATGCAAAATGTAGTTTACCGGTTTGGAGCACGGCAGGAATCGTTTGCCCGTTCCGACGCACATTGACGAGAATCGGCGGCGTCGGCATGTCGTAATCGGCCGCGTCGTGATGGACGATTTGGAAAAACCACTTCAGTTTGCCGGTATCACCGTTGAGTGCCACGACGGAGTTGCAGTAGAGGTTCTTACCTGGAACAGCGCGATTCGCATCGCCAGTGGCACCAAACACGAGACCCGTCGACTCGTCAGCGGTCAGATTTGACCAAACGTTGCAACCGCTCCTGTCCTTCCACGTATCACCAGACCAGTCTTCGTGATTGGGTTCGCCAGGTTGAGGAATTACGTGAAAGCTCCACACGAGTTTGCCAGTGATGGTATCCCACGCGCGAATGTCGCCGCGAGGTTGCGGCGGCGGCAATTCCCCAGGACGTGCGCCGCTTATCAACAGATTCTTGTAGACCGTCACCGGATTCGGAATGGTGAACGTGTCACGGCGGCTTTCGGGGACGCGCTCTGACGTCACGCCAACGTAAACATCAACCTCACCGTTGTTCCCAAATCCGTGCGCAAGTTCCCCGGTCCTGATGTCGAGGCCCATCAAATATCCCTTATCGGTCGCAAAATACAGGCGCGGCCCAACTGTGCCGTTGCCCTTCCAGTAAGCAAGGCCGCGACCGTGAATATTCCGCGGCGATGTGTATTGCCAGAGGACCTTTCCAGTTTCAGGCTCCAGTGCCGTGACTGTTGACTTCACGTTCGGGTCTCGCGGCGAACCTGGCGTCGAGATATACATGACTCCTCCAATTAGGAGGGGCTGCACCTCGAATCGGTTGTCAAGCCCAACGAACGGGTATTCCGGCAGACTGCCGGCGCCGTAATTGAACGTCCACGCTTGTGTCAGACGTGATACGTTCTGCGGCGTGATTTGAGTTAGCGGCGAGAAATTCGAATTGTTCTGATAGTTGGGCCACTGGTCCATGGATCCTTGGGAACGAGTTGGCGCGGCCTGCCGTTGAGAGTGCATCGGCGCTACAGCGAAGCCAATACCCAGTGCGAGGCACAACACGAAACGTCTAAACATGATGAAAGCTCACCTCGGTAAAAAAGCTGGAGCTACTTTGCCGTCACGCCAGGAAATGGCCGCGGAGTCACATCCGCTGACGTGACTCCCATGGCCCACTTGATCGCTTCGAGCATCATCTTTTGAAAATGCGGATCGTCCCATGTCGTGTCGGGATGTCCCCAGCCGGCGTTGTACACTCGCCCCTTGCCATACGACTTCGCCCAAACCACCGCAAAGTCACCATCCGGCCGACGCTGACGATTCTGTTCTGATAGGCTTGACGGATCTAGACGCATGATCACGTGGATCCGGTCGCGCGAGTACGGTGCCTTGAACACAGGATGCTGGTCGTCAAACATGAACGACGAAGCTCCCCACGCGTCGGCGCCTGGAAACTTTGGATCCTCAACGATGATGCGCGCGTTGGCGTTGAACTCGCTATCCATGTAGCCGCCCACCATTTCACCAAACTCGGGCCAAGTCGTGAATGCTACGCCCGTCGCATGACCGACGACGAGGCCCTTGCCGTCGTCGTGCACAAACGCCAACAGATCTTTCTTCTGCTGATCCGACAACACACCATAGCCGCTGGGCAACATGAATACCGCGTCGTAATAATCCAACGTTCGGGCGTTGACGCCTCGGCCTTCATAGCGTCCGGTCCCTGCCACCTGCCCTTTGGTGATGAGCTGCGAGTCGGTCGCGATGATCGTCACATAAGCACCGGATTGCCGGCCGATCTGCTCCACGGTCGCAAGCGCATGCGAGATGGAATCGTGATGAAAACCGCTCTGCGTGTCTGCAACAGCAAGCAGCTTTTTCTTTCCGGGCCACGGATCCCCTTGCGCACCGCCGCCTCCGCCACCGCCACCGCGGCCACCGCGCTGGGCGGGAGGTTGAGATGGGGTTTGAGCCTGAGGCAGCGTCGACACGGCGATGACGAAGATCGCCGCAAACAGGAACATCAGTTTCTTTTTCATATTTAGAATCCCGTGTCCTTAAGAAGCTTCGAGAAAAAGTCGTAGTCGCGGCGAAGGTTGCTGATGTAGAGCGCCTTCGGCATTTGTTTCGGAATGTCGGGCCGCAGCAGGCTGACGGGCTCGTTCACACCGGGAACGTTGACGAAATACTCGCTGTAGTGCAGGAACGATCCGGCGAAACCGATGGCCTTCATGTATTCAAACGCGGCTTTGAAGTTGACCATTCCGGTACCGGGAACCACATATTCCGCGGTCCATGGCCAGTCTTCGCTCGGATCGGAACGGCGAGGCCCCTGAGCGGCGTCGGTCTTTTTCGCCCAGCGGATATCCTTACTCGCGAACGACAAAATACTTTTGTGAGCGAATCGGATCATCTCCCACACCTCGGGACCACCTTTCATCGTGGCGTGACCGAGATCGAGATCCATACCCACATACCGCGTATCGAAATCTTTGACAGCGAGCCAGAGGTCCCACGCACCACCTCCGATATTTCCGGCGCCGCCTTCAACGTGGTAGACGGCTGTGGTTCCGTACTTCTCGTTCAGTTCGGCAAGCCGCTCGATACGTGGCTTCCAGATGTCGAGTTGGGGTTGAAGATCCTTGCTGTAGTCGTACTGACCGAGTGGTGGCGCCTGGTAGTAGCGAAGGCCGAGCTTGTTCATCGTATCTAGATACGCCTCGGCGTACGGCACTTCGGCGTCGCGGACGGGGGTAATAATGATAGGAACCTGGAGCCCTGCTTTTTTTGCCGCCGCGACCGCTTTGGGCAAATCGCGCACGACGTTTTCCGGCAGAACATGCCCTCCGCCTCTCACGGTCCAACCGATGGCGGGCCAACCCGCTTTGGCCGCGGTATCCGCGGCCTCGTCGTAGTCGGCCCACTGCAGGGAAATAGAATAAAGCGTCAGCAACGGCTTGCCGCCGGGAACCGATGTGGGCGATGGCGTCACGCTGCCTTCGACCTGCGGTCGCGCGCGCTGCCCGCGCTGAGTTATAAACGGGGCAGCGCCTAGCAACTTCAGGACCTCGCGACGAGAACGCTTCGCTTCTTCCATACGGAATCTAGAACGCGTACTTCAACGCAAACTGCATAATCCGCGGATCGCCAGACGTATTGGTAATGCGGCCTGCATTCGCGTTGTCAACCGTGACATTCGGATTCGCCCAGTTCACCGTATTGAACAAGTTGAATGCTTCGACGCGCAATTCGACACGCTTGGATTCCGCAAAGCTGAGGTTACGCGAAAAGGCCAGGTCCGAATTCCAGAATCCAGGTCCGAAGATTGTGCCGCGAACAGCGTTGCCGCGTGTTCCGGCAGGTGCATTCGCAAAGGCAGCCATATTGAGCCACTGCAGTTGCGTGTGATTATTGACCCACGTCGGCGAAGACAGGTACGGATCCACGCCCTGCACGATCACCGGACGCTGATTCGGTTCGCCCGTAAGCGCGTTGTCGTTGGTAACGCCCGGCGTGAGTGCCGAACCCGTACGCATCTGCAAAATGAATCCGGCCTGCCAACCCTTGGTAATGAGTTTGGCGATACCATGACCGAGGCCTGGACTCCGCAAGACAGTGTTCGAATTGAACAGGTGGCGGCGATCCGCAGCGCAAGGGCCCGTCGCCAGCGAGACGTCCGGGTGCGGATCTTTGTATGGATCTTTAAGCTCGCCCGGAATACTCCAGCCAATATCGGTCGACGGCTCGCCCTGATTGATGCACTTGCTGTAGGTATAGTTCACGCTCGCACTCCAACCGGAACTCAGTCGCTTTTGCATACTGACTTTCAAGCCGTTGTAGTGACCTTCCGCGTCCGTGTACAACTGAGAAATTCCTGTCATCCCTCCCGTATTGACGTTGTACAAAGCGCCGGCGGCCGGATTGAGCAATGTCAGGATCGCGCGCGCCTGGCGGTTGGCCGTGGTCGTGTTGGAGCACGGGCCCGCTGCCGTCAAACCGTACTGTCCTGCCGTGCAGGTACCCGGAATGTAGACGGCCGGGTTCTCCGGATAGCCCGCGATCCAGATATGGCGCTGCTGGTTCCCGATATAGGTGACGTCGAGCAGGAAGCTCGTCCTGATCTGGCGCTGATACGAAACGTTGTATTGGTAGGAGCGCATGGGATGAGCGTCCGTCGGCATGCTGACGTACACACCGGTTGCCGGGAACTTCGCGTCGTGCGGCGGCAGTTTCACGGGTTCGCCCATGTGCTGGTAATTGATCGCAACGAGCGGATCGCCGCCCGGCGTTGAACTCCACGGATCGAGGAAGTTGACCGGGCAGCCATTCTTGCTGGGCTGTCCTGAGCATGACAGCGGTAAGGTGGCGTGGACCGTATTGCCGTATGGCGCGTTGAGCATGTGGTGTGCGGTCGTCCAGAGCTTGGGCGAATCATAGTAGATGCCGAAGCCGGCACGAATCGTCTGCGCGCCATCGCCCTTAGGATCCACGACGAAGCCGAACCGCGGTGCGAACTGTTTGTACTGGTTGAAGCTGTTTGCCTTGTTCGCCGGGAAGCCGGGATCACCGCTGAACAGCAGGCCGATCGGCGCGTTCGGATATACCGTACTGCGAATTCCTTTGTCGAAGTTGTCGCGCACGAATCCGGTCGTAAAGCCATTGCTGTCTTTGGGCGCCAGGAACGGCTCCCAGCGGATTCCATAGTTGATGGTGATTCTGCGGCTGACGCGCCAGATATCGTTCGCATAGCTTCCCACGGCGTGAACATACTCGTTGTTGAGCTGACTGCCTCCCAACTGATAGTCGGATGGATAACCCAACAGGAAGTCCGCGAAATTCAAACCGCCGCTGGTCTGCGTCGTGCCGCTCGTGACGATGCCGCTGAAGGCGAACTGTCCGTCCGCTTGAAATGGGCCATCACCATCGGATTTCGGACGCGTCCATGAAGCGCCGAATGCCAGCGTGTGCGCGCCTTTAGTCCAGGTGATGTCTTCAGAAAGTTGCGGCGTGTCCACATAAAAAGTGCCGGTGTTCCCTGAAGCAAAAAGGCCGGCTTTGAGCATGTCCTGTCCGGGAATCTTGCCTTCGGTATACATGAAAGACTTCACGCCAAGCATGCCCAGCGTCGGGACACCGACGCCGTTCTCGCGAACGGCGAAAGTGTGCTGAAGCGCAAACCGGCTGGATGAGACCATGTTCGGTGTCACCACGTAATCCATACCCGTCGCGATGGTGTGTTGGAGCGCGCGATTGCCGCTGCCGTTACCCGTCGCCTGGAGCAGATTCGGATGATCCTTGTCGAACGCCGCCGGGTGCTTAAAGTGAGCCAAGAAATCGCGGAAGAAGATTTTCTTCTTCGACGACAACTGATAATCGACGCGTGAGACGATCTGCTGTTCCTTGTCGTTGTTCGCCTGCGGGAAGGGAAATCGGCCGCAACCGTCCGGATCGAGAGCGGGATTGACCGCCGGAACCATGCTGAGGATCTTCAGCGACAGCGGGTGGAATAACGCTGGATCCACTTTGTTATTCACAAATGGTGCGCCTAGTGTGCGTGCCGTGCCTCCGCGGCACGCCGCAGACATGACTTTCGTAAAGTCTCCCTTCAGCATGTCCGCCGTCGGAAGGAATTGGTCATTGCCAAGCGGCGCCACATTGTTGTTCGTGGCCTGGACGCCGGCAAAGAAGAACAGCTTGTCATGCTTGACCGGTCCACCGATGGTTCCACCGAATTGATTGCGGTGCAGACCATCGTCACGGCCGAGACCGCCGTTCTCCGCCTTTTCAAAAAATCGGATGGAGTTGAACTTGTGATCGCGCATGAAGTAAAAGGCGTTGCCGTGAAATTGGTTCGTGCCCGACTTCGTGACGGCATTGACCGTTGCGCCTGTCGACATGCCGTAGCGGGCATCCCGCACACCGCCCTCGGTGCGAAACTCCTGGAGTGCATCCGGAAATGGCAGGATATTTCCGCCGTTTGCCTGCGGATCATTGTTATATCCACCATCAACCAGGTATTGCGTGCTATTGCCCGTACCGCCGGCGACGGAAATCGAAACTTGCCCGGGATAGCCGCGGTTGCCCGCTGTGACACCGCCCGCATCGACCGCACCCTCGAGCAACAGCAACTGCGTCGCCTGACGTCCGTTAAGCGGCAAGTTGACGAGCACTTCCTGCGACGTCACGGTTCCGACGCTCAGGCCTTGGGTCTCGACGAGACCGGCATCAGCAACAACTTCCACTCGTTCTTGGACGGAGCCGACTTTCAGCGCTACATTGACGGACCGCGTGTCGCCGACGCGCAGCAGAATGCCGGACTGTTCGAACGTGCTGAACCCGGGCAGCTTCGCAACCAGCTTGTATGGTCCCACAGGCAGACTAGGCAACGAGTATTCGCCGCGTTCATCAGTTATTACGGACCGAACAAAACCGGTATCAGTCTGAGTCACGGTCACCTCGACGCCGGGAATCGCGGCACCGGACTCGTCAGCTACGGTACCTGCAAGTTGAGCGACCGAGACTGTCTGCGCCAGCCCTGCCGGCGCCATCGCTAGAGCGATCGCCAACAAGGGCCATGCAGTTCGCCGACGCGTATTCCCTACTCCTCGATAAACACCGGCCAACAACCGCCGCGCTGATGCTAGATATTCAAACATGCTCTTCTCCCCTCTGTGCCAGGATGACCGACGGGCTGCGGATGAAAGATCCGCAAAATAACGCGTCAGCCGCTCACACTTGAGTGATGCCAAAACGAAGTCCTGTTGAGAAATCTCAAGGAGGCTAATCCTGCCCGGGAAGGAGTGTCAAGAAAAATATGACTGTTGTAGGGATGATAATACAACAATCAAGAGTTGTGACAGGCGTTAAGGAGAGGCTTACGAAGCCTCTACGGGAACGTGATGCTGACGTGATGACGTGACGATGAAATGGAAAGATCTACAGCACTAGCGCTGACACGTCTTAGCGCGTGCGTATGGCCAAGACGGTCAGCAACTACTAGTGCAATTGGTAACTAAAAATTCACTTTTAGCGCAAGTTGCATAATTCGCGGATCCAAGGCGGTGTTAATTTGGCCCAGCGTGTTCCCATTGCTCAGAGAAGTACCGGGATTATTGAATCGCGTGTGGTTCAACACGTTGAATGCTTCCACGCGCAAGTCCATCTTGGTGCTTTCAGTAACTCGGAACGTCCTCCAGAGCGCGGCATCCAAATTCCAATTCGATGGACCGAGAATCGTAGATCTTCCTGCGTTCCCGAATGTACCAGCCTGCTGCTTAGTAAACGCGGAGGTATTGAACCACTGCTTGATCGTTCGATTATCGACATGCCAGTCCGCTGTAATATTGGGTCTATCCGAGCCCAGTCCAGTGAGTGAAATGTCGGTACCATCGGTGACCGTCAGCCAACTGCCGGTCGTGAAGGTGTAAATCCCGGATGCTTGCCAATCACCCGCTAGCCGCTTTATCCATGTGGAGTGGAATTGCGGACTCTTGAAAACGAGAGAAGCGTTTGCGATTTGGCGACGATCCGCCGCGCAATTTCCCCATTCCGCGCGCCGGTTCTGAGGATCCTGATAGTAGTTAACGATGTCCTGACCGGCTTCTCCCTGATTCAAACAATGCGAGAGCGTGTAATTCGTGAGCACTGAAAAACTGTGGCTCATTCGATGTTGTAGCGTAAGAAGTAGTGCGTTGTAGCTCGCATTTCCCGCTGTGTCAACCGCGGCCGCGCTACCGAAGTACTGCCCATAGGGTTTTGAAAGTGCGAAAACCCTACGCGCATTCGTATTGCCCGTAGTGGAGTTTCCAGGGATGTAGACGGCGGGATTCATTTCATGACCAAGCCATTGATGAGTGGTCTTGTTTCCCAGATACGAGGCAGTAACCAGCCAGTCAGATGCCAGTTGTTTCTGCAAAGCGAGATTCCACTGTTGGAGATATGTCGCTTTGGCGTCTGGCGGCTCGAAAACGTACGTGCCTCCGGCCGGAAATTGAAAGTTCTTCGGGAAAACGGTTGGGGCTGGGAACGGGTTTCCGCCCGCATAACCTTGCCACGGATTCGAGAGTCCGCCGGGAGGCGTGTTGACCGTAATCGTGTAGCCCCATGGCGGGTTCAACGGAATATGCATCGTGTTCCAGAGGTAGCTCGTATCATAGAAAATCCCATATCCCGCACGTATCGTCTCAGTACCACGCCCTCTCGGATCGTAAACAAGACCGAACCTCGGAGCGAAATCCAGGTATCTCGGCGACGTCGCGGCGTTGCCGGGATAACCGGTGTCGCCGGGGAATGTCAAACCCGGCGGCGCATTGACGAAGGCTTGACTGACTGTTCCGGCATTGAATTTGGCGAGATCGAACTGAGACGCGTAGCCGTATTTAGCCTGCTGCGGGATAAAGGGATCCCAGCGAATGCCCGCGTTAACTTGGATCCGAGTCGAGACTTTCCAGTTGTCCTGGAAATATAGCGCGGGAAGATTTTGGTTTTCGCGGCCTACCTGTCCTCCGCCTTGCAACAGTGTATCGATACGTCCAGTCAAGAATGATGCGAGTGCGTTGCCCGTCGCGGCTCCGTTGATCACGGACTGTCCATTGAACGTCATGCGTGGGTTCATCTGGAATGGCCCAAGGGCGTTCATTTGTGCATGAACATAATTGAAGCCGAACGCCAGTTGATGTTTACCCTGCGTCATGCTGACGTCTTCACTAATGTTAAACAGGTTATTGAACACGTAACCTGGAATCGCACTGCTGGTGAAGTATCCGGGTACCTGAAACTGGCCAAAGTAATTCTTGATCGGCGCAAACACATTGGAGCCCAATTCTTGTGTCGTCGGAACTCCTTCTGCATTGACACGGCGAACAGCCGACCGCGAGAAACCAAAGCGGAATGAGTTTACGGTATTCGCGCTCAACAGGTACGTGTCACCCAGTGTTGCCGACTGCACGCGGTCCCGCAATCCTGGTGTCCCCGCAGTAAGGAGATTCTTCTTGTCGTAATACGCTTGTAGGCTGTAGTCGGTGATGAAATATCGCGCGAACAGCGAATCCTTCGGGTTCCGCTGCCAATCGACTCTGCTCACGGATTGATATTCGTTGGAATTGCTTGGGATGCCATATGTGATCTTGCCACACGGATCTGTCGAAACCGGAAGCAGTGACGCGACCTTCAACGCAACTGGGTTGATGAGTCCAGGAAGGAGAACATTGTTGTTGGCGATCGACGACGGTAGATTCACCTGCTTAGTCTGGCAGGGAGGCGCAAGGATCGATTGAAAGTTTCCGGCCAGAACATCGGCAGTCGGAACAAAAGCAACGTTGGTTGCAGGAGCGGTGCGTTGTATGGTTCCTTGGTATCCCTCGAAGAAGAAGAGCTTGTCCTTGACAACCGGCCCACCTACGACTCCACCATACTGGTTCCGCTTTAAGGAATCGCGAACAGGCGCAAAAAAGTTTCGCGCATTCATTGCACCGTTGCGTACGAACCAGAACGCGTCGCCGTGGATCGTATTCGTTCCCGATTTCGTGACCGCATTAACCGCTCCTCCAGGGTGGCTCCCGTAATTCGCCGGAAGCGTGCTCGTTTCTACTTTGAATTCCTGAAGAGCATCAGGAAACGGGAGTGGCAGACCGACGTTCGTCCGCGAATCGATGTGTGTCGCCCCGTCGAGAAAATAGTTCGTTGCGTTATTCTGACCACCGGCGATCGAAAAGGCCGCGACCGTCGGATAATTCAGATTGCTCGCGAGTCCTCCTCCGGTATTTGGCACAGCGGCGCCAAACAGCGCGATTAATTGCGTCACATTTCTTCCATTCAGAGGAAGTTCCGAAACACGCTGCTGGTCGATGACTTGACCAATGACATTGCTGCGCGTCTCGACCATGTTCGCGTCTGCCTGTACTTCGAGGACGGACGAGACTTGTCCGACCTTTAGTTCAATATTGATCGTCGGATTGCTGTTCACTTGAAGAACGATGCCTGACTGAGCGAATGTCGAAAACCCAGGCAGGGCCGCTTCCAGTCGATACCGTCCCACCGGCAGGTTGGGAAATATATAGGCGCCCGTTTCCGTTGTGACGGCAGTCCGCGACGCGGTTGTGTCCGTGTTTATCACCTTGAGGTCCACGCCGGGCAATACAGCTCCTGAGGAATCCCGGACGGTTCCGGAAATTTGAGAGGCCACGGTCTGTCCCAGCACGACAGGACAAAGGACCAACATAGCCGCGAATGTTGCAAATATTCTTTTCATTCAAACCTCCACCATTTTTAGTTGTGACCATATTCAATTCGGTAACCGGAAAGCGACAAGCGCATCAGAGATCGGGCGGCCACCACCGATTGCTGTACCACCTGAAGCGGCAATCACGACGTACTGCTTGCCGTCCTTTCCCATATACGTAAGCGGCGTGGAATGGCCGCTGGCGGGAAGTTCCGTCATCCACAATTCAGCGCCGGATTTCGCATCGAAGGCACGGAACCTGTGATCATTTGCTGCACCGATAAAAACCAATCCGCTGGCGGTCGCAATGCTTCCGCCAAGGTTCTGCGTTCCGCTCTTCAACCCGACTTCGCCTAATTCGGCGAGCGGCTCATTAAGCCCAAGCGTGGATGTCCAAGCGATCTCGCCTTTGTTGACGTCAATGGCAACGAGAGCGCCATAAGGCGGCGCGTAACAAGGCACAGTAGCTCCACTCGGAAGCCGATACGAAAACCCACCGGTTCGACGGTCAGCGCCACCAGCGTTGTTCCCGTCGCCACGATTGCCGCGACCTTGACCGCCACCCTGTCCGCCCTGAGCTTGTCCGCCTCCGGCAGGCAGCGGGCCGGCCTGTCGAAACGTGCCCGTGTTGTGAACATTAATGAAGACCAGCCCGAGTTGTGGATTATAAGAAGGCGGTCCCCAGTTCGGACCACCCAGCGAAGAGGGAAACGTAACGATAGATGCGCTTCGAAGTGGCCGCGCGTACGCGCTAGTCGCTTGAAGTTTATTCTGATCCCAGAAGTCGGTGCAGTACTTCTCGATCGCGGGCGTCATTTTATTAATGTCATTGCGCGTCATGCCGACACGTGCGATCGGGCCTGGTTTTGATGGAAATGGCTGAGTCGGCCAGGATTCATCGTCCGGATCGTCACTGCGTCTGACCGCTCTCTCTTCCATACCAAAGATCGGCTCGCCGGTGACGCGGTCAAAGATGTAGACGTAACTCATCTTGCCGGTTTGCAACACGGCCGGAATGATGCGGCCATCCTTGCGCACGTCGACGAGCACCGGCGGAGTCGGCAGGTCGAAGTCCCACACGTCGTGGTGGATCAGTTGATGGAACCACTTTAGCTTTCCCGTGTTTGCATCTAGGGCAAGAAGCGTATTGGAGTAGAGGTTCTTCCCCGTTACGGCGTGATTTGCGTCTCCTGTTGGCGCGAATAAGATTCCTCGCTGTTGATCGATTACCATCGTCGACCATACGTTCGCACCACTGCGGTCTTTCCAGGAATCGCCAGTCCAGTCTTCGTGGTTTGGCTCGCCAGGCTGCGGAATGACGTGAAAGCTCCACACGAGCTTCCCAGTAATTGCGTCCCATGCGCGAATATCGCCGCGCGGCTGTGGTGGTAGTCCCTCACCAGGACGTGCGCTTCCGATGATCAGATTTTTGTAGATGGTGAGCGGATTCGGAACCGTGAACGTGTCGCGCCGGCTTTCGGCCACAACATCGGACGCAACGTCTTTGTAAGCGTCTACTGCGCCGCCGGTGCCGAAACTTGTAACAAGTTCACCCGTCTTCAAGCCGACCGCCATCAGATAACCCTTATCTGTAGCGAAGAACAATCTCGGACCGATGGCACCTGTCCCCGGCCAATACGCTAATCCTCGACCGTGAATGTTGCGAGGCGATGCGTATTGCCAGAGCACTTTTCCGGTTTCGGGTTCAAGCGCCGTCACTGTCGACTTCACGTTCGGATCTCGCGGTGAACCTGGCGTCGAGATGTACATCACGCCGCCGATAATTAGTGGCTGCACTTCGAAGCGATAGTCCAAGCTGAGACTGCCTGCAGGAAGAGAACCGGCACCGTAGTTGAAGGTCCACGCACGGGTCAGGCGCGCGACATTAGCCGGTGTAATTTGCGCAAGAGGCGAGAAATTAGCATTGTGTTGATATGTCGGCCACTGGTTGACCGGCGTGAGCAGTTGGCGCTGCTGCGCAGCCGCGGTAAGGGAGAGAATCAAGAGAGTTGCTATCGTGAGAAACCTGTGCATTTGTACCTGCCTGACTCTAGTGAATCAGGTTTTAAGTAAACCTGATTGTTGTTCGGATGATGATACAAGCATGCGAAAGTGTGACAAAACAGAAAATTCAAAATTTGTGTGGATGCATCAACATGGAAGGCAGAAATTGACGTTGCTACGGCTCGTTTACCACCCCAAGGCTTCCATTCGCGCGAGGGTGCAATTCCTCATGATGTTGATGTACCGGGTAGTTCGTTCGGCGCCGTAGAGTAGAGGATTTTTGGCGGGTGGATAATGATTGTTCACGTAGGTAGTCCTGGCTAACAGGTTCATGTTCGTGTTCGGATGATCCTGCATGACGGACTCAACTTTGGCTTTGATCCCGGCATCCCAGATGTGCTCATACCCGCCCACGAAAGATTCGCGATTATGAACGTCGGTGGCCGCCGTCACGAGGAGAATAGGATGCTGCTTTCCCTGATACTTCACTGGAACAATCATGCCGATCGACCCCGGCGTGTGGCCCGTCATCTGATAAATGGTGGCTTTGACGTCGCCGACCTGGATCGTCATGCCATCCTCGACATCCATGTCGCGCTTCATTAGAGAATTGCCCTGCGCGGTGCCCGCGAAACCAGAACCCGGCTTAAAATAAATGTCCCAATCATCCCGGCCCATGATGACGCGCGGATGATACATGCGCTGCATGTACTCGCCGCCACCCGTGTGATCACCGTGATAATGGCCGAACACCATGTATTTAATCTTCACTGGATCGAGACCGAATTTCTTTATCGCGGGAACGAGGACATCGCGCGCTTCTTGCTCATTGTTAAGTGCATCAAACAGGATATAACCATCATTCGAGGTGACCAGCCAGGCGCCCACACCCGTATCTCCGATCCAATAGAAGTTGTCGAACAACCGTTGCCCACCCAGTGAAACCTTTGGATTAGGCGTCGGATAAGGCTCGATACGGGGTTCGCTGCTGGGAATTCCAATCGTCGCGCGGTCTTCATTTCCCGATCCACCACTTGCCTTGCAGAAGATTCCCAAATCGAATTTGAGATCCGGATCATCTCCTGCGAGTTCGGCGGCTTTCGCAGCATATTTGCTGGTTTTCGCATTTGCGGCCCACTGATCAGGTGTGGGAAGTCTCGCGGCATTGCCGCCGCCTGTGCCGCGGGCACCTCGCTGCGGTCCGGCGGCTTGCGAATATATGCATGCCGCTGTTATGAAACTGATGCCTATCGCGATAAGAATCCTTCGTAACATCACCGCTCCTTGATGCTTCTAAAGCAGGTTGGTTCCCGCGAAAGCTGCCTCGACGGTGACACGATCACGTTTCAGTAGTGCGATTGCTGTTTCCTTCGGAATGGTGATTGTGTCTCTGCCCTGATCGGCGCCTCCGAGTTCCGGCCACTCCGGCTGACATTCCATGGGACCGTTGAAATTTATTTCTTTGAGCGTTTGTGCGATGAGAGACAAGTTGATGATGCCGGTGCCGACTGGCACTTGACGATTTCGAAAACGGCCCTGCTGTCCGCCACGCCCGCCACCGCCACGGCCCCCACCCGCAGCAGTTACCGGAGGATTTGAATCGGCGCTTGGATTCGGCTCGATGACCGCATCTTTGAAAACAAAGCCGCCGATATACGAAGCGCCCATCCGAATTTGCGTTACAAGATTTTGCTGATTCGTCTGCAGCAGATTGCCGGTGTCGTATTGAACACTCACATGTCGCGGATCGAAATCCTTCAGTACGTAAAGGAGGTCAAAGAAAGCGCCGCTGAAACCTCCCCCTGGATGGTACATGGCTTTCATTCCGTATTTTTCCTCCAGCTTCGCTAGGCCCGCAACGCGTGGCTTGAATGCGTCGAGTTGCTGCATGTACGGCTTCGAAGCGTCGACCGCGAAGCCTCTCCACCAGTGATGATGAATACCGAGTGAAGAAGCGGTATCCAGCATCGCTTCGACATAGGCCGTATCCGCGTCCGTGATTTCGGCTGCCATGCACGTTACAGTGATCCCATCGCGCTTTAGTCCATTCACGAAAGGCGGCAAATCTATTTTCACCTTTTCCGGAGCCACATGCCCGGGATACACGCGCACAGTTAAGTCGATCGTCGTGTTGCCGATTTGATGGCAGGCTTCCGCAACTTCGCCCGGCGTTCGCAGCCAATGCAGCGTTCGCGAATAAGCGTCGAGGTGTAGTTTTCTGGGTTGCGCCGAAGGGCCCGGCGCAGTTTGTGCGAAGTTGAATTTCCCAAACGCCGCTGTCGCAAGTGTTACTGCGCTCGATTTCAGAAGTGTGCGTCGATCCATGTTCATTTCTCCTCGGTCACCGATTCGCGATCGTCCACAAGAAAACACGGCTTGCTCCGACCGTGATCTCCTTTTGCGGCGGCCACTCCGGTCCCATATTAAAAACGTGAGAAACAACTCGGGTGCCTGGCTTCAGTTCCCGTACGAGCTTTGGCCGAAGGCGCTCATTGATGCTTTGAAGTAAATACAGTGTGACAACCGTCGCGTCGGTGATGTCCGACTTAAATAGATCCTGTCTTATAAACCGCACGCGATCCGATACGCCCGCCGCTGCAGCATTCTCCTTGGCCTTTTCTACGAGCACGGGATCGATTTCGATGCCGACGCCATGCGCACCGTACTTCTTTGCGGCCGTAATGACGATTCTGCCGTCGCCAGATCCGAGGTCATATACAACATCGCTGGGCTTGACTGCTGCGAGTTCGAGCATCGCATCAACGACGCTCTGCGGTGTCGGGACATAAACGACATCCGGTGTAGCCGGCTTCGTCGATTGCCCGCTAATAACCACGACTCCGAGCGTACCAACAAGCAATGCCGCGAGTATTGTTCGTCTCGCTATAATCAACGTCATGCGCAGCCTATTGCTCACCGTCTGCACCGTCATTGTCTGGTTCGCCGGCGCATCTGAGCTCGGTGCACAGGCGAACCAAGATGTCGAGCGAGCTCTCGCAGCAGCCCGCATGAAGGCCGCTGCTAGCGACGTCATCGCGCAGTTTTCGCTCGGCTCGTTCTTGTACTACGGCGCGTCGGATACGGCTGAGGCTGTCGGCTGGTTCAAGAAAGCGGCCGCCCAGGAATACGCGCCCGCTGAATTCCAGATGGGGCAATTGTGCGACTTTGGATTTGGCGTCGAACAAGATGACGCCGAAGCCCTCGCATGGTATCGGAAGGCGGCCGAGCATGGCAGCGCTGCCGGCCAACGATCGCTCGCAGACTTTTACAGAAAAGGCCGCGGCATCACGGCCGACGCAACCGAAGCTGCGCGCTGGTATCGGCTCGCGGCAGACGGCGATGACCTGCGCGCGCAATATGAATTGGGGCAGTTGTACTTCACGGGAACCGGCGTGATTCGCGACTATGTCGCGGCTTACATGTGGTTCATGCTCGCTGCCGGCCAAGCGCCGCTTACAGACAACCGACAAGCGATTCTCGAACTGCGCAACATCTCGGCTGCGCGCATGACGCCCGAACAAGTCAACGAAGCGGAGCGTCGCGTGGCGGCGTGGAAGCGTCGACGATGACTCGCAACGAACAACTTGTCTGACACCTAGCACGTTAATCCGGTATCCGATTGTTGAAACGCCGTGCGGATTGTCAGAACATCCCGCTTAAGATTTCCCAAAACTTGCGCTCGTGGAAGTGTGATCTTATCGTTTCCGTTTTCTGCACCACCGTTCGGATACTCCGCTTCCAGTTCCATCGGTCCGTTAAAACCGAGATCGCGCAGCACGACGGCGTAGCGAAAGATATTGACCAACCCTGTACCCATCGGCACGTATGGTGAGGTCCAACCTGCACCACGCGCGAAGGCGTTGCCGGCTAATGGCAACGGGAACGGTCGCGCACCACGAGCACCCCGCCCGGCACCTCCAGCGTCGCCGTCTTCGGGTTGTGCGCCACGACCTCCTCTGCCGACGCCGGCGGCAGCGTCATCTGCTGGGGCACCCGCACCTCGAGCTCCGCGCGCGCCGCCGCGCCCGCGACCACCGGCGCCGCGTCCAGCCGTCTCAGCCGGCTGAGGACCCGGAAAAGGTCCACCTTCTCCAAGCAACCCTAGCTGTTGTTCCCACGCGCGATCCTTCCACGCCATCGCAACAACATATGGGCCAGCGGTTCGCATAAGCGTCTCCCACATCTCGCCGTGATGCGACATGTGTCCTGTGTCCCAATGGAATCCGACGAACTTCGGATCGAAGTCCTTCATGACGTAAAGCAAATCCCAAACAACAGAGCCTACGGAGTTCGCGCCCGCCCGAGTGTGATACATGAGCGTGGTGCCATGCTTTTGGTTGAGCTTTACAAATTTATCGACTTTTAATTTGATCGCATCAAGCTGCGGCATGATCGGCTTACTTAAATCGTAATTGTCCGTGCCCACCCAATAATGAGTGACACCAAGTTGTCCCATCGTGGCAACCATGGTTTCGAGATTTGGAGCGCTCACGTCCGTCTGGTTGCCTCCGCGAACCTGCTTCACCCTTAGTCCGTGCTTTTGCATTGTCCGCACGAATGCAGGCAACTCCTGCGCTACCTTCTCCGGATTGATGTGGCCGGGATAGGGTTGGATCGTTGGTTCGACTCCGCCACATGTCATTTCAATTGCGGCCTCAGCTATTTCATCTGCATCGCGGAGCCAGTGCAGATGCCGCGTGTACGCATCCATGATCAAACGCCGCGGCACCGGAGCTGAACCAGACTGAGCTGGAGTTTCCACCGCTTCAGTTCGACGAGGAGTGCCCCCGCCTAGAACCTTCGTTGCAAGAGTGGCGATGACACTTGCTTGAAAAAAATTTCGTCGATCCATGGTGGCCCTCGTTTATCGAAGCGTGAACGCGACAACCATCGCATTCACAGATGATGGGCGCGCGGGAATGTGAAACGCTGCCTGACCGCCTCCCGCCACAGCAACTACGTACTGGTTGCCGTTCGCAGCCTGATAGGTCATCGGCGTCATGAGCGCGTCATTGTCGAGCGTCGCCCTCCACAATTCCTTTCCGGATTTCCCATCGAAGGCGCGAAAACCAAGATCAGCCGTGGCGCCGATGAAGATGAGTCCGGATGCAGTGGTAATAGGCCCGCCCTCATTGAGTGCTGTCCCCGTCCCTAAGATACCTTTGGCGGTCAACTCTGAATATTCACCAAGTGGCGTGCGCCAGACGATGTCGCCGGTTCCGGTGCTCACAGCAACGAGTTCCGACCACGGCGGTGCGTTACACGGATAGCCCTGAGGATCGGTGTAGAAGTTTGTCGGAACCTTTGATTTTGAGAATGAAGGTAGCACATTCGATGACATCATTGGTTGCAACTGGGCGATGACACCGAGGTGACGCGTGTTCACAAACAGGAGTCCGAGTGAAGGATTCCCAGCGACACCGCCCCATCCACCGCCGCCTTCCGATCCTGGAAACACGAGGCTGGGTAGCATTCCATACGGTGTGTAGGGGCCCATGTTGACGGCCTTGTCGAAAACTTCCGTGCAGTACTTCTCCGCCTCCGGGGAAATCTTGCTCACTTCACCACGCGTCATGCTGTCGCGAGTAAGGCCCGCGGGCTTTAGCGGAAACGGCTGGGTTGGCCAAGCCTGATCGCCAGGCGCATCGAATCTAGGCACCGGCCGCTCCTCAACACCAAACAGCGGTTCGCCCGTCAGCCGGTTGAACATGAAGAGCAGACCCTGCTTCGTCATTTGCGCGACAGCCGGAATGCGCTGCCCGTCTTTCATCGCCTCGATGAGCGCCGGCGGAGAATTGACGTCCCAGTCATAGATGTCATGATGCGTGAGTTGGAAATGCCACTTTCGTTTTCCGGTTGACGCTTGAAGCGCCACCAGGCTTGTGGCGTACAGATTGATTCCGGGGCGGCTGTTCCCAAAATTCTGGTCCGTCGCATTGCCAAGCGGAATGAAAATCAAATCATTGACCGGATCAACTGTCATCGGCACCCAAACGCCGGGTCCACGCCGATCCTGCCAACCGTTCAGTCCCCACGTGCCGAAGTTCTCGTCTTCCGCGCCAGGCACAACGTGGAAGCGCCAGACTTCTTCGCCGGTAATCAGATTGAATGCGCGTGGATCTCCAGGAAGTCCATATCGGCCTTGCTCACCCGTACGGGCCGCAACAATCGCGAGGTTCTTATAAATGGCCGGAGCGGTATTCGTGGCGTAGACACCGCCGAACTTATCGATAACGCCGGGGGATAAGTTGACTATACCGATAGGCGCCGGTAACGGTGCTCCCGTCTTAGCGTCGAGCTGAATTAAGAACCCATTTGTTGTCAGAACCACGATTCTCGGACCGATCTGACCCGTGCCTGGCCAATAGGAGATTCCACGTTGGCCTGCCGCTGGATTTGGTCCCAAGTCGGGCAGGCTCTTCATGTCAAATTTCCACAGTTCAGTTCCGGAATCTGCTTTGAGAGCGACGATTTTCGTCTGGGCTGGCAGGTACATGACGTCGTTAATGACGATTGGGGTTACCGCATACCCTGTCGCGGGAATGCCCATATCGTACGTCCATGCCTTCGTCAGCCTAGTGACATTAGCCGGCGTGATTTGAGTGAGAGGCGAGTACTTCATGCCACCCGGATCGTTGCCGACTGTGGGCCAATCCTTCGGGCTCTGGGCAGCAAGTGTCACGCTCGTGAAAACGCCAACAAACAAGACGAAAAGCAAACGTTGCGTCATATGCAAATTTAGATTCGAACCGACATCGACGGCGCCTCCGGAAAGAGTGACGAGTTGAGTGCGACTGTAGCCTGTCTCCGTCTGAGTAACTTTGATCTCCACGCCTGGCAACATTCAACTTTGAACTCCCAACGAAGTGCAACGAGAACCCTCTTCATAGATTTCGTTCAAAGTAGTCGCATGCTCTTATATTTAGTCCAGACGTTCGCGATTATTCTGAAGGATATATAGAGGAGTCAAGGGAATTCTGTATGTTGTATTGACAACATACAGAATTCAGTTTCAGACGACTACCTTGATTAATGTTGAGTTCCTGAGCTTGCATGAAGGGGATGCGGTGTGGGTTCAGCATCGGTGAGGCCCAACGACCATTTGATCGCTTCAAGATACATCAATTGGATGTCACGTCGGTCCCAGAGCTCGGTCGCATGGGAAAACGAACCATAAAAGACACGTCCCTGGCCGTATTTCTTGGCCCACGCTAACGGAAAGTCGCCGTCTTTCGCGACTGTGCCGCCAACTGCGCTGGCGGGATCGAAACGAAGCAGGACATCGATTTTATCTCGTGAAAATGTCTTGGCTTGATAAAACTCGTCAGTGTAATCGAATTCTGTTGGCAAGTGTTTCACGATTGGAAACGACGATTCTTCATTGATCACTTTGCCAGGCCCTGTGTACAGGTGGCCTTGATATTGAGCGCCAAGCATTTCACCAAACTCCGGCCATGACTCAAAAGCGGTTAGTCCGGTATGAGCGGCAACAAAACCGTGCCCATTTCGTACGAATGCCAGCAGTTCTTCCCTTTGCTTTGCACTGATCTCGATTTCCCGATGACCTAAGAAAAAAATGCCGTCAACGTTGCTTAAGCTAGGACCGCCGCTCGCCGGCGTACCGTCGGTCTTGAACGAGGTGTTTGCTATGACGTTCGAATCCGTACGAATAAACGTGTCCCAGAGTCCGGATTCGTATCCGAGACGCTCTACGATCGCCAGCGCGTGCGAGGTGAATTCGTGTTGCGCGATGCCGTTTCGCGTATCCGCCCACGCAAGCAAGACTCTTCTCTTTGCCGCTTGGCCACCTCGTCCTCCACGGCCTCCGCGACCACCGCGCTGGCCTTCGGCCTGCCCGCGCGCTCCGGGTGTTTGTGCGGCAGGCACCTGAGCAAGAAGCAACGCACTGCCGGCGTGGGGGGACCGTCCAGCAGTCCGAAGGCCGCGAAGCGGCGTACCGATAGAACTGGACGGTGGGCCCGACGCTAAGAGAATAAATAATGCTGTCGCGATTACTATTCGTTTCATAACGATCCTTTATGGCAACGCGAAGGCGATCAATGCATCGGCAGTCGGACTTTGCAGGAATCCACCACCTCCTGCAGCGATCACCACATATTGTTTTCCATTGCGCCCCATATAGGTGGAAGGAATCGAATGACCGGGCGCATCCAGCTTTGTGCTCCACAACTCGGCACCATTCCGAGCATCAAACGCGCGAAACTTTCCATCGACTGTAGCGCCAATGAAGATTAGGTTGCCCGCAGTGGTTATTGCGCCTCCAAGACTGGGAGTCCCCGTCTTGATACCTTTCTTTTCCAACTCTTCAAAAGAACCTAGAGGTACTCGCCAAGCGATGTCGCCCGTATTGGCGTTCACGGCGATCAATTCTCCCCATGGTGGTTTGTTGCAGGAGTACATCGTTTTGGGGTCCCAGAAACGCCGTCCTTCAGGAGTGACCTTGCCGTAGTTCGGACCGGTTCCTCGGGGCGCAGGGTCCTGCTCGTCGGGCGGCGGTCCGCCTGCTGCTCCGCGATTTCCCCGGCCGCCGCGTCCACCTCGAGCGCCGGCCGGTTCAAGATGTCCCCATTGGCCCGCATTCATGACGTTTGTGAACATCAGCCCGAGTTTCGGATTGAACGTCACTCCATTCCAATTCCCGCCACCGATCGCACCGGGGAAAACAACAACATCTCTCTTCACATCCCACGGCGTGTACGGACCTTCATTGGAAAGACGATATTTGTCCCAGAGTTGCTGGCAGTATGCATCGTGCTCGGGAGAAATGCCGGTCTGCAGATCTTCTTTGGTAATCGAGTTTCGGGCAAGCGGCGCAGGCTTCACTGGAAACGGTTGAGTCGGTGATGTTTCTTCTCCAAGAGCTTCGGTTTGCGGGACTGGACGCTCTTCCATTCCAAAAACAGGTGTTCCGTTCGTCCGATCAAAAATGAACATCAGGCCCATTTTTGTGATTTGCGCGACGGAGGGAATTGTCTTTCCGTTCCGCACAACGTTAAGCAGCGTGGGAGCGGCGGCAAGATCGTAGTCCCAGATATCGTGATGGACGAGTTGTTGGTACCACTTCAGTTTCCCGGTGTTGATGTCGATTGCGACCACGCAATCGCCGTACAGGTTGTTGCCGTGATGCTGGCCTCCGTAGTAATCGTTGCCGCCGGGCATGGAGTTCGGAACGAAGAGCAGACCGCGCTCCTCATCGATAGAGAGAAAACCCCAAACATTCGTTCCGCCGGGGTTTTCCCACGAATTCCCTTCCCAGGTCTTATTGGCAGGATCATCCGGCTGCGCGATGAGATTGAACGTCCAAATCCGCTTTCCAGTACGGGCATTCCACGCGTTGATCACCGGACGCGTGGCTTGCGTAATAACGAAGTCCCTGTAGATTGCGGGCGCTGACGACATGGTTGTACCCATGTCTACAAAACCGTTGTCGCCGAAATCGGGAATGGGGTTTCCGGTCTTCGCATCGAGAGCGACCAGCTTCGAACCGGTCGATGCAATGATCCGTGAAACCGAACGCGTATCGCCGGGCCAGTACGCAACTCCACGTCGCGTCGTTTGCATCGCTTCATACTTCCAGATTTGCTCGCCGCTGACAGCATCGACGGCGTAGAAACCGTTTGCCGCCGAAAAATACAGCACGCTGTTGATCACGAGCGGAGTGCTCTCGAAGAAACCGGACTTATCTCCGGTGTGAAAGGTCCAGGCCCGTTTCAGGTTTTTGACGTTATCAATATTGATCTGAGTCAGCGTCGAGTATCGCGTCGCGCCTGGATCCTGGCCGAAATGCATCCAATCATTTTGGGCGAGGATACCGATCGTCAAGATCAGAATCGCAACTGTGACGGTGATTGCTTTGTGCATCGCTCAGAAACTAACACGCGCATTGATTACAAACACGCGGTTACCGTAGAACGGCGCAGGAGTTGTAAATGAATTGGCGCCGCCGGCAGACGGTGCGGAAATGCGGCCGAACGTCTGTCCGTTGATATTCATGTTGGGATCCGTGAAATGTGGAGTGTTCGTAATCGCAATTCCGTCCACTCGAAGTTCCGCGGTAATGCCTTCGCGCACGGTAAACCGCTTGAGGATATTCATATCCAAGTCGAACAGGCTTGGTCCTCTCCAATTGGTGACTCTCGACATCGATCCAACGGCCCCCTGCGGCGAATTTACAAAGAGCAACTTGCCGTTATAGGTCAGCCCCTGGAACGTACAGCGGCTTTGAAGGGCCTGTTGCGTCGTCAGCGTGTCACAGAAAGGATCTTTAACCGTTGCCAGGACAGTGCTGTCGTAATACACAACGCCAGTGCTGTTCTTGACGATGTGACCGGGATCCTCCGGCAGCGGCGTCACCGAAGTGCAAGTGTTGGTGCCTCCGATCGGATTGCCGCCGCAGGTGATGCTGAGATAACTTCCGGCAGTCCACGTGAGAATTCCGCCAGTCTGCCAACCGCCGAGTATCTTGCTGGCGACGCCTTTGATGCCGGACGAGGCATCCAGCAATTTGTGGCCCCGGCCGACCGGGAGTTCGTACGTTCCGCTGGTCTTGTAACTGAACTTGTTGCCGCCTTGGGTCCGATCCAGATTCAAGTTTCGCGCATTTCGGCTCGTACCGTTGAGCTGCATGTTTTTCGCCCATACAAAATTCGACTGAAAAGACAATCCTTTCGAGAAACGCTTTTGAACCTCGAGAGCTCCAGAGTTATAGAACGAATTCAGACACGCGCAAGTGAACGAGGCGCGGTTGTACTGCGGATTGACTACGACAAAGTTTGACGGTAGGCCGGCATTCACGAGCACACCGCCGCGCGTGGCTGTTGCGGCGGGCTGAAGCGCCTGAGTCGTATTAAAGAAACTTGCCAGGCTGGCGGCGGAGTTACTGGCCAGGAAACCGAACGTTCCCGTGTAAGCGCGGAGCGCCTGCGAACCCGTAATCGTTTTGCCATCTACGGTACCGACTCCGGGAACGTTGACTCCCATTAAAACCTTGTCGAACAGGGCCGCATTGCCTCCCTGCGCCGTAATGTTCGCCGCTTCGGCAATGCCGTTTTCAAAAACGTTCGGCCAATTCAGATCGTATCCACCCGGGAGGTGTGTGGTCTTGTTGCCGACGTAGCGCACGGCGATCGTCAGGCCCGAGATGAGTTCTCGCTCCAACGATACGTTGAAGCTCTGCACCAGCGGCGGCTTGAAATTTGGATCGTAGGTGGAAATGTTTTGAGTTTTGTCGTTGATCGGCCAAATCTGGAGCGGGTTCGAAAACGTGGGCGACAAGGGCAGGTTCACACTGTTCAGAAACGTAGACGTAACGGCGGAAAACGTCGCTGACGTACCGAAGGACGGAACCGATCCATCGATAGCCAGGAACGTTTGAGACATCGGGCGCGTCCATGTGTAGCCCGCACGCAATACAGTCTTGTCCTTGCCAAAATACGGAATAGACCAACTCAGTCCAACAGCGGGAGCAAAGCCCTTGTAATAGTCCTTGTAAAGTTGTTGATCAGGATGCGCGGAATGCGGACCCACCGTCTGCATCTGGGTCAAAGTCCCACCGGAAATCCCGGGTGACCACAACGCGTTCGAGAAGTTCGTTCCGGAAACGCCGAATAAACCACCGAAGCCCCCGACCGGCGCAGGCGTACGTCCCCAGCGATCCCATGGAACCCCGGAATAGTCCCACCGTATTCCAAGGTTCAGAGTGATGTTCTTGGCGAGTTTGAAGTCGTCTTTAAAGAAGGATTGCAAATCGCGTTGGTGCCAGGCGCGCCGGTTCGGATAAGGAATCCAGGCAGGGTTTTTCCCGTCGGCGACGCCGAATCCTTGTGTAATGGATGTGAGCGACCCTGTCAGATCGGTCAACAGGCTGGTCGCCAGCGTTTGGTTCTGCGCGACAAGTCCGGAAATATTCGAGATGCCCTGAACGGCGGTGCTGCCGGCGCCTAACGTCACGGACGGTACGAAGTTGTTATTGATGTTGAAAGAATTGGATGACATGGCATCCATCTGAAAACCCGCTTTGAACGAGTGGCGGCCATGAGTCCAACTCATAGTGTCGCCGACAGTGTAAACGGGATCGATCAACTGAGAATCGATGTTTCCTGGAATGGGAGAAGTGAAGCTCGAGAAACCCGGTGTAAACAGAATTCCGTTGCTCGATGGGTACACCTTTGGATAAGCGCGAGTGCCGCTGACCTGATCCAAATTCGGATGCTGCAAGCCCGCTTTGAATTCGTTCAGCATCGTTTTGAATGTCGATGTGAAGTTCAACGAGCCAAACCAGGAGTGCAGTTGCGATACTCCGACTGCTCCCACACCGGGATAGTTGGGAGCCGTGGCAGTGTAGGCATCATGTTGCTGGGTCAACACAATATTCATCCGGTGCCTGTCGTTGAAGTGATGATCGATCTTACCGGTGAATTGGTCACTGTTGGAAAACGATGGAATCTGCCACGTATAGCCTGCGGTATTCAGACCATCGCCGACAGTGAAGTTATTCGGGAGCGGCGTCAGCGCAATGTACTTCTGAACCAAACCGGTCGGATCGGCGTTCGGCCGATTCGGATCGAGGCCAAAAACGTTGATCGTCCGTAGCGCTCCTGTCGCCGTTGCCGGCTGAACAGGGTTGCCGGCCATGTCGACTGTCGGATTAATCGTCGCGTTCGCGTTGGCATTGATGGCGCCGGGGAAGAATCGGAAGTTGCCGTTCCGCGCCGGCCCGGTCAGCACTGTTCGGGTGGATGAAGCCGATGTCACCTGGCGATTACCAGCATACAGTCCGAAGAAGAAGGTCTTGTTCTTTTTGATGGGACCGCCCAAACGGGCTGCGTATTGATTGCGCTTCAAGTCCTGACGCGGCAGACCTTGGTAATTGTTCCAAAACGTATTGGCGTTGAGGTCCGTGTTGCGAAGTCCATCCACGACGCTCCCGTGGAATTGATTCGTCCCGGACCGGACGATCATCTGCACTTGCCCCAACGCCCGTCCGGATTCCGCATCGGCCGGACTACTGACGACCTTCACTTCTTCGACAAGGTCCACACTCTGCGTCAACTGGAACGACTGCAAGCCGCCGGCTCTATCGAGCCGCGTATTGGAAACACTGATACCGTTGACAGTGGTGAGCAATGCGATCGTTGAGCCGCCGGCCACGCTTACACCGCCACCGATGCCACCTGCAAATTGAGCTTGAGTTAGAGCAAGGCTGGTGGCGCTTTGGTCGATCAGAGGCAGATCCAGAATCTGCTGACCCTGGATCACACCTCCTACAGTTGCACTTGTCGCGAGCAGGGGTGATGTCTCGACTTCGACATCCACTGTGGTAGCGACGGCTGAAACAGAGAGAGTGAAGTTCAGTCTGACCTGGGCAGCAACGCCCAGAGTGACACGCTGGTAGACGAATTCCTGAAAGCCGGGCAGTTCCGCTGCGACTCTATAGCTCCCACTCTGTAAACTCGGGAACTGATAGGCTCCGGCCTCATTCGTGATTGTCTTGGTGACAACGCCCGTATCGATGCCGGTAGCGGATACTGTCGCACCTGGAAGCAGCGCCCCGCTGGAATCTGCAACAATGCCACCAAGCGTGGCATTAACGGTTTGAGCACTGGCGTTGCAGACGAACAAAACCAAGATGGCGACGCAGACCGCGAATTCTTTCGTCCTGTCTTTTAAGACTCCCATCACATCCCTCCTCCGAATAATGAACAGCCAGTTTGTTTGGGCCGGGATTATTTCAAATTGAGCAACTGAGATTCAACAAAATTGAATGTTGTATGGACGATAATACATCCATCCCGTCTGGGAGGCTACGAACGAGTGGGCGTTTGGGAGCGGAGAGCGATCGTGCCGGGGGCTTCGCTATTGAGGAAATTAAATTCCAATCTGGTGCCGACGGGATCAATTATGAAGATCTGATAACCCGCATTCTCGACATTCTGTTCCTGAAAATCGATACCGTTGCGCACAAGACGCTCTCGCAGTTCTGCGGACCCTGTGCACCTAAACGCGATGTGATCGACGCTACCGTTGTGGTTCCGATTTTTCTCGATTGAGCCTTCGGGGAAATGTGCATTGATATGAATCAGCGGCTCGTCGTTATAGTAGAGCCAAGCGCCGGCTCGACCGAAATTGGGGCGATCGCCCGATTTCATGCCCAGCGCGTTTCCGTAGAACTCTTCGAGCTTGGCAAGATCGGCTGCGCTACAACGAATGTTGAAGTGAAGCAACCGGTCGATCTTCATATTCCTGTCTAGTAGTTTCCTAGCTTCAAGAAGTCCGCAATGTCCCAATAGCCAGTCCGGGGCATAGGCACATCGGCACGGGTCAGCACTTCCACCAGGCATGGTTCGTTCAGGGCCAGCGCTTCCTGAAGGATTGGCGCAATGGCCGCCGGTTCTTCGATTAGATAGCTCTTCAAGCCGAATGATTTTGCGAGCAGTTGAAAATCGGGATTGTAAGGCGTTCCGTCCGGTTTGGTGAATTCGGTGCCATACGTGTTCTTGAAATATGTTTCGCCGACACTGCGAATCGTGGAAAAACAAAAGTTGTTAAACAGAACCCAGACAACTGGTATGCCGAGTTCTACTGCAGTTGCCAGGGCTCCAACTACGGACATGAGACCGCCATCGCCAACTAGGCCGACTACTTTTCGACCCGGTGCACCCAGCTTGGCTCCTATCGCTGCGGCGGGAGCGAACCCCATTGTTGCGAGTCCGCCGCTGGTGATAAACGATCCGGGCGTTAGAGCAGGCAATTGCTGACCTGCGCCGTTCTTGTTCCAGCCGACGTCTGTGACTGCGATCACGTCACGAGGAAACACACGGCCCAGTTCAGCGAGCAATCGCGCGGGATGGATTGGCTTTTCGGCATCCTGCTGGCTTTTGACGAGCTCTTTTTTCCAGCTCACTTTCCTTTCCTCGAGTTGGCCAGTGCGCGCAGATCTTTTCCAATCGGGTGCAGGGCTTTTTCGAAGCTGGCTTAGCAGCGCGGCCAAAGTTGCTTTAGCATCACCGACGATTCCAATCTCAACCGGATAGATTTTGCCGATCTCTTGCGGATCCGCATCAATTTGAATCAGACGCGAAGGTGGGATCGCGAAGGTATACTCCGGCACCCAGGAACTGCAGTCGGCTTCCGCAAAACCCGTGCCGACAGCCAGTATGACATCCGCCTCTTTCGTCGTCTCGTTTGCTGTCCGCGTGCCCCAAATACCTGTCATTCCCAACGCAAGCTGATGGTCTTCCGGAAAGGCACCTTTTCCCATCAGTGTTGTAGCCACCGGAATTCCGGTCCATTCGGCCAAAGCCTTGAGCTCTTCAGTTGCTTCCGAAAGCAAAACGCCATTTCCGACAAAGATCACGGGCTTCCCCGCACTTGATAACAATTCCGCGGCCTTTGCCACGCCGATCGGATCTCCTACGGGTCGCGCATAATCCGCTCTGCGTCGTCGCGCGATGGGACCAGATACATTGACCGGTCGTGAATACACATCCAAGGGGACATCAATTAGGACGCAGCCCGTTCGGCCGGTCTGCGCGAGATTGAGTGCTCGCGGCATCACGTCCGGCAGTAACTGAGGATCGTCCACTCTCCAGACACGTTTGCAAAAAGGCCGGTAGATATCGCCTTGCGACGCATCAGCGTGAAAGCGTATTCCCTGATGCGGTTCTCTCGCGTGATGGTATGACTGAGTATTGCCGGCAAACACAATCATAGGTGTGCAATCTGCTGCTGCCGTTGCCACACCGGTGAGCGCATTCGTCATTCCTGGAGATAAATGAACATTAAGCACGGCCAGTTTGTGCGAGCTGCGGTAATAGGCATCCGCCGCATGTGCCGCCATTTGTTCGTGACGAAATGAAATGTATTCGATACCAATCTTGTGGCAAGCGTCGATCAACGCGTAATTCGTGTGCCCGCATTGCCCGAATACTTTGCTGACGCCTTCCTGCTGCAGGCACTGTGCAATAAATGTGGCTCCGTTCAAGCTTATTTACCTCTTCTAGAAAGCGCTGCTTGCGTCGAATGTCTCACTATTAAAAAACTCTCCGAAAATCTCCTGCTCGGTCGGCCGATCTTCGGGAATTTTTTCACTCACCCAGGTGACATTCATGTAGTGCTTCACGTTGATGTTCTCGCTAGTGATATTCCCACCCCAAGTACCGCAGCCCAGGCTCGCGGTCATCGGCATTCCATTGTCGAAGGATCCGGCATTTGCACGAACCTGAGGCTGACGCACCGTGATGCGGCTAACGGGCGCCATTAACGCGAGGCGGTGAATATGATCTTCATTGAATGAGTAAATCCCGCAAGAGTGCCCTTTGCCACCCACTTCCAGAATCTGTGCGACCATTTTCAGAGCGGTTTCAAACCCGTTGTACTTGAAAACAGCGAGAACAGGTGACAACTTTTCCCCAGAGAAGCGGTGCTCACGACCGATCTTGTCCTCAGGAACGATGATGAATTGTTTGCCCGCGGGCAATGGAAATCCTGCCACCTGCGCGATATGACCCGCGGAACGCGCAATCGTCTCCATGGCCCTGTGACCTTCGCGATCCCACATGACGGCTTCCAGTTTCTTCTTCTCTTCAGGCGTAGCGATATAGCCACCCTCTTTGTGAAGTTGCTCCACGAATCGGTCATAGATCGAAGCGTCGATCAGAGCGTTCCCGTCACATGAACATCCGGAGCCATAGTTATGAGTCTTGCTAATACGCGTGTTGGCGGCAGCCTCTTCGATGTTCGCCGTCTCGTCGATAATGATCGTCGAATTACCCGCGCCAACCCCGTAAGCCGGTTTTCCCGAGCTGTAAGCAGCCCGCACCATGGCGGCTCCGCCTGTAGCAATCGTCAGGTCGCAAATCGCCATCAATTCTTGAGCGAGAGGGATGCTGGGCTTTTCGAGACACTGAACAATATCCTCGGGGACACCTTGCGCCTTCAAAGCGGCTCGCAAGATTCGCGTTGTCTCGAGCGCCGTTTTCTTGGTCATTGGGTGAGGAGAAAAGATCACGGCATCGCGGCATTTCAGCGCGTTGATGGCCATGTTGACCATTGTCACCAGCGGGTTGGTTACCGGACAGAGTCCCGCGATCACACCGACTGGTTTACCGTACTTGACAAGCCCTTTTTCCGGAACCTCGTCAATGATACCGATTGTTTTCTGCCTCAAAGCGTCACGGAGTATGCCAACGATCTTGAACCGGCGAGCCGGCACTCCGTCGAGGCTTCCCATTTTGCTCTCCTCGACGCTCATGCGCGTCAAACGCACAAAAGTCGGCTCGTTCGCTGTAGCCCAACCGACAGCCTGACACAAGCGATCGACTCGGCTCTGTTCGTGAGATTCGCTGGCCTTCACGGCGGCACGCGCACGTTGCAGGAGATTGTTCGCGTATTCTTTTTCTTCCGAGGTGAGAGTTCTTGACATTAACGTCTCCCAATCATTTCGATAGCACTGCAGCCGTGGGCAGCGGCTTTGGGGTGACATCCGCGGGAGCCATGCCAAGAGCCCACTTCACACCTTCAAGAATCATTTTTTGGAAACCGGCGTTATCGTAAGTCGTCTCAAACTCGCCCCACCCTACGTTGTACACACGGCCTCTCCCATACTGCCTCGCCCATACAACCGGGAAATCTCCATCGGGCCGCATCGCACGCTGCTGCTCGGTGAGCGAAGCAGGATCGAGGCGCATGATGACGTGAACTTTGTCGCGGGAGTATGGCGGCATCAAGACAGGATGCTGTTCGTCGAACATGAAAGTTGGACCACCAAAGGCAAGCGCTCCTGGAAAACTCGTATCCTCGACGATGATCCTGGCATTCGCACGGAACTCGCCGGCGTGACCGTTAACTCGATCCATAAGACCACCGATGAGATCGCCCCATTCCGGCCAAGTCAGTGACGCGTCTTTTTTTGTAAACGCCACACCGGCGGCGTGTCCAACGATGAGCCCTTTCCCGTCGTCGCGCACGAACGCCAGCAGATCATGCTTTTGTTGTTCGCTCATCGTGCCGTCGCCGCTCGGCAGAAGGAATACTGCATCATAGAAATCCAAAGGCTTCACGTTTATGTTTCCGCCCGCATATTTCCCCTGGCCGACAATTGGCTGCTTTGTGATGAGTTGGGAGTCGGTACGGAGAAAAGTGACAAATGCTCCGGATTCGCGGCCAAGCCGTTCGACAACTCCCATCCCGTGGTTGATGGCGTCGTGATGGTAGCCTGTCTGGACATCAGCGACTAATAGAAGCTTCTTTTTTCCAGGCCACGGATCCGTTTGTCCACGACCACCGCGGCCGGCCCCCTGTTGGCCTGCCGATGTGGATGCCGCGCAAACGGCGATCGCGATTCCGATCATGCAGAGGCTACTGCGCGCAGACATAGTTCTCCTTTTCGAGTGAGTTTCCATTTCGACTTCACACCGCCAAGAGAAGCGCTAGTGTTGTCCGTTTGTACCGTTGCCGTTCGGTTGGATTCCGTCGTATTCCACAGGAATCTTGATTCGCATGGGACGTTCACGAGTGTATTCCTCACTGACTTGCGCTGTGAGTCCCGCCACCCGACCGATAATAAAAACGAACTTGGCAAACAGCGGAGGGAAACCGAGGTCATAAAGGACGGCCGCCAACGCGCCATCGACGTTAATTGGAAGTGATTTAATCAACTCGCGCGCGGCCGCCTGGACTTCCGTAATGAACTCGATGGCTTCACCGGGGAGTCCGCTCTCGCGCGCCATACCGAACAGGAGTGGCGTTCGTGGATCTTCCGAGTGGACGCGGTGCCCCAATCCCGGCAACCGTTGCTTCCTCTGGATGTAATCCGTCACAGTGCGTTTGGCCGCCTCCGCGATTCCAATCGATTCGCGACGCGTCATATTCAATCCAGCTTCAATCATTTCCATGCAAGCCAGTCCTGCGCCAGCGTGCATGTCTCCGATAGACAACACCCCGGCAGCGATCGCGGCCTCCGGCGACTGTCTGTTGGCGCTCGCCACTAGCCGTGACGTTGCAGCAGACGGAGAACCAGGGCCGTGATCGCAAACGCCGATCAGAATCGCATCCAACAGCCTTCGCTCATTTGCACTAGGTAGCCGGCCTTGATGAAGAAGGAACACGACCTCCGTGAATGATGCCCTAGCCATGAGGTCGGTCATCGCTTCCCCGCGGATCCAGATCTGATCTTCATCGGAGTAGCTTACGGCGGTCTTCCAAGATTCCACGTTAATGCTCCTCTAGGCTTAATGCGCGTTAGGTTTTCGAATGATGTTGTTAATGTCCCAGTGCCCAGGCGTCGGAGTCGGCGCATGACCGGTACGGACTTGAATAACTGTGGGAACCCCCGACTTTAGTGCGCTCCGAATTGCGGGTTCGAGTTCCGCAGCTGCGCGAATCATGATACCGCGCGCACCCGAAGCTTCCGCGACAGCAGCATAGTCCACGTGCAACGGCTCGCCATCGACCTCGAAAGTCGTTCCGAACCGATTATCCAAATGGCGGTTTTCGATGTTACCGATCACACCGAAGGATGCGTTATCCATCACGACCCAAACGACCGGCAGCTTTGCTTCAACTGCCGTTGCGACAACAGACATGTTGTTGCTGAAACATCCATCGCCGACCAGTGCAAGAACGGGCCGGTTGGGTTTCGCGTATTTCACACCCAAAGCCGCGGCGTGTCCGAATCCCATCGTTGCAAGTCCGCCCGGAGTGATGAAAGTGCCCGGAACATTGATTGGGAATTGCTGCCCCACGCCATTCTTATTCCAACCTACGTCGGTCACAATGTATCCGTCTTCAGGCAGCGCTCTGCGAACGTCTGCAAGAATTCTTTCAGGGCGCATTGGAAACTCGTCTGATGTTCGTTGCTCGCTCCAGTTGGAGGCGAACTCGGCGCGGCCGGCAGCAATACGATCTTGCAGATTTGGCCGTGACGGGTGGCTAAGTTTTCCCGCTGCGTTTGCGATCATTTGAAGCGCCTGCTTAGCGTCCGCAACAACACCAAGCTCCGCCGGATAATTACGCCCAATTTCGGCCGGGTCGATGTCGATGTGAATCAGCTTCGTTGGCGGTATGTTGAACGTAAATGCCGGATCCCATGAACTGCAATCGGTTTCACCAAAGCGGGTCCCTACAGCAAGGATGACGTCCGCAGCGCGACAGAACTCATTCGCGATCGGTGTCCCCCAGTAACCCGTCGCACCCGCGAGAAGCGGATGTGAGTCGGGCAAGGCTCCCTTTCCCATCAAACTGTGCGCGACCGGGATCTTGAGAGTCTCGGCCAACGCGGCCAATTCCGCCGTTGCCGACGACAGATGCACACCACCACCAGCAAAGATCACAGGCCTGCGTGCGGTTGCCAGCTCGTGAGCAATGTCATCGGCCGTGGTCGAATCGAGTGCTGGACGCGCAATCTTGGAAGGCTTCAAATTGAACGCGCCGATTGGCAGATCCGCCGAAAAGAAATCCATTGGCACATCGACGAGAACCGGTCCTGGTCGACCCGCTTGAGATAAATGAAACGCGCGCTCTATGATTCTTGGAAGATCTTCGGCCCGTCCAACACGATAGATTCGTTTGCAAAACGGCCGGCACAATTCAAACTGATCCCCATCCAAATGGATGTTTATTTCCTGATGCGGGTGCCTCCCGTGGTAGTAGGACTGAACATCTCCGGCGATTGCAACTATCGGAATCGAATCCAGTGCCGCATTGGCCAGCCCTGTTATGGAATTCGTTAACCCTGGCCCCACATGAAGCAGCACCACACCAGGCTTTCCGGAAACCCTAGCATATCCATCCGCGGCGTGCGCCGCGAGTTGCTCGTGACGGGTTGTGATAAACCGAATGCGACTTCGGCTGAGGGCGTCAAGCATTTGAACAACGGTATGACCGCACAGTCCAAAAATGACTTCGACGCCGACGCTCTCCAGGTATGCAACCAATTGCACGGCGGCGATCTGATTTTCCATGCGGGAGGATTCAAGAGAATCCACTTCTCTCACCGCTTGCGGGTCAGCCATGTTCTCCCAAACTCCTTCAAAGCTCAACCGATTGCCGAAGTCTAGATGACCTGCTCAGCAGGGTCAAGCTATTTGACTGTTGTATGGATGACAATACAATCATCGCGGGTTTGTGCCAACCTGACATCACCTGTATGTGCTGCGTAAACACTTTAAGCGGAAGACAATATCGGCTATAGTGTCTCGCGATGCTCAAGCGTGATCAGGGAGTTGCAACCCTCTACTATCAAGTCCAACATACCATTACTCAGCGTATCAGTCGTGGCGAATATCCGCCTGGATCCCAGCTACCCTCCGAGAGTGAATTGAGTCGCGAGCTCGGAGTGAGCCGAGTCACGGTTCGCGAAGCCCTGCGGGTCCTCGCAGAGGAAGGTCTCCTCGTGAAGGCACAGGGGCGTGGAACTTTCGTCGCCGAAGGTGCTCAAGTAACCCAACCACCTCGGACTTTTACTGGATATCTGGAAGACCTCTACGACCAACTGGAACGTGTTTCTGTCAAACACATCGAGATTACACGTATTCCGATTACAGACGAACTGCGATCTATACTAATGCTCAGCGACGAAGACAAGGAAGCAGTACGAATCAAGCGAACTCGTTACGTTGACAAACAACCATACGCCTTCACAATTAACTTCCTGCCCCTGGAAATAGGCCAACATTTAAACAAAGAAAACCTAAAGGGTTCGCCTTTAGTGCGAATCCTTGAAGAAGATTTGAAGATCCAGATTACCCACGCGCATGAAACAATCAGCGCCGCAGCGGCGGATACGGAAATTGCGAATTCGCTCGGCATCGGGTTTTTGTCACCTGTGATGCACGTCCGGCGTGTATTGTACACATCTGACGACAAGCCTTTGCAAATGGTGGATAGTTACTACCGCGGCGACAAATTCCGATATTCGGTCCATTTGGTGCGTGTGCAGGATAAGGGCAAATGGTCTTGGTCGCAGAAGGTAGTCAACGAACCCGCCGTCCGCTAATCGGTCAATCAATCCCAACAATTTTCGATTCCCATTCGATTGTTGTATTAATCATAATGCGACTCTAATTTCTACCGTTGGATGATTTCGACTTCCTAGCAAATCACTTTGCAGAACACGATCAAATGGGGCGTCCTTGGTATCGCTGCGATAGCAACGGGACGCATAATTCCGGCCTTGAATGAATCGCCCTACGCGACCTTGCTCGCGCTTGCTTCACGCGATGCTGAAAAGGCACGTACGGCAGCCAAAGCGACTGGTGTACCCCGAGCATATGGCGGCTATGACCGATTACTTGCCGATCCTGAAATTGATGCGGTTTACATCCCTTTGCCGAATCACATGCACTTCGAATGGTCCGTTCATGCACTCGAAGCCGGCAAGCACGTGCTGTGCGAAAAGCCTCTGTGTTTGACCGTGAATGACGCAATGCGACTTTGTGCAGTGCGCGACCGCGCCCAGCGGCATGTCGAGGAAGGCTTTGCGTATCGCAATCACCCGCAATGGGCAAAGCTTGATGAACTTCTTGCGAATGAGTCTATCGGCCCCGTGCGCGCGGCAAACGGCACGCTCGCGAAACAGTTTTACGATCCCGCCGACATACGAAACAACCCGGCCGCAGGCGGAGGCGCGCTTTATGATCTGGGCGCCTATGCCATCAGCGCCTGCAATCTCGTCTTCAAGCGCGCCCCGAAACGCGTAGTGGCGACGATCGACCGGGACCCGTCATTCGGGATTGATCGACTATCGACCGCTTTGCTCGATTACGGCGACGCCCATGCTACGTTTACCGTCGGCACGCAAGCAGGGTCGGCCGCTTGGGGAACTCATCAACAACTCACCGTGCTTGGAGGATCGGGTTGGCTCCGTTTCAACTTTCCCTATGCGCATGCGCGACCGTCCGCGTGTTCGATCGAACTCGGCGACGCGTCGACGGTCGGTTCGTTGCCGACGTCGACGTTCAACTTTGCGCCAATGAATCATTATGCCCTCGAAGTCGATCGTTTCTCACGACTACTACTCGGGCATGACGTACCCAGTTGGCCGATCGAGGATGCTGTCCGAACGCTTCGCACTATTGAAGCTTTGTTCGAATCCGGTCGCAGGGGAACTTGGGAATCGCTACCAAATGAGATCCCAACTGATAAATAAATACTGTTTTATAGTTGCGGCCGTGAGTGTTCTAGTCATGCCTCTTTGGATCCACACTCAGGATTCGCAAAGTAACAGCAAGAACGTGTGGGAGGGAGTATTCTCGCAAGATCAGGCCAGGCGTGGACTCGCTTCGTATAACACATCATGTGCTTCGTGCCACCGTGCCGACCTCGCCGGGTACGAAGGTGCTCTCAAAGGCCAGAAGTTCATGGATCGTTGGCGCGAAGATGCGTTGGAAAGCCTGTATTCGAACATCAAAAGGTCCATGCCGCGAAACGCCCCCGGCACTCTTGAGACAGCAACATACCTGGACATTGTTGCGTACATTCTTCAACAAAACGGGTTTCCCGCTGGTGTTTCGGACTTGACTTCGGACAATCTGAAAAACATTCAGGTGACAGAAAAAAATGGGACAAAACCTCTGCCGATCGGGGCGTTGGTTCAAGTTTACGGATGCATTAGAGAGAATCCCAATAATGCATGGACAGTGACTGACGCGACGAAAGCCGTTCGAACCAGAAATCCCGGCAAGTCAAGCGATGCCGATTTGAGGCAAGCACAGGCACTGCTCCCACAAGACGGAAACTATCCTCTGGTCGACGCCGCGTTCTATCATCCGGAGCGTTACAAGGACCAGATAGCGGAAGTGAAGGGTTTTCTTGTAGCCGATCCTAGGAACGGCATTAGCGTGACATCGATCGTGTCACTTTCCGTCCCTTGTCCTTAAAACACTATGGGCTTTCCATCAGTTAGCAGAGCGGCTGTCGTTCGCAAATTCGGAGTTCCGATCCAAATCGAGGAAGTGCCTGTACCGAACGAACTCGAGCCCGGCGCCATTTTGGTTAAGACGGAAATGTGTTCGGTGTGCGGAACTGACGTCCACCTATGGGAGGGCACGTTATCGACCAAGGTCGAACTCCCAGTGATCCTCGGTCATGAAATGGTAGGCCGCGTCGTCGCACTCGGTACGGGAAGCGATCGCGATTCCGTCGGCCAGAAAATAAGAGCCGGGGATCGAATTCTCTGGACGCACACATCCTGCGGCAATTGTTTTTTTTGCACAGTGGCCCAGGAGCCGACGCTTTGCCAAAACGCTCGCCGGTACATGTACGAAAGAATCGATCAGTTTCCATTTTTGCTGGGCGGTTTTTCCGAGTACGGCTATGTCATGCCCGAAGCTGGTAGAGTTCGCGTGCCAGACAGCGTGAGCAACGAATTCGCCAGTATGTCCAGTTGCGCATTACGCACGGTGATGAATGCGATGAGCGTCCTTGATGGCATCGGTCCTACGGACGTTGTGGTGATTCAGGGCTCCGGTCCTTTGGGTCTGCTGGCGACAGCAGTGGTGAACATTGCCGGCGCTCGGAAAATCATAACCATCGGTGCGCCTGATGCGCGGCTCGACATCGCCACAGAATTTGGAGCAGACCAAACATTAAGCATCGAACGAACCTCTGCGGATGAACGTGCTGACCAAATCAAGGCTGCTACTGACGGCCGAGGTGCAGACATCGTTATGGAATTCACAGGCCACGCCAGCGCATTCAATGAAGGCCTGGACATAATTCGCCGAGGTGGACGGTATGTCGTCGTTGGTCAACTCGGCTCGGGGACGACAACCATCAAACCGTCTCTGATCGTGAGTAAACAACTGCGCATTCTCGGTTGTTTATCCGGGCGCGCTAAGGCTTATTGGAAGGCGTTGGAGTTCGTGTCCGCACACATGCAACATCTCCCGTTCAACCGAATGATTTCCAGTCATTATTCGTTGGACGAAGTGAATGTTGCGCTAGAGCGCATGCAAAAGTACGAGGAAATCAAGCCAATGATCGAACCATGGAAAGCGTAAATATTCTCGATGTCTACGGAACCTCGCATAATAGAGTGACAAATCGATTAGACTGACCTTAGACTGTGCGCATGATCGCACATGTAGCGCCACGGCGTGATTTTCAGGGATTGGATCAGCGGCGGAGACAAGCGGGCCGGCTATTCGCTGCGGGCAAGCTAATTCTTTCGGAGATTTCTCGGCGACTGAATGTGAGCCGGCAAAGTGTGAGCCGATGGTATGCGGAATGGAAGCAAGGTGGTGCTGGAGCCCTGAAAGGCGCGGGTCGCGCGGGCCGAATGCCGAAAGTGAACAAGCAGGATCTGAAGAAGGTGGACAAAGCGTTGCGGGAAGGAGCGCGCGCGCATGGATTCGGCACGGATTTATGGACCCTGCCTCGCGTGGCCGCAGTCATGAAGCGGCTGACCGGCGTGCAGTATCACCCTGGGCATGTGTGGAAGATCTTGGGTGCGATGGATTGGTCCCTGCAACGTCCTGCCAAGCGAGCACGTCAACGCGACGAGGAAAAGGTGAAGCTGTGGTTGAATGAAAGATGGCCGGCAGTAAAAAAAACGCTCGGCGCCGGAAAGCTTGGATCCTCTTCCAAGACGAGAGCGGCGGCTCGGAGCGTCCATCCATCCGCCGTACCTGGGCACCCAAAGGGGAAACGCCCGTCCTGATACATTCCTTCAATTGGAAGAAACTCTCAATTTGCGCCACGATCGGTTATCGATGGGATGGACGCCGTAGTCGTGTGTTCTTTCAGACTCGGCCGGGCAGTTACGATTCCGATAGTTTAGTTGCCTTCCTTAAAGATCTCCGCCGGGAAATGCGTACCCAGAAAGTGATATTGATCTGGGATGGGCTACCCGCACACAAGAGCCGGATCATGACCGACTACTTACAAACCCAGCGCCACTGGCTGATTGTGGAGAGATTGCCAGGCTATGCACCGGACTTGAATCCCGTCGAAACGCTTTGGGGCAACGTCAAGGGGCAGGAATTGGCAAACCACTCCGCCGAAGACCTGACCGAACTGGATACCGCGATCCATGCCGGCATGATCGCGTCCGTCAATCCCGGACGCTGGCTTTTGCTTTTCTCAAGCATGCCGGTCTATCTTTTTGATCTATTTGTCACTGTATTATGCGACATTCTGTAATTACCAGATCGCATTGATGCATCTCCAACCAAAGTAAAACCGGCCCAGAATACGGGCGAGGTTTGCTCGCCAAAATCGTGGAGAAGATCCAGTTTTGCTTGTCGGAGTGCCGATCCTTCGTCGAGGCCATTGACCAAGTGTGCGTACATTCGTTTCATTAGAGTCGTCATGTACCGAAATGAATTAAAACAGCTGAGCGAAAACGGTCTGCCCACGGTTCATCAACGTTCCTCCGCGGGCATCTTCCGACTTTAAGCTCCGAAGAGGCGATTTGTTTTTCAAATCGTTTGAAACCGCTTTCGCTCGTTTAGCTATATTGAACTTTCAGAGATTTTCAATGTCGTTAACCGGACACCAATGGGTAAGGCCGTGAATTGGACGTTGCAACTCGCTGATATCGAAGAGCGGGAGACGGGGATCGAACCCGCGACATCCAGCTTGGGAAATTGGGGCTCGATTGAAAACAAACAACAATAGCGTCTATGGCAACCATTCCTGAATACGTCGAAGCGCCCAATTTCACGGTTTTGCCCAAACCCGGTTCTTAACTGGGTAATTATTGGGTAACATCGTCGCCATGTTTCAACGATTCAGTGTGGCCATCGGATCTACTTTCGAAAGATGGTCATCACGTCATCATTTTGCTTGGCGGCAGTGACTTAAAGTGAACGAGGAGTGAATGCGGCTAACGAGAGATTTTAAACAGACAACGCAAGCGCGCGCCCGGCGCGATGCTGCATTCCGAAAGGCGCTGCTGGTCGAGGCCGTCAATGCTTACCTAAGGGGTGAAGAGGCAGTTGGCAAAGCCGTCCTCAAAGATTTCATCGATGCCACGATTGGTTTCGAAAGGTTGGCAACTATTGCAAGAATTCCCGGCAAGAGCTTGCATCCAATGTTGAGCGCAACGGGAAACCCAAGCACAGCAAGCTTCTTTGCCGTCTTGCGCGCACTTCAGGAGCGTTTTCGTTTACAACTCAAAGTTTGAGCGGCCCGAGAGTAAGGCGAACTAACGAAAGAGAGGCGAATTGGCTCCAGATTGCAAAACCAGGGTCATTTCACCTATCTTCAGAGTATGAAGAATGCTTCGTCCTTAGAAGTTTTGAACGATCTGCTAGACCCGTTGAGCCGTTGTCTGGATCCCGAATCGGCGCGCCGCGTAGCCGAATTCCGGGTTGAACCCGCCGTTGAGGAGAAGATTCGGGTGCTTGCGGAAAAAGCAAATGAAGGCCTTCTTAACGAGGACGAACGAGCCGATTACGAAGCGATCATCAACACTGCCGATATCATTTCGATCCTGAAGCTTAAGGCGCAGCGTCATTTAAAATCCAACGGTAGCTAACCGTGGATGCCGCCACGCGCAATTTTGTTCGCGAGCGCGCGGACAATCGATGTGAGTACTGCCTGTTGCCGCAGCAGTATGCGGAACTGACGCACCACGTTGAACACATTATCGCGAAACAGCATGGCGGCTCCGATGAAGTGGATAATCTCGCCCTTGCATGCCAGCGCTGTAATCTTCGCAAAGGACCTAATGTGACAGGTATCGATCCTGAAACCGCACAAGTAGTCCAGTTATTTCATCCGCGTCGCGACGATTGGCACAGTCACCTTCGCTTTGAGGGACCGCATATTGTAGGAATCACGCCAACAGGACGCGCGACGGTTCGAGTGCTCGCGCCAAACGATGCGCGTCGCCTGGACCTGCGCCTGGAACTGATCGCGCGCGGCGAATTGTGAAACACCTACGGCTGGAAACGCCTGAGCTCAAGAACGGTGTTTGCGATGCATTCTTCGCATGCCGGTCAACTCAGATCGAGAAGTAAGACTTCAAGTAATTGTTCTTCATGAATGGCGTGGCCCGATTCCGCCATTGCGTGCCTAAGATCCGGATCCCACGAAGCTTCCACGGGGATGCCCTTCAGCAGCAAGGTTCCCGATGTGCTGCAGTAGTCGGCCGCGGAGAACCGCCACGGTTTGAATCCATGCCGACGATAGATCACGTTGGCAATCTGGATTCCCGACCAGTCGAAATCGCCGTGATACGCCAGCGTAATGCCGGACTCAGTTAGTCTTTTCAACAGAAGCCGGCAGGCGGTCCGTGGCTGTCCCTCTGTGCAGACGATTGGCGCGCTCTTCGCGCCGAGACGGAGTGCCGCTGCTGCAACGACAGTAGGATTCTCGCAGACATAAACAACGGCATGACCGGCCGAGTCGAAAGTTGGCGGTTCGCGAAGAAGCTGACGCGTGCTTAGACGATAGGGTTCGCCGGTCTCCGCATGGAGACGCAATGCCTGGGCCGCCATTCCGTGGGAGTTGCTGAGGAGATTCAGTGTGAGTACCGGCGCGCTGAGTTCATCGCAAAGCACTCCAAAACTTGCCCAGATGTCACGACGGTCTTCGATTTCTCCGTCTGAGGCGAGTGCCATCAGTAGCGCAGCGAGTGGGCGCCCGGCATCCAGGGCGTGGCTGTCTCCGGTCGACAGAGCGGCGAGTTCGGCGAGCGGAATCCCACGAGCAGGCAACCGTTGAGCAATTTCTATAGCGGCCTTTAAGAGTCTTTTCGCGCCGGTTAGGTCGCTTGCGAATCTTCGAACCGTACCATTCCCTTCCAAGAGATTGATCCACGTGATGAGTCCCGCATCTTGACGCACACGATCACGGGCTTCGTCGAATAGCCTACGCCAGTCTTCCTCAAGCAAGCGCCGCTCTTCGCGAAGATTTCGGATCGGACCGGCTAATCCCTCGACGGCCTCACGTAACGATGCACAGATCTCACCATTGCGAAGCAACCGTTCCAATTCAGAAAGTTTGATGGTGATGAACCTGCCATCTGAAGGAGACTTTCCAAACAGCCGTCTGTTGGCGTCGCGTTGGGCCGGCGTTGGATCCGTCAGAGTGATACGGCCTTCGAGAGGTTCGCCACGCTCGAGCTTCCGGCGCAACCGATCAACGAGCCATTGAAGTTCCGGTGTGCCAAGGGTTGCCTTTAGACGGTCAAGGTCGAGGCGATCAAGCGCCGTCACTTGATCACTAGGCCCTTTTTTGAGGCTGCGCGTTGTCGCGTTTGCGCTCCGTGTCGGATTTACGTTAGCTCCGCTCATCACGAACTTTCTCGTTTCCGTTCCACACCCAACGCGTCAGACACACTGCGTCAATACCGGGACGCGTCGACAGCTGATAGATGGCAACGCCGCGGAGCGTCGAATAGCATGCCCACTCCCGCTCGCTTGTCATGATGAAATCCAGATCGAAAGCCTCCAGAAAACCCATGCACTTCGCACGCATGTCGGTGTCAATTCCCGCGAATGCTTCATCCAAAAGAATCAGCCGGGGCGCAAGCGGATCGGCGCCGCGATAATACGCCGCAGCGGCAGCGAACTGAGGAAGGGTCAATGCGATCGCCTTTTCTCCACCGGATCCGGTGCCGTGAGTGCGTTTCGTCAGCGGTTTCCACTGGGCGTCCTGATACCGTTCGACACCGAAATAATGCCACCTGCGGTAATCGAGCGCGTTGGTCAGTGATTCCTGCCAGGTTGCGGCCTCCGTTTCCGCCCGTTCGGCGCGAATCCGCTCTTGAAGGAAACTCCCAAGCATCTGCCGTTCAGCCCTCGACCAGGTTACAGTGCTGCGCATAAGCCTTTGACGGGCTTCCAGGAGTCCGGCAGGCCCGTCCTCTCGAGGCTTCCAAACAAAGCGGAGCTTCATTCCAGTGCTCATGGGACGCGCTTCGAGTTCAGCGTTCATATCGCGAATCAGACATTCGCCCGTGTGCAAAAGCTCGTGGAGATGGTCGGATACTTCTCCGATCAAATGATTCTCTAAAATCTCGCGCTCACGCGCCTGAAGCAGGCTCTGCCGCGTGGAGACTTCATCGTTCAGCCACTCGCGCAACTCTTCAACGCTTCGTTCCTTCGAATTATGCGTGACCGTCGCAACGAACACATCACCAGACCACAAGCCCGCCGGCCGGCAATACTGCGCGAGCAAGGCATTGGATATCTCCTGAAAATGCGTGCCAATCTTATTTTGATGACGTTCCCACACAGCGTCGGAACAATCCATTTCGGAAAGACACGCGGCGGTTTCCCGCGCATTCTCGACGGATCTAGTGGTTGACCAAGAGGCTGCGTCGGCATCCTGCAGCGAAGAAACGGCGATATGCAAGAGGCGCGCCGACGCAAAAGCCTTGAACGATCGTACAGATTCGTCGCGGATCGAAGTGTTGGTCTGAAATTCTTGCTTGTGGAGCTGCAGCGCCGTCTGAAAGCCGGACAACGCGCTTTCCAGTTTCGCTTTCCCGTCTAGAGATTCTTCATGTCCTTTTCTGATTTCGTTTCGCTCTTTTCGCGCTGCCTCCAGTCGATCGGTGATTTCACGTGCCGTCGCACCGACAGATTTCTCCAGCGTATCGCGAGCTGCGGCCGCGGCATTTGAGGCCAGTGACGCGTTTCTGTGCGCCTGCTGCTGACGTTCATCGGCCTCGCGAGCTTCAGAAGCGAACTGCGCGGCGTTTTGAGCTTGAGCGGCGAGGTTGGCATTCATTTCAAGCGTAGGCCATAAAGCGGCAAGTGCCTGCAGGTACGCGCCGATCGCCTCATCGAGTTCGGCCACTCGTTCCGCCCATTCCGAAATTCCGAGTTCCGCAGCGTCGGCGTCTCTCTTCGCGATAGCTTGCGTGACGGCGAGACGGCATTCGGATGTTTTGCGCTCGGCGGTCGTCACGCGCTCACGAAGTTCCGCAATAGTCTGCGTGATGGCGGCAACGCGCGCATGAAGCGTTCGAGGTTCGTCATCGGATGGAACCGCTGCCGCTTCGCGTCTCAGCGCTTCGTTTCGAAAAGCCAGTTGCGTCAGATCCCGGTCGATTCCGCCAATCGCCATGCGCACTTCATTCATTTCCCGCTCGATCTCAGTCATCCGCTGCCGGCGGGCAGTCTCACGGGCTGCGTGGCCGATATGGCGGACCTCGGGCTTTGACCAGGAACCACGAAGAGGACCAAGCTGCCAAGTCCCAGTCACATCGACCCAGATGTGGCCTGCGCCGGCATGGGTCCCAATGTGGAGCAGCACCGCACGAACAGCTTCCGGGGAGAGTGTTACCGCGCGGCTGTCGGCAGGATCGATCGATGGCACGAGAAGATGACCGAGATGGCTGTCTTCGGCAGGCAATGGGCTCTGTCCGGCCGTCACTAACGTGTCATGGACATCGGCATCGAAGAGCATTCCTTCTGGGCTTATCCATGCATCCAACAGCCCCGAGGCTTCAAGGGCCGCTTCGATTCCGGCCCTCTGCTGCGGAACAACACCCTCCACAAAGTCACATACCAGCCAGAGCGGCGCGCCGGCACGATTGACGCGCGCCGACTCGTCGCGAGTATGCGGGACCGGAGGCGGCAAATGATTTCCCTCCCCAAGACGTTCGTATTCGGCCTGCAGTTCCGAAAGTCTGTTGGTCCAGTAAGATCGCTGCTGAATAAACGCCGCATGTGAATCAGCCAGGACACGTCCTGCCGCAGCCTCCGCCGCCCGGATGACTTCGAATATCGGGTTTGGCCCATCGCCGGACTCACACCATTCCGCCAGCGAGCCGGTGACTTCATCTGCGTCGGAAATCCTCAGCTCCACACACGCCGCCACCCAGTCGCTGAAGGAGGAGAGCAGATTGGCCGCAGCACGCGAGACTCTGGCCCGAAGCTGTTGCTGTTCATCGAGACGGTTATCCAGAATCCCTCGAAGACCGGTTTCCGACTCAGTGGCCTGACTGAGTCTTTGTCGTGAAGCTTCAATCTCGCCATTCAACTTCCGAACGTGCCCTGCTTTTCTCTTCTGATTGTGCGCCGCCTGCTCGAGGGTTTCCCTCTTCAACTCAGCACTGCGATGCATTTGGCCCAGCCCGCATTCATCCGCTTTCTCCGCAGCGGCGGCGCTGACGGAATCCAACCGGTTACTTGCCTGTGTGGCTTGGCTGACGGCTTCCGCGTGGTGTTGCTCCCGTTCTTTCCTACGCTCGCTAGCTCGGTCGGTCTCGGCTTTCGCTTTTTCTGCCTCGCGCTCGCGGCGGCTTGCCTCTTGCACGGCCTGATCCAGAGCCTGCGCGTCTTTCATCTGGGGACTCCCCAGCAAGGTCGCAATCTCGGATTCGATTTCTGCTTCGCGCGTCTTGATTTCTTCGATCCGCTGACAGGTCGATGCAAGTTCCTGAGTGACGCGATGAATATCCGACTCCACTTTGCCGATTTCCTTCATGCGCGACTCATACGCCGATTGCGCTGTGCGAACTGAATCGGCGCGCCGCTTCGCCGCGATCTGCACGTACCGGCGGTAATCCCTGAGGAATTCCCCGACAGCCCGTTCCGCCGCGACGTAGGACTCCAGCTGCAACCGGTCCGTCTCCAGATTGCGGAACGCCTCGGCAACTTGGGAAACGATCGCGGAAGAGACGGGCTCGGTACCCGGCAAAAACCTAGCCAACTCGAAATCGGATCATTACGCGCGCATGGGCGTCTCCCAACTTTGGCCCTAACGGAGGAAGTCCAAAATCTCCGACAATCCTTCGCGCCATGGAAGGATGTCGACATCGTTCTCGCTATAAGCCTTGTTTCCCGTGTAGAGGAGCATCGCGCCCCTTTTCCCACGCTTGCGACGCAATGTCGAAAGGCTTCTGAGACCGGAGAAATCATCCGAAGACGTTCGGGCGCCGGACTTGATTTCGACGGCGAGAGTATCGCCGCCCTTTTCAATGATGAGGTCCACTTCGCTGCCGAACTCGGTTCGGTAAGTGGCGAGCCGCGCAGGCTCGCCAAAAATATAATTCGCAGTGATGATCTGGTTCACGATGAAGTGCTCAAACAGAAATCCTCTGCGGTCTTCTGAGACTGTGAAGTTTTTCAGAAGTCCGTTCAATACTCCGTTATCGAAGAAATAGAACTTCGGATGCCGCACCAGTCTTCTCGTGTCGTTAGCGGCAAAGGCGTTAATTCGCGTGACAATTAACGTGTCTTCGAGAATTTCGAAGAAACGGGAACTCGTCTTCTGGCTGATTGCCGCTTGCGAACCCATCTTGGCGAAGTCGAGGAACTCGCCCGACTTTGACGCGGCGACAAACAAGAATCGTGCGAATCCTTCAATCTCGTGCGTCAACGCCTCGGCCTGGATCTCCTCCTTTAGATATGTCGACGCGTAGGTTCGAAGCAGTTCCTCTCTCGCAGTTTCGTCCTTTTCGGTAACGATGCCGGGTAAGGTTCCGAAAGCCAGCGCGTCGTCCAGGTCAAGATCGGCTCCAAGTTCCGCATGAATTAGGGGACCCAATTGATACCGCACGACGCGGCCGGGAAGAAGATTCGCTCGGCCCCGTTTCAGTTTCCTCGCGCTGGAACCCGTCAAGTAGAAACGATATTTGCGTGGATTGTCGTCGAGAATCCCCTGAACCGTGTTCAAAAGACTCGGGATCCGTTGTACTTCATCGATAAAGATCGTCTTTGGCTGTTGACGAAGAATGACCTTCTCGATCAGGTCCGGCTGGGCCGAATAATCCAAGAAAACTTGCTCGAATGCGAGATTGATCGAGAGATCTGGGTTCAGGCTTTTGACGAGCGTCGATTTCCCTGCCTGCCTTGGTCCGAGCAGTAAAACACTCTTTGCCGTCTTCTGAATTTTCTCCGCAACCAGCCTCGAATACACTGTCTAAATATACACGGAATGTAGACACGGCGGTAGCACAGTGCAAAGCATATAGTCATCTAACCCGGCGTATGCGAGGCATGGCGAAGATCGAATTCGATCTGAGTCGTTAAATGGGTAACGCCGAAGAGCTGCAACACTCAGGGGCGTAAGCGCTTATGAGAGCATCGGATTCTTAATTGGGTAACGATGCCTGTAGAAAGGTTGAGCAAACTGCCCGCAAGCCACTAAAAACAAAGAGCGGGAGACGGGGATCGAACCCGCGACGTCCAGCTTGGGAAGCTGGCATTCTACCGCTGAATTACTCCCGCTGACTTGCGAATCAGCTATATCGTTCAAAATACGCTGATTTTATTGGTTTCTATTGAGTCTATCGTTTCTCCATAATCCATAGATTTTACCCTCGTCGGACTGAAAAATGGACACCAAAACCGACACCATGAAGTTCCCTGCCGTTTTCGAGTTCAGCGTCAACGTGTCCATTGCTCCGGCCTTCGGCCAATGGCGGTCCGAATATAGCACAAGGAACGGCTGCCTATCGCAGGCGGTAGAGCGTATCGCCGACGGCTATCGATCCGGGTCCTTCCGTTTTTCCGTACAGGCCGACATTGTTCTTACGATTCGCGACGATCCATTCGAACATGCCGGGCATCATGACGCCCGTCGACGGTTCGATATTCACGACCAGGCAGCGCTTGTCGCGCCGACAAATGCGAACGCGCGCGGAGTCTGGCCGATCGCCGAAAATGAATCGACCATCCACCCAGCGATCTTCGCAGAACGGTTCCGGATCGAGCGGACGGATTTCAACGTTCGATCGGAACCGGCGCGCGTCGACGGAAACTGAAGCGGCTGCACAGGCTGCCTCGACGCTCGGAATTCCGATGATCGCGATGTCGTCAGCGTCGAACGTGCCGGACCACAGCTGAACGAGTTGAACCGGTTCGTTGATGACCGCCGTCAGGCGCGTGATCAAAGATTCATCACGAACGGAAACCGGTACCTCACCAGGCACCTGGATAGAGACCTCCGACCGATCCGGGTTACCAGGATCAACATGCGACGCCTGCCACGTAACCAATTCGGGGACTTCGCGCGCAGTCAGCCATGGGAATCCGGTGCGATCCGCGGTTCGCAGGAACGCGAACCGCCGGTCACCGTTGAGCCCATGCCAACCAAGTCGCCCCGCGTCGAAGTTTTCCCCTGCGGCGGACTTTAATGGATAGCGCAGCAGGCGAGCGACGACGGCAACAGGCTCACGCTTGCTCATTGCACACTCCCTCCGGCTGATGGCTGCTGATCTGACGATTTATTTTGAACAAATGGAGCAAGATCGTCGGGTTTGCACGCATTCCAAAGATGTCGGCCAGTTCCTTGCGCCAATCGCCTCCGCCAGTTCCACGGTTTGGGTCAACAACCACTTTGCCGGTGACGTGAGTGCCCGCTCTCGCGGTTTCATCCAGTTTTTTCCCGACCAACGCCACGTGCGCTCTCGTCCAGTTAGTCGTAATTGTCACGTATCGATCGAGCACAGCGAGGAATTCGGAAATACCAGCGACATGAATAAGCCCATGAATCGTCGCGTCGTCGAGGGTCAGAGCTTGTGTGCCGTTGATACCGAGTTTGGACAGTATCCGGTCCTCGATGGTAGCTTCCATCATCACCGTGCGTACCCTCGATTGCTCCTCATCAGGAACGGTATGAATACGACCTTCAATGTAAGTGCGATAGAACTCCTGCGCCGTAAGGCGCAGATCGCTTTCCCAGAATTCAGCGAAGTTGGCGGCAGATGTGCCCGGCCAAACCGTGCCGCCCACCGGAAAGGAAGTCAACCAGGTACGCATGTTGTACGTAAAGAAATAGCCGGAAAACACCGGCGCCCGCATGGCGGGGTCATGTTTTGCAAGATTGCCAAGAAGGTGGTGGTTAACCTCCTGCAATTCGACTGCTGTTTTCATGTAACGGATCGAATCTGGCGAAGTTAGCGGCGTCGACGCGACAAAGCGCAGCAGGCGGGAGATATCATCGACACCCTCGACGATGCTTATCACGGTCTCTTGAAACAGGTGTTCCTGTCGATCACCGGTGAAGCTATATCCGGCGCGATTCCACATCCAGTAGGTGTAAGCGCTGTCCCGCGGCGGATGTTGGCCGACCTTCCCGAGGTGAAGAAGCGCTGAATCCGCGCCGGTAAATTGCGCGAGTGCGGCGCCGGGCGCCGCCCCCGCTGCCTGTATGTGGCGTTCAGCGCTGTTGAGTAACATTCCAAACTGTCCCAGCAGCATGCGCGCACCGTCCCGGCTCCGCTCCAACTCGGAAGCCGACACGAGTTTCGAAACTGGCTCCCTGATCGCGTCGAGAAACGATTCAGGGGACAATTCTCCACGCAGTACCGCGTTATTCAGTGACGGCAGATACGCGAGGATAAAAGCGTTCAGATCCCCATTGTTCTTAGTCTGCATGACAATTCACCTCCGGCACCGACCGGGTTTTACGGTACGGCGCAAGCTCTTTAGCCTTTCCGCTTCCTGAACCAGCCGGCAGTTTTCTGACGGATGGGCGATGGGCATGGTCCTTACGAAACCATCCGCGAAGAAAACGCGTTCGGGTTCGAGGCGGCTACAGGCTTATCTGTTTCTCTCGATGCCTCCGTGCGTAAATAGGAACGTTCCTTGTTGCTTAACTTTGTATTGAAATTAAGCCGGTCATTTAAAAGATGCAGAAGCGCTGCGTCGTCGATAGCCCCGGACAAACGTGCGCGTCGAATCCTCGACAAGACCTCATGCATGAGGTTTTTCGACAATTTGTCGGCAACATCCCGGACAACCTGGAATTGGTCATCCGGTATGAACTTTCGAAGCTTTTGGATCTCTTCTTCCGTGCGCGCGAAATACATATCGATCGCTCCGCGGATCACGGCATTGATCTCGGTGTTGCTATGAATGGCGTATGCCCGGAGTTCCAGCGCGATGGCGGCTTCGACGGCTCGAACGATGCGGTTGCGTTCTTCGATCGATACTTCCGCGACGGCTTCGATCGCGGTCAAGTTGTACACTGTTACGCCGGCCTCACGATCGACATCGTCCGCGACGTTGCGTGGAGCGCCGAGATCGACAATGGCCAATTCACGTTGTCCACGTGCGGCCATAACCTTATTAATTACGGACCGGGTGATTATCGGCGTATCCGCCGACGTCGCGGTGATCACGACGTCGGCCGTCTGCATGAAGACTTCGACGTGATCGAGATCGATGGCTACGCCGCGAATTCTCGACGCGAGATGATTCGCGCGATCGGTTGTTCGATTCGCAATAACAAATGTCGTGACGCCACGGCGTCGCAGGGCAAAGGCAATCGCTGTTGCCATCGTCCCGGCGCCGAAGATCAAGACGTTGCACTCCGGAAGGAATGAATACGCCGTCGCGGTCAGGTTACAAACAGCCTGAACGATCGATGTCGTCCCTTGCGCAATAGACGTTCGCGCGCGCACGCGCCGCCCGCACCGCATTGCCCATTCGAAAGCCGAAACGAGGATCTTTCCAGCGAATCCATGTTTCCTGGCATCGCCAATGGCCGCACGACATTGGGTCAAGATCTCGGCTTCACCCAGAATCGGCGATTCGATACCGGAGGCAACTCGGAAGAGATGTTGCAACGCCGCCGCATCCTTCTTCATGTATGTATCGTTGGAGTCCGACGACAAAAGCGCGGCCAGTTTTGAAAACAATTCGTCGTTTACATCGGGCCCGGCGAGGTACGCTTCGATCCGGTTGCACGTTTTTAGTACTGTGAACTCCGCGTTCACACCGCCATTTCGAAAATCGCGAAGATGATCAATGAGTGATGCGTGGCGCTGGGTGGCCAATTCGAAGCCTTCAACAGAGGTCGTTGCCCTGCTGATTCCGATCACTGCAATCGTTCCGGCCATTTAATCACCGCCTACGAAAAAGCGTTTTTAGAAATCAGACCCGATTGATAATTGACCCGTATTGTACTCAGCCCACCACGCCGAGTAAATCTGTATTTCTTGAATGTCCACCGTTTTTCAACCCATGCTAAATGCCGAATCCATCGATTCCGGGCGCACATCAAGGACATCGATGTCGAAGTTCATCACGACAGCAAAGAACGATTTGAACGTGTTTCTCGGCGTCGGAGATGATGGCAGCACAACTCGCCCGACTGCAGGGCCGTAGCCAACGCCAGTCGGTCGATCGTGAGAAGTGATGCGTGTTACGGACGGTCGATCACGGTATTCAACGAAGAACTCTGAACGCATCGGACATCACGGCCGATCAGGCGACCAGCCTCAGTTTCATCGCATCGTGAAGCTGTTCGCGGGCATCGTCGAGTCGATTCATCGATGATTGCGCGGCACAGGTCACTAAGCCTTCCATAGCTGGTCAAAGATTCGGCGAGTTTGAGGCAGTTGACAAAAGCAGTTCGGACGGGGGCGGCGCCATTCACGTAATGCCGGATTCGGCGGAAAGAACGGATTGAGCTGAGCGTAGTTGCAGTCCTGAAATCGAGCGAAGACTTCGGGGACACGGCTTTTAAAGAACTCGAAGGCCAAATGAAATCCGGCCATGGCGGAGATGAACGGGAGCGGTGCCAACATCTGCCGACCCTCGACACGAAGCTGGCCTGCTCCACAGAGATCGCGAAAAATACTGTCGAATGCCTTGCCGATTAATCGGTCTACGGCAAGGTGTGCGTAGATTTCATGGATGCGCAAGGCGTCCTCACGATCAATCGGATCTCCGGATTTAACGCGGTCGATCGAGACGTTGAGCTTTTCAGCAATGTGTCGAAACCCGGCGTCCTCATCTGGAGTTTGATGATAGACGCAGGCCATGCACGCTTCATCTTGGATGAATTTGTTGTGATGGACGACAACGTGGTCTGGGCCAGTAGATGCGTCCCACACGGCTTTCGGTAGACATTGTTGAAAGGAGCGTCGTGTATCGCGCCGGTCGGGAGCTGACAGCAGTTGCTCGATACGAAAGTTCGGCGTCTCTTCGCAGCGCGCATTGAGGTATTGCTGAAGCCGCTGTGGATATGCTGCGGCATGGAGTGATGGAAGCATTGTGCGGACCCACCGCGCGGCCACGTCCACTTTCGGATGCCCGACGTCCTCTGTCGTGAAGAGAATGTATCTCCCGATGTTGTCCTCATCGATCGCCTCGTGGTCAAGGAGAGTGATCTCTCCGCGAACGCGGCTGTGGCTAAGGATGGCATAGAGCGCCGCGGTGCCGACCGCGCCAACACCGGCAAGGTGAATGCGGCCGAGATCGACGTTTTGATTCCAGTCGTAGGTGACGGTGCCGCTTCGCCAGTCAAGAATTGAGAAAGCCGGCCAACTGCCGGATGCATGGACTGCAGTTCCAAAAAGACGCGCCGCCGCTCGCGCCGCAGTTGTGCAAGCCGAAAATAGCGCGAGAAATGGATTCCATGGTTCGCCGGGATCGGCGGCATAGTCATCAGTAATGACGTGCCAATTATGCATGTTGGCAACAATCGCGCCGGTACGCTGCGGAGCTCGACCGAAGTGGATGCTGAGGACTGACGACTTCCGCTCCGGCCTGTAGTCAGCCGACGGAAGGAAAGGCAGCGTGAGCGTGGGAACCGGATTGAATGCAGTGTTCGGAAATGTGCGGCTCAGAAGATTTATCGTGCACGCGTAGGCAAGGCGGTACGTTGGATTCCGAATGAGTCGATCGTCAATGCTCACATGGATCGGTTGACCAAACATCCGGCGCGCTTCCTCTTCCGTGATGCCGCTAAGCGTGGTGATGGTCTGGATGTGACGAGTAATCCAGTTCATGTCTCTCCTGAAGAACTTGAAAGCGGCCCGGAATCTCCGCCGGTGCCAAGGGAGCCCAATCCGCGGGCCCGCGAAGGCAGAAAACTGCTGCCTCCGTGAAGAAGCGATCCTGCGGAATACCGCCCAAATAGGGAACGACAATGCTGATCGCATTTAAGTGTTGCAAGGCGGCCAGATGGTTGTCGGCTTCGGAGTGGAAGGCTTCCTCTGGGTGCGAGTGGATTTGTACGGCGAGGACCAGGTCATTGTCGGCAGTCCAATTGACAATGCGGACCATTTCGGTTGTGGGTATTTTAAAAGAGACAATTGTGGTTTGCTGCGCCGGAATGACGAGTCCTCGCAGGTGGCAGATGCGACCGCACACAGATCCCGCCCAAAGCACGACTCCTTCACCGCCGTGACGGCCATGGCGCTGAAAGAAATCGAGCGTGTCACGTATTAGAGAACTCGGAACGCGGTACTGAAGATCTGTCCGCGACAGGCTAGACATTGGACTCCTGAAAGAGGTTCACGACTTTGAGCACGATGTTCGCGAGGGAGAACTCGGGCTGATCCCGGTATGATGACCACAAATCGGTGACGTGCGATTTGTGCTCGTGATACTCCCTGATGCCGCGCATGCAGAGAAACGGCTTCGGCACCACAATGCCGGATGGAGCAGTCCATCCATCGCGGTGCCAGTAACTTTGGCCCGGACCGTTGCTGGGCCATTGCGCGCCGGGCAGAAGCTCCCCGGTTCGCGGGTCGACCGCGGAGAACCGGGGTGGGCACTCATTCCAGGCTTCAAAAAGAAACCGGAATACGTGCAGCGTTCCTGCTCGCGCGTGCCTGATTGCTATCCGCAGTTCCGGAATGGCCGCCTTAAGTATGAGAATGCCGCGTTCATGGAGAAGAACGTTGTTCTCCGTGAAGACGGCGAAGTCCTGTTCCAGAATCGCCGTGGTTAACGCTGGATGCATGCCCCGCCTCCGGGTTCTGTCGGCGTCCAGACGATGCGCACCCTCCCGAACAGGTTGTTTTCCGCCAAGCTGAGGCTTGGGTTGAGAACGCGCTCACCAACGCGCGCCACCCAGGACGACGTGTCCTGCAGCTTCAGGTGAACCTGGGCCTGATGAAGGACGGCTGAGAGTTTTTGGTGGACGTTATAGTCTTCGTAACCATTTTCGGGGTAGTTACCTGACCCGGTTGCGACTTGAATCTCAACTTTCTGCTGCTTGTCAGTTTTTTCACTAGCCATCGAACCACTCCATTTCTGCTGCCTTCTTCTGGCGCATCGCAATGATACCATAATCCGCGGATTTGAGTATCACCGATACAAAAAATTTTGATTAAAACATGTTGGCTGTCGTGGTGATGGGATCAGTCAAGATTTCCTTCTGAAGGAGGCGGACACGTGCAGCGTCTTTTGAAGTCTGAAACGTGGCGGCAATTAGCTCTATAAGTTCCTGACCGGCATCCGAACCAACTGTTAGATTAGTGAATGGCAACCGGTTCGCCGCACGAAAAGCTTGCGTGGTTTCGATGAGGGCGGTCACCGGCATTAGAATCGCGCCGCATGCGTAACCGGCCTGCCATTCCATCCAGTCGCTCTCGGCGGCCCGCTCGATGCTCGCGCGGTTGCATCGATTGCTACGAACCTCTTGCTCCGCCGGAAATAACGATGCGGTCTGCGCTACGGTCTCGAAGAGGAAATGATGAAAATAAACATGCCCGAATTCATGAGTGAGAGTTGTCCGCAGACGGTTCTCCAAATGCGAAGCACTCAGCCGATCAGAAATCCTGACGAGCGGCCGACGTCCCGGCATGAATTCGGTAACACCTTCCACCTCTCCTTCTTCATGAGAAAGGTCGACGCACGAATCGAGATCTGCTCTCTCCTCAATGAGGATCGTGATGTCTTCGGTCTTGAACGGAAACTCAACTTTGCCATACTTTTTGACGAGAAACTTCTGAACCAGCCGCTCGCATTGCGCATCCATTGACTCTGGTTGGTAGTGCGGCCTTCTCGGGAATCTACCCGTTCTATCAGGAACCCATTTCATCTTACTTCTTCACCTTTTTCCGGAAAGCCTTGAATGCTTCCTCGACTTGCTGTGGATTTGTAGCCGCCAATTTCCTAAGGTCTTCAGGGATCATGCCAGCAGTCAGACACAGGACGTCTTTGTCAACTTTCAATACGGCGGCAATTTGCGCGATCAAATACTCACCAGGCGGGTTGCGCCGGTCGCGCTCTACGTCATTCAGATACTGCGGTGAAATCGGCTGTCCGTCTTCTTTTTTCACCTTGGAAGCCAGTTCTTTCTGACTCATGCCGATGGCCCTGCGGGCTTCGGCAACCATGGTGCCGAATGTTTTCATGGCGCAATATTAGAATCCGCTGATTTGGGAAGCAAGTGCTTATGCGACCGGTCGATTACTTTTGCTTCGCGAACGTTCTTTCGGTCCTGCCGTGAGTGGTTGCGGCCGGATGTCAGGAGCTCCAAGGAATCGCGTAAGCTGTGCGGCAATAACCGGGGCCTTCTTTGAAAGGTCGCATTCCCACAAAATAAGGACATCCCAACCCAACGCCTTCAGCGCCGTTCGTGCGAGGACATCTCTTTCCTGATTTCGCGCAAGCTTCGGTTTCCAATAATCCTGCCTCGTGCCTGGGACTCGGCCGTCCCTGCACCCCTGATGCTGGTGCCAAAAGCATCCGTGGAGGAAAACCACTTTCTTTCGTCCAGGAAACACGAGGTCGGGTTTGCCTGGCAAGTCCTTCCGGTGAAGCCGGAAGCGATATCCCATTTGGTAAACAATTCGGCGCAAGGCGAGTTCTGGCGCTGTATCCTTCGACCGGATTTGACGCATATTATCGCTGCGGCGCTGTTTGCTTATTTTGTCCAAGACAACATTTTAGCGTGGGCTACCGGTCCGCTTCGAAGAGAAGTCTCTCCTTCTCGGCTCTGCTGAGTTTCTTATCGCCTTGGATGTTTTTGCGAACTTGCAAGAGCGCTGCAGCATCAAGGTCCGGCTCGGCCGATAACAGGATGTATTGGTCTTCGTCGGAAACCTTTTTCCATTCGACGTTAAAGCCTAGATCACGGAGATCCCTGACTCGACGCTCGGTATGAATCTGATCCGCTGTAAGCACACGAATTTTTGATGACCGTACGGGAGTGCCTGCATGTTGAGCCAAATACTGCAGGAGAATCGGCTGAACCGATTTGTAGCCGTGCACAACTTTATATCTGTCGGGTATACGAGTACCGAACAGCTCAACCATCCTCTTCTCGATCCGCTCACGCGTTGTTTCGAGCAGGCTGGGCTCCCGAAGCAAGTGACGCTGCGCGACGACTGAGAATTGTTTAGACAATGAGCGGCGCGTCTCCAGATATCCATCGAGAAGACGCTCGAACTCAACCTCCGTGCTGTTGATTTGACTTCGGACGAGTGCGGAGAAGTGTTCCAAACTCTCCAGCGATTTTCGCAGTTCGGCCGATATCGTCATTCCCGGCCTCCCGGTAATGATGGTGGGTATTTCAAGATGCTCGCATCCTCTCCCGCTGCTTCCACCGCAGCCACGTCCTCCAGCCACTGCCGGAGGAAGGTCTCTGTCTTTGGATCTTCGGCGCCCACGCGCCGGAATACAACCTTGTGAGGCAGCTGCACTCTGACGCGCCCAGGTTTGCCGCGTTCAGCTGTTTCAAGTTTATCCTTCAGATCCAAACCGGCCGCAAACCGGCGGATGTCGGAAACGAAATCTAGGACAATAACTGTTTGTTTGCCGGGTGCCAGCCGGAGGCCGCGTCCAAGCTGTTGTATGAAGATCCGGCGGCTGTGCGTGACTCTCTGAAAGACGATAATGTTCACATCCGGAACGTCGACGCCCTCGTTGAAAATATCGACAGCACAAACCACATTCACCGTTCCGTCGTGAAAGTCCGAAAGGATACGGTTACGTTCATAAGGTGCCATCGCTTTTCCCGCTACCGGCTGCGAGTAAATCGCTGCAGCCGAACAGAATCCCAGTGCATTGATTTTGTCCCGCATAGTTATCGCGTGGTCGATCGTTCCACAAAAAACAATGGCGCGCGGTTTCGTTTGTTCCTTCCACGCCGATTGCAGCTCATAAACAACGGCGTCGTCCCATTGGTTGATAAACAAGCTACGGTTGATGGCGCGAGGCGAGAACACAGATCCTTTTAATTCCCCGAGGGCTTCCCAATTAATGTTGTCTGTGTACATGCGGTAATCAACATTTGTGAGAAACCCACGCCGCAAACCGCTCACGAGATCCACCGACACGACCGGTTCGCCAAAGTACAGTTGAAGATCCGTGTCGTCAGGCCGCCAAGGAGTTGCCGTCAAGCCGATCAAGAATGGGACTCCCGTCTGGCCCGCGTGGAGTTCGCGCAAAACCGTCTGGTACATCATTGCTCCAGCGTGATGACATTCATCGACGAGCACAATTTCAAATGGCGGCAGTTCTCCGCCCCTGTTCATATGTTCGAAAACCGTATCTACGCACGCAAAAACACCCGATGCCTTTGCCATTTCAGACAACGCCGGCTTTTCATAGCCGTTCCACACGATGGTGCCTTGGCTCGCTTTCAGGAATGGCCAGAAAGACCGCTCTAGTTGATAGATCAGTTCGTTGGAATGCGCGAGCACAAGCAGCCGACCTACCGGTGCAGAAGTGTTCAAGCGTCGTAACGCCTCGGCGGCTACAAAAGTCTTACCAAGCCCTGTGGCAAGAACGACGAGTGCTTTCCTCACGTGTCCTGCCGAATAGACTTCGATGAGCGCCCGGATGGCGTCTTCCTGATAATCCCTTACCTCATAACGTCCCGGTGGGACTGGATAAGTGTCAATGAGCCGTTGCGCGCGCTCAACCATGGTGGTCCGGTCCCACAGTTGAAGCGGAATCCCTCCGCTGAGCAGAGCCCGCTGCTGTTCCCGTACGGCATCCTGAAACCCGTTCAGAGCGACGACGGCTGGCACGCGAGCTCTGTAGGAACGCATAGCTTCGAGTGTCCGATCGATCACATCGGGACCAACTCGCGCTTTCCAGTGCTTAACTTGGAACAACCAGCGCTTGGACTCTTTGTGCGCTAAAACATCGGCCCCACCGTCGCTGGTCTGACCGACAACACGCAGCCCTTCGAAACCTTCATGAAGAAGAAGCCTGCAGACGGCCCGCTCGAACGCTTGCCACGTAAGCGCATCGATGGTGTCTTTCGTGAGGAACAACTTTTATCCCAATCCCTGCAGCAAGAAATCCACAGAGGCGCGAGCACGTTGGCTAATTAGGCTTTCAGGCGAGTCGTAATTGAGGAATCCTGCGCAATCTTCGAGGCAGTTCAAATGCTTGGCAACAATCCGTTCTTGTACTTCCCGCAAGACGGGTTCAGGCAAATCCGTTATTCCTGTATAGGCCGATGTCCAGACACCACCATCAAAGAACACCGAGGGCACCTTTCGGAAAATGTCAACGAGGGTTTCTTCATCGACGTACGGTAGATAATCGCCAGTGATTTTCATCTGGCCCAGTTTGCTGATGTCCAGATTGCGTCCAAGCATACGGGCCACCATGCTTTTCTTCTGGCTTTCTGAAAGGTCCTCGAAAAGATCTTCTGCCTTGTCCCTGATGAGAGCCGGAAGACGTCCGCGAATTGCCTCAAACAAACGCTTAATATCTTCTTTGATGTCCTCCGCACTGTCCTGAAGCGCATCCGCCCAACGCTTCTGCAAAACAAGCCAGGTGAGATTTGAGATCGTGTGTGCGCCAGCTTTGGACTGTGCCAGCAACCTTCGGTTCGATTCAAACAGATATTGAGCCACTTCCGCGGCGACCATGGGCTCTGCTCGCATCCGGTAGGTCCGAAATAAAGGGTGACTCTTGTCCACGAAGATCTCGACTTGTTCTCCTTTGAAGGCGAGCAGTGGCACCCTCGGTCCCTGCCACGATACCTCGATCGGAACCCGTGTGACATACGTGAAGACATCGATCGGCTGACTGTAATTCCCATCTGCCAATTCAATCGAACAACCGGGCGCTGAGAGATCGTCATCTTTATCTGCGTTACTCTTCAGATATCCAATTGATGCCGGATGTTCTGCTCCGCGAGGCCTTGTACAACGACGGCAGGTGTCCGCTTCGGCAGGATTACCTTCGCCGCAGACTTCGCATCGCCACGGCTCTTCAATTTCGGGTACCTGAGATGTTCCGCAATGTCCACACGTAACGGCCGATTTTGCGATCGTCTTACCACATTCGGAATTCAGACACGTCTTACCGATGAAGACGTGCCCGCAGACCTGACATAGTTCCTGTTCTTTCAGATTCTGTGACTGACAGGATGGACAATCGACTAATTCAGGCAGCGGGCGCTGATCCGCCTGCTCGACAAGCTTCCACCATTCGGCATCGTCATAATAACCAGGCTGTTTCGCCGTGAATTTCTCGTAATAGTCCTTCTCAACCTCACGGCTGACACGCCGAGGTTTATCGGCTTCAACGTCCCACACGCCCATGTACATATCCGTTTTGCCGGGGGTACGGACTTTTCGGTATCCCTGATAAAGCTTAAAAATTGGACTGTCGTTTTGATCGGCGCCAGGTTGCGTCGGCTGCAAAGAACTGTCCCCGCGCAGGTACGACATGGCCCGTTGCCATTCCGGGCTGCTCCGCTGAAAATCCTGCTTCAGAAAATCAACGGGGACATGATTCAGGTGCACTTCTCCCACGATCCGCCCATAGATGCTGTCAATCGGGTAGTCCTTTATGAGTTTCTTAAACTCATCCGTGAATTCGAAAAACGCGGACTTCTCAGCAATGCGGATGGCTCTTCCGTTTCGAATGAGATCAATTCCGAATTCATTGGAATCGTCGAAACGTTGAATACCTACCCAGCCCTTGATCCTCTCTTCGAGCGTTCGAAATGACTGAGACCTACATGTCGGACATTCAGTCTCGCCCTGTTTGATCAGATCGTTGCAACTTGCACAGCGGCTTTGCGTCCCCACGACTTCGTTAAACCTGAACACTGCGGGGATTTTGCCAAGGCCCCGCCTCTCCAAAGAGCGCGAATCATCCCAAACGCAATGCTCAAACGGTCTGCAGGAATCGCCATTTACGAGTATCCGGATCTTGTCCTGCAACAAAATCGTGGCGTAACGGCGGCCGATCTGTTTGCGAATCTCGTTCTTCCCATACCCGACGAGTTTCCGCACAAATCCGCTATTCGGATTTCCTTCGGTCCACCAGCCTTTAACTTCAATCAACGTGCCGTGTGCAAACTCAGCCGGCTTCGGTATACGCTTCGCGGGCGCATCATATGTTCGAGCCTCCTGCATGGCGATGAGATCAACGACAGCTTCAAGGCCGTCGTCGTCTTCTTTTCTCGCCGTCAGGAAGCGCGTTGTGCGACCGAGTTTTCCGCTGGCGATGTTGAACCCCATACCGAACAAGCCGAGGCTGTCATACGGCCTGTTGCCCGAGTAGCCTGCTCGCAGCGCCTTCTCAGCGAGATCGGCCGTCAAGCCCGGACCGTTATCGCGGACGCGGACAGCACCTTCCCCGCGGTTAATCTCGGCGATGCCTGGCAATTCGACTACTACGAGGGGAAATTCGATGGGTGAACCTTGTAAACGGGCAACATTAAACGAGTCGATCGCATTGTCAATCAACTCGCAGAGAGCATCAAGCGGTTGAAGCGGCGTGTGCGTTAGAGCAATGAGGACCTTCGGATCTGGCGTCAGATTGAATTTGAATTCAGTCATAGGCAATCCTGCCTTGATTCACGACTCTCCATCTTGATGCGGCAAGGCATTTCACAACTTGACGAGCCACAGCGCATGCGACGGGAGGAGGAAAAGCATTACCAACTTGGCGGTAAGCGTTCGTTTTTTTCCCCTCGAATACCCAGTCGTCTGGAAAACCCTGAAGCCTTGCAACCATCCGAACAGTGAGCCGTGGCAAACCAACAAAGTCCGGGCCCGGCGGCTCTTCAACGACACCGTGCGCGTCGACACTGAGACCTGCCCACGCGCGCTTCGCGCGGGTCGGCCCAAGATCGGGTCCACCATGTTTCGTGCTGCCGCCGACAATAGTCGGCGCTATTTCATTCGCACGTTTCTTCCACGTATTTGCAGCCTTCCAGCCGCACGATGAGATCAGATCGAACAGAGCTTCACCGACAGTCGGAGGACGTTTCCTCAATGGCTCGGGCCAGGAAAAATGTTCGGCATACTGGTTTTGGATGGCGATAAAGACGACTCGCGGCCGAAGCTGTGGAACACCAAAGTCTGAGGCGTTCAGGAGCCTCCAATCCGTCGTGTATCCCAACTGCTTGAGGATGCCCGCGATGTATTTGCGGTAGTCTTCGAAGACCGCGTCGAGAAAGCCTCGAACATTCTCGATCATCACCGCGCGCGGGCGGATTTGATCAATTACATTAATCGCAGCTGGGAAGAGATTGCGCTCGTCTTTTTCTCCGAGTTGCCCGCCTGCGCGTGAAAATGGCGGACATGGCAGGCCGCCGGAGATGATGTCCACGTGACGGAAGGCAGAGGCGTCGGTAAACTGATTCAGATCTTTCTCTATAACGTTCCATTTTGGCCTGTTGCGGCGGAGTGTTGCACAGGCATGCTTATCGATCTCGATCAAACCTGCATGAGCGATGCCTGCCTGTTCCAGCCCCAATGCCTGGCCACCGGCCCCCGCACATAATTCGAGCGTCGTAAGCGATGCCATATCGCGCCTATTGTAGTGGGTTCTGTGGGCCGGAACAGGTCTATGAAATATCGGACCGTCGCAAACGATTTGCTGACGCGAGAATCTACTTCAAAACGTCAAGCTTTTGCCCCAGGCGTCTTTCGTCACCGATGACGGAAATACCGACTTCCGGCGTTCGATAATAACGGCGCTAAAACGGTCGGCGAACGACTTCGAACAGCGACTTGAAACGGACTCGGTATCCGCCTCCAATGGCAGCAGCATGCGCTTGCGCAAGCGGAGTGCACAATGGACCAGGAGCGACCGTCCATAGCGGATGCGTGATTAATTCAGCAACATTTCCCCTGCAAACCGCCTGAACGCCTGCGAAATTTCTTTGTTGCCACTGCGGGAGTGCGGCGCAGTATTGTTGCGTCGCGACCGCGTCAAATCCTGACCAATAAGGCACATTGAAATCGATTGGCGCTGTTATATCCAGCGCAAGCCTTGCCAGGTCCAAACCCAAGCGCCAATCGAGGATGCTGTGATAGGGAAGATTGCTGTAGTCGCGCAGGCAATCAGGACAAGACGTGCGGCAGGCGTTGGCGTGCGACGCACCCTGAAGGTAAGCGGAAAAAATCGGGTTAGTTCCTTGTCCGGTTATCAAAAGAAGCAGATTACGGGTTTCTACGGGCTGACCCAACAATGTGCTGTATCCCGCTCCGTTATCTAAGTTGTCAGAAAGAAAAATTTGGCCAACCAACTGCCCTAAGGAGCCGGACAACACACGAAGCCCAATTTTCAGTTCCTGTTCGTGAATATCCAACCGATCCGCTGCTGCTCTGCGCATTAAGAACCCCAGCGAATATAAAGCGGCGCGTCCCTCGACCCGCCTCGGCAACGCCTCAATCCCAACAGGCCAGTTGGCGATGCCGAAGACCATCACATCGGTCGGCTTGATCGATGCGAGCGCTCGCTCGTCTATGCCGGCGGTTGCAGAAATCTGCGCATTCGCAATCCCAACCTGCGCCAGAGCGTCACGGGTGACCCAGCTTTCACCTCGCGTAAGCTTTTCGAAGCGAAACAGCCGACCTTCGTTATCATTCAATACATATATTGTTTGCTGCCCCGACCAAACGTCGAAATTGGAGTGATTCTGAGCTTGCACAGGAACGGCTGCCATCTTTGGCCGTGACGCTCGCGGCGTCCACTCAAAAACACCATCAAAGTCGCGGATCGTATTCGGGTAGGTTCTGAAGCCTGCGGGTTGCGATAGAGACACGATTCGATATCCTGGCTGTTGTTGTGTTGTCGCTCCGCAAACTACGCACGACGTGCTCGGAGACGGCGAACCATCGACCGCCTGACACACTCCGCACAGTCCGATTGGCAGAGGCGGGCCAAGCGGATTGGGATCTTCGACGACGCGATTGCGGCTAGGCCGGTAGTTAACTACGCCAATGGATGTGTGTACCAATCCATCTTTGACAGTTTCTGCGCCGGGCGCGAATTGGCTGATCGCAATATCGAGATCTCGGTCCACGACCGCATCGGGCGGCCAAGGGTATGATTGCCGTGGCTCATCGTGGAAAAGATATCTCGCGCGGGTCGGAAATCCGAACATCGGCAGTATTCCGGCATTAGCGAGACGTTCGCTGAGGGATATCTGTGGAAAGCGCGGATCGTTGGCTATTCTATTAATGTCAGCCGCGAGCTGGGTAGTGATGTATGCGATAAGAGAAGCACGCTGCGCTACGAGCTGCCGATCAGCATAGGAAAGAAGAACATCGCAGGTGCGCGCAATTGAGGATTGGTTCTGCTGAATCCAATCCCTAACGAGCTGTTGTACTGTTCTAGTTGCACCTGCCAAAATTTGATTCCATTCGGTTACCGCCCCAAACTCTCCGTGAACATTTTCAGCCCCGCCGCCACGGAACAAGTTCAACGCCGCAAAAGCCTCGCGCAGCGTTTCCTTTGCCAGCACGCGGCGGACAATAGCTTCGCTTCTCATATCCACATAAGGCTGCGGCGGCGGATCAGAAGTGATGCGCGATGGTCGCTGGAAATAGTAGTCGTCGTGGCTGCGCCCTCGGCAAAGCGTCAACGCCACAGATATGCCTGCGCCTCGGCGGCCCGCGCGGCCAACCCGCTGTTGATAGTTGAATCGCATGGGCGGCATGTTTGCCATCATCACCGCCAGCAGGCTTCCAATGTCGACTCCCGCTTCCATGGTCGTCGTGACGCTCAGCAAATCGACGGGGTCCACAAGTGGATTCTCCTGTGGTGCAGGAAGACATATCTCTTGGAAAAGACGCTGGCGGGTCCGTGCGGCAGCTTTGTCAGTTTGGCCCGTGAGTTCTTCACAATTCAGGCGGAACACGCTGCCGGACTGCGTCGCGAGATAACCGTAGTAATCATTCGAGATTTGGTGCCCCTGCATGGGCTGTGTTGGTCCGAGGACCGAAGTGCAGTCGACACACCTTCCCCCAGAAGGATTCATGTGAAGGCGCCGGCAGCGCGTGCACTCAAAATAAGAGGCGGCTGAAGAGAGCAAGCCGAGCGCTGGAGCATTGAGTACGTACTGATTCACGTCGAGGCAGTTCGACTGAACAAGATAGTCGAGGACATCTCGCGTGTAATCGGCAGGCACCTGTCCGTTTTGCTGTGCTACTTCACGGAGGTACCGCAAGACGTACCCCGGCGCGGCCGCTTGCGGAACCACGGTTCGAGTGGACAGCCGTTTGCGAGCACCGAGCAAGCCGATGACCCCATCTGCCCCTTCTTGAATGAGCATCGACGGTGCGGGATAGGTAATGCGATCCGTTGTAGGCAGGGCAAGCAGCAGAGCTTCCACACTTCTTTGCCCCGACGCAAAGACGATATCCATCAACTCGCGCACCGCATGGGCCTGGATCAAGCGCAGGTGGGTGCGCTGCTCTGGAGAGAGCTGGATTTTCGGAATCGGATTCGGTAGGTTCCAATCGTACAAATCCCTCCAACTGCCCGTCAGCCCGACAGGATCGCTCCACAGCGCTTCCCTCGAATATCCGGCGGGATTAATTCCATGGCTTAGCAGGAGGCCGCTTGTCTCCACTGCAATATCAGGAAGCATGACGGGACCGTTCGTCGCACGGGCAAGGATCTGCTGGGCTCCTTGTGCGTACGTCATGGAAGGGTTTCCTAACATTGGCGTGTTTGCCATCGTGGGATTCACAGCCATCGCCAAAATGTTTGCCAGCGCAGGCTGTTCGGAAACGAATTTTCCAGCAGCAACTTGCTCATCGGGCCGAAGGGAACTTCCGCTGCACCGGGCGGCAAAGGCTCTAGGGCCAACTCCATGGCGCCGCAGAGCTTCAACCAAAGACTGTCTCAGCGAATCACGGTAATGAGAAAAACGCATGCCAGCGGAAAGCTTTGCAGCGTCTTGACGGCTGTCGGAAAAGACCACCAGTTTTCGTTCGGCCGTAGCGGTTGATAGATTTCGCAGAAGGGTATCGGAAAGGACCTGCGCGATTTTTTGGAAACCGGTACGCTGGGTGCGGATCGGCGAACCAATGTCTCTTCGTCTCCAGTCTGCGTCGCACCGCGGACACTTTGAGGGATATGCGAGACGGCTGCTCTCCGCCGTCGGCTGCGGCTGCCGGTGCATCGAAGGAACATAATAGAGCCATCCGTCTGTTCCCCCGAGTGACACGCGGCCATCGATACGATCGAGCGTCGCCGGCTGCCAAAACCTTTGGACTCCATCCTGTCCCCAGCTTTGATCGATGGGTTGCAGCGGGAGCGGCCAGTAAACCGCATATTGGTCGTAATCACGATCGAAGGATACGAGGTCCGGCGCAGTTTCGAGGTTTGGATGATCCGGGCTGAGATACCACTCGTTGGGGTTTCCGGTATCACGGCGATAGCCGCCGAAGAAAATCTCGCCGCATGGCTCGCAGTACAGCAGCTCAAGCACCCTTGATCCGCACTGGCAGGTTAGCGTCGGTGTGTAGTGCAATGCGCCCGCGGGACATACGTTTACTCTGTTTGTGACTTGTGTGCATTGAGGATTCGTACAGATCCATAGCCCTTGAACATTGCGAAAAAATAGATGGACACGCATCGGAAGCGGCGATGATCCCGACGTTGCACGCGAATGCGCGAGCGCAGTCAGCAAACCGTTGGCCGCCCCTTGCTGGACGTTGGGAGGATCATTTATGAAAGCATGCGCGATGTTCTGTGGTGTAAGAGGCACGATCTGCAGATTCTGAGTACAAAACTGGCGGAGTGCGTCAGGTGCTCCCATATGCTGAAGAGAGCGCGCAAGCACATCAGGTGCGTGCAATCCAGCTAAGGCGGGAACACCAATATTCGCTGCAAGTGTATTCGAGGCGTTCGTGAGTCCGACTGATGAAGAAGCCGCATTTTGATTGAATTGCGCGAGCGCAGGACCGTAACGAAGGAAGTTGGCCACCGCATTCGGGTTTGACTGTTCAAAATATTGCGGCCCTCCGATGACTCTGAACCGTGAGCGGTCACGGCCGAAGAATTGTTCGAGATATTCAAGACCTTGGCTTCCGGCCGCGACCGAAGCGCTTGAGGCGATGATTCTCAGTTGATCCGAGTCTGGCGTGAGGCCTATTCGGTCAAGCAGCACGCGTAGCAGATATGCGACTTCGGTGCCTGGAGTGCCCCGATACGTGTGCAACTCATCGACGACGAGATAGAAAACCCGATCGCGTCCGCTCAGCCATTGCCGCGTCTGCTGAAAGATTGCGGCTTCCTGGGACCTCATGAGGATGATATTGAGCATGGAATAATTCGTAATCAGGATGTCCGGAGCGTGTTCCTGCATGTCCCAGCGCGACCACATTTCTGCGCCATCCAAACTCTGGAAGAAATGAGCCGCTTGGCTGCCTGCAACAGCTTGGGCATCCCTCGCGATGCCGATGAGTTCATTCCTGAGGCGCTGCGTATTCGAATCATTTTGCATTCCCGAGACAGGTGTCTTACCCGTGTACCTGCCAAAGTAGATTCGATTTCCGCTGCGATATTGTTGCAGCCACGCTCTAGCGCGTGGCCCGTCCAACGCATCGCGAAGTCTGCCGAGTTGGTCTTCAACCAGGGCATTGAGCGGGTACAGGATAAGCGCCCGCATGCCTGCCTCGCGTATCTCGTGCGCTCGCTGCGATACGCGCGGTGCTAAACGCCGGCGTTGTCCTCGGACCGTTACATGATTCCACCAGTCCCATTGAACAGGCCTCGGCTGCGGCGTTTGCCAGGACGCCGATTCTCGAACAATAGTGGACACTACGGGCAGGAGGAACGCCTCCGTCTTTCCAGAACCGGTCCCTGTAGTGACGACGACATCTCGCCCGTGAGCAACAGATTCGACAAATGTGTCACGCTGATGCACGTATACGTGTTGCTGCTGGGGAAAAAGGTGCTGCCCGATGAAGTCGGCGACGTCTGCAATTTCTGAAGCCGACCATTGCCCGCTCAGAGCCGTTCGTGCAACGTCACGAAATGGCAATCTCGTCGATTGATATGCCGGCAGCGGCTCAATCAAAGGGTTGCGGTAAATCCTCCCGTCCTGATCTAGCAGCGTGCGCCGCTCCGCAACTAAGTCTGGATAGCGGAGATCAAACGGGCTATCAAGGTAACGGAGATATGTATCCTTGATGTCCTCGAAAAGGTCCAAAGGATTGCTCATGTTTGTAGGCTCAGTGCTCGCGCTGCAAGCTGGAAAATCTCTGCCGGTATGTTTTCGTATTGCAAGGCTCTCTTTTCGAGAATGTAGGTAGGGAGAATCCCTGCGCACAGGATCAGCGCTCGCTCAACAAGTAACGGCGGGCGCATCATGCCGGAAACAGTCAAGCAACGTTGCGTCTCGTCGTAACTGAGGAAGCGTTGACCAGTGCCAGCGATGCTGAGATATTTTCCAGACTGCGGGTCATCAATGGCAAAGATCTCTCCATTGGCACAGAAAAAGTATCTCCGGTCATGGGCAAGCTGAAATCGAAACAACCCTCCGCTGTGGCCGATCGCCGTTGCAAGAGAGCTGGATCGCCAAACAAGCTCGGGAACGCAAAAGCGATCTACTTCCCATCCTTGACCAACGGGGAGAATTGCGGGTCTCCAGTATCTTGGATCGTCCAGAGGTGGCATCGTTTTGAGAATCGTGGAAGGTGCGCTTGCTTGAAATCGAATACGAACATCCGCGGCGCATGCTGCTGCTTGATCCTCATTCACAGCAAGAACGAGCGCGTCGGGAGCTTTCGCCTGTAGGGTCGTTGATAATGTAAATGTGGTGCTCGCGGTTCGAAGATCGCGCAGAATGTTCGGCGTTCGCGCGCCGCACAACATCGCATGTCCGTCTCCGTTATGGGCGAGGGTCGGTGGTGTAACACGCCATTCTCCACCACTGGTAAAGAATTCGACATGCGCAAGCCGTTCCAAATTCTGCCGAATAGTCTGGTGTTCTGGAAGAGACCCGACGGTTTCACCCTCAATCTCGCCGCTTGAATCCAAGGTGGCTTGAAAACGTTCGATCGCCAATCGGTATTGCGACCACGATCCGCTTCTGCGGGCAGACAGCCAGAGCAATAGGTCGTTCTCAACAGTCATGGCACAATGCGACTCTGGAAGTCGCGATCACGCGGATCGCGGCGCTTGCGAGCGGTAATTCTCACAGCGAAATCCAAGGAAAGATGTTTTCTGTGGCGCTTTTTCCTCTCGGCCTTCTCCATGGCTCGTGTCCAGAATAGTCTTTTGCAAAGCGGACAAAAGATCGCGCCGTCCCCGGTTTTGTCTTCAATTGCCGTGATCTCATTGTGCTCACTGTCGAATTCAAACTTGATTGGATTGTCGACGTATTCTGCCGTGACATCCCGTCCACCCTCGTGGACAGTCAGGGTGCCTACATACCAACCGTCATTAATTGACTTGATCAGTGCATGTCTCGAATTAAGATCGCTGGGAACTTTCCCAGTTGTGATCCTTCCGCTGACTTGCACGTCGCATTGCAATCCGTCTAAAAGGTAGACTTCTTCCAAATATCGAACGGACTGGAATCGAATCACACTGTCCCGCATCAAATGGTCGATACCCAACAGCTCCACTATGATGGGACAGCAACGCGTGACAGAAGCTCCGCCGACATCTCTTCCTGCAATCTCAATCGTGTACCGTCCTGGCGTAATCGCGGTGGTCGGAAACCGAGCCACGACTGCGTATTGGTCCGCATCCAAATCTTTCCTGAATAGAGTCGTGCTTTTGTCGCGATAAAAGGACAACGTACGATCCAGTGCCAATCCAACTTCAGACCAATGGAATCGCAGAACAACAGCATCGCCAGCGAACTCCTCGATGCATCGGAGGCCTTTAACGGCCCATGCGCGATGCACGACTGCCACATTGAACGAACCCAGCGGGCAGCTGGCCAGTATTGGCGCAGAAACTATGTCTTCGGAAAGGGGGGTCGGAAATGTGCTGAGTGGAACCATCAACTCAGCTTTCGATGGGCTTCCGTGCAAGCCTACGCGGTACCTGTCAAGCTTGATCGAAACTTCACGGAGCCAGCGCCGCTTCGGCCAGCGGAACAACAAGACGCTTTCACTGTTCGGCACGAATTCAGCCGTGCTCAAAGGTATAGTCTCTTGCGCCCACGGCGAGGTATCTTCGCCGCGGCGGACGCACCACTCCAGCACGTCAGGTATGCCGGAAATGGGAACGTTTGAGGACTTTTGCTCGGCCAATGCGCCACAAATAAACACCTGATCGTCTTCGCCGCCTGGCTGGCCGCATGGATGCGCACTCCAGATCGGCCACTCTGTAGTTCCTGCCTCGATCATGTATGAGCGGGATGCGCCGGCACACGTCACTAGATGCGGACCTTCCTCACTCATCATCGGAATCGTGAAGCTGTCGTCCGCCTCGCGTTGCGCCAGTTCTCCATCTATGAGCACAGGCGAAGCTGTTGTGTCACCGTATACACGAACGCTAGGTGGGCAACCAGATAGCCACGTAGCTCGTTCGAGTCGCACACCGCCTTCTAAGGCGATTTCAATTTGAGCCGATGGTCGCAGAATGTTGAGAATACCGGCTCCTTTCGCGAATGGGCGGGCTTGGCGGGGAATTACGTCAGCGAACACTACCCAACCCGTAGGTATTCCACAGGAGTCGTCAATTAAACGCGGATCATTTGATCCGGCCGCGGAAATCATTTCCAAGACTTCGTCATGGCGTTCCTGCCGACAAAGTACAAGATGTTTTTTGCCGATGACCAGCCGCGGACTACTAACGTAGCCGCTTATGCCCTCCATCGACGACAGCACATAAATATCGCGACGTGTGAGCACCCATCTGAGCTTTGCCTTGTTGTCTTTGAACTCCGTACCTTCATGTAGAATCCTTTCCATTTCTGGAGGAATCACGTCTGCATACCAGTCATCACCATGACGTTTCAGTTCCAGAGCGGTGATGCCGCATGTGACGCCGGCATATTCAGGCATCCCTGCAATTCTTTTCGGCAACAGCGCTATGCGGACAAAGTCCCCCTTCTCAAAATTGGCCTTAACGAAAAGTCGCGCCGGCATCGCCGTCGCGCGGCGATGCCTTTTGGATTGCGCATAGGATCGACCGGGGCTGGGTCTGTACGTGGAGATTCGCGGACGCTGCGGTTGTCCCATGCCCGCGGAAGCGGCTTCGGGTTCATTTATGTCGATGGATATTTGTGATTCGGTTTCGATGCCGGCGGTCGCATCGTCGGGATCAGAAACGGACTGCACATCTGACGCTGTCACTTCGTTTGAAGATGCGGCCAGCGTGAGCACATCATCACCTTGGGTGCTCTCAACGGACGCTTGTTTTTCCACTGTGGGATCGGATTGATAATCACCTATCTGGACCTTTATCTCTGCTTGTATCTGTGCTTGCACTTCCGTCGTCGCAACGTCCGGATAAGGAACGATCGGCAAATCCGGGGGTGGAACTTCGACCAAAGATACGAGCAGTTGCGGTGAAACATCGGGCTCGGTTTCCGGAGAGACTCTTTGTTCTTCCGCGATCGGGTCACCAAGCTCTTTGTTAATCACGGCCGCCAACGGTCCGCTTTCGATCTGATGGATCACGCCATCATCCAGTGTTACGGAACCGGCCATGATGTCAGGAAGGTAATCGTCCCCCAAGCTTGTGTTGTTCACATCAGCGGCAGACTGGGTGTCAGGATGGTCCGTGACGGATTGTCCTTCGATCGAAAGCTCCGCAGTTTGTACTAGCGCAGCGCTGTTATTTGAAGCGGCTCGGAGAGATTCCTCTACATCTGATCGTGTGGAATCGCTGGAAATGCTTTGCTCGGAAGGCTTCTGCGGGCGCGCCAGCTGGTTCCGTTTCCGCACCGAACGAAGTATCTCCAGCGCGGAAAACACAAAGGCTGCCGTTCCTATGATTAGAATCAGGCGACGCATACTGCTGCCAATATGAATGAATCAAGATGGTGCGGCAGGATTATACCAGTCGAATCAAAAGCTGAAGCAGCAGCAAAAACTGGATTTCTCGCGAACCCAGTACACTCGCCGGTTCTACCGTCCGGTCCACAAAGGCAGCAAGTGATGATTGATGTCCTTCAATCGAATGGGACCAAAATAGCGGCTATCAAAACTCAAGGGATTCTCTGTGGAGGCCACCCAAACCGTATCCGGTTGCACGACATATCGCCCTCGTGGCCACGGCACAAGCGGCCGCCCCGCGGAATCTGAGGTCCTCGGTGCCGTATTCACAGTCGGTAAACCGTTCACTGATATCCCCCACGACGACACATCCACGAGATCGCCAGGGACCGCGATTACGCGTTTGAGCAAGCGTGCACCTCCGTCGGCACATCCGAACCAAACCCGATTTCTGTAGCCACGTTCCACAGAAATGCGACCGAACGGTTCAGGCGGACAAAGCTCCACGTAAGGCGCTTGCATTTCCCGGGTGATTCTGTAAAAGCCGACGGGGGCTGAAGGCGTGGCGTTGAAACGGATGCCAAGTATACGCCCCATTATCAATGGCACAGCGATAGCCATCAACAGTGACACACCTACCAGTTGAGAGAAGCTTCGTACCGACGTTTCAAAGTATCGCCCAGGCATCGACTTCGTCCTCGACCGCTGCTGCTTCAATCGGTTCAACTGGCGGTGCGTTCTCGGTTAGTTGAGATGATGCGTTATGGGCTCGGTAGACAAGATGGCAACGCTGGACGACGACTTCGAATACCGTTCGAGGAGAACCGCCCTTCGGAGTGAATTGGCGTTGTTGGACGGTGCCGATCAAACTCACGTTGTCGCCCTTTTCGTACGTGAGGGCCACCTCGGCGAGTTCGTTGTAGAAGGCGAGATTGAACCAGTTGGTGTGTTTTTTCGGGCCGTCTTTTGTTTCGTACTGATACGTCTGGCCGAGACGGGCGTTTGCGACGACCGTGCCTGAGGGCAAGCTGCGAGCCGTGGGTTTTGCGGCGAGGTAGCCGCTGAGTTCGAATCTATTGGTTTGCATAAATCAACGCTCCTTGGATCGTTTTGAATGCGGTTTAACGCCGTCGTCCGATTCGATGGTTTCAGAAAAACCCTGATGCAGCGGGCCGTCAGTGACGTACGCTTCTGAAGACGCGGAAACACGAACGGTTTCCGGTCGGCTGATCGTGTTCACGGTCTTCTCTAGGGGCGGTTGCGGATGCATCTTCCCTTCATCGAGCGACAGGAATTCGGTTGGCGGTGCGATCTCCGCGCGCTTCGCCAGCTCCGGATCAGCGAAGTACAGCATCTGCGTTCCGAGAATCGGGTAATGACCGCTGACGAAGATCAGCATTTGACCTGGTGCGATGATCCGCTCTGCTTCGCCGTGTCCTGCCTTCGTGGCGGGCGTTAGTCGGAGGATTTCATCCGGGGTCATCAGGGGGCGCTCGATTTGATCAACGCTTGCGTTGACGTGAGCCATCACGGGCGCGAGCCGAGAACCGGAAAAGTTGAATGAAGCTTTCTGGACTGTCTTGGCACCGGTCATCTTCGAAAGCACCTCAGCCGTGTCGAGTTGATTCGGTGCATAGGCGATGCGGACGTGACAATTGGAAACGAAGCTTTCGTTCGATCCGTATTGATCGAGAATCTGCCGGATGTCATGCGTGATGAGATAAGCTTTCAGCCCGTTGCCGGCCATATATGAAAGCCGAACACCGAAACACTCCATAAGCTTCAACGATT